>PBWE01000007.1 GCA_002728915.1 Micrococcales bacterium
CCCGCAGCCTCGGCCACGCCTGCCGCCTCGTCCGTTCCCGCCCTTCAGTCAGACGGCATTCAGCGGCGGCCGCGTTCCACACGCATTCGTGGCTCAGCCCCGGCTGCTACGACTGCACCTATCGCGGACGCACCATCACTCCAGGTGAACGATTCCCAGCAACCATCGACAGACACTTCACCGGCCACCACACCGCCGTCCGGATCCGCGCGGGATGCTCCTTTCACGACATCGGCAGCATCAACTCCATCTCCCATTCCCGCTGTTGATGCCGTGCAACCAACTGATGTGCGGCCAAGCCGCGTGCAACGACATGACGGACACGTGGAAGACGCTCAACCACGCGGAGACTCCGACGAAAATCCGAGTACGAATACTGCGCCCATCTCGCATTCACCGGCAAAGTCACTGAGCACCTCAACATCCGCGACAACGCCCGCAACGGAGCCGTTCACGCAGGCGTCGACCACACCACACCCGGCGTCCGAACCAGTCCTCGCCGACGCACCTATACAACGCAGAGCCACCTCCACGCCCCGCGTCGGAGATCCCGACAAGCGTGATGCCGTACGCGACGCAGACGGGTCATCGGTGACATCATCTGTGTTTCCATCGGTGACACAAACGTCTACGTCAACAGCAACTGACCATCCGACCCAAGCAGCAACGTCAGACCAGTCCAAAGATTCGTTCACATCGGAACAGTCGCAATTCGGTCAGCACACCCCTGATTCCACCGGGTCGCCAACAACGATCACCGTTCCCGCCGACATCAGAGCAGCGATCGTTGCGACCACCGGGGTGTCCCCCGCAACAGCGTCGATTGTTCGAGGAGAAGCAGTCAGCAAGCAGGCCCGCGATCTTGAAGCGGATGCCTTCACCCACCGTGGTCAAGTCCACCTCCCCGGCACNGCTCCGCTGACATCCGATCACCAACGTCGACTCCTGGCCCACGAACTCACACACGTCGTCCAACAAGGAAACGGCAAACGACTTCCACCCGAACACACCCCCGAGGGCCAACGCCTCGAGCAGAAGGCGCTCGACGTAGAACGCATCCTGGCAACGGCGTCATCCCACGCCACCCCCACACCCGACGTTCCTGCAAGTGCATCACCGACGCCGAACGGCCCATCCCCAATGACTCCACCGCTGACGAGTCCGGTCGGAGGTTCAACGGCCGCGGGAGTGCCCGTCGGCGGCTCCCCCACAAAGCCCGCACAGGTACCGGGGAAGAGGGTCGACGCATCCTCAAGCAGCGACCTGGTGCGCGTNGTAGCCACTCCGCGCTCACCGGTTCCCCCAGGGCGTCAACAACCCCGTNGNAACCCCGNGGCAACACCCGCACCCGTCGACCAATCGACCCCGTCACAGGCAGACGTCGCACAAGCATCCGGGATGCAGCCGGTGGCGCTTCCCGTCGTCACCTCGCATATCCCCGCGACCTCCTCCGGCAATCCGATGGCATCGTCTGCACCCGACAGTGCCGTGGTTCAGCGCAGGGGAGCACAGGCGGCACCACCCTCAGCACCCCTCCCGCCGACAACGGCACCGCCGTCCGCGACTGNGGCAAACTNCAGTGGAATCGCCGGCTTGGNGCCTGAGGAATATCGACGATCTCCANGAACATCNGAAGACGCAACCCCCGATGACGCGTGGCTCGAGCGCCACGCGGCAGCNCTTTACCCCATCATCCGNCGCCATCTCAGAAACGAGCTCCTGCGAGACCGCGAACGACGCGGCCGACTCGTGCGGGAGGATTAAGCCATGTCGACCCCCGCGCCCTTCGACTCGGATTACACCGCGACCAACTTCGTCGGCTTCTCGATCAGCGTCGACATCGTCGCTTCGGATCAAACGCTGGGCGCCAACTGGCAATCACTGTCCCTGGGTTCGGTNAGCCTCGGCGCTCAAGACCTTCAGGCCGGCGGCTACAACCGGAGCCGGTTCCAGATGATGGGATCGCTGGACTACGGAAACGTCACACTGACCCGGCCGTGGACCGCCAATCAGTCCGGATGGATCGCCCAATGGTTCTCTGCAGCGGAAACCTCCGGCCCCTCGACCGTTTCCGTGACGGTCAACTACCTGGATGTTCAGGGATCACTGCAACAAGCCACCTACAACTTCCGCAACGCATACCCCGTGTCGTGGACACAACCGGACTTCGTCGCCGTTCCCTCCGCAGAGACGCCTCCACGAATCACCGAGACACTCACGTTCTCCCACTCCGGGTTTGCCGAGAGTGGCAGNCTTGCGTCGGGGATCGACAGCGCCGAATCTGTGCAGCCATTCAAATTGGTGGTGCTTCCCGGCGGAGTCTCCGGCGTCGCGAGCGCACTCTCTGCCGTCACGAGCTGGACTCCCGGTGGAGACGCTGCCGCGTACATGCCATCCACTGCGCTGTCCGCGAAGAACGAGGTCATGGCCAAAACTGCAGGCGCGACGCTCGGCAGCTTCCCGGCTATCACTTTTTGGGTTCCTCCTTCGAGCGTGCAAGTCAAAAAGAAAGCAAACTGGCGAACCAACGATTCNCCGTCCGCCGAGGGATCGGGACCTGTGAACTGGCTGGGAACGGGACCGATGAAAATCGATTTTGATTTCACTCTGGACGGCGCGCGGGTCGATCAGGGCCAGGGTGGGAGTGCCGAAGGGGAAAGCGTTCTGCCCGAGGTCGAACGGCTGCTGGCGTTATGCGAAGTTGATTCGCTCCTTGCCGCCGTCGGAATCGGAACGGCACCGCTGGTCGTGCTGTTGTGGGGAAATTTCGTTTCCCCCGTCAGTTACGTCTCGGACGTGAATGCAAACTTCATTCGATTCAACGGACTCGGAGAGCCNACGCGAGCTCAAGGCCACATAACAATCATGCAGTACCCCACGTCGCCCGATGCNCAAAACCCCACCTCGGGAGGCGACGTTGGGCGACGACAACTCGAGGTCTACGACGGTGATCAATTGGCCCACCTGGCCTTTCGGGCTTACCACCAACCCTCGCATTGGCGAGACATCGCTGACGCGAACGGTATCGACGACCCGTTGCGCGTTCGCGCGGGTCGGACCCTGGTTGTTCCCGACAAGGCAACCCTGCCCAGACGCGGTGAATCCGGCCGACCGGTCTTGACCTCGGGAATCTCATCGTCACCGAACAAGGCGGATCGATAGCGATGTCCCTCTNCANCATGAGCACGTCGGATCTGATCCTGAAAGNCTTCGTCGACAGCATNCCGATTCTCCCGAAGTTNTCTAATCGGATACGTCGCATCGAGGTCGAGTCCCAGGTAAATCTGCCGTCGTCGTGTGAAATCGAGTTCACCGATCCGGATTTGACGATCCCGATGGAGTGTGGGCTGGAAATTGGCAACTTCGTGGAAGTNCGCGCTGTGACCGGAGATGACGCTGCCGGTGAGGCCGTCTTCTTCGGTCAGGTACAAACACTCGAGATCCAATTCGAGAACTCGGGGGGAAAGCTCAGCGTCGTGCGTGCGTACGACGCAAGCCATCGGCTCCTCCACGGTCAAAAGACAATGGGCTACCCGATGATGAGCTACAGCGAAGTAGCAGAAGCAGTTGGTGCTGAGCACGCGATCGTCACCGAGGCCGTCCCGCACCCGGTCGTGCACGAGATGGTGGTGCAGGCAAACGAAACCTATTGGGACTTCCTCGTGCGCCTCGCCAAGGAGATCGGGTACGTCGTCAACGTCGCCATTAACCCACTCACCGGCACTCCGACGTTGCACTTCGGTCCGACGATGCCCGCCGAGACGGCGCCACCATCCATCGGCATCGACCCATCACCATTGTCGTTCTCCATCGGCGACGACCGCATCATTAACCTGGAAGCATCCGTTTCCGGGTCCGGCATCACTGCAGCTTCCTCTGCGCGCGGCTGGGATCAGTCCCTTGGCCTNCCATCCCTGGGAGAAGCCCCGACAATGTCGGACACCTCCCTCAACACGGTGCTCCCCGAAGAGCTTGGAGCCGAGCTTGGCGGAGTGAACCAATTCGTTCGACTCGAAAACTTGACCGGGAACGAGGCCGCTACCGAGGCGGCTTCAGAGGGCTTGGCGGCACGGCTGTCCGGGGCGTACGCAAATATCGAAATTGAGATGCGCGGCAATCCCTCGATTATGCCCAATCGGGCGATCAGCCTCGCCGATGCCGGCCTGCTAACCGGTGAGTACACGATCACCTCGAGCATTCACACATTCGCACCCAACCTGACGGGGTACCGCACATCCCTGGTCTGCTCTGGGCTCGAAGACCGCACGCTCGCTGGCCTCCAAGACTCGGCCGTGACGTCCTCGAAGTTGACAGGCGTGTATTCAGCGGTCGTCACCGACACCGAGGACCCTGAGGCGATGGGTCGGGTGCTGTTGAGTTTCCCGTGGCTATCGGAAACGTACGTCAGTCCGTGGGCAAGGGTNGTTCANCCTGGAGCCGGAGAGATGCTGGGCTGGCAGATACTTCCCGAACCCACCGACGAGGTCCTTGTTGCATTCGAGAACGGGCAGTTGAACTCCCCGTACGTCATCGGGGGCCTGTACAGCCAAGACCGACGAGGGGCGATCCCCTTCGGTGAAGTAGTCCAGGGCGCACCCATGATCCGCGCTTACACGTCTCGCGACGGGCATCAACTGATCTTTAATGACAGTCCAGAGAACACATCGTTGACCATNCAAACGACGCTCGGCGCCTCCTGCATGGTTCGCCTGTCGCCAGAAACAGGCATCGAGATCATGACCCTGGAGGAACAACCCATCGTCATCACCAGCGCCTCGGACGTCACGGTGAATTCAGAAGGCGCNGTCTTGGTCAATGCCAGCGATGTCACCATCAACGGTGAAGGTGACGTCTCGGTTTCGGCAGAGGGCGCGCTAGAACTCAGCTCAACCGGAGAGTTGAGTATCGCTGCTTCGTCGGTCAACGTCGAAGCAAGCGGGGACATCAGTTTGGCAGCACCCGCAGTAGATGTGTCCGGCGGCATAGTCAACCTGGGAGCGTGACCGTCACCATGCAGGATTTTGTTGGCAAGGGGGTCGCGTTCCCCCTCGCACTCGATTCCCAGGGGCGACTGGGGATGGTCACGGGCGCAGCCAACATCGAACGCTCCATCGCGCTGATCGTCGGAACCGCCTACGGCGAACGCCCGATGCGGCCGGAATTCGGCTGCGGTATCCACGATCTGGTCTTCAACTCCGCGTCGCCAGAATTGCGGACGCGCATGCAACTTCTGGTGACCAGCTCGCTGGAACGGTGGGAAACGCGGGCCGACATCCTCGGGGTCGACGTCGAGTTTCGACAAGACAACACGCTCGCAGAAATCACCGTGAAGTACCGAATCAAGAACTCGTACGACGTGCGCAATCTCCTCGTACCCTTCTATCTGATCCCTGAGCAGGAGGGGTAATGAGCCTTCCATCCCCCAATCTCGACGATCGCGCCTTTCAGGACTTCGTCGATGAGGCGAAACGCCTCCTCCAGCAGCGTGCTCCCGAATGGACCGACAACAACGTCGCCGACCCCGGCGTCACACTGATCGAGACCTTCGCCTACATGGTCGATCAGTTGGTCTTCCGACTGAACAAGGTGCCGGAACTGCACTGGATTAAGTTCCTCGAGTTCCTTGGGGAGACGCTACGACCACCGGCCGCTGCATACACGACCATGCAGTTCTCCCTCGCCGTTCCTCAAGACACCGACATCCTCGTTCCCGCCAGCACGGTAATTTCCACGGCGCGTCGAGGCGAGGGACCACCCGTTTCCTTCACAACGGACAAAGACTTGACGCTCGTCAGTACGTCCATCACTGCCGGACTCACCCAGCCCGCCGGCGGTGCGTTCACGTTGGTCGATGTCACCGACCAAACCTCCGAGGATGTCGAGTGCTTCTCCGAGACCCCAGCGGTCGACGATGCATTCTTCATCGGCCTCAACAAGCCAGCGTCTCACTGCATCGTGCGACTGACCGTGGATTCGCGTATCGAGGGCATCGGCGTCGATCCGAAGCGACCGCCGCGAGCGTTTGACGCGTGGAACGGTCGCTCATGGGAACCCGTGGACTGCCTGATGGACACCACCGGTGGCTTCAATAGGAAGGGAACCATCGAGTTATCCATCGGCGAACAACGGGAAAATTCCCTAAACGGTGTAACAGCGGCTTGGATCCGAGTTCGAGTTACCGCCGCAGAAGGTGATCAGCCCGAGTACAAAGAGTCTCCGAAGATCCGCTCTATGTCCGCAGCAACAATTGGTGGATTCGCTCCAGCAACTCATTGTCAGATCGTGAAGAACGAGATGCTCGGGAGAACGGCCGGGACTCCTGGAGAGGCCTTCACACTCAACCGCACGCCGCTAATCGCTGGCCAAGACGATCTCATCCTTGAGGTCAGCAGCCCCGATGGCTGGGAACGGTGGACTCGGGTGGAAACCTTCGCGAACCGCGGACCACAGGAGAAAATCTTCTGTCTCGACAACGTGACCGGTGAATTGCGCTTCGGACCCATCGTTCGCCAGCCCGATGGGTCGACCCGAAGTTACGGCGCTACGCCCCCGTCAGGCAGCAATCTTCGAGTGCCGGAATACCGAGCCGGTGGAGGCGTTGCCGGCAATGTGGATGCAGGAGCGCTGCGACTGCTGCGAACCAGCATCCCGTTCATNTCCAAGGCGGAGAATATTCATCCCGCCGTGGGTGGCGTCGATCCGGAGACGATCGCGGACCTCAAGGCACGCGCAGCCATCGACCTGCGGGCCCGCAACCGAGCAGTCAGCACAGCGGACTTCGAACTACTCACCCAGCAGGCATCTCCGTCACTGGTGCGAACCAAGTGCCTGAACGGAGCCGACTTCGGGAGCCCGGGCACCGTCCTGGTTCTCGTCGTTCCTGATATCCAACCGGGACGCGTTCCCTTCGAGTTGCTCCGTCCTCGCGAGGAAACCCTCGCCAGCGTGAAAAAATTCATCGATGAGAGGCGCCTGGTGGGAACCACGATCCGTATCGAGCCGCCTCGCTACATGGGCGTCTCCGTCGCTGCCCGTCTCGCTGTCCACTCGCACGCAGATCAGGAACAGGTTCTGACGGCGGCAGACGATGCCATCGCAAACTTCCTTCACCCTTTGCACGGCGGCTACGACGGAACGGGGTGGCCCTTCGGTCGTGACGTCTCCGTCGGAGACATCTACAGCGTGCTCCAGCAAGTGCCGGGGCTGATGTACGTGGACGTCGCTCGATTAATTCCCATCGACGCAGTTTCTGGAACAAGGGCCGAGCCAACNGACAAGATCTCGCTGAAGCCGCACGANCTTCTCTATAGCCTGCCGTCGGACTTCGAGGTCGTNCAACGATGACCACGCCATACAGATCGCCCATCGANCGTCANATGGTCTTCGAACCCACACAACGCGCACTCATCCCAGGGTTGCCGANCCCGTTTCCGCTCCGTGACTACGCACCATCCATGCTNGCCGGTGACCCCGTCACNAACCTNTTTCTNGACACCTTCGATGAGGTTCTCGCACCCATCATCTCTACGCTCGATTGCTATCACGCATANCTCGATGCTGACCTCGCTCCGATGGATTTCATCGANTACATGAGCACCTGGCTTTTNGTGTCAAGCGAACAGGGCTGGACTGATTCGATGAAGCGACAGGCCCTCGCAAAAGCTGTGCCGAGGTCTCGCTGGCGTGGCACCACGCAGAGCATCTCCGACCGAGTGACCGAACTTTTCGGGGGCACCTGCGACGTAACGGATTCCGGAGACGTCACAACGGCCAACGAATTCGAGGACCCCTCCACCTGGTCCGCCGCCAGCCCGCCCCGGGTGACGGTCACATTTACCGCGGCCGAAGGCTCCAGCGTCAAGGAATCTGACATACGGGCCGCACTCCAATCGGTTCTTCCCGCGCATGTCGAACTTGTCGTGACGGTCGTGACGTGACCGAAACACCGTCCAGCATTACCTGCCAACGCTGCGGCACAAGGACCACCTGGACTCCCTATTGTCCAGGTTGCGGGGCCTACCTGGAGTTCGCCGGGGTGCCTCCGTGGACTCCCCCGGCACCAGACCCTGCGACTGACGACAATGACTCTAGTGTTTCCCTCCTGGAAACACCGTCGCACGACGACGAGTCCAAACNCGGGCATTCGCCCGATCCTGTACCCGGACAGGCCCCCGTCGATCAGTCGGAACAGACTGCCAGTGTTAGTGCGGACCACGAGCACAACGACACCGATGGCGAAAGCACGGATGGCGAAGGCGCTGACGATGACACCGAAGCTGACGAGTCCCCGCCAACCAAGGTTCGTCGTGGTAACCCGGACCCGTGGTGGAAGTTGTGGGCGCGACCGATAATCAAGGAACCTGACAAACCTCCACCCGCAGAAGCGCCCCTTGACAGTCGTGAGCACGCTNNGACGCATGAAGAGGAGAGCGCTGGGGTCGTCGTTCCGAGGGATGTCCCCGCATCGATTGAATCGGAGGAGCCGGCCAAGGCAATACAAGCCACTGAGCGAACAATCGCNGTGGGGCGAGGTGGGGGNCTCGGACCACTCGATGGCACGCCGTGTCCACGCTGCGGGTTCCGTAACGNAGCCACAGCTCATTTCTGTGCCCGGTGCGGCNTCGACTTCGCGGTCGTCGTGCAAGCGACAAGGGCTACGCAGCAAGCAGCCGGGGGCACTGCAACGGCCGNCANTCCACCCCAGCGCCGGGATTGGGCCCTGATCGCCTTTCTAGCATTCCTAATCGCGATTCTGCTGCTTGTGGTTNTNTCACCGAAGCCCAACCCCGTTTTCAACGCGGNCGCAAATGCCTTTCGTTCGNTNGNGTACTGGATCGCCCCCACNGCTGGANAGNCTGCCCCTTATGACGCCATCCAGGCTTCCTCTACCGGATTCGGCTCCCCAGCGTCCGCTCTCGCAGGAAACACCACCGCCACATATTGGGCATCCGCGATCTCACCGAACTNCGGGGCTGGCACCACCCTCAACTTCCGCCTTGTCCAGAACTTCACCCTCGACAGGATGCTGATTCAGCCCGGAATACAAAACGGGGTTCTCGACGTCCGAGCCCTCGCAACCCCGTATGAGGTCCGCTTAACCTTCTTCAAAGCCTTTCCTCTCGACCAAGATGATGACTTGGTGGACGTCGACGCTGCAGACGAAGACACGAATATCATCGGTGATCCCTACATCGGATCTTCGGCGTGCCCGGCATGGCAGCGACCTTCACCTACAGCCACCACAAGCCCATCTGCTGATCCATCGGCGACTTCGACGGGCAGTTCGTCCGTCAGTTCGTCCGTCAGTTCGTCCGTCAGTTCGTCCGTCAGTTCGTCCGTCAGTCCGTCTGCAAGTCCGACAGCCGCCCCGGCGCCGAGTCGGACTGGTGGTTCATCGGTGGCTCAGGCGACGAAGACACCCTTGGTCTCNCCGTCGCCTTCTCCGGATCCAATCTCTCCTACCGGTAGCCCATCCACAACGCAGATCGCAGAACAAAAGTGCAAGTACGTCAAGCAAGCGACCGAGGTATTCGACTTGCCACTCATCGCGAACCTCAGCGACTACACAACCATCCTGCAATTCCCGGNAGTAGAAGCCGCCCGCATTCAACTCGACATCGTCTCGAACTACCGGCCCCGCTTCTCTGACCCGTACTCGTTCGCGTCTGACCTCGGTCAGGTGGCGATTACGAACGTGCTCTTCTATCCGCAGTTCACTNCCTCGGATCTGTTNAATAGCGGCGTGACCGATCGCACCNACCCCGAGAGTCCATCGCCATCACCCTCGACAAGCCCAACCGATGGCCAATCGCTCTCGCCATCGGCGACCCCCGCCACTTCACCGGCTTCCTCTGCGACAACTTCGCCCTCAGCCACGCCAAAGAGTTAAAGCGGTATCGGTACCGTCTTCGGCGCGGACCACATCGATGAAGCGCTCGGCGATGGTGTTGGACTGGACTCCACCACCGCCCCCGCGGCTGCATCGCCACTCGCGGTTGCCGACTCGCTCGGCGTCGCGCTGGGGGAGGGAGTTGGGCTCGCGGTATCCGGATCGGTATCGGTGGCCGCGCCGGCATCCGCACTCGCACTTGAAGTTGGCTTCGGCGACGCAACAAAGTTCGGGTTGGCGGGGACGGGCGTCAAAGTGGTCGACTTTGACGCGCTAGATTTCTTGGTCTTCTTGCAGAACGTATCGGAATANGCGGAAATTTGATCACCCGCCTTACTCCGCATACGGAAGCAGTACTTGGTTGCTGGCTCGAGATCCTGTACTTCCAGTGCTGAATCACCAGCCGCCGGGCCCGGAGAGACGCTTGACCAGCCGGACAGAATCTGTCGTTGAATATCGAAACCTGTGACCTTGGCGTTCTTGTCACAGGCGACGACCTCCTGCCCTTCAGGCGTCTCAGAGGGCAGCATCCACGTGAGTGCAAGTGCCGTGTCACTCAACTTGTCAGCCATCGGCTCGAAGGGCGGGCATGGAGCCGTCGCCGCTGCCTCCGATGAGCCGTCGCCGCCACTTCCGCCGGATGCACCGCTCGTAGCGTCTTCGATTTCCGCAGCGGTCGGCATCAGCACGCACATTTGCGGTGTGTAGAGCGACTGCGTCTTGCCCGCGGTTGCAAGCAATCGGTAACAGTTCTGCTGTCCAAGCGTCGTCTTCGTGACCACGAAACGCGCGGTTCCTGACGGCACATCTCCCACGTGCGTGCANTCTCCGCACGATGGAGACTCAATGTCGTAGTTGTACACGGTCGAGTTAGGGGAGGAAGCGCTCGGGGAGGGTGTCGAGGTCGAACTGTCGGGGGACGGTGATGTAGACGGCGAGGGTGAGCCTGTTCCGCCGCCAGCACCCACGGAGGCGGGCATGAACACAACCGGTGAGCTGAACGAGATCGATTGAGAGGTTCCACCGGAGGAGCCCGACGTACTGGGACTAGTCAGCGCGTTTCCAGCATCACCGACGGCGTACACCGAATAGCCGGTCGCTCCGGAAACCGCTCTCCAACGCAGCAGGATCTGGTCCGTNCCCAATTGCTCAGCGGAGAAATCAACCGGCGTTGCCGGCGGAGAAATGATGACGTCATCCGATCCAGACAGGTACAGACGACTGAAAATAAATGCTGCGATGACCCCCACGATCGCGAGCAGAAGGACGAGCCTGCCGATGATTCCGAGCCGGAAGCGGATAATCGGGCGCTGAATCACGGTGACTCGCTGCACCGCCGACTGCATGTCCTCCAGCGNAGTCCCCAACGTGAGATCTTTATTGGGCTCGATTGCAGANAGCATGCTCAGCGTTCGCTGGCGGCCCACCAGGTGGAAGGGACCGGTGATGGTCACCCGAGTCCAGGACGTCTCTCCCGGGGCGAGTTCAATTAGCGAGTCATCGACCTTGAAACGCAGCCGGCCATCGGGGTCCCACAAGCGCAAGACAACGCGTACCGTGGTGTTTCCATTNTTCGTTATGCTTGCGTAGGTCGAAGTCCGACGACGCATCTCGAGGGTTGTCCGACTGACACTTAGAACGGATTCATAGAACGGATCGACCGTGATGTTGAGTTCGGCAACGGTGCTTTCGTTCGGATCAACTTCCGACGTCGCTTTGATCCCGATGGGATATGTCTGAGCNCCCACTCGTGAGGCACGCGGTGGCTTGATGACGATGGCCGCAGAGTTCTCATCCCCGGGAAACAGGGACAGTTCTGAGGGAACGAGCGACACCCATTCCGATCCGTTGCCGACAGATGACAGCGAGTAGGTCTCGACCACTGGACCCACGTTGCGAACGGTGACNTTAACGCGCACCGGTTTCCCCGGGCTTGCCGTGACCTCTTCTTGCCCCAACGTAACGNTGGGCCGCGGAAGCACGCTGCGCTCGGCAACGATGGTNCCCGCGAGCGCATCCTCTCGGTGCCCTANTTCTCCGGACCCGGTGTCATCGGAGGTGCCTGCTGTCGCTGCAGCAGAGTCGCCGGCGCCGGAAGACGTATCGCCTCCATCACTCGAGGCCCCCGAGACCTCGTTGACCCATCGAAGATACTGCTCTTCACCGCTCTCGGAATCGTTGTCAGNCATCGGTTGTCACCTCCCCGCGCGGAGGATTTGCGAAGGATCCGAAGGACTGCTCCAAAGGAAAGGAGAGTCGACCGAGTTTCTGCCATTCACGAGCCGCGCCCCAGATGACCTGCTCGTACTCGACGTGTCGTCCTGCTTCGGCAGCTGCNAACGCAGCNGATAGGCAGGCGGAACTGATTCCTCCCCCAGACANCTCCAAGGTCGACAGCGTTCGGAACTCACCGTCGGACAGGTGCCGGCCNTGTTGACCNAGGCACGCTCGCCAGATCTTCTCGCGCAGTTCNTGAGTAGGTTCGGGGAAGTCGACGATGCAGTCGAGTCGGCGCGAGAATGCATCATCGAGGTTGGCGCGAAGGTTGCTTGTCAGGATCGCAAGGCCGTCGAAGGACTCCATTCTTTGCAAGAGGTAGGCGACTTCGATGTTCGCGTGTCGGTCTCGCGCATCGCTCACCTGGGAACGNTTCCCGAACAAGGCGTCCGCCTCGTCGAAGAGCAGCACCCCGTCGAATTGTTCCGCTGCGGTGAAGATCTGCTCGAGTCGCTTCTCNGTCTCCCCGATNTACTTGTCGACAACGCTCGACAGGTCGACGTGGAACAACGGAACCCCGAGTTCCCCGGCTAGGGCTTCCGCAGCCATGGTCTTTCCCGTGCCGGACGGCCCAGCGAATAGTGCCGTGATTCCTCGCCCTCTGGTTCCGCCCGGACGCATCGCCCAGTCGTCCAAGACTTGATCCCTGAGTCGAACCCGGCTCAGCAGATGGGACAGTTCCCCTTCCACTTGATCGGGAACGATGACGTGGGAGAGCTGGAAGGTGGGAATCACCGGGCGGGCTAGCGCCCCCAAATCCGAGGGAGCCGATGCGCTCATCTTCTCGTTGCCGTGAAGCAATCGCTCCCGTACGTCCTCGGGTTCAAGGCGCTGCAACGTGTCGACGGTGCGCGGGCTGTCGATCTGATCGTTGAGGTAGTCCAGCCATGCAGCGCGCACTGCGGGGGCCGCCACTGGTACGTCAACGATGCGATCGGGGGGAAGGTCTACCGACATGCTCGGACCGGTGATGACGATCACAGGGATGAAACCTTGATCAACCCACGTGATGACCTCAGCGACGCGGTCAGCCGTGATTCGGCGAGCGTCCACGATCATGGGAGTGCACGCCAGGGCGGCTTCCCGAAGGCTCGCGTAGACGGCGTCCCGGCACTCGGAGGTGTCGTGCGGAAGATCGTGCGCGTCNAAAATCAACACCCTNGGATGCCCGGACATGTGCAGGCGATGATGAGCGATGCACACAGCACCGGAGCCCTGATGAGACCGCATACACACGATGGCTGATTCGTGACGTGAGCCCAGCGGAGGAATTTCGGGAAACGGGACGGTGTCAGGCAGCAGTTCCCCAGGCANCAGCTGCTCACTACGCCAGGACAAGAGGTCGTCCACACGACCATCGAAGCGACCATCGCCGAGCAGGTGCCGCACGAACCGTTCCGAGGCATCCACGATGCGGGAGGGCAAGGGGTGGTCCTGCCTGCGCAACTCGATGAGCCCCATGCGACACAGGAAGCCGTCGGGGTCGAAAATGCGTCGTCCTTCGGGGGATGACGGATCCGAGCCGATCAGCCGCAGGGTGGTCGCCACCGACGGGCCGCGGGTGTCCACTTCGTTGTTAAGAACGATGAAGAAGGCTTCGAAGCGCGGATCTACCTGGACGGCGGCTGCCACGATCAGAGTGCCCAATTCCGAATCCGACAGTCCGCACAGCATCGCCCAGCGCCTCATGTCATCNGAGAGGTCTGNATCCGAGATAACCAAACGGGAGTCGACTCCCGCAAGATCGCGAGCGTCTCGGATGACCAGATCCAGCGGGAAGACATGACCGCGACGCTCATCGGGGACGTCGTCGGGTCTNCGTGACTCGTCTACCAGAGCGGCCACACGTTCACCAACGACCGCCAAAAGCGCCCGCACGTGGCTCGCCGCGTGCGGATCCCAAACCTGGGGTGGGGCGGCCATCAGTTCTGATCTCTTCTGCGTGTTCGTATTCCCGCCTCNGGTGCTTCGGGATCCCGTCCGCGGACAACATCCTTGATCGGATCGTCCGTGCTGGAGACAACAATTTGCGGCGGCACCGTTTGCGGCGGACCGGCGGGTTCGGAGACACCGGCAGCAACGGGGAGGCTAATAACGACCGACAGGAACGGGTGGTAGTCGGTACCCATCGCCGACCACAACTCGGTGGCGAAGCGGTCCGAGAAGATCTTCCCGCCCACCCTCAAGTGGAGGTTGTGGCCTTGCTCGAGCAACGCGGCAAGTTCACCAGCACAGAATCGCTCGGGAATGTAGTCGTATTGAACAAGCGCGTGGAGCGCGAGGCCGAGAAGTTGGTGATCGTCCTCCGGGCGTGACGCCCAGGCAGTGAGAGCGTAGGTGAGGTTATAGAAACGAAAAGGTTGGCGTCGTGATTCGACGATGCCGTTCTCACCCACTTCTTCGATCAAGGTGGTGGTGCGACGGGTGAGGTCTTCGCGGATATCGGCCAAAAACAAGTTCAACGTCGGAGCCGTTCGCGCCGCCGCCCATTCCTTTTTCGGGGCATCGAAGGCGACTTTGGCGGCCTGACCACCCAGGCGCTCGGACTCGAGCAGGGCAGCAACAGCTCGGTCGACGTCCGCCAACATGAGCATCTCCTTCGGGGAAGTTGTCGCAACTATGGCAGCCCCAAGGAGCCCCCCTGGGGAGGCACGACCGTTGTGCTTGTGAAAATTGTTACGAGAGGGGTCAATGTGGGGCCCAAGAAAGGTGCGAAAGGGACTTTTCACGCATCCGTGACAACTAGCGGACCCGTGCCCTACCGTCTCTTCCCATGGCTCTCTACTCATGCCCCGCTTGCGGGATGTCCGTCAACACCACCTGCGGCGCCTGTGACGCCGCCCTCGTCGACGACGTTCTCGTCAAAGACGACGGTACGTCCGTTGCGATCTCCGTGTGCCCGAACGGCCACGGCAAGATCAAGTCGCCCATGTGCTGCGGCACAGACATGACCTGCACGGTCTGAAAATTGCCGGCTGAGCATTACCGCCGGAGAATTCTGGCCTNNTTCAACGGACGAAGGCGCGGCTGAATCACGGCTGTTGCGTGCGCGCTCCTACCCCACTTCGTGCAACACCCGCACCGTGGAATCTTCATGGGTGATGCGGAAGGGTTCGAGTTCGTCGTCCCACGGTGTCCCGATAAGTCGATGGATCTCGTCGTTTACGCCCGACACGTCATCGGGCCGCGCTCCCGCGAGAAGGCTGCGCAAGCGATCTTCGTGCACCAGAACGTCACCGTGGGACCCGATCGTGGCGCGAAACAGACCCAGCGTCGGCGTGAACGCATAGCGCTCTCCTTCGACTCCTGCACTCGGGTCTTCGCTGACCTCAAATCGCATCGTGGAGAAGGAGACCAAAGCGCTGGCGATCTTGGCGGCCGTCCCCTGGGGCCCATGCCAGATGATTTCAGCCCGCACACTGCCCGGGGCGATGGGCTGGGAAGCCCAATCCACGTTCACGGCGGTGCCGAAAACCCGAGCCAGAGCCCATTCCAGGTGCGGGGCAACCGCCGAGGCGCACGAGTGCACGAAAAGCACCCCGTGCGCAGAAAGCTCTTCCGCCCCTGCGCGGGGTGGTGCCTGTCGATCGTCCCGTCGGACGTCGATTACGACCGTCATGTCGCCTCCCGGGGTCGAGGGTCGCCTTCCCCTGCGTCCTCACTCCGGTACGACAAACCCAAGGATAACCCCACAAGCCCCCTGGGCGGTACAGTTCCCTGCGCGCCACGCTGCAAAGCAGGCTTCAAGCGGCTCCACCAGCCGCTTGTCAGGAGGAGGAGACCATGGCCGTTGCCGCCCCAGCCCCCGCTGTTCTCGGTGACTATGTCGCCCGCACCAAGGTGGCCACCGTCGCCCTCGTCCTTGGTGGAGCGGCCTTCGTCGGCATCTCCGCCCAGGTCGTCATCCCGCTGCCCTTCACCCCCGTTCCCCTGACCCTGCAGACTTTCGCGGTACTGCTGGTCGGCGCGGCTTTGGGTACCTGGCGCGGCATTGCGTCCATGGTCGTCTACGCCGCCGCGGGCACCGCCGGTGTTCCATGGTTCTCGGCCGGATCCTCGGGTTGGGGCGGGGCGAGCTACGGCTACATCCTCGGCTTCATCGTCGCCGCCGGGATCGTCGGTCGTCTCGCCGAACAGGGAGCGACCCGCACTGCGCTGCGCACCGCCGGTCTCATGGTGATCGGCAATATCGTCATCTACGCCATCGGGGTGACGTATTTGAAGTTCGCGATTGATGTCACCTGGGCCACGGCACTGAGTTTGGGCATGGTGCCTTTCCTCCTCGGTGACGCGCTCAAGATCGCCCTCGCCGCAGGTCTCTTCCCGGCTACCTGGCGCCTGGTTCAACGCTTCAGTTAAGCCTCCCATGTCCACCCTGGCGATCCTGCGCACCTGGTCGGCCCGCCGCTGGGTAACCGCACTGATCGCCGGCAGTCTTGTCGCGTTGGTGGTGGCACTCCCCACAGCCGTCATCCCCAACCCGATCTTCGGCCGCGACATCGCCGTCACCTGGTGGTCGTACCCCGTCGTCATCCTCAGCGGAATCCTGGGGGGCATGCTCATCGCCACCTACGTTCGAGAACCAGGCAACGAGGACATCGATAAGGCGGCCAAGGTCGGATCTGTCGGCGGACTGCTCGCGTTCTTCGCCGTCGGCTGCCCCGTCTGCAACAAGCTCGTTCTCCTCGCCCTGGGCACGTCCGGAGCTATCACCTGGTTCGCTCCCTTCCAACCGATCCTCGCCTTCGCCTCGGTGTTGCTGATGGCCTGGGCCCTTCGCATGCGCCTGCGGACCATGGCGTCCTGCGCTGTATCGGTGTCGACGAAGGCGTAGCAGACCCCAATGAAAAGCAGACCCCGATGAGTAGCCCCGACGTCGACCGCTGGATCGTGGCCAGCAGCGGTGGCTTCGTCGGCACCGGGCTGTGGGGGGTGATGCGCCCAGGGCGCATCTTCACTCGGGCGCTCGAGCTCTCTGGTCGACCGCGGCCTCGCGTACTGTTGGTGCTCACCGCCTCTGGTGACGATCCGCAGTACCTGGCAGCGATGTACTCCGCGCTCGCCGATACCGACTGCGACGTCGACCATTTGGCGCTGTTCCCCCAACCCAACCGCAATGTTGATGAGGCAATCGACGCCGCCGATGTCATCTGGGTGGGCGGTGGCTCGGTTGCGAACCTGCTCGCGTTGTGGCGACTCCACGGAGTCGACACCGCCATGCATCGGGCCTGGGAATCAGGGACAGTCCTTGGTGGCGTGAGTGCCGGATCCATTTGCTGGCACGTCGGCGGGCCCACCGATTCCTTCGGGGCTCAACTCGCACCGGTCACCGACGCTCTCGCCCTTGTGCCTTACGGCAACGGTGTTCACTACGACAGCGAGGAGCAGCGCCGACCCCTGCTGCATACGCTCGTCGGCAACGGCACACTGCCCGAGTCCTACGCAACCGACGACCGGGTTGCCCTCGTCTACCGCGGCACCCAGCCGGTGGAAGTCGTCTCTGACGTGCCGGACTCAGACGCCGCGGCTTATCGGGTTGTGCAGCGCAATGGTGAAGCGATCGAAGAACGTCTCCCGCCGGGCCGCCTCGAAACCTGACCTCAACGATGGGGCGTCAACTCGTACGTCGCTGCTCCCGACACGATCGCTGCGATCACTACCGCCGGCCAGGTTCCAGCGATCAAGGCCAACGGGTGCGCCATGGCGAACGCGGCCGCGTACACAACGCCGGCGAGTGGAATACGCCATGGCCAGCCCTTCTTGCCCATCAGGATGGCGGCGACAACTCCGAACGCGACAAGGACCACACCGGCGATGAGTCGATCCACACCCGCATCAGCGAGCGCGAACCCGATGATCAACCCGACGGCGGGACACCCCGCGATGACCCATCGTCGTGTGTCCTGTTGCTCGGCCCACGCTTCGCGCATCGACGCGAACGGGTCGAATCGGGAAGCCATGGCGGGCGTCGGCGTCGTTCTCGGTGATCAGCCGTCGGACAGTGTGACGGGAGTCCCCGAACGATAGGACTCCCAGGCCGCGATTCCGATCGCTACCGGTGCACGTCCGTCCTGTCCGCTGACCGGTGACGCGCCGCCCTCGCGTGCGTACCGCACGAAGGCCTGCCATTCCCCGCGGTAACTGTCGGTGTATCGGTCCAGGAAGAAGTAGGGCAGAACGCTTCCCTGCCGTTCGCTAGCGCTGTAGACCACCGCGGCGTTCTTCATGGGATTCTCCGACACCGCCATGCCGGTGGATCCGAGCACCTCCATACGCTGGTCGTAGCCGTAGACAGCTTGTCGGGAGTTGTCGATCGTGGTGATGCAGCCGTTCGCGTGCGTCAACGTCACGACCGCGGTGTCCAGATCTCCCGCCTCTCCGATGGCCGGATCGATCCGCACGGCGCCCGTCGCATAGACCTCAGTCACCGGGGATCCGACAGCAAACCGCGCCATATCGAAATCGTGGATCATCATGTCGACGAAGATTCCGCCACTGACCTTGATGTATTCCATCGGAGGCGGCGCCGGATCCCGACTGGAAATCCGTGCGATGTGCGGATCTCCCACTCGGCCGGACGCCACTGCCTCCTGAACGGTAGCATGGGTGGGGTCGAATCGACGATTAAAGCCGACCATGAACGCTACGCCGTGTTCACGAACCGCACTCAGAGCCTTGTCAACCTCGCTGATGTCCAAACTGATCGGCTTCTCGCAAAAGATCGCCTTGCCGGCGGCTGCCGCCCTGGTGATCAGCTCGACGTGCGTGTCAGTACTACTGCAAATGGCCACGGCATCAACGGAGTCGGATTCCAGAATCTCGTCGATGGACATCACCGGTACGCGCAGCGCATCAGCGATCTGAGCCGCGGCGGCATCGTTGACATCGAACACCGCGGCTACCTCGGCGCCGTCGGTTTCGTTCGCGATGATGTCTGCATGCATTCGACCGATGCGACCGACACCAAACACACCTATACGCACTGTCACAAGAGCTCCTGATTCACCGGGGGTTGATGTCCCCATGTTAGTGACGCACGCACAGCGACCTGGGCACCCAAGTCTGCTCGCTTGGGCCGATGACGTACCGGCAGTGAATCAGCCCTTAGCGCCGAGCTCGTGCGCGAGGGCGTCGAGCTCTGCCCCACCGGCCATGGCCTTCACGAGCTCTTCTCGCGAAACGTCTTCCTTGGTGTACTCGGCCATCATCTGTCCGCGATTGAGCAGATAGAAGTTGTCACCGACGAGATACGCATGGTGTGGGTTATGGGTGATGAACACGACGGACACACCGGCATCGGCGGCATTTCTGATGTGCTTGAGAACCACGCCGGATTGCTTCACACCGAGGGCACTGGTGGGCTCGTCGAGGATGAGCACGTTCGCGCCGAAGTGCACGGCGCGGGCAATCGACACCGCCTGGCGCTCCCCTCCGGACAGGGTTCCCACGGGCTGCTCGGTGTCCCGAATATCGATTCCCATCTCGGCTAGTTCGGCCTTGCACGATTCCTTGGCAAACTTGGTACGCAGCCCCTTGAACGGCCAAAAGCCGCGGGTGGGCTCGTTGCCGAGGTAGAAGTTCCGCCACACCGCCATCAGGGGCACGGTCGCGAGATCCTGGAACACGGTGGCGATACCCATATCCAGAGCCTCACGCGGAGAACCGAACGTGGTGGGTTCGCCGTTGACATACATCTGTCCGTCCGACGGCGTGTGGACGCCACTGAGGATCTTGATCAGTGTCGACTTTCCGGCACCGTTATCTCCAAGAACACAGGTGACCTGATTCTTCGGCACGCTCATCGACACATCCGACAGGGCGATAACGCTGCCGAAGCGCTTCCCGACGTTCTCGAGCGCGAGAGCTGCTGGTTCGTGCGAGGAAGTCTCGGTCATTTTCGAGCTCCTTGGAATCGACGGCGGATCAAGGAATTCGTGAGAACGGCCACGAAGAGGATCAAGCCGAGGAACAGCCAGGTCCAGTCGGTGTTCCATTGGGCGTAGGCGATACCGATGAAGGCCATTCCGATGATGGCCGCACCGATGGTTCCACCGATCGCGGATCCGTAACCTCCGGTCAGCAGGCAGCCGCCGACGACGGCCGCGATGATGAAGATGAACTCCTGCGTCACACCCTGACCGGCCTGCATGGATTTCAGGCGCATCAAACTGATGATGCCGACCAGGCACGACGACATGGAGACGTACATGAACAGCATGATCTTGGTGCGGCGCACCGGAACACCGACGTTGCGTGCAGCGTTTGAGTCACCACCGACGGCGAAGATCCAGTTGCCGAATCGCGTGCGCGTGAGAACCAGGGTGGCAAGGACGGTGAGAACGAGCCACCAGACCACGGCGATGCGGAAGCTGTAGGCCGAGAAGTCGGAAGCGAAGACAGCTTTGGCGCTCTCGTAGCCGGGTCGAGGGGAGCCATCGGGCAGTTCCGCAATTCCGGCAACGCGGACGGTATCGGTGAGCAACTTGGTTACGCCGAGGTTGATTCCGCGAAGCGAGAAGAACATGGCCAGCGTCACAATGAAGGAGGGCAACCCCGTCGTGACGACTAACCAGCCGTTCGTGAAACCGATGGCGGCGGCGAACAAGAACGTCAGAAAGATGGATGGCCAGACGCCGATGTTGTATTCGGTGATGAGTAAGCCCGCGAATAGACCCGACGAGCCGATCATGACTCCGCTGGAGAGGTCGAACTCTCCGCCGATCATCAGCAGCGCCACGGCAATGGCGATGATCCCGTATGTCGAGGCGACATCCGTCCATCGAGCTGTGCCGTCGAGGGAGAAGAACGTTCCGGTTTGGTCGGCGACCGCGAAGAAGATGTAGACGACCAGGGCACCCATCAGGGCGCCGATCTCCGGTCGACGCATGAGGCGCGTCAAGGGGCTTGCCTTGCTTACGCGCTCGTCCACTGCTGTTGCTGTCGACATCTGCCCTCTCAATCAGTGGTGAGTGCTGGGAAGAACGTACCGGCGCTCGACCTGCCCGTGGGAGAAACGACGGAAGTCACGCCTAAATGCGGTGGAGGGGTGGAGCCTTGCGGCCCCACCCCTCACCACCGGTTCTAGCGAGTGCCGTTTGCTGCCAGTTCTTGGACCAGCTCGGCGTTCTCCTGAAGAACGAAGCCAGGACCGGTGTAGACGGGCTGTCCACCACCGAGCTCGTGGCCGTTGATCAGGTTCAGGTACAGCAGCACAACGGACATGTAGCCCTGTGCGTACTGCTGCTGATCGATGGCGAATGCGAGATCACCATCGGCGATCGACTGCACGGCTTCGCCGGACAGGTCGACGGTGCCGATCATGATGTCGCGACCAACTGCCTCGGCGGCCGGCTGTGCGGCCTGCGTGGCGATGTCGGCGTTGAGAGCGAACACCGCGTCGATGTCCGGATCAGCCTCAAGCTTGGCCTGGATCTCAGCCTGGCTCTGGGCGATGTCGGCGAGTCCAGCGCTGAGCTGCAGGTTCTCGACGTTGCCGAACGTGTCAGCGGCGCCGTCGCAGCGCTCCTGGAGACCGATGTTGTTCTGCTCCTGGATCGGGCANAGCACCTTCGACTTGCCGGCTTCCTTGAACTTCAGGCCNGCCTCNTGACCAGCGATGAACTCGTCCTGNCCCACGTGGGTGAACGCACCGAGGTCNTTGAAGACCTTNGANCCGGAGTTCATGGTGACGATGGCGATTCCCGCCTCATCGGCCTTGGCCANCGCGTCAGAGATTGCGTCCGGGTTCGGAGCGGAAACCGCGATGCCCTCGCAGCCCTCGGAAATGAANGACTCGATCAACTGCGCCTGCAGCTGAGCATCGTTGGTCGTCTCCTGNTACGTGAACTGAACGGGAAGATCCTCGCCAGCCTTGTCAGCACCAGCCTTGGCGACCGACCAGAATCCGCCACCGTCACCGTGGGTGACCATGCAGATCTTGGGACCGGTGCTACCGGAATCACCGGAATCACCGGAATCACCGGAATCTTCGCTTGCTGCGGCGTCGTCCGTGGACTCTGCCGCGCTATCGCTGTCGGAGCTCGAGCACCCCGCCAGCACAAGTGCCGATGCCGCNACCGCGGCGATGGCAAGCTTGCCAACCTTCATGAATGACCTCCTAGGCGCCTGTTAGACGCATTGCTTTGAACAGCGTTGAGCCGAAACTACTGANCACTGGATACCCCCGCGACCAGAGTTTTGGAACGCTCCAATTCCNNCAGTGTTCTACGTCACGCTNCCGAAGGGAAGCCCCGACGCCCATGCGTTACCAAGTCGTTACCGGTCATTGGCGGCGCTGAGATTCTCCGCCCTGGGTCGCCGACGCTCTCGGCACCCTGAGCGGACACACCTTGTTACGGGGCCAGGTCGACTACCGGCTCCCAGCCCCGCGAGGTCCACGAATCGATCAGGGCCTGCTGCACGCTGACGACATCGACGGCTTCACGAAAGCCCGGGCTGAAACGCTCGCCACCGGCCAAAGACTCCAAGAACACGTGGTCCTCGATCGCCACGAGGTCTTCGAAGCCGATCGCGTTGGCCTGGCCGGGAACGAAAGCTCCATGGAAGGGAAAGCGGTCGCCGCCGTAAATGGTCGTGTAGCCCGAACTCGGATCGTCCGTGAGTCGGTAGAAGCGCAACTCGTTCATGGTCTCGAGGTTCCATTCCAAGGCACCCTTGGTGCCATACACGGCGAAGGAATTCTGACTCTCGGGCCCGACCATGGTTCGACTCGACTCGAATGTTCCGGTCGCTCCATTGGCGAACGTGCACAGCATCGAAGCGAAGTCCTCATTTTCTACTTCGCCCTTGGGATCATCCGGAGCTCCTCGACCGTAGTGACCGGCGGCGCCTTGGGCGATCGGCCGATGGGTNATGGTGTTGTTCTTCATNCCNGTCACTTCGGCGATCGGACCGACGAGGAACTGCGCCATGGACACCGAGTGACTNAGGATGTCGCTGGTGACTCCGTAGCCCGCCTGATCCATGAAGAAGCGCCACGTGAGCAGGCCNAACTCATCGCTTCCGTACATCGACAGGAAGTGCCCGCGGTAGTGCGTGATGTCGCCGAGTTGACCTGAATCGATCAGGGACTTCGCGTGGATGACCAAGGGGGCCCACAGGTAGTTGTAACCGACGCCGGTAGCGACCCCTGCCGCCTGGGCAACCTGGTAGGCCCGCACGGCCTGCTCGGGCTTGCCGCCGATGGGCTTCTCGCTGAAGACAGCCTTGCCCGCCGCGGTCGCCGCTTCGATCATCGGAATGTGCAGGATGTTGGGCGCGGTCACCCACACCGCGTCGACGTCGTCCGCGCTTACCGCCTCTTCCCAGTTCTCCACCGACCACTCGAACCCGAAGTCCTCGACCGCGCGGGCCCGCCGAGACTCCTCAGTGTCCGCGCAGATAACCAGCCGGGGATCGACCGATCGCTCCGGAAACAGCGAAGGAATACGCAACATCGATCTGCTGTGCGCTTGGCCCATCCAGCCNAGACCGAGAACAGCGACGCCAACGTGCTTCTTCATGGGTGCGATCACCTATTTCTTGACTCGTCCGGTGGCCGAGGTCATCGGCAACCGCGGATCTTGTTCCACTCCGGCCCACGATTCCCGGATCCAGTGTTGGTCAGGGTCGTCGCAGAAAGCCATCGTGCGGTCCTCCCCCGGACCGGCCAGGACATTCAGGAAGTACATGGGGTACTCGGGGTTCGCAACGGTCGGCCCGTGGTAGCCCTCGGGCACTAGATACGTGTCTTGGTCGGCGATGCTCAGTGTCTCGTCATGGCTACCGTCCACCGTGTAGAGGCGGAAGAGACCGGTACCCGTGGGATCGCCGTGCGGGCCGTCTTCACGGCCGATGCGGAAGTAGTAGATCTCCTCGTTCATCGTCACGCACTCGCCGATACCGTCATGCCGGTGAGGAGGCCATGACGACCAGTTGCCTCCCGGCGTAATCACCTCGCACACATTGATCTTGTGGGCGCCGTCGAAAGAGTCCGGGGTCGCGTAATTGGTCACCTGCCGCGTGGCGCGGCCGGCGCCTCGGACCTCGACCGCAACGCTGTCGACTGAGCCGTAGTGCACCGGGAACGCCTGCGAGGCCCGGGCGGTGACGATCGCGACCTCGCCAGACGTGCCATCGATGGCAACCTGCGAGCCAACCGGGAGGTACATCCAGTCGGACACGGCAGCGAAGACACCTTCGCGTCCTTGCATGTCGAAGGTCGTGCCGTCCACCGTGACGGAGAAGTTCTGCGCGGACAACGACACCAAGACACCCTCTTCGCCATCGAGCGTGAACTCGGCAGGGTCACCCGCTCGTAGCGTGAAGACATACATTCCGCAGTAGGTCCATCCGGCAGATTCCGGCGTGATCCGACAATCGGCTCGGCCGTCCGGCGCACTGCCGGCGGGAATGAACCACGTGCGATCGCTGCTCATGCTCTTGCTCCTCCGTTGGGGTGGACGATATTTGCAGCCATCGTTACGGCACCTTCGACGTCGCCGTCTTCGGGGTANACCAGCGCACGACCGGCAACCAGGCCTCGTACGTTCGGCTCTTTCATGGCGGCCTTCCATCCGGCGAAGGTGCGAGCGGCGTCTGCCCCCGGGTCGCCACCGAGCATCACGATCGGCATGGACGTGGCACCGGCCACTTGATCCATGTCCGGGGAGGCGGGCAACTTCAGCCAGGTGTAGGCAGATGATGATCCCAAGCCCGACGCGATCGCGACGACCTTAATCAGCCGCTCCGTCGATGAATCAAGTCGCGCCCGGCCGGCGTCGTCGATGACATACGGCAAAGGCTCGATCATGTTCAGCAGCTTGCGGTCCGCGAGTTCGGTCGACAGNGCCGCCACCATTTCGAGGGTTCTCGCCACGCCCGNATCGGTGTCCTCGATTCGCAGCAGTGTNTTGCCNCCNTCGAGACCGAATTCCTCGATGTGGTCAGCGTCGTACGCGGTGAGTCGGTCGTCCAATTCCCAGCGAGCCCCGATGATGCCGCCGCGATTCATCGTGCCGATGGCGACAACGCCATCGAGGGCTCCGAGCCACGCCAGCTCTTCCAAGATGTCCGCGCTGGCCATGACACCGTCCACGCCCGGCACCCGAAGTGCCCTCATCACGCGGTCCAGCAGGGTGTACCGATCGGCAACCGCCAGCGGGTCTGACCCAGCAGCCAACATGCCGCGAGCCGTGTGGTCGACCGCGACGATCAGCAGATTGCCGTCGTCACCGATCAGTTCACGACGGCGACGACCCTTGAGGGCCGACTGCAGCGACTCCGGTGCGCGCACGCGTGCTTCGATAAGTGCGGCGTAATCCGCCCTGTCGAGTTGATGTTCCATCGCCCTCACTCCTGCAATCCCCGGGTGCCGCCGTGTTCCACGACTTCATCCACCATCGTTGTTGTCGGCATCGCATCCGCGCAGGTCAATTGCGTGGCCACGTACGCTCCCGCACCGTTCGCGAAGCGACCGATGCGCTCGAGGTCCCACCCCGACAGCAGACCATGCACGAGCGCCCCTCCGAAAGCGTCACCGGCACCAAGGCCGCAGAGCACGTCGATGTCGAGGGAATCAATGCGCACTCTGTCACTGTTGTCGGCAACGAGTACTCCGCCACCGCCGAGTTTCACAATGGCCAATCGAACGCCACGCTCAAGCAAATCGTCGACAATCGCGTCCGGTTCATCGAGACCGACAGCCATCTCACATTCGGTTCTATTGCCCACCACCACGCTGCTCTGCGCGATCGCGCGCTGGGCTGCAGCTCGAGCTTCGTGTACCGATGACCACATCGTCGGCCGATAGTCCAAGTCGAGAACCGTGTCTCGATCGTCGGATCTACCGCGAAGCTCCAGCCACGCGAAGGACGACTCCGCTGTTGCCCCGAGCGCGAGCGCCCCTTGACTCATCCACAACACCCGGCACCCGCGAACATCGTCGACGGGAACCTCGTCCTCGGTCACCGTCGTGTCCGGTGCAGCCTGACCCCGGTAGAAGATGATCTGTGGCTCCTCGGGTGGCGCCAGGGCGGCGAGCACGACGGGAGTGAGAGCCGAAGCGTCGCGGCCGACGTACCGGGTATCCACCCCCCACTCGTTCAGGAGCGCAATGACGTAGTCGCCGAGAGCATCCGCTCCGACCTTGGTAACGACGGCCGCGTGGTGACCGTGGCGAGCCGCTGCGACGGCCACATTGGTAGGGCTTCCGCCGATAGATTTGCGGAAGGTCTGAGGGTCGGTGAAGGAGGCGTTCACTTCCTGGGCATACAAGTCCACGCTCACGCGCCCGACGGTGATGACGTCGGGAACGTCGGTGGGCGGCTGGGCGGGCATGCGGACTCCTTGGAACGCTCCAAAATGCGCAGTGATCGTGTCACACTATGGCCCCTACCGGCAAGAGACGAACACCTACCGACGACGGCACGATTACTTCAGGACGACTGCAGCACGACCGCAGAACCCCTGCCGTGACAGAAAGGAGCGCACGTGACAACTCCAGGATGGACCGTCGTCGTCGTCGGAGCCGGCCGCATGGGCGACATTCGCGCCACGGACCTCGCGTCCGACCCGCGCGTATCCGAGATCGTGATCGCGAATCGAACACCCGCGCGGGCAGACGATCTTGCTCGTCGCATCGGCGGCCGCACCGTCGACTGGGAGACAGCAGCGCAGACTCCGGCGGACGCGTACGTCATGGCGCTGGCCACCGACGCGCACGGCGACATGCTCGACCAACTCCTCGAACACGGGCGTCCGATCCTGTGCGAAAAGCCCATCGCCCTGACGATCGCCGACACGCAGCGAATCTGCGATGCNGTAGAGAAATCGGGCGCACCCATGCAGATCGGATTCCAGCGACGCTTCGACGCGGGCATGGCGCGTGCACGCGCCATGCTCGCCCGCGGCGATCTCGGTGACATTTACGACATGGTGCTCGCGTCGCGTGATCACGTACCGCCAGACCGCACCTTCATCCCCGGAAGCGGCGGCATCTTCCGCGACCTCCACGTACACGACCTCGACATCGCATCGTGGATCGCGGATTCCCCGATCGAGTTCGTGCAGGCCACACGGGCGATCCGCGGCGCGGGTGATTTTGCGGAGTTCGACGATGCGGACGTCACCAAAATCATCGCAACAACCGAGTCTGGGATCCCGGTGTCGATCTCCGGAGCGCGCCACGACGCTCGTGGACAAGACGTCCGGATCGAGGTTTTCGGTTCCAAGGATTCGGTAAGTGCTGGCATCACTCCGCGCACACCACTCCTCGCACTTGACGGTCCACAGATCGGTATCAACACCGACGTCTACACCGGATTCATCGATCGATTCCGTGAGGCCTATCGCGCCGAAACGACCGCGTTCGTCGACCTCATCGGCGGCGCCCCCAACCCGTGCCCCCCTCAGGCAGCCCTCGAAGCCCTCCGTGCGTCCATCGCGTGCGAGAGGTCCGCTCGGACCGGTGAACGAGTAGAAGTCGGGACCATCACCAGTGAATGAGCGCCGCCCCACTATTCACGACGTCGCCGCACGGGCGGGGGTTTCCAAGTCGCTGGTGTCTCTCGCGATGCGCGGTTCCCCGAAGGTCAGCGACGCGAGCAGGGCCGCGATCGAGAAGGCGGCAGCCGAGCTCGGGTACCGACCCAACGCAACGGCGCGCAGCCTTGCGGACCGCAGAAGCCGCACCATCGGCGTCAACATGGCTGAGTTGGACAACCCCATTTTCCCCGACATGCTCGGAGGCGCCCACGCGGTTATCCGCTCCCGCCACTACAACACGATGCTCGTGTCCGGGGAACGCGATCCAGAGCTCGAAACCATGGAGCTGGCCAAACTCCTCGAGTTTCAAGTCGAGGGGCTGATTCTCATTTCCCACCGCCTGCCCGCCGAGACAGTGCGATCACTCGCTGACGAGGTTCCCATCGTCGTCCTGACGTTGAAAGATCTCACCGGCCCCGGGATTGACTCGGTCGTCACCGATGACGAATTGGGCACTCGCATGGCGATGCAGCACCTCTTCGATCTTGGTCATCGAGACATCGCGCACGTCTCGGGTGGCTCCCTAGAGCCGGCGGTCGTCCGCGAGCGCATCTACCGATCAGAAATGCGGGCCGCCGGCCTCGAGTCGCTCACCCGCGTAATCGAGGGTGACTTAACCAACCTCGGCGGTCTCGAAGCGGCGCGCACGCTCCTACGCGACCAAGAACCACCCACGGCCATCTTCGCCAGCAACGACATTTCCGCGCTCGGCGTGATGGCCGCCTGCCAAGAGTTCGGCCTGAACATCCCCTCGGATATTTCGATCATCGGCTACGACGGCATCGCCCTCGGCGCTCTGCGCACGATGAGTTTGACGACCATCGCCCAACCGCTGGATCAGATGGGTCAGGTGGCCGCTCAACGACTCTTCGATCGCATGGCCGGCGCGCAGATCGACGATCGCTTGATAGTTCTCGAACCCGAACTGCTCCCTAGGGGCACAACAGCCTCGCCGCGGGTCTAGCGCCGGTGCCAGGGCTGATTGCTCGCAGCCAACAGCTCACAGCTCATCCCGCCGTCGGTGACGTCTCGTCACCAACCCAGACTCGAAAAGCCTCCAGCGCGGATGGATCGATCAGGCCACTGGTGTTGCGCACGGGGTCCCCGTTCACGATGTCCGTGACGGCGAGTTCCGCCAACTTGCCGGTAACGGTGCGCGGAACGCTGGGGACCGCGACGATCTCGGCCGGTACGTGGCGAGGGCTCGCCGCCGACCGCAGAGCCTGGCGGATCTGTTGTTGCAGTTCTTCGTCGAGGTTCGCTCCTTCGCACAGGACAACGAACAACACGATGCGGGTGTCGAGACCGTCGCGTTGGCCCACCACGATGGATTCCTCGATATCCGCAAGAGCGTCCACCACGCGGTAGATCTCCGCTGTGCCGATGCGGACACCTCCGGAGTTCAATGTTGCATCCGAGCGACCGTGGATGACGAAGCCGCCAGCGTCGCTACGAGAGATGAAGTCGCCGTGCGCCCAGACTCCTGGAAAACGCTCGAAGTACGCCGCGCGAAAACGCGATCCGTCGTCGTCCCCCCAAAAACCGATCGGCCGCGAGGGGAACGGCGTCGTGCATACCAACTCACCGCGGACCCCGACAGGAACATCGGCTCCGGAATCGTCGACCGCCCGAACGTCCAGGCCGAGGGCCGGTCCCTGAATCTCTCCACGACGCACTGGTTCGGTGGGTACTCCCAAAACGAAACATCCGCAAAGATCGGTGCCCCCGGAAATAGAGGCGAGGTGCACGGACGGACACACGTGCTCGTAGACGTAGTCGAACAATTCCGGGGCCAAGGGTGATCCCGTGCTGGCGATGGTTCGCAGCGAGGCGAGTTCGTGTGGTGACATTGAGACCGAGTGCTGGCGCAGCGACTCGATGTACTTGGCCGAGACACCGAGGAAGGTCAACTTCTCGTCCGCCACGAGCCGCAGGAGCCTGTCCGGCTCCGGAAACATCGGTTGCCCGTCGGCAAGGACGACGGTGGCGCCCGTACCCAGCGCCATGACGAGCCAGTTCCACATCATCCACCCGGCGGTGGTGTAGTAGCAGACACGATCACCGGGTGTGATGTCGAGATGGATGCGCTGCTCCGCGAGATCTTTAAGCAGCACCCCCGCGGCACTGTGAACGATGCACTTCGGCGCACCGGTAGTGCCGCTGGAGAAGAGAATGAAGCCGGGATGATCGAACCCGACTCGAACGCAATCCAACTTCGGTGAGTCAGACACCAACGGCGGTGAGTCAGACACCCACGAGTTCCAGGAGTGATGGCGTGGGTCGGAGGCGTCACCGATGACAACAACGTCGATCACGTCCGGCAAACCTGCGAGCACATCATCGATAGATCCGCGCATGTCGAATTGCCGACCGCCGTAGGTGTAGGTCGAGCCGACGAGAAGCAAGCGCGGCCTGATCTGACCGAATCGATCGATCACCCCCGCGGGTGCGAAGTCCGGAGACGCAGTGCCGACGACAGCGCCGATAGATAGTGCTGCCAGCGCCCAGATGACCACCTCGGGAACGTTGGGTGCCCACGCAGCGACTCGATCGCCCGGTCCGACTCCGGCGCGTTGCATGTGCGCCGCGACGGACGCCACATCCGAACGAAGTTCTCCACGCGTCCAGGACCGGCGTGATCCAGCTTCATCGATACCGACAAGCACTTCGGCCGCTAACTCACCAGCCAGTAGTGTCTCGACGATGTTGAGGTGGGCGTCAGGAAAGAACGTCGCCGCTGCAGGGTCGTCCGGCTCGACACCAGCACGACTCCCCCGCTCCCCGACAACCCCGCACTCGCCCCACACCCACGACCAGAAGGCGTCGAGGTCGCTCAGACTGGCCGCGTGAGCAGCGAAAAAGTCGGACGTGCCCGATGCCTCGAACCAACGGCGCATCGCCGCGCCCGACTCCTCGTCCGGCGACCACAGAACGCTCGAAGCCATGCGCGAAGCCTGCCAGAACTCACGAATAGCGATAGATGCGTGGCCTACTGATCGTGCCTACCGATCATCCGTGCGTCGCATCCAGGGCACGGGTATCCAGGGCACTGCCTCATCTGCGTCAACTCCTTGTTGCGGCACGACCGCCCATCCATCCGCGTGCGCGATGCCTCGGAGCATCGCTGACGACACTCGCTCTACCTGTCGAAAGCCTCCGAGTTCTCGGCGCCCGACCATAAGGCGTGTCAGCGGTCGGCTCGACGGGGCGACACCTTCGGCCATCGCAACCTTCGGCAGGTCTCGTTGCGCTCTGCCGAACCACGCCTCGAAACTCGGTTGTATCAATGTCACCGTCGCCACGAGTGCACTCAACGGATTGCCGGGAAGACCAACCACCGGCGTGCCGTCCAGCGTGGCAAACATCATCGGGTGCCCCGGACGCACGGCAACCCCATCGACGATCATCGTGGCGTCCAGGTCTTCGAGGGTCGAGCGCAGGAAGTCGCGATGACCCCGGGCCGTTCCACCGGTCACGACAGTCATGTCCGCTTCGCCGGAGGAGGAGCGAAGTGCATCGGCCAATTCCTGCGGGTCGTCAGTGCAGGTGCGTACCGACACGACATCGCCACCCAGTATGTGTATCCATCCGGGAAGCTGAACGCCAAGCGCGTCGCGCACCTGACCGGTCGTCGGTACTCCCGAATGGATGACTTCATCGCCAAGGATCAGCACAGAAATCAATGGACGTTGGACCACGGCGACGTCGTCAATTCCTGCGGCGGACAGTGACCCCATCAACGCTGGATTGACCACGTCCCCTCGATGCGCGAGAACGTCACCCACGACGCACTCCTCGCCCTGCACTCGAATGTGCGTCCGGTCGGTGACATCAGCGTTCACTCGACTATCCGTCACCGTCGCTTCTTCGAAGGGAATGACCGCTGTCGCTCCGGCGGGAACAGCGCCACCGGTGCCGATCCGCATGGCCTCCCCGGCATCGAGATGCACCACACTGCTTGAGCCGGTATCAATCGTCCCGACGACGGTCCACGGACCCGAGCCGCAGACCACCCACCCGTCCATCGCAGCGGTGGGGAATCCGGGCAGATCCGTCGGGGCCGCCGCGTCGCTGGCCAGAGTCCGTCCAAGGGCATCGACAAGCGGCACTACCTCGCTTGAGGAACTGCCCATGGCCTCGCCCGCGAGAGCGCGCGCCTGCCACCAGGACACCTCGGTCATCGAACTCCTGAGTCATCGAACTCCTGGGCCAGCCGTTCCACGATCTGACCGACACTGTGAGAATCGGCTCCGCGAGCAACGGCGTACCCCATCAGGTAAGTGGTCACCGGAGCAGCAGGACGCTCGACGTTGTGGGCTGCGGCCTTTGCTGCATCCAAGATCGCCTCGATGTCGGCAGGGTCCATCGTCGCCTCGATGGTCAACTCTTCGCCGAGGCGTTCGATCCATCGGTGCACTCGTTCGGACTGCTCAGGATTCATGCGTGTCATTCCTTACCCGTTGGTGGTTCGCTCGCGAGCCCGCCGCAGATCATCGGGGGTGTCAATATCAAGCAGGCTGATGCTGTCGTCGATCGGCACGTCGACGCACGCTAACTGACTAACCAGAAACGCGAAGGATCGCCCGGCCCACTCCTCACAACTGTCTGCGGCTGTTGCCAGCACCGTGCTCCGATACACGGCGCACAACCATTGCCGCCGACCCGCGCCATCTACCGGCACCCACGCGTCCGCCGCCGGCTGCCCTGCCACAGCAGACCGCACGTGAACGAGTGCGTCAGCAGCGAAGGGCATGTCGACAGCCAGGACTCCCACATGCTCAGACTCACAGCGGGCCAGCCCCGCGACCACTGCAGCGGCCGGTCCCCCGATGTACGCCTGATCGAGAACGTGGATCGTTGCTTCTTTGTCGACCGAGTCGATCGTCGCGCGGGCACGATCGAGCAGAGTGCGACCGTCGATGGGCGTTGCCGCCTTGTCCTGGCCGAGCCGACTTCCCGCACCTCCGGCCAGGATCAACCAGTCCGTCAACCGGCCTGCCGCAGGGCCGCCTGGGCTTCCGCCTCCTGCACCGCGCGCTGCAGTTCGGTGACGGCCGGGGTCAGACGACCGTCCCACTCACCAGCCCTGATGTGCCACATCACGGTGTCTACTGCTTCGTCGATGGCAACCCGCGACGATCGAGGACCATCGGGGCCGAGGCGGCCGAGAACCCGGTCCGCGGCGGCAAGCCACGTCTCGGCTACCTGCACATGGCCGACGTCCTTGGTGATGTCACGCAAGCGTGAACCCGGGTGCGACCGCGTCAATGCAACCTCGCTGATCTGCGACTCCGCCGCATCGACGGCCCTGAATAATTCGTGACGCACCGCGTCGTGGATGTTCGATCGTTGAATCTTGGCGCGCAGGTCTTCGCACGCTTGTTGCGCGTCATGCTTGGCCTTATAGAAGCGATCCTGGGTCCGGTGGGGTTTGTGTTTGGCGGCATCTCTTTGTGCGCGTGATTTGTGCTTCCCGTTTTCCCGATCGGACATCGGACGCTCCCTTCGCTGGTGTCTTGACGACCGCCGCGCTGGCGTACGCACATTGTGGATCATGGGCAGCTGTCAGGGAAGGTTCTCGGGCTAGCTTTCGCGCACGAATCGACAAAAGGTGAACTCGTCCTCCACGAACTGGTGCGCAAGTGAAAATCGAGACAGATCGTTCGTCCCGGGCAGCCGGGCTTCCGTTCCCGGGTCTGCCAGATATCCGGCACCGGCAAGCATCGGTGAGATCGTCACGTCCATTTCATCGATCAGTTCTTCCCGCACGAGTCCATCCAGCAGCGCTTCACCGCCTTCACACACCAGCCTCCGTAGCCCACGCTCGTGCAAGGCAGACACCATCGCGCGAAGATCAACCGACGTGGCTCCGATTTGCCATACCTGCGCATGGTCGTTGGCAACGGCTAGCTGCCGTGCGTCTGCGGACTCGCTCGTCACCACGATCACCGGAAGCGTGGAGTCCGAGAACAAGGGCTCGTCCCACGGCAGGTCGAGACGACCGCTGACAATCACTACCTGCACAGCTGGAGCCAGGCCCGCGTCGACTCGCGCGTCCTGCCATTCGGGCTTGGCCACCATCGGCCGATAGCGCTCGGCCCGGATGGTTCCGGCACCCACCAATACAACGTCGGCGAGCCGGCGGGTCTCCATGAAGACCCTCTTGTCCGCTGCGCCGGAGATGGATCCGCTGAGCCCATCGTGTCCGACCGTTGCGCCGTCCAGAGTCATCACCATCATGGTCCGCAGCCACGGACCTTCAGGCCATGGATAGCGGGAAGCAAGATCCACCCGTGGACGGTAACAGCGACTATCCGGGGAGCCTTAGGCGTGTGCGACAGCGCGGCGTGCTGCAATGTGTCCCGCGTTGCCAAGGACCTGCCATCCGTTGCGCAGCGCAATCTGGCGCAGCCTGCGATTCGCATTCACCACGGTCGGGTGGCCAACCAAGACGAGTAGAGGAAGGTCATTGATTGAGTCTGAGAACGCGGCACAGCGCGCGAGATCCAAACCCTCAACAGCCGCGAGCGCAGACACGGCACTGGCCTTGTGTGGACCATGCAGGATCGGACCAGCGAGCTCACCGGAGTACACACCCGCAATGCGCTCGGCCTGGGTTCCCATCGCTCCGGTCATGCCCAGTTCGCGCGCAATACGCTCGGCAAGTTCACGTGGGCTGGCCGTCACCAGCCACGTTTGGTGACCCTCCCGCTGGTGACGTCGAATCTCCGCGGCTACTACGGGGTTGAGGCGTCGTCGCACGATGTCAGGCACGATCTCATCGCAAAGACGCAACACTTCGGTGACGCTTTGTCCTGCCGCTAACGCCAACGCCCGCTGCATCACGTAGTCACGCCCCGATGGAGATTCTGTCCTCGTTCGTATGAACCGCGCATTCATCGAAGCGAACCGGAACATCTCGCTGGTGCTCACACGACCAGAGCGAACGAGTCGCCAGGCGAAGGGCAACATCGATGATCCGCGCACGATGGTGTTGTCCAGGTCGAAAAACGCCGCGATTGTCATGCGACAAAAGTAGGTCGATCGTGACGTGCGAAGCGCTCCGACATTCACCAAAACCGAGTGTTCACCCAGGAGTCGAGGACATGTCATGTGGAAGTTGCACGTTCTGGTGAACACGCCCGGACCCTGATCACTGTGCGCGTAATCATCATCGCTGAGTCATTTCTTCCACGAGTGAATGGCGTTAGCGGCTCCGTCATCCGAGCATCACGCCACCTTATGAGCCAAGGCCACGACGTCGAGATCATCGCCCCATCACCTTCGCCTCGAGAAACACCTGATGGCGTTCGCGTGCACTCGGTTCGTTCCTTCACCGTGCCAGGTATGGGAATCGACGTCGGGTACCCGTGGGCTTCAACGATTCGCGACATCTTGCGCCATGTCAGGCCCGACGTCGTGCACCTCGCTTCACCGCTCGTCTTGGGATACCAAGCCTTGCGTGCAGCAAGGATGGAACGCATTCCCACGGTCGCGGTGTTCCAGACCGACATATCCGGATTCGCTCGGCACTACCGCCTCGCCGGATTGGGCGGCTTGTCCGATGCAGTCCTGCGTCGAATTCACGCGGAAGCGGATTTGACCCTCGTTCCTTCCACTGCATCGAAGGAGTACCTGCAAACCCTCGGCGTCACGCGCCTAGCGATCTGGGGAAGAGGCGTGGATCCCGATCAATTTGATCCTCGACGTCGGTCACCCGAGTTGAGAACCCGTTGGCTCAGTTCACAGCCCGATCGTGTACTCGTGGGATACGTGGGGCGTTTGGCACCCGAAAAGCGAGTGGCCGCGCTGCGGGTTTTCCAAACAGATCCGCGGGTCAGGCTGGTAATCATCGGTGACGGTCCGCAACGGGCGGAGCTGGAACAGGTGCTGACCGGGGCCCACTTCACCGGGATGCTTCGCGGCTCCGACTTAGGAACCGCCATGGCCTCACTCGACATCCTGGTCGCACCCGGAGAACGAGAGACGTTCTGCCAGGTGGTTCAAGAGGGAATGGCATCGGGGCTGCCTGTAGTGGCTCCAGACATCGGCGGGCCCCGCGACCTAGTCGTCCACGGCGAAGTGGGACTGCGCTATCCGCCCGGTGACGACGAGGGACTGCGTGCGTGCGTGGACGCACTCGTCCAAAGTCCAGCGGCACGTAGGGTGATGGGTGCTACGGCGCGACGTGCGGTTCGAGACCGAACGTGGACGCAACTTGGTGATGAGCTGATTCAGCACTACCGGTGTCTCATGACTTCCGATGGGACAGCCAGACACTCAGCAGCCTGAGTCGGTTACGGCATGGCGGACAGGCCGCCGTCGACGATCAACTCCTGGCCGGTCATGAAGGACGAAGCATCGCTCGCCAAGAACAAGGCCGCGTGAGCCATCTCGTCGCTGCGTCCCCAACGGCCCAACGGCACTCGGCTCAGCACCGACGACTCGGTTCCTTCGTCGACGCGAAGAAAATCGGTGAGGTCGGTTTCGATCCAGCCAGGCACCAACGAGTTGACGCGGACACCTTGATGGGCAGCTTCGAGGGCGACACTGCGGGTCAGTGACGCGATGGCTGCCTTCGCCGCTCCGTAGTGGGACATCATCGGTGCACCCCGAAGGCCCGCGACGGATCCCACGTTGACGATCACGCCGTGGTTCGAGGACGCCAAGTGCGGCAGCGCCTGCTGGATGAGGGCCACGGTCGCGTCGACGTTCAGCGCCATCGTCTTGCTCCACCCCGACAACCGCATGGAGGCCACCGGTACCGAGAAACTGTTACCGCCGGCGTTGTTGATCAGAATGTCCAGCCCACCGAGTTTGGACACCGTTTCGGTGACCAGACGCTCCGCGGCCCCGTCCTCGGTCACATCGGCGGCGATGGCAACGGCACGTCCGCCGGATTGCTCGATCGCCTCGGCTGCTTGCTGCACGGTGTCAGCGGTCCGCGCGGCAAGCGCCACGGCGCAGCCGTGGCTCGCCAACTCCTCGGCGATTGCACGCCCGATCCCGCGCGACGCCCCTGTAATGAGTGCTGCGCGTCCGGTCAGGTCATGCAGGTCGTGCACGTTGTCCTCTGCCATCGTCTTCCCTTCGATTTGGCCGCGCTTAGGACATCTGCGTATCGGCCAAGCGGACCCCGGAGAAAGCCCACCGCGCGTGCGGCGGGAAGAAGTTCCGATAACTCACGCGCGCATGACCCTTCGGCGTCACCGATGCGCCGCCGCGCAGCACCATTTGACCGGACATAAACTTTGCGTTGTATTCACCCACTGCGCCCGCGGGGGTCGTGAAACCGGGGTATGGTAAATACGCCGACGACGTCCACTGCCACGCCGAATCGAACACCTGGCGCATCCCTGTTCCGCCGGTATCCGCCGCGGGGTGGAATCCTTCGATCCCGTATTCCTGATCGATTCCATGCGCCTGATCGTCGCGCGCTGGCGGCGCGACCATAGATTCGCGCATCGCGTGCTCCCACTCGAACTCCGTCGGAAGGCGCTTTCCGGCCCATGTCGCGAACGCATCCGCCTCGTAATGACTCACGTGCACGACCGGCTCATCAAGGCGCACGGGTCGCGTGCCATGCAGGGTGTGTTCACGCCACTGGGATCCGTCTCGTGTCCAATACAGCGGTGAACACCACTTCTCCTCGTTCACGCGCGCCCACCCATCGGACAGCCACAACTCGTGTCGCTCGTAGCCACCGTCGGTCATGAACTCCAGCCATTCACCGTTGGTCACCAAACGATCCGCGAGCCGGAAAGGGCGCAGCAGCACGGCGTGCGTTGGCTCTTCGTTGTCGAAGTGAAAGCCGTCCGAGGAGTTCCCGGCGTCCACAACACCGCCACCGAACTCGATCCAAGACGCCGTCGATGGCGATCCCGGAGCAAGTCGCGGTCCGGGATAGCCGACGGGTTCCAGGGGGTTGCGCGACAGTACGTGCTTGATGTCCATCAACAGCAACTCTTGATGCTGATGTTCGTGGTGGAATCCAAGGGACACCAACGCCCGGAGTGCGTCGTCTTCTGGTCGACTCCCACCGGAACGCTCGCCCGGCAGTCGTGCCGACAGGAGGTCCAGCATTCGGTCGTCGACGTGTCGCCGGTAGTCACCGACGTCTTGTGCTCCGGGCCGGGAGATGTGACCGCGGTTCGCACGTGGGTAGCGAGCACCGACTGACTCGTAGTAGCTGTTGAACAGGGTCCAGTAGGTGTCCTGAAACATCGAAAAGCCCGGCAGGTGCTCAGCGAGAACGAAAGCTTCGAAGAACCAGGTCACGTGCGCGCGGTGCCACTTGGTGGGACTNACATCGGGCATGGTTTGAACGGTCTGGTCNTCNGGAGTNAANGGCGCTGCCAGCTCCTCGGTCAGACGCCGAACTCGCTCGTACTCGCCGGCGAAATCAACGAGGCCGTCACCGAGGGAGTCGCCGGAAGGGGAATCGTGCGTGGCGGGGTGGACCGCGAGTGTGTCGTGGATCGAGGCTTGCGCTGGCGAGTCGTCCGACCCCGAAAAGCGATCGGTGGTCGTTGGTGCGGACATCGAGCCCTACTTTCCCGAGAGTGTTCCCGCCGATGTCGCCGTCGGCGTACGTCGACCCTAGTCGCCGTTGGGTGCGGGGTGCACCCTGTTTTCGCACCCCAACCACCACCTCATTACCCTGCTGAGGTGACGTCGACGCCTACGCCCGATGCCCTAGAACTCCAAGCCCTGGCACTCGAAGCCCGGGACCCCCAGCGTGGGATGGACCACCCCGCGCGCACCGGATTGATCGGGGCCGGAATCGCGCTCGGCCGCACCTTCCAGCCGAATCTGCTCACCCGAGGGACGACGGATCAAGCGGTCATCAGCGGCGTGACGACGGCCTTTGCCTACGGCGTCTACTCCTCCGCCGACGCCATCGTCGATTCACTCGCCGCCCGAATCAGCGGCCAAGACCATCCCGGACCGAACTCACGTCTCATCGTGGCGGGAGTGCTGGCTGCCCTCGGGGCGGGCACCTTCGCAGGATTCAAGTGGCGGGAACACGAGTCGCGCCCGCGCGCAGCGGTCCGANTCGCGGGGCGATCCATCGCCGTCGCTGCAATCTCGAGCGCGGCGTCCACNCTGACGGGGGAAAGGAGATCCGGCCGCCGCTGGGGTCTGGCTGTCGCGGGCGCTGCAACCGCCGCATCCTGGGCCAGCATGACCCCGTGGCGCGCCGCCCCCGGATCGCTGATCCGCCAAGACGAGTCCGACGAGCACCACACGCCGGGACAGGACCGCTTCTTCGAGGACTCGGTTCGCGAAATCGCCCCGGTAAAGATGGCCGCCATCGGCGCGGGCATAGCGGCGGCGACCTACGGCGTCGCTCGAGCGGAGTCGTTGCTCACGCACGGAATGGCGCGGCTTGCGAGCGCATCACTCGGCGGAAAGCCCGAGGATCACCGGGCGCTCGGCAGAATCACCGCTCTCGGCGTGAGCGCTGGCGCCGCGTATCTCGCCCTAAACCGCGTCTCGGGCATGCTCACCAAGGGTGGTGAGGCGGTCGAGCCCGGGATGGAGGAACCGCCGTCGAGCCCGGAGATCACCGGTTGCGCAGAGTCCGGCTTGGNNTGGATGAAGCAGACCCGCGAGGGTGCTCGCTGGCTGACCAGCGCNATCGAGCCCGCGACGATCGATTCGGTTATGGGCACCAGCAAGGCCAAGCAACCGGTGCGGGTCTACGCGAGCCTTGATATCGCCGAGGATCCCCACGAGCGAGTGGCGATCCTGCTTCGCGAGATCGACCGAACNAAGGCACTCCAGCGCGGCCACTTCGCGCTGTTCTCCCCCACCGGATCGGGGTATGTGAACTACGTCGCCACGGAAACATTCGAGTTCCTCACCGGCGGAGACTGCGCGTCCGCCGCCATTCAATACTCCGTCTTGCCCTCGAGCTTCTCGCTGGGGAACGTCTCGACAGGGGTCGATCAAACCCGCATGGTGATCGATGGGATCACCGAACGGCTCTTGGCTATGGACCCGTCCGAGCGTCCCCGGTTCTACCTGTTCGGCGAGTCCCTCGGGTCGCAGGTGAGCGAAGGGATGTTCGAGGGGACCTGGACCTACGGGCCGCCGGGTGCGAAGGTCGATTACGCACTGTGGATCGGAACACCGTCAGCAACCAAATGGCGCAAGCAGTTGTGGGGCGACCGTTCGATCACCGAGGTCCCCGACGTGGGTCCGGACGGCATCTACCTTCCGCGGACCATTCGTGACTGGCTGAACCTCTCCGACGACGAACGGACACAGGTCCGGTACCTGCTTCTGCAAAACGGGGACGACCCCATCCCGAAGTTCGGCAGCCAACTTCTGTGGCGTCGTCCCGACTGGTTGGGACCCGAGCGCCCCGTCGGTGCTCCGCAACANACGCACTGGGTTCCCGGCGCGACGTTCNTGATGACNTTCATCGACATGCTCAACGCGCTCACGCCCGTTCCCGGTGTGTTCGCTCAGGGTGGCCACGACTATCGCGAGATTCTTCCCAGCGCGCTCAGCCAGACCTGGCGACTGCCGGCGTCCAATGAGCAGATGGACGCGATGGACCGAGAGATGNGCGAGCGGGAACTCGCCTGGGAGTTGTATCGGGCATGGTCGGCGGCTTTGGCCGAAGAGCCTGGCAAGCAGGCTGCGGCCCGGGCGAAGGTCTTGGCGAAGGCATCGCAGTACGTGGAGTCCGACGTCGACGAGGCACGCTTGATCGAGCTCGTCGAGCGTGCACTGCCCCGCCGAGCTGCGGCTCTTCGCGCCATGGCCTAGCCGCAGTTCACGCGCGGACTATCGGCGGCCGATCATCGGCCGATCGATCGTCACTCCGACGACGCGCCCCACTGTTCGGGATCCTCGACGACGATCAATGCGTCGACCGCCACTGCNCCGTTGGGTCCCAGAATGAGGGGGTTGATGTCGGCCTCCACGATCGTCGGGTGATCCATCGCGAGACGTGAGAGCACCAGAACGGTGTACACGATGGCGTCGAAGGTTTCCTCCGTCGTCAACTTCGACAGTCCCGGTGCTCGGCGGACCAAGCGGACAGCTTGGTCGTGGGTCAAGGGAGCCAGGGACGTCGCCGTCAGAGACAACGCTTCGGCGTATCGCCCTCCGATACCTACNGCCACCACCGGGCCGTAGTGGGGATCACGGGTCATGCCGCAGATCACTTCCGGACCGGACGCGACTTCTTGCGCCACCAGCACCGACCCCCCGAACGCCTGAGCCGCGACCGAGACTTCCTCGGCCGAATTCAATCCGAGGGCGACGCCACCCACGGTGGCTTTGTGGGCGGGTCCATTCATCTTGACCACGACGGGAAATCCCAAGTCCTGGGCCGCGGCGACGGCTTCCTCGGCTCCCCCGGCCAGACGCCGGTCCGCCATCGGGATGCCGTAGCGCTCCATGATCTCCGCGGACTCGTATTCGGTCAAAGCGCCGGGACGCAGGAGATCGGACACGTCCACCTCCTCATGGGGGTCNAGGTCGCGGGCAGTGAAGGGGTGCCACGCCGAGACCGCGGCGATCGCCTCCACCGAAGCGCGGGTCCCTCGCAGCAGGGCGACACCGTGCGCCGCAGCGAAACTCGCGATCCGACGCGGCGGATCGGTGACGTGCACAGTGGTCACGGCCGGAAAGATGCGACGATCCTTGGTCGCCTGCGCCAGTCCCTTCACGATGGCCAGACACCAATCGTTTTCCGCGTCACCCCGGTACTGGGTGATATCCACCTGGGCCAGCAGGACATCAAACTCACCCGAATGTGCCATCAATTCCAGCGATTCCGGGAAGACCACTTCCGTTTCGTCAACCATCCACGCGTCCAGTGGGTTGGCGGGGTTTAAGAAGTTGGGAAACCGTTCCTGGAGGGAGGCCACGAGCTCATACGGCATCGGAGGAAACTCAAGTCCGGTGGGCTCCGCGGCGTCGGCGAGCATGCCGCACTCGCCTCCGGATTCGGAGATCGCTCCGAGCCGCACACCCGTGGGCCACTTGGGCTGCCCCAAGATTTCCAGTGCCTCCATGAAGGTCGAGGTGTCGGTTACTTCTATTCCTCCGTGGTGGTGAATGAAGTTGGAGAAGGCAACGCTCGAACCAACCATGGCTCCCGTGTGAGCCAACGCGGCCTGCGCTGCAACGCGCGAACGACCAACTTTCAGGCACACCACCGGCTTGCCCGCTTCCGCGCAGGCGCGCAGCCCATCAGCGAAGGCTTCCGGCCGGCGCACCGTCTCGACGAACAGCCCGATGGCTTCGGTCTGCGGATCTTCGGCCAAACCCATCAGCAGATCGGCGGCGTCTCGATTCCCTTCCGACCCGGTGGAGAAGACCGCGCGAAACCCGATCCGCGGACCGCAGTTGAGCATGGCGTCCGCAATTGAGCCCGATTGGGCGATCACCGAGACGTGTCCGCGTCGAAACGTCTTGGGTACGTTCGCGACGTACATGGACCCTCCGTTGGGGACGGCCATGCCCATGCAATTCGGCCCGAGAATCGCTGCGTCGTAGGCGTCGGCGAGTTCCAGGACGGTCGCGATCGCGTCCGCCGCGTGAGCACCGGATTCGGCGCCGAGCCCNGGGAGGACGAAGGCCCGAATNCCGAACTCCAGAGCCTCACGCATNACGTCCACGATCGCNTGNTGCCCGACCAGNATGAGCGCGCAGTCCGGCACTTCCGGTAGGTCACGCACCGACGTGTAGACGTCCTCACCGAGAATCGATTCACCGGATGGATGCACNAGGTATGCCCTGCCTCCGCCGGCGATGGCTTCAGCGACGACACTGCGCCGGCGCTCGTTAGCCCCGATGACGACGANGCAGTCGGGGTCGATCAGGCCGGTGACGTCCCGATGGGCAATGCGCTCTTCGACGAGCGGTGGATCGAGGGAAGGTAGAGCAGTGGACATCAGACCCCCAGTGCCTGGGCAGGCACTCCAAAGAGAGCGCCCACGANGTGACGTTCGGACAAAGATGCGGTTATGTNACAGGCACCGGCGGAAGTATCAGTACGGGCGACGCTGTCAGGAGAAAACCGGCGCCGCAAGAGTAAATCGCCGCACGGGTGTACACAAGCCGGAGTTCGGCTAGCGTTTCGCCATGCATGCGATTTACGCCGCGGGAATCGACCGCGAGAATCCCCTNTCCGTTCTCGAGATCGGCGAGGTCGAGCCGGTTGAAACCCCCGACGATTGGGTCGACGTCGAGGTCAAGGCGATGAGCCTGAACCATCACGACGTGTGGGCGCTGAAGGGACAAGCGCTTCGCGAGGAGCAGGTGCCGATGATTCTCGGCACCGACGCCGCCGGGATCGGCCCCGACGGCTCATCGGTGGTGGTGCACGCGGTGATCGGCTCACCTGTCGATGGCGACGAGACACTCGATTCCAAGCGTTCCATGCTCAGCGAGAGGTACTCCGGCACCTTCGCTGAGCGAGTCCGCGTGCCAGCCGACAACCTCATTCCGCTGCCCGCCGGCTTCAGTTTCGAGCAGGCGAGCTGCCTTCCGACGGCGTACCTAACCGCGTACCGCATGCTCACCACCAAGGCATCAGCAACGGCCGGTCAGACGATCCTGGTGCAAGGAGCAGGCGGAGGCGTCGCCACCGCAGCCATTGCGTTAGGCAGAGCAATGGGGTTGCGCGTGTGGGTCACCTCCCGCGACGAGCAGAAGGGGGAATGGGCNGTCGGCATCGGAGCCGACGAAGCCTTCCCCACCGGTGCACGCCTTCCCGACAAGGTCGATGCCGTAATCGAGACGGTGGGCGAGGCGACCTGGGATCACTCGCTCAAGTCGCTGCGCCCCGGCGGGATCGTCGTGGTGTCCGGGGCCACGTCGGGGCCCATGCCACCGGCGCAACTGAATCGCGTCTTCTTCCTCCAGCTCACCGTCGCTGGTTCGACCATGGGAACGGCCCAAGAATTCCGTCAACTCATCGACTTCATGTCCCAGCAGCAGATTTCCCCCATCATCGATCGGACCTTGCCGATGGCCGATGCCCGCGAGGGCTTCGCGGCGATGAACGAAGGCACCGTTCGGGGCAAGATCGTNTTGACCCGCTGACATGCACGTCGGTCAGTACCGCGTCCGCTACCGCGACGTCTACTCCGCAGGCGTCGTCCTGAACGCTCGCTATCTCGACATCTGCGACGAAGCCTTCACCGAATTCTTCCGAGCCCTGGGGTTCACTTCCGAAGACCTCTCGGCGGTGCCTTTTGACGGCGCTCTCGCGCACATGGACGCAACGTTCGTCAGCACCAGCACCGTTGATGACGTCCTCGACATGGACGTCATCTGCGAGCGGGTGGGCTCTTCGAGCCTTGTCCTGGGGTACACGCTCACGCGCGAAGACCAGGAGGTCTTTCGAGGAGTCGCACGGTACGTGAACGTTGACGAGTCAGGGACACCGACACCCATTCCCGACGCCCTGCGCTCGGCACTTGCCGGCTGACTTGCCGGCTGATCCTGCACCGACGACACCTTTTGCGGGCGCCGGCGGGGTCATCCGCCCCGTATGCTGAATGCGTTCACCCGCGAGCAAGCGACCCAGCGAGGAGGCNACGCGCTCCATGCCTGAGTTGATCGTGGTCGCCAATCGACTTCCGGTGGAGCCGGTGTATCTNGACGGCGACCCTGATCAAGAAATCACCNGCTGGCGCCTTGCTCCCGGAGGGCTCGTCAGCGCGCTCGAATCGGTCTTTCGTACCGAGGAGGCGATCTGGGTCGGCGCCGGCAGCGAGTTGCTCGACGTCGACCACGGAAACCTGCACCTGGAAGCCGTGAGCGTCGATGCCCGAGATATGCACGACTACTACGAGGGCTTCTCCAACTCAGCGATCTGGCCGCTGTATCACGACGCCGTGGTGACACCGGTGTATCACCGACACCAGTTCCGTGCTTATGAACGAGTCAACAAGGCCTTCGCCTCGCGCGTAGCGGAGATCGCGCAATCCAACGCGACCGTGTGGGTGCACGACTATCAACTGCAACTCGTCCCCAGCATGTTGCGAGAAATGCGACCCGATCTCAGCATCGGCTTCTTCCTCCACATTCCCTTTCCTCCCAGCGCACTGTTCGCCCAACTGCCCTGGCGGCGACAGATTCTCGAGGGGCTGCTCGGTGCCGATCTCATCGGATTTCACACACACGACGATGCGCGGCAATTCGTCTATTCGTGTGAGCGCTCGTTGGGCATCGCGGCCTACGAAGGAACCATGCGCGTCAACAACAGGCGCGTCGGTGTCGGCGCCTTTCCGATCGGTATCGACGCCGAGGGTTTCTCCGCAACTGCGGCGGAGGCTCACGTCCTCGAGCGCGCCCGACAGTTGCGTGCGGAGATGGGTTCGCCGACGACGGTTCTGCTCGGTGTTGATCGGCTCGACTACACCAAGGGAATCGATATCCGCTTGAAGGCGTTCGCAGAGGTCCTGCAGGAAGAACGCCTGGATCCCGCCACGACGATCTTCGTGCAGGTAGCCGTCCCGTCCAGGGAGAACATTTCGCAATACCAGCAGATCCGCGANGACATCGAAATGCTGGTGGGCAGGTTCAACGGATCCTTGGCCACCTTCGGTGCGACTCCAATCCACTATCTGCGTCGCGTTCTCGAACGCGAGGAGCTGATCGCGCTCTACCTGGCCACCGACATCATGCTGGTGACTCCGTTGCGCGATGGCATGAATCTGGTCGCCAAGGAGTACGTCGCGTGCCGCAACGATGACACCGGAGCGCTCGTGCTGAGCGAGTTCACCGGGGCTGCACGGGAGTTGGCCCAGGCGTGGCTGGTCAACCCGTACGACACTTCCGGAGTCAGCGAAGCCATCATCGCCGCCGCTCAGGCTCCCGACGACGAACGCGAGCGACGAATGAGGNTGATGCGTTCTACTGTCTTCACCACCACCGCTCAAACGTGGGCTCGGGAGTTCCTCACCGCCCTACGCACCGGTATTGCCAGCGCTCATGCAGCCGTGGCCGACGATCGCGATCAAGCGCGTATCCCGCTGGAGCAGCTCGCCTCGTCTCGACATCTGCTGGTCTGCGTCGACTACGACGGCACCATCTCGAACATCGTCAGCGATCCGGATGCCGCGCGGCCGGTACCCGAAGCGGTCGAGGCTTTGGAGATGCTGCGGGACCTGCCCAACACCTCGGTAGCCGTGGTCTCCGGCAGGGCACTGGACAACCTGCGCACCGTATCGGCGATGCCCGACGGGATTCACCTTGTTGGCAGTCACGGCGCTGAGGTCGATGTGCCGCTCGAGCTTGATCCGAGCCAGCGGCGGCTGCTGGATCAATGCACAGCGGCGGCCGCCGAACTCGTCGCCCAGGTTCCCGGAGCATTCATCGAAACCAAACCCGGAAGCATCGCTATTCACGTCCGGCAGTGCGAGCCGAAGGCCGGGGCGAATCTCATTCGGCACATCGTCATGGGGCCGGGCCGGTACCCGGGNGTGCTCGGCAGGCACGGCAAAGAAGTCATCGAGTTAAGCGTGGCCCACGCCCAGAAAGCCGACGCGGTGCGCTCGCTTCGGCAGCGCTTCGATGCCTCCACCGTGCTGTTCGTCGGCGACGACCTAACCGACGAGTCAGTGTTCGCTGACTTGAGCGGGCAGGACGTCGGGATCAAGGTGGGTTCGGGTGAGTCAGCGGCACTGTGGCGAGTGGAATCACCGCAGGACGTGGCTCTGCTGTTGCACCGCCTGGCGCAGGAGCGTTCGACGTTCAACCTCTAGCGGCGTTTANCGCCTCCCTGCGGGTGCGCTGTTCCCACCCGCACCGGCGTCACTCGTCCAATCTGAACGGCGGGTACTTGTCCGTTGCCAGCACAAAGGCGTAGGCCTGGACCCGCCATGACCAGCGCAGGACCCCCACCACGAAGTTGAACAGCCCGCGCGGGTAGCGACCGGTGATGATAACGATGATCCACGCGACAACGGTGACACCGAAGACCGCCACCCATAAGAACGCCAGAATGAAGTAGTGCGGAATAGCCAGGAACCANTTCACCAGTGGCATACCGCGACTGAGATCGGTCTGGGCGTTGGGGTAGGTCACGTCGAGGTGGACGTTCTGATCGTCTTCAGTTGACGGGTATNTGTCTGTCAGAACGCCGAAGTAGACGATGACGCGCACGGCGAAGCGGTGAAGCCCTACNTTGAAGTCGAACCACCATTTCGGGTACCGCTTGCGGAACAGAATCATGAACAACGTCGCCGCGAACAGCGACCACAGGATTCCACTTCCCGTATTGGTTGTCCCAGAGACNATCTCGCCCTGGTCGTTGATCACGATGAGAACGGACTNNGGACCNGAGGCAATGATGCCCAGGATGATGGCGATCGGGATGATCAAGATGGACCGGAAAAGCGTCGTCACCCGACTCAACTTCTCCTGGTAGTCGACGCTGAATGTCGCCGGATACGCCTGGTGTGACACGGCNTGCGGAACGCCCTCGGACATGGTGCCTCCTCCACTTCGATGGCTTTCGCCTCAGGCTAGGTGGTGCAGGCGCNGACGCGGCCCAGCGACGCGGCCGCCCGATCGTCGTTTCACCCCGGCNTCAGGGCCCGATTCGGGTTGAACGGATCCAAATCTGGACCTAATCTAAGNNTTGATGANNGACGCCCCCACGCTGTTGCGTCAGCACGGCCTGCAGGTAACCCCGCAGCGGCTCGCCGTTTTGGCCGCCGTGCAGGGCTCACCCCACGCCACGGCCGACATCGTTGTGCACGATGTTCGCCACACCATCGGCTCGATCTCGCGTCAATCGGTCTATGACTCCCTTGCGGTTCTCGCCCAGACTGGACTTCTCCGCCGGATACAACCCGCCGGCTCTGCCACCCGATACGAAACACGTACCGGTGACAACCATCACCACGTGGTCTGCCGCACCTGTGGCGACCTTGCCGATGTCGATTGCGCCGTCGGCGACGCCCCCTGCCTGACCGCAGCAAACGATGAAGGCTTCGTCATCGACGAAGCTGAGGTCGTCTACTGGGGTCAATGCCCTACNTGCTCACCCGAGCACACCACTTCCCACACCTAAGAAACACCACTGATAGGAGAGCCAACGATGGCAACCGAAAGCAAGTGCCCGGTCGACCACGGATCCGTGGGTGTCGGCCAACAAAACGATGACTGGTGGCCCAATCAACTGAATCTGCGGGTCCTTCCCCACGGCACAGCTGGCGCCAGCCCGATGGGAGACGACTTCGACTACGCGACGGAATTCGAATCCCTCGACCTCGCCGCGGTCAAGGCCGATCTCGTGGCTCTGATGACTGATTCGCAAGAGTGGTGGCCCGCCGACTACGGCCACTACGGCCCGTTCTTCGTTCGCATGGCCTGGCACAGTGCCGGCACCTACCGCACCAGCGATGGGCGCGGAGGCGGAGGCGCAGGCATGCAGCGCTTCGCTCCGCTGAACTCCTGGCCAGACAACGTCAACCTNGACAAGGCCCGCCGGCTGCTATGGCCGATCAAGGCGAAGTACGGCCGCAAGCTGTCCTGGGGTGACCTGTTCATTCTGACCGGCAATGTGGCCATGGAGTCCATGGGATTCCAAACCTTCGGGTTCGGTGGCGGCCGCGCTGACGTCTACGAGCCGGACATCACCTACTGGGGCTCGGAAGCCGAGTGGCTGGCCGACGAGCGCTACACCGGTGACCGCGACTTGGAGAACCCTCTCGCCGCNGTTCAGATGGGCTTGATCTACGTCAACCCCGAAGGACCCAACGGCGTACCCGATCCGATGGCCGCTGCGCGCGACATCCGCGAAACCTTCGGTCGGATGGCGATGAACGATCACGAGACGGTCGCCCTCATCGCCGGAGGTCACACGTTCGGCAAGGCGCATGGCGCCGGCGACCCGAACGCGTACGTCGGCCCCGAGCCCGAGGCTGCCCCGCTCCAGGACATGGGGCTGGGTTGGACGAACTCCATGGGTTCGGGCAGCGGAGACGACACCATTAGTTCCGGACTCGAGGGAGCCTGGACGTCGACACCCACGACGTGGGACATGTCCTACTTCGAGACGCTTTTTGGACACGAGTGGGAGATGACCAAGAGCCCTGCAGGAGCCACACAGTGGATCCCGGTGGGTGGCGCGTCAGCCGACACGGTTCCCGATGCTCACGATCCGAGCACTCGCCACGCGCCGATCATGTTCACCACGGACCTTGCGCTGCGCACGGATCCCATCTACGAGCCGATCTCCCGGCATTTCCTGGAGAACCCAGATGAGTTTGCGGACGCATTCGCTCGCGCCTGGTTCAAGTTGACCCACCGAGACATGGGACCCAAGGTGCGCTACCTCGGGTCCGAGGTTCCCGAAGAGAACCTGATCTGGCAGGACCCGGTTCCTGCTCCAGACGCGCNACTGATTACCGACGCAGACGTGGCCGCNCTGAAGAGCATGNTCAACGCCTCTGGCTTGACCGCTGCCGACCTCGTGCAGACGGCTTGGGCGTCGGCTTCTACGTTCCGCGGAACTGACAAGCGCGGTGGCGCGAACGGNGCTCGCATTCGACTCGAACCGCAAAACCAGTGGGCNGTGAACAACCCGGACCACCTCGCCCAGGTGCTCAGCACCTTGGAAGGTGTCCAGGCGGAGTTCAACGCGGCCGGTGGCGCGAAGGTCTCCATGGCGGACCTCATCGTGCTCGGCGGTGCCGCCGGTATCGAGAGCGCGGCTGCAGCAGCTGGTCACACGGTCACGGTGCCGTTCACTCCCGGACGCACCGATGCGACCCAGGANATGACGGACGTCGAGTCCTTCGCAGCCCTGGAGCCAGCCGCCGATGGCATGCGCAACTACGTGGCCAAGGGTCAGGTTCGGCCCACAGAGCAGTTGATGGTCGACAAGGCCAACTTGCTCGGCTTGTCTGCTCCGGAGATGTCCGTGCTGGTGGCGGGGATGCGCGTTATCGGCACCAATGCCGATGGCTCCGACGTCGGGGTCTTGACCGAACGCAAGGGTCAACTGACGAACGACTACTTGGTCAACATGCTGGACATGGGCACCGTGTGGGAGCCCACGGACGACACCGAGACCCTGTTCGAGGGTAAGGATCGATCCTCTGGTGATGTTCGGTGGACGGCGAGCCGGATGGACCTGGTGTTCGGCTCGAACTCCCAACTCCGTGCGGTTGCCGAGGTATACGGCTGCGCCGACGCGCACGACAAGTTCGTCACGGACTTCGTCGCCGCGTGGGACAAGGTGATGATGCTTGATCGCTTCGAGGTCACGCGGTAGCGAGGCTGTCATCGCGAAGGGCCGGGTGGTGCGCACCCGGCCTTTCGCTTATGCGGGAACTACCGTTCGAGCGACGATCGTCGAATCGCCCACCAGGAGATCAGGCTCGACAGCGTGGCGATCACGCCGAGGATGATGAGCCAGGACAGCACCGGGAGGCGATTGTCAGCCTGCGCAGCGACGGCCGGCTCAGGGATGGTCAGCCTCGCCCGCACGCCGACGTGATCGGTGGGCAGGCAAAAGGCACGTGGCAGCTCGACACCCATGATGGTGGCGGCGAGGTCGGCGTTTTCCACCTGCTGCGCATCGGTGCACTCCCACGCCCCTTCGGGAGTGGGCCAGGTCGCGGAGACGAGTGAGGATTCGACCACCTCGATACCGGCGGATGTNAACACGTAGTCCANGCGATCGGTNTACCCGNACGGGTTGTTCGGCGCTTGCGCNAGACGATCGGGGTCGGGTCCGGCAAGNAGCGNGNNNGAACCCCACGTGGCGTTCAACGGNTCGAGCGCGTCGGGCCCNGCATCGCGGAAACCGGCACGCACCATCGTCCAGTACGGGCTGCACTCGGCTCGNGCCGTCGCNTCCGACGGGTTCTCGACTTGCGCTNGGCAATCGGTGGTCGNGTCNGGCTGCAGTCCCGGATTCGGTNCNGNGAGCGGCCGTGGGTCGCGTGGGTCACTGTTGAANTCGCCCATCACCACCGACGGCATTCCCCACCCGTCNACGACCTCCACAAGTTCCNNCGCCTGCTCCGCATTGACCGGCGTCGCTCCNTCACTCCACAGCGATTCCAAGTGGGTGGTCACGAAGCGAACCTCGCCTGCGCCGAACGCGAGATCGATCCACACATAGCCGCGATCGATCTCGAAAAGCACCGGAACAATCGAGTAGATCGTCGAGTAGTCACCCTGACCGACGTCCCGTACGTCGTCTGCGCGATCNGCCCGCACCAGCAGCGCATCACCNATGGTGAACCCACATGCCGCGGAGTCCGTTCCAAACAACGGCTGNAAAGTCATCGGGTCGCGGACGGTTGTCAGANACGGAAGANCNGGGATGGAGTANCCAGGATTCATCGCNGTCCGGTNACCGGCNGATGCGAGGACGTACTCCACTCCCGTGTCCTGAGTCGCTTCCAGCAATTGGGCAAGAAAATCGAAAACAACCGTGGACGATCCGAACAATGTCGGTCGGCACTCCCAGGTCGTTGCTTCCTGAATTGCGACCACATCGGGAGCATCCGCCGCCAGCTCCGCTGCCAACAGGGGCGCTCGACGTGAGAAGTCGGTGGCCGCCACCTGCTCCCACATCAGTTGAGCCGCTGCAGGCATATCGGGCAGCAACTCCAAAGCCGAGCCGACATCGGCGCCGAGGTAGATGTTTCGACTGACGACCGTCACCGTGGCGTCTGCGTCGGCTTGCGTAGGTATCTCGTGAGCGAAAGCCATCCGCGCGCTGGTTCCCTGCGGGCTTGTCACATGAGCGAAACCAGTGATCCCAAGCGCCAGCCCCAGCGCGAGCAGGCGGATACACCAGCGCTTGTCGATCAACGGAAATGCGAGGCTCGATCGGCAGTAACTGCCACGTCATCACCTCCTAGGTCAGCAGGCTACGCCCGAGGTCTGGATCAACGATGAGTACGTCGATAAGTCCTCCGTGGATGGCAGCCCGCACTGCCGCTGCCTTTCCCTTGCCGTGGGCGATTGTCGCAATCGTTGGAATGCGCCGAACGTCGGCGAGATCGAGCGACACCAGGCGTCGGTGGATCGCAAGGTCCACCTGTTCACCGTTGGCGTCGTAGAAGCGACCGGCAAACTGCCCCACGACCTTCTTCTTCTTAGCTTCACTCACTTCCACCTTTGTCGCTCCTGCAAGATCGAGGAACGTTCGTGTGGTGTCTGTGGGAAACGACCCGATGCCGAGAAAAGCCACATTGGCCTGCCGGGCGAACTCCAACGACCGCATCACCTCGGGAGTCGACAAGAGCGCGTCCGCTTCCTCGGCGCTGGCGGCGACCGCAGGGGCGTTGAAGTAGGAGTACCGGCCGCCCATCTTGTCCGCAAGATCACGCACCAGGTTGTGGCCCGACAGTCCGGGGTCAACGCTCCACTCTCCGGCGAGCTGCACAACGTGGGCGTCGATCCTGCGATCGAAGCGGGCCACGTCNACCATGGTTTTGACCGTTGTTCCCCAGAAGAGAGCCAGGGTGTCGTGGTCCACGACGTTGTCTTGGATCCACTCTGCTCCCGATCTGGCGAGGCTCATCATTTCCGCTTGGCTATCCCCGCGAGCGTGAGTTTCCGANAACGCCTGAGACACGATGACGTCACGCACTCCGAATTCGTCGAATGCTGATCGCAACTCATCTTCCAAGTCCAGCTCGCGGTGGATCGGGTAGGAGATGTCGAACGTCACGACCCCTTGCTCGCGGGCCGACCTCATCAGCCGAGACACATTCGATTGGCTGGTGCCCAGGCGCCGCGCGACTTCCTTTTGACTCAAGTCTTGTACGTAGTACCAGTAGGCAGCCTTGGCCAAGGTCTCCCTGCTTACCCGTGGTGCCACTGCGTCTCCCCTGTCGCCCTCTTCGTTAACTCAGCGGCCCTGCGACACCACTCTCACGTGGCGTCGCGAAGTGATCGACGAGCGCTTGGGCGACGGTGTCCTCGTTCGGCAGGGCCGCCTTCTCCAACACGGCACTGATGGTGGGCGCAGATTCCGCGCCGGAAATCCGCTGGATCGGTGAATCGAGCCAATCGAAGTAGCGGCGCTGAATCTCGTCGGTCAGCCATCCCCCGTACGAGGTCCCCCGGCTCCCTTGCTCCACGATCATGACGTTGTTGGTCTTGCGGATGCTCTCTCCGATGGTGTCCCAGTCGACACTTGCCGCGTCTAGCCATCGCAGGTCGATGACTTCGGCGTCCACCCCGCTGGATTCGGCTGCATCGAGAGACTGCTGCACCATAGATAGGTAGGTCAGAACTGTCACAGCGCTGCCCTGTCGACGAATTGCGGCCCGGCCAACAGGGATGTGGAAATCAAGATCGGACTCGGGCGTCTCTCCCGAGGTCTTATACAGATCAGCGTCGTGTTCGAGAACAACCACGGGATCCTTGCAGCGCAGGGCGCTGTTCATCATGCCGATGTAGTCCAGCGGCGTAGATGGTGCAGCGATACGCCACCCCGGGGACGTATTCATCACTCCGGCTGGATCCATGGAGTGCTGGGACCCGTACCCGGTGCGCGTTCCAATCTTCACGCGCATCACCAGCGACATGTCATGCTGCCCGCCGAACATGTGACGCGCCTTGCCGATCTGGTTGAAGATTTGGTCGGCGGCAACCCAGATGAAGTCGGCGTACATCAATTCGACCACGGGGGTGTATCGGCCATCAAGGGCGATGCCACCAGCCAGACCGGTGAAGGCGGCTTCGGAAATCGGCGTGCCAAGCACCCGATCGGGGAAGGCGTCCTTGAGTCCTTTCGTTGCTCCGCGCGGCCCTCCATTGAGCTTGTGTATGTCCTCGCCCATGACCACGATCGAGTCGTCTTCCTCCATACGGCGCAGCATCACGTCCGCGATCGCGGTGACGAACTTCCGCTCGACGGTCTGACCGACGAAGTCCTGCTCTTCTTTGAACTTGACTCCCTCAAACTCGGCGAGGTCGCTGCGGATGCCGTCGTTGATGGTTGTCGGGTCCGGCCACAACGACGGAATAAAGCGACGTGTTCCGGGAGCGTCCGGGTTGTCCTCCACGAGTCGACTCGCCACGTCGGACATCAAGGACGTGCACCGGGAGCGCAGGTCGGCGATCTCGTCATCGGTCATGATCCCGCGCCGCACCACGTGTGACTGGGTTTGCTTGATGGGGTCTCGATCGCGCCACGCAGCTTCCTCTGCTTTGTCGCGGTAACCGAAGGCGCTTCCGGGGAACGGTCCGTTCTGGTGGAAGTAGCGGTACACATCCGCCTCGACGAGCGTGGGGCCGTTGCCCGAGCGCATGTGCTCAACGGCCTTCTGCATCGTTAAGTACACCGCGAGCGGATCCATACCGTCGACTCGCCAACTCGCGATCTTGAAACCGGGGCCTCGTCCGGATAACCGTGGCTCACCGGTGGCCTCCTCGACCGTGGTGGATACCCCGTACTGGTTGTTCTCGACGAAGAAGCACACGGGCAATTTCCACGCAGCTGCCAGGTTCAACGACTCCAGGACCGATCCGATGTTCATGGCCCCATCACCGAAGTAGGAGACCGAGACCGCCTGACTTCCCGAGTGCTTGTTCGCCCAGGCGAACCCCGTCGCAAACGGCACGGCGCCACCGACGATGGCGTTCGTGCCGAGTGCACCGGCCTCCTTCCACTGCAGGTGCATCGACCCTCCGCGGCCAGCGCAGTAGCCCTGCGCCAGGCCGCAAATCTCCGCCAGAGCCCGCTGCACCACCGTCGACACGTCATCGGAGAGATCAGCCCGGGGATCGAGACCATCGGGTGAGATGAAACCGAGTGCCTTGGACAGAAATTGGTGATGACCTCGGTGGGAACCGTTCACCTGATCCGACGGAGCCAACGCCAGCACCGAGCCCGCGGCACCGCCCTCTTGACCAATGCTGGAGTGCAACGGTCCGTTCACCAGTTTTTCACCGGCGAACTCGAGGGCGGTCTCTTCGAACGCACGAATGATGTGCATATGGGTGAGCATGGTGGTCAACAGAGCGGGATCAGCGGCATCCCAATCCTTCGTTGAGACCTGCACCTGCGACCACGGCGCATCCATCGATAACTGACGCGTCTTCGGCATTACCTACTCATCTCTTCGTTCACTCTCGCTCAGCGAAAGCTTCGTTGGTTGGATCGTTGTGCGTTCGTCGTTCGACTAGTCGGTCGCGACGCCGGCGGCTTTTGCGGCCATCGCAAACGACACGGCGCCGGGGTCGGGGGAACCGACCGAGCGCTCACCGAGGACCCGTGCCCTACCCATGCGCGGCACCAGCGCTTCGGTGCCTGCGGCGGCTTCTTCCGATGCCGCCGCTGCGGTCTGCCAGGCCTGCGAAACATCGCCGCTGGATTCGACGGCCGTCCCGAAGGCCTGAGTGAAGGGCACCAGCGCATCCACGATCGTCTTGTCACCCACGTTTGCTTTGCCCAAGGTGATGACCGAGTCCACGAAGGCCTGAACCGCAGCAACAGCGGCGGCGTTGTCGACGTCACGATCGTCGCCGAGCGAGTTGCCCGCGGCCGTCAGGGCTGCGCCCCACAGCGCACCCGATGCACCACCGGAGTGCTCGGTCCACCGCGCTCCCGCACCCGCCAAAGTCGTCTGCGCTCCCGCGCCCTCGGCGACTAATTCACGGGCGGCTTGCGCGGCGGCAGTGGAGCCGCGGGCCATTCCGGCCCCGTGGTCTCCGTCACCGGCGACGGCATCCAAGTCTCCGAGCATCGACTCGTTCGCGTTGAGGACATCGCGTACGCGTTCGAGCGCGTCGGCGATGAGCGCGGCGGCGGCTCGCGAGGATGCGCTGCCCTCCTGCTGGACGGTGAGCGGCTCGGGTTCGGTGTTGAAGGTGACGCTGGCGTCCAGAGGTGGGTCCTGCAACGCGGGGCGTGAATACGCGGCGCTGTCACACGGAGCGAACCACAACGTCTCGAGATCGTCGTCTAACCACATCAAGGTCAGCGACAGTCCGCCCATGTCCAGGGATGTCATGAACTCCCCCACCTGACCGTCGACGACGTCGAGTCCGGCATCGCGGAGTTTGCTGGTGACCGAGGTGAAGGTGACGAACAGTTCCTCGTATTTCGCTGATCCCAGGCCGTTGAGCATGGCGACTACGCGCGTGCCGGCGCCTTGCGGGACCTCGTTCATCAACGTGTCAACGAGTAGTTGGGCGACATCGTCAGCGGTTCCGAGGTCGGTTTCGTAGATTCCGGGCTCTCCGTGGACGCCGAGGCCGACGGCCATCTTGCCTTCGGTCACCTCGAACAGCGGCTCATCGGCTCCGGGCAGCGTGCACCCGGAGAACGCGATACCGCAGGTCCGGGTCCGGTCGTTGGCCCGCTGGCAGACGGCCGTGACTTGATCGAGGGTCATTCCGGCTTCCGCGGCGGCGGACGTCACCTTCAACACGGCCAGTCCGCCGGCGATGCCGCGACGCTTGTCTGTTTCTTCCACCGGTGCGGACGCGACATCGTCGGTGACTGCAGCATTTCTGACGTCGAAGCCATCGGCTTTTAGGAGCTCTCCTGCCATGCCGAACTGCAGCATGTCGCCGGCGTAGTTCAGGTAGGCCAAGAGAATTCCACCGCCGTGGTCGGCAGCCTTGGCGACGCTATGGACTTGAGACGCCGCCGGTGATGCGAAGACCTTCCCGGTGACGGCCCCATCGACGAGCCCGGGTCCCACCCAGCCCATGAAGCCGGGATAGTGCCCGAGACCGCCACCGGTCACGATCGCGACCTTTCCGGGTTTGGTTTCGGTGGATCGAACGACGCCGCCGTAGACGGGTCGGACGTAGCGGGTGTTGGCTTGAATGAAGCCATCGACGAGCTCAGCGGAGAACTCGACGGGATCGTTCACCAAACGGGTCATGTCACTACCTCACTTCGCATGCACTGTTGTTATGGGCGGGGTGTTGTCAGAATCTGGGTGAGAACATCGAGCGTGACCTCGTGATCGACGCTGACGTCGTGGGGGTTGGCGAGGACCGACGCCGCCGGCTCCGGGGAATCACCGAGGGACGTGACCACCAGGGATGCTCCCGTGAAGTCTTCCTCGCTCGTGAAGCTGCTGACGGTTACCACGGTGCGCAACTGCGCGGCGAGGGCCGCACGTAGTCCGTTCGCACTGTCTTCCACGACGACTGCGTCATCGACTGGGACGGCAAGTTCGTGCAGGGCGAGTAGGTAGATGTCGGGTGCGGGCTTCTTCTTGGCCACGATGTCGCCGGCGAATACCGAGAAATGGGCAGCCATGTCCGTGCCGACAGCATGCTCGAGTACTGCGCGCACGGAGTCTTCGTGCGACGTGGACGCAACCGCGAGTGTCCATCCCGCTTGGTGAGCCGCGGTGACAATCCGGGCGATGCCCGGGCGGCCTGGCATGACACCGTCGGCGACCAGATCGGTGTAGACGCCGGTCTTGTACGCATGCCAAGAAGCGACGGAGTCCGACAGGCCCTCTGGATCGGTAGGAAGGTGAGCCTCGCCGATGAACTCGGGTGTCAACAGGCTCTTTAGTCGCTCTTTCCCCCCGCCGATGGTCAGTTTCTGTGCGTACTCTTCGTCACTCCAACACACGGGAAGATCGAAGTGCTTGAAGGTCGCATTGAAGGCGGGCAGATGCCCATCGCGCTCGGTGTCGGCGAGAACACCGTCGCAGTCGAAGATCAACGCCGGCATGGTCTAGGCCGCTTTCCCTGCGCTGCCGAACTGCTCGGCGAGATCGACAACCATGGCGACGACGGCCGCACGGGTGTCCCTGAACAAGGACGGCGGATCCCACTTGTTCTTCTTCTCCGTCTCCACCAAGTACGCCAGCGTGGACTTCATGTAGAGCTCTTTGAGTGCGGTGGAGATATTCACCTTGGCGCACCCTCGAGCGATGAGTTCGGCGAACTGCTCGTCGGTCAGCCCGCTGCCGCCGTGGAGCGCGATCGGGATGGGCCGGCGGGCCACGATGTCCGATACCCGATCGAAGTCGATGACCGGAGTCGTCTTGTAGGAGCCGTGTGCGTTGCCGATGGACGGGGCGAAGACGTCGACCCCGGTTTCCTCGATGAAGGTCAGCGAGGTTTCGAGGGACTCACGCTGCGCCTCGTCGTCGGAGCCGTGATCATCTTCAACACCGGTGATGGCCTCGATCTCGCCTTCGACGGCGGCACCGACGGCGTGCGCTTCCTTGACGACCTCGATTGTCTGTCGCTGGTTTTCGGCTACCGGCATTTCGGATGCGTCGAACAGCACCGAATTCCACCCGTGCTCCAGGCATTCGGTGATGACGTCTCGGTGCGGGCAGTGATCGAGGTGAAGGGTGACCGGAACCTCGATGCCGGCGGTCATCGACCGCCACATGCTGGCGAGCACCTCGACCCCGATGCTGCGGACAGTCTTGACCGAGGTCTGCACGATCATTGGTGAGCGGGCGTCGACCGCTCCGGCGAGGACTCCTTCGAGGGTGAGGTCGTTGAAGATGTTGATGGCGGGGACGCCGTAGCGCTGCTCGAATGCTGGAGTGGTGATCTGATCGAGCGACACAACGCCCATCGGGGCCTCCTCCTTGACCGCCGCCTGCTCGGGGCGCGGCGACGTGAACAATTTTGACAATTTTTAGTGCATTTCTATTCACACGTCAATCTTTATGCATATATTCATCCTCGGGGGATGACAGGACAGCGGACATCCCCGGACGGAGGGTCCGGGGAACGGAAAGGACATTCGATGGCCGACAGTGAGAATTCGACTGACGTGCAGTTCGGCGGGCATTCGCTCGTCTGGGCCGGCGATTGGTCACCCGAGAGTGCGCGCTTCGCAGCAAGCAGCGCCAGTCGCGCAGGCTACAACTTCATCGAGATTCTGGTCGCCGAGCCGGAGAAGGTCGATCCGGTGATGACCAAAGATCTGCTCGAAGAGTTCAATTTGACCGCCACCGGGTGTCTGGTCTTCAACGGCGATACCGACATCTCCAGCACGGACACCTCAAAGGTGGATGCAGGTTTGGATCGTGGTCGCCGCGCTATCGACGTGGTCGCGGCCTGGGGCGGAACGATTATCGACGGCCCCATCACCGCCAGCCTTCAACCCTTCGAGCAGCCGGCGTCCAAGGAAAACCGGCAGAACTCGGTCAATGCCCTGCGGGACATGGCCGATTACGCAGCCGACAAGGGTGTCAGCCTCAACATGGAGATCGTGAACCGCTACGAGTCGAACCTGATGAATACGGCAAAAGAGGGAATGGTCTACCTAGAGGAGGTCGATCGCCCCAACGTCTTTATCCACCTCGACACCTACCACATGAACATCGAGGAAGACGGAATGGTCGAAGGCGTACTCGCTGCCGGTGATCGCCTCGGCTACGTCCACGTCGGAGAGAGCCATCGCGGCTATCTGGGGACGGGCAACGTCGACTTCGATGCGTTCTTCGGTGCTCTGAAGCAGATCAACTACACCGGGCCCATCGCGTTCGAGTCGTTCTCCTCCGCCGTGGTCGATCCGGCGCTGTCGGATGCCCTGCGCATCTGGCGAAACCTGTGGACCGACTCCGATGATCTCGCGACCAAGGCGCTTGCCTTCATGAAAGAGCGCTACTGAGCGGCCTGCATGAACCCGTGGGAGCGGGGGCGTTCTGAAGGGAACGCCCCCGCTCCGCGTCTGTGGGGAACCTCCACCCCGCCTGACCACCGATGGCGTGAGACAAATTCGCCCATAGTGTCCCGCTCACAGCATTGTGTCGACGATTGGCTGAGTGACACCCTCCTTGCGCGGGAGGCAATACGTGATGGTCGAAGCAGCAACCACGTTCATGTTTCAGTCGATGGACCCCGGGATTCTGGGCGCCGTCGTGCTGGTCGGCATCCCGGTGGTTGCGATCACACTCTTCGGTATCGCGGCGCGGTTCCTGATGGCGCGCCGCAGCACAAGTGCCGATGCACCGTATGGCGCACCGGCACTTGAACAGCGCTAGTTTCGATTCACGCCGGTAGAAACCGGCGCATCAAGCGCGCCCCTAGATACCGAGGGCTTTGGCCTTGGCCGCCGCGAATTCCTCGTCACTGAGAACGCCCTTGGCGTGCAGGTCCGCGAGTTCTTGGAGCTTGGCCGAGGTGTCGTCGGCGGGCGCCGCAGGAGCAGCAGCAGGCGCGGGTGCCGCCGCCGGCTGACTCGGTGTGTTGCGGTTATGGGCGCGGGTGGCCGCACCGGATACTGCGGCGGCGGTTGCCGCCTTTCGAACGATTCCCATGATCTTCCTCCTCGTGTCGTTCTTCTTCTACATCCAAGCCAGCCAGAGCCAGCAGGAAACCGCAGCTGTGACAAGAGTCGCCAGCACCGCCGGCGTTCCCAATCGCACGTAATCCTTGAAACTGTAATCCCCGGGTCCCATCACCAGCAAGAAACTCTGGTTCGAGAACGGGTTGATAAACGACAGGCACGCGGCCACCGCGAGCAACGCCAGCAGCGGCTCGGGAGCCACCGAAAGGCTCGCGCTGACGGCCAGGATGATCGGCACCAGCATGCTGACGGCCGCCGCGGTAGTGACCACTGCCGCGAGGACCACGGCCACCACCGCCACGAGAACAACGAGGATCGCGACCGAGTCTCCGGACGTTCGCGTGACCCAGTCGGCGATCGCGTCGGTTAGCCCGCTGCTGGTAGCGATGGCCCCCAGCCCCACCGCTCCTGCGAGCACACCCAGAAGGTTCCAGTTCAAGGCGCGGAAGGCTGCCCGCGGCGTGATGACGCGAAACAGCAGCATCGCCAATGCTCCGGCCGATGCCACCCACTCAGTCGGGAAGATGCCCAGCATCAACACGACCACGACGACGCCGAGAATCGCGACACCCTTAGCGGTCTTGGCAACCTGGGGGGCGCGGTTCCCCACATCGGCCACCATCGCGACACCGTCGACGCTTTCCACCAAGGACTGTGCGTCGGCCGTGACGTAGAGCAACTCCCCTGCTTGTGCTGGTGTTTCGCTCAGCGCCTGCGTGGCATTGCGGGCACTGATGACGTCCATGTCGTCACGGGCGTTCAACTCGCCGAGGTTTCCGGTCGCCTCTGCTCCTAGGGTGACCTCGTAGAGACGTTGCTCCTTTTGGCCGAATCGAGGGTTGCCCCACAACTCGCCCACACCATCGGCGTTGGCTTGGAAGACCACTACGTCCCCGGCTTGCAGGCGTTCGTCGGTCGAGATCTCTTCGGTCGCGCGCATGACCGTGACGGCGGTGAAGTCTCTGGTCGACGCGAGTCCTTGGCTGGCGAGCGTCTTGTTCAACAGAAGGGCTCGTGGCGCGATGGGCAGCTCCACGCGCCACTGCAGCGCGCGCACTTCGATGGGTGGGCCTTTGGGAATCAACCGGCGCACCACCAAGATCACCAGAACGATCCCGACAATGAAGGTCGGGATCGCGACCGGGGTGAAGGCGAAAAAGTTGAGCTCCACTCCCCCGAGGTCGGCCAGCGACGCAATCAGGAGGTTGGAACTCGTGCCGATGAGCGTGATCGTTCCGCCCAGGGCGGCGGCGAACGCGATCGGCATAAGGACACGTCGGGCGGGAATGCCCCTGGTTTGCTCCAGTTCTTGGGCGGCTGGAATCGTCATGGCGATGATCGGCGTGTTGTTCATCAGCGATGACGCAATACCGACGGGGAACAGCAGTCGGATCAGCGACTGTTGAAGGTTGGACGCGCTTCCCAGGATCCTGCGAGTCGCCCGAGAAACAATCCCGGTGTGCACAACGCCCGCCGCGACGACGAGCATCGCGGCCACGGTGACTACACCCGTGCTGGACAGGCCGCTGAGCAATTCACTGCTCGGGGCAACGCCCAGCAGGCCGGCCAGGGTGAGCGTCGCCGCGAAGGCGAGCACCGGCGGCACACGCCCGGAGGCCAGGGCAATTAGGCAGCCGAGGATCAGCAGGCTGGCAACGAGCACGGGTAAAGGGCCCTAGGGACGAGGGGCGGTTAGTCGAGGGCTTCGGACGCCGGAATGCGCGCGTTGAACAGCAACACTCCGCCGGCTCCCGCGAGGGCCGACACGAGGTTCTTCGCCCACAGGTGTTCGAAGACGAGCACCGCGGCGGAGTTACCCGGCTCGAGCATGTCTGCAACGTCCTGGAAATCGTCGTTGTCGACGTAATCGCCGTCGGGAACCACGGTCAGTTCTGCCCATCCGCCTTCTTCCATGTCGGCGGCCTCGAGGGTGACGACATCGCCGTCAACAGTCTTCGCGACGAACTCCAAATCCAGAATCGCTATTTGACCGCTGTCGACCAGGTTCGCGAGTTCGGGGAGGATCTCGCCGCTGAACTGATTCCCGGGAAAGCCCAGAACGAGTACTTCGATGGGACCGGTGGACATGTGTGCTCCTTTGTTTTCGGTGATGTGATTACTGACATTCGCTTGCTTGACCGAACGCATCGTCCAGGTCGTCCTTGCGCTGACTCAGGAGATCGCCGAGGCCGGCGAGTAAGTCCCGGGTGAGTGCCAAGGTTGTCCCGCCGGTGATGGCGGCTTGGGCTGCTTCGAGCCCCTTGTCGACGTTTGAGTCAGCCGCCATCACTGCTTCGATATGCACCACGGTCTCGTCCTTGGCGGCGATGATCGCGGTGATGTCCGTACCCACGTCGACGACGTTCGACACACTGTCCTTGTAATCGATGGGGGCCTGGCCGACGTTGAAGGCCAGTTCCTCGACGGCGCCGTTGACGTCGGCCATCTGAGCTTGCAATTGGCTGATGTACTGGTCGAAGACTTCATCGTCCGCGGTGGGCTCGTAGGAGAGGTCCTCTCCAACGGCATCGACGGTGGCCATCAGGTCGTCGAACGCCGTGCACACGCTTCCGGCCCAGAGGACTTCTTCGGGGATGGTGGGCTCCGGCTCGGGTTCAGCGACCTCTTCCTCGCTACTGCAGGCGGCCAGGCTCAGGCTGAGGGCAAGAGCAGCGGCCAGGGCGCCCACGGGCGCCAAGCGGCGTAGAACCTCCACGAAGCGACTCCTTGTGATTGATAGACGTGCAGTGGGACCCCCACAACTAAGCACATCACCCCAAGCGCGCGCACGGGAAGAAACAAATGGGCCCTGTTTGTCTCATGTCCTTGGGTTTGACCGAACTAGCCCGCACAATAAAGACATGTCTAAAGACCATTGGGGCCGTCGAACGGTCGCCGCCGTCGCGGCGGGATTCTTGATTTTCGGCGTCGCCGCCTGTTCGAGCGACGGAGATTCGACCACTGCTGAGGTGTCCGAAATGTCCAAAGACGAGCTCTTGGAGTTCCTGGTGTCCGAGGGCACGACCCAGGAAGAGGCGGTGCGCATCATCGAGGACCTGGGGTACGAGTGGCGGGTGGCCTCCATCGACGGGGTCCCGCAGCCGACCACGAGGGACTACCGAGAAGACCGCGTCACGATGGATATCGACGACGGAGTCGTCGTCGGCGCACGCTGGGAGTAGCCGGCCCACGCTGCCCGCACTATCGGCTTGCTGGCACTAGCTGCTTGCCAGCGATATCGATCTGCGAGCGCTGTCGACCTGCGAATGCTGTCGACCGACGCTTCCCGGTTATCCACCCGACTCACCATCAGGTGAGACCGGCGAGTCCACCCAGGAGCAGTTTCACGCCGAAGATCACCAGAACCACGATGGTGATGGCATCACTGTTGGACTTCATCCACTCGCCGAGGTTGGCGAGTACTTCATCGGCCTTGGATCGCATCAGAACGTAGATGCCCATGGGCACGAGCACCGTAACGCTCGCAACAACGACGTAGGCGAAGCCGGTGATCCACAGTTCGCTCGACGAGAGGCCGCTGGCTCCCAGGGTCGCGGCGGCTCCGAGGGTCAGCATCAGGTTTTTCGGGTTGATGCCACCGAGGAGGAACCCCAAGACCGCGGCCTTACCGGGTGCACTGTCCTGGAGACCGGACATCCACTTCGGCGGCGTGGGCTCCTGACCGCTGGGCACACGTTGACGCCACTTTCGGATCGCAGCAACGAGTAGTAGCGCACCGAGAAGGGTCCTCAACCATTGCGTCCACCGTGCCGGATCGTCCGAAACGGCCAGGCCGAACGCGACCCCCGCAGCGCACACGACACCGACACCGAGGACCCACCCCAAGGTGAAGGAGAGCCCTGACGACAGCGCCCGACTGCCCTGCAAGATGAGAACGAGAGCAATGACGGCGACCGCGCTCGCGGCGACACCGATGGCGAACGGCAGAGTTTCGCTCAACGTGGATAACACTGATCCCTCTTCCTGAGCCGGCGAGACGATTTCGTGGCTCTTCTCTAGCGACATCATTCACAAAAATGGGCCCCGGGACGGGCACATCGATCGAGATGGGACAAATTGATACAGTCTGTTCCATCTAAACTTGGGGAACCCATCTTGAAAGTCCTAGCTGCACTCGAGCGGCTCTTGCAGTCCTATCCCATCGAGCAGATCACCTCCGGTCGACTTGCTCGGGAGGCAGGCATTTCTCGCTCTACCTTCTATCGCCAATACGCCAACGTGGATGACGTCCTGGTCCAACTGTTCGATCACGTTATCGACGAGATGGTCGTCGCCGGCGATGGCTGGATTTCAGGAACGGACCCGCTCTTGCGGCCCAGCCTGCGGGGCATACACAAGGTCTTCTTAAACCATGGACCTTTGCTACGGGCTGTTGTCGACGCCGAGGTCGGTGAGCTGACGGCAACATCCGAGCGCTACCGGGGGGTAATGGCAATGTGGGACGAGGCAGTGTCCTTGAGACTTCAGGAGTCCTACCCCTGGGTTCCTCAACCCGACCTCATCGCCCATGCATTGAACGCTGCAGACGAGCGGCTGATGTACTACCAGTACGGTGACGGACCGGCGTCAGTCTCCGAGGAACATTTCAACCAGACTTTCGATGTCATGTACGGAATGTGGTGCAGTGCCATGGGCATCCAGCCGGGTTCAGAAACGCGGGTAGATTCATCCCCCTAATGACACTTCTTGCTGCTCTCGAAAACCTCCTGCTGTCAACGCCTGTCGACAAAGTGACCGTGGGACGGTTGTGCCGACAACAAGGTGTTTCTCGGTCCACCTTCTACCGTCAATTCGACAGCTTGGACGACGCCCTCGACCAGCTCTTCCAGTCGGTGATCACCGAAATGGTTGCAGCCGGTGACCCGTGGCTCTCGGGCGCCGACCTGCGTCTCGAGCCGCACCTGCGGGCCGTCTATCGGGCCTACCTCAACCACGGCCCCCTAATGCGGGCGGTCGCCGACGCCGAAATGGGTGAACTAAAGGCCACCTCGCAGCACTACCGAGAAATGATGGCGATGTGGGACGAGGCGGTTGCCCGCCGGCTCTCTGACTCCTACCCCTGGGTGGACAAGCCCGAGATGGTCTCGCACGCCCTAAACGCCGCCGGTGAGCGCATCATGTACTACGACTTCGGGGGTGGGCCCACGCAGGTGACCGATGAGGACTTCGACGGTACCGCGCAGATCATGTACTCAATGTGGTGCAGTGCCCTGGGCATAGAGCAGGGATCCGAGAGGCGGATTGCGCAGGCCTGAGGCCGAGTTCGTGTCTGACAAAACCTCTGAGCCCAACGCAAGCAGCAGTTCATCTCTTCGTCGGCTCGGCGACCGTGTTGGCATCGCTACCGAAACTCTTCTAACGAGGCTAGAACGGCTTGGCGCCGCCCGCCCCGTCGGATGGACGGCCTGCGGACCCTGTCTTCTTGTACCGGCGCCACGGTCCGGGCAGAACCCAGATGAACATGCTCAGCACCCACACCACGAGCGTGCCCCACAGCCAGCCCCAACCACTGATGGAGATGCCGTCGGTGAACAGCGCGGTCACTGCCAACGCCAGGAACGTCGACGCCAGTCCCGTCAGTGGCACAAGCGACCCCGCGTGACGCAGCAGCGTGCGGAACATCAGCCACGTGAAGAGGGCGGAGAGGACGGCGAACACCACCAAACTCACCAGGAAGCCCGTGACGCCGTCGATACTGAAATCACTGACGATCAGCGAAGCGAGAAGAAGGCCCAGTGCGTTACCGCCGAGGCCGAGAAGCCAACCCATAAACCATCTGCGCATAACCTGAGCCTAGAAGGTTCGACGGTGCGCGTCCACGACATCGCCGAGAAAACCGCGCCGACGGTACGAACGCCCCCCAGGGGCCACTCCTGACTCGATACAAAGGCCCCTCGTGGCTGGTGCTCTCCATCGTGCTGAGTGTCTTTTTGCTCGGTGCCGCGGGTCTGCACGTCACGGAGATAATCCGTTATCGAAACTTCGCCTGAGGGGAACACCTGGGTTCTTCTGTACGACGGGGGGCTGCCCGTGTCGCTCATCGCCCTGCTGGTCGCCGGCGCCGCCGAGAACGGCCGAAGCGGCCGTCGCGCCTTGGGGTGTACGACGACCGCTCCGGGTCTATCGCCCGGCACGCTCCCCTGCGGGGTGCCGGGCAGTCTGGGTTACCTCACTCGGAAATTGTAGAACTCCGTCAACGACTTGTACTTGCGTTTCACCTTGCTGGCTTTGGCTTTCACGGTGCAGGTGCCCTTCTCCTTACCCTTCGAGGAAACTCCAAGCGTTGCGGACTCTGGTCTTTACACGTACTCGTGCTTGCGCAGGAAGCGAATCGCGAAGACGCCGTAGATCGGCGGTAGGTAGAAGGTGACGAGGCGGAACGTGGTCGCCGTGGTCAGGGCGATGTCGGCGGGGACGCCGATGGCCTGCAGGCACAGCGTGTAGCCGGCTTCGGCGACGCCGACGCCGCCGGGGATGGGCATCAGACCGGCGAACAGGCTGACGAGAGTGTTGATGAGGATGAGTTGCGACAGGCTCGCGTCGTATCCGAAGCCCTTCAGGCAGATGCCCAGGACGATGGCTTGCATGACCTGCGCTCCAGCGTTGCCACCCAGGAGCATGAGTATCTTGCGTGGCTTGCGGACAACGCCGATGGATTCGCGGACGTTGTTGAAGGAATCTCGGATCATCTCTCGGACTTTGGGCAGTATCGAGCGCACGAAGGTGCGGATCCGCTGGACGACAAGGGCGACGAGGATCACTAGCAGAATCAACACCAGTGCGATTTCAATGATCGTGATCAAGCCGGAGAAGTCTCGCCCGGTGTTTTCGGTGATGATCGTGCCCAGGCTGACGGTGAAGCCCGACAGCCCGAGAATCCAAATGGTCAGCAGGAACAGCACCTGGACAAGGAACCCGCTGAAGCCGTCAATGACACCGATGGATACCGCCTGCACAGGCGGGAAGCCGAAGCCTTGGAAGAAACGAATGTTCATTGCCATCCGAGCGGCCGTTGCAGGCATCGTGACGGCGATGAACTGGATCGCGTATTGCAGCATGAGAGCGGGGAAGTACTTCACCGGGCGATTCGCCGCCCCCAGGGTGGAGAAAGCAAAGAAGGCCTGCACGACCGGGGCCAATAGGAATGCTACGAGAATGATCTGGGAATCCGCGTCCCTAATGCTGCGGAGGATCTCCACGAAATCGACACCCGTGATGAGTCCATAAAGGGACACGGCAATGATGGCAATGATGGCCATCGTGATGATGGACCGGAGATCCACGAGCCGGACCCGCGCCAACTGAACGTCCTCGCCGCCGGTGGTTTCGACCACTTGCAAGCGCAGCTCTTTCGCATTGACATTCTTCGCGGCGCTGGAAGCATTGTTGATGGCGGCTTTCTGGAGGTAGGGAATCAGTTCGCGTAACTCGTCTGTGGACAAGGACTCCTGAGCGATCGACACCGACTCATCGACCGATAAGCCCTTCGCGGTGAGCGCGAGGACGTTGACCTTGTCGAGGACTCGACCCGTCGTCGAGTCGGAGATGTAGGCGGAGCGAAGATCGTTGAAGGCGATGTCGCCGTCCCGATCGACAGAGATGGCATGGAGTGAGATTTCCGAGTGGACCAGGCCGGCTCGGTGCAGTCCTGTCACGAGCGCCCACATCTTTCGGGCAAGGTCCGCTGTCATGTCCCGGTCGGCGAGCGTTTCTCCGTAACCGTCGCTGACGAGCAGCACGTCGGATCGATCCGTTTCCAATAGGCGCAGAACGGGGACAGCGGGGACATCATGTTGACGAGCGAGCGCCGCCATCAGCATCCCGTGTTCGGCCTGATCGAGGCGCGCCCTAACCAGTCGAGACTTTGTTTCCCGGTTCTTGAAGTGAGCCGTGACTCCGCCCCACAACTGCGAGTCGAGGGCGTCGTAGGCGAAGACATTGACCGAGATCAAGGAACCGTCCATGAGGTGACCGCGCATGCGGTGGATCCCCGGGGCAACAACGTCTTCTTCCATGTCCTGCGCGTCGATTCCCGACGACACCAGGTAATCGCGCACCTCGTCGGGTGTGGGGCCACCCGAGGGCGTTCCAAAGATCAGGTGGGTGATGGCTCCCGCGCCGATAGCGATGAGAACGAGCGCCACGGATCGGGTCGGGAGGAAATCCGCCAACGCTATGGAGCCGAGGAGCGCTCCGCCGATCAGTACTCGGCCGATGATCCGCGCGGGGCGGCTGACGAAGGGTGAGGCAGTGGACACGACCGCCGAGCACACAGGAATGATGAGTGTGTACGACCAGCTAGGGGTCCAGGCTCCTAATGATCCGATCTGGAAAATCTCGATCATGTCGATCTGGCGGGCGGCGAGGATGGAGAAGACCCAGCCGATGGCGACCGCGATCAGTAGTTGCACGACGAGCACACGGTGGGTCTTGCTGAGCACGCTGGCACCGACGATGACCAGGCTCCAGATGATCAAAGCGATGGATCCCATGAGGAGCGTGGAGTCAACGACGGTTGCCAGTCCGGGGTTCACCGACAATCCCGTGAGGAGATCTTCTGGAAGCAGGAAAAAGATCAGAATCAGGCCAACGGAGCAAGCCGCGAGAACCAAGAGGTCGGTCGGTCTTCTCGCGACGTTGGCGATCTGCGAACTGGACCACAATTGGAATTGCGAGAACCGTGACCGGAGCGGGCGGTCGAGATCAATATCACCGATCTCGGAATCGTCGAATTCCTCAGCCATGGGCCAGGCCCCCGTGCGCTGCGGTGAGGCCACGCGAAGCAGTTGCACTGGCGCGATGGCCGACCAACATCACAGTCGCTGCACTCCTTGATACGGGGACGAGGACAAAGGTAGCGAAAGCCCGCTTGCTAGGGCGTCAACTCGATCTCACCCGGGCGCCATGTCTTGTCAAACCAGGCCTCTTCTGGGCCGTAGAGGCGCAGGATCGCGAACCAGCTCTTCTGTGGGCGGGTCTGAATCCAGTTCCCCTCACCCTCCGCCGGCTGCTGCGGCCCGATGGTAAGCAGAACGCTGCCATCGGCATCGGTCCGTAGGTCTTCGCGCATGCTGTTGACGCTCGGGAACTTCTGGTCCGGGGTTTGCAGCATCGATCGTGTCTGCGGGTCGTAGACGACGAAAGACCAGAAGTTCTTCGCTGGAACGTTTGCCGGGATTCTCAGGGTGTAGGTCTTGTCCCCGTCGAACCACTCACCGTTGGCGTCGCGTGCGATGATCGCGTACTGCGAGCCGACTCCGGGGATGCGCCACACCATCGCCGGGGTGTTCACGGTCGCGACGTAGAAGAACGCGAGGCGGGAGTCCATGTCGGTTCCGCCCGCACCATCGTCCACCAGGAAGCGGTAGTCCCATTCGGGGAAGAGGGTGAACCACTTGCTGTTTTCTTCGCCGTACAAGTAGGCGGCGGGGTTGCGCGGGGCGAAAGCGACCGCGCGTGCGTACGCACTGGCTGTCGCGGCGGCCTCTTCGAACTTCTCCCGTTGTGGACCATCAGGGGAGAAGGGCTGTCCCTTGCGTATCCCAAGAGCGCTGGCGATGCCGAGTACTTCCGGGTCGAATGCGTCGGCCGGCTCTTTGCTGATGGCTCGGTGGATTTCCTCGAAGAAGGACACATGGTTGGAGTGAATGGTGTTGTGCACCAGGCCGGACCCGTTCACCCAGTTCATGGCCGGCGGATTCGACTTGTCCTTCAGCGCATAGGCCTTGATGCCTGTTCGAAAATTCGTGGACGCTGGTTCGGGATCACCGTTGACGAGCAGGCCTCGGCACGGCACCCAGTTGGTATAGGTCGGCGTATGGGCGATGAAGTAGTTCTCACCGTCGACGTCTGCGACCTCGCCGTTGGCGACCTCCGTCAATGGTCCGTCGTAGTTCGGGCCGAGGATCAAGTACTTTCCGCCCTCACCGCGGTCCGGGCCAGGCGCGCCCATGTCGGTGACGAACTTGAACGTGGCGTCGTTGATCGTGCTCGGGCCGCAACCCGGTGGCACCTCGATGACGACTGGGCCGGATTTCTCGAGATCGAGCACGCAGAACGCGTACACCGTGTCGGTGTTTCCCGTCAGGTACAGACTGTTGGAGTCCATGAGGTCGTCGAAGATCATCCAGTTCTGTTCGGGCTTTCCTCCTGAGAATTGCTGCGAGGTACCAAGGCGAATTGCTTCAAGGCTGGCGACCGGCACCATGTTGATGAACAGCGATACCGCTCGGTGGAAATCCACTTCGCCGTACGACGCGGCGACCGTCGCCGGCATGGGCATGCCGTCGCGGAACTGCAAGGTGACGCCGTCGACGGATGCATCATCGTCTGTATAGAGATCCGCGGGGATCTCCGTGTTGTAGTTCGCGCTCGCCATGACATTTCCCTCCTTGGGCTCACGGGACGGTGTGCGTGTTCACACCGTGGCAGAGGCAGGCCGTCGTGGGTGAGCGGTGAGACAAAGTCGCCAATTATGTCCCATGGTCGTTCACGTGTCCGTGACTCGCAGTTTCCCTTCACTACTGCACGATGGCCCATGTGCGTGACACACGCAGGCGACCGTGCCATCGTGGGCGCCGATGAAGGTCCTTCCGAACGTCTCGCAGGCGGCAGAGAACACCCCCGAGCACCGTGATCGCATCGTCGATGCTGTCCGCGGGGTCAGCCTCGTCGTCGTCGTTTTCGGCCATCTGCTGCTCGCGGTCGTGTATTGGCCCCCGGAGGATCCGCCGCGCCTCGGCAGCTTGATGCTCGCCTATCCGTGGACCCAGGTGCTGACGTGGATCCTCCAGGTGATGCCGCTGTTCTTCGCGTTCGGCGGAGCCGCAAACGCGCGGGCATGGATCCGCGCGAAGGAGACGTACACGCCCTACTCCACGTGGATGTGGGGAAGGATTCAACGGCTCCTTCGACCGGTCACCATCTACCTGCTGGTCGGGGCAACAGCGGCTTGGATCACCTCTGTCATCTGGGGCGATATGGTCGCGCCACTGCTCGGTCAACTCGGCGTGCAACTGTGGTTCCTCGGCGTCTACATCGTTACCACCGCGCTGCTGCCGGGGATGCTGGCGTGGCATCAACGATCTCCCGCCGGGCCCTTCCTCGTGCTCGTCCCCATCGTCGTTGTCATCAACCTGGGCACCACGATCGCCGGGTGGCCGCTCCCCGTGGGCATCATCAACGTGATCCTGGTGTGGTTGCTGCTGCAACAACTGGGGTTCTTCTGGCGATCCAACCCGCAGCATGCCCAGCCTCGACGGTGGTCTGCGGTGGGTGGAGGCTGCCTGGCGCTGGCAGTGCTCTTAGTGGCCTGGGGTCCCTGGCCGGTCAGCTTGATCGGCATTCCCGGAGACATCGTCACGTTCGATTCGCTGTCGATCTTCGGATCCACCATCGCGGTGCCCGGATTCGATGGGGAGTACTCCAACATGTTCCCGCCGAGCATCATCTTGCTGTTGCAGGGCGTAGCGCTGGTGTCGGCCATCTATGTCTTCCAGCGGCCGCTTAGCCGGTTGCTGCACCGATCACGCGTGTGGTGGGCGGTCACCGGGATCAACATGACGGCGATGAGCTCTTATCTGTGGCACGTGCCGGCGATCATGTTCGCGTTCGTCCTGCTGCACGCAATCGGTCTCGATCCGCCGACGGAGATCGGCGAGGCCGGTTACCCCGTGCCCATTGCTGCAGGCCCGTATTTCGCCTGGTTCGCTCTCGCGCTGGTCGTCTTCGTGGTGTTGCTGGCGGCGTTCGTGTCGGTGCTGTGGAGCACCGAGTACCGTCCGTTGCCGTGGTGGGATTCCCCCGTTCGCCTCAGCGTGTTCGGTGCCGGTGCGCTGCCGCGGAACATCATCGTTGCGGTGGGGGTCATCGTCTTGTGGCTGGCGTTCATGATTCTCGCCATCGTGGGCTTGCGGGGATTCCCCACGGAAACCCGCTACTGGTCCGGGATCCCGGTCAATGCGCTGTGGGGAGTTGTCGGAGTGTTCGTCGGTTCGGCCACTGTTCGACTGACGTCACGACCAGCTCAGGTGGCGTCGGCTACCCAAGAGTCATCACCGCTTCGACCATCTGATGGTCCGAGGCCTCGAAATCGGGGTTGAAACCTCGGCCGGTGTCGTGCATCACCGTTTCGTAGCTGACCGGTGTCGCACCCAGACCCATCACATAGTCGAAGCGGGGCGATGTCTACTGGATCTTCATCGCAAGGCGGAATCGTTCCATCGGGTCGATCTCGTGATCGGCGCTGTCGTCGCCGACGGCCAACTCCACGAAGTGGATGTCGGCGCCGG
>PBWE01000037.1 GCA_002728915.1 Micrococcales bacterium
CGAAGCGTTCGCCTAGTTCGTTGAGCAAGCGAACCGAACCATCCATCGGTCGGTCATACGACATTCACCCACGTGATGGTTCGTGGTCACCTATCCGCGCGACGCTCATCGCAGCTTCCCCGACAGGCACGTACGGCACAGACGCGTCAGCGAGGATTCGTGAGGGAAAATCCAGACACCTTCGAGTGCGGCTTCTGTCACGCTCATGAGGGTGACATCGTTCAAAATGACGTCTTCGGCTTCGTGGCTCTGTGCACCGAATGCGGGTATGCGCAGCGAGCGACACTTCCTCAACTGCTCGCGAGTTGATTCGTATGTGATCCGCGTTGCGCTGTGACCGGTGATACCTTCCCCGCGTGGGGCAGAGCCTCGATGAGATAACCGAAGAGGTGCTATATCAGCGGTCTCGAGCCATGTGGCACCCGGTGGCGTTCGCTGACGACCTGGACGACCAACCGATGGCTGTGCGACTTCTCGACGAGGCAATCGCTATCGCTCGAATCGATGGGGACGTCGTCGCCTTCAAGGACTTGTGTATTCATCGCGGTACCGCGTTGTCTCTCGGCACCGTCGTCGACGGGGGATTGCAGTGCGCGTATCACGGTTGGACATTCGATTCGACCGGAGCGTGCGTGCGGATTCCCTCGCGACCGGAGGGGAGTATCCCGCGAAAAGCCAAGGTGCAGTCGTACGCGGTCCAGGAGTCCATTGGGTTGGTCTGGGTGTGCCTGGAGCCGCCCGCGGAGTTTCCCATCCCGAGTTATCGCCCGTGGGATGACGCATCATTTCGGACGGTGCGCATTCCGCTGTACGACTGGAAGAGCAGCGCCGCCCGACGAGTGGAGAACTTCGTGGACTTCTCCCACTTCCCGTTCGTACACGCCGGCGTGCTCGGCGATCCGAACAAGCCCGAGATCCCGGACCACCCCGTTCGGCGTGACGCGCACAAGATTTCCTTCGATCTCGGGGTCGAAGAAATCCCGAACGAGCTCAAGGGCGACGATGTCGGCGACGGGCCGATCCAGCGAATGCCCAGTACGTACACCGTCTCGATGCCGTACAGCGTGCAACTCGATCAGCCACTCGGCGACGGTCGACACTTCCAACTCTTCATGGCCTCGGCGCCTCTCGGGCGCAAGCAGACGCGAACATTCAGTTGGTGCTCGCGCAACTACGACCTCGACGCCAGCCTCGACCAGGGATTCGTTGATTTTCAAACCGTGATTCTCGATCAAGATCGCCTTGTCGTGGAGTCGCAGCGTCCCGAAGAACTACCCGTCGACTTAAGCGAAGAACTCCACATCAAGGGCGTCGATCAAGTGTCAATCGAGTATCGACGGTGGCTCCTTGAGTTGGCGTCAGCGTTCACGCCGGAAAGTTGAAGAAGGTAGCGAATTCACGACGGCGTCCGGGTCGCAATCAACGCCTCGACTTCCTCACGTGTCGGTGTTCGTGGTTCGCCGGTGAGCCGCGAAGCGAGAACCGCTGCTGCCGCGGTGGCGAAAGTGAGCCGCGCTTCGAAGTCACGGCCGAGAGCGAGCGTCATCGCGTACGCGCCATGAAAAGCATCGCCGCACCCGGTCGTATCGACTACCGGTGATGCGAACGCGGGGGTGTGAACAACAGACCCCGGTGATTCCCCGCCGTACGAGCCCCGAGACCCGTCGGTCAGGACCACCGCGCTGCGCCGAGACCCCCAGAGGGAATCGATGGCGTCCTCGGGTGCGTCTCGCCCCGTGAGGCGGCGACCAAACGATAAGGGAACAACGAGGTGGTCTGCTTCGTTCATCAAGTCCGCCACCGCATCGGTGGGGTCGCGCTCGACATCGAGTACCACCGGGATCTGCCTGTCGCGAGCTGCTCGCNCCACGTCGATCGACCCTTCCGGAGCGGAGGTGGCGTCGACGAGTAGGGCTGAGGCCTTCGCGAGGGCTGCATCGATGGTCGCGTGATCTGGCAGTGGGGTGCGCGCGAGCGGGGAGTTGTCGAAAGCGATGTAGCGCTCCCCGTCGGCGGTGATGGTCAGGTGTGCTTCGACGGGGTCGGCTCCCGCTAGGCGCTGGATGAAATCCGTGGTGACGCCGCGGGCAGCTAAGTCGGCGACTCCCGCATCACCGGTCTCGGAGGTGCCGACGGTGGCGAGGTAGGCGGCGGGATACCCGAGAGCGGCAATAGTCGCGAGCGCGTTGGGAGCGTTGCCGCCGAATCGATCCTCACGATGNATGATGTGCCCCTTGCCGGCGGCCCACGGTGTGTCGGTGACCGCGACATGGTCGTGCGCGAGGCAACCGAGCCCGACGATCATGCGCCTGCGACGGNCTCGNTCGGCGAGAGACCGTCATGAAGGACCGCGGCGTAGGCCCGCGCCGCATGCTCCAGGTTGTCCTCGCCCCAGATGTTGCGGCCGACCACGGCNCCCCGGGCGCCAGCCCGCAGACCCGCGGCCATCTGCTCGAGCGCACCGACCAGGGTCGGCTCCTTCGGGCCCCCGGCCATCACCACGGGCACCGGACAGCCGTCGACGATCTCGGCGAAAGCGGCTTCATCCCCTGGGTAGCCGACCTTGATGACGTCAACCCCGGTCTCGATGCCAACCCGAACGGCGTAGGCGATCTCCTCCGGGGTGAAGACGATCCGCACTCCATCGGAGTAGTCGCGNGGNTAGATGTGAGCCACCACGGGAAGTTCGTACGGGGCNGCGTCGCGGACGGCGTCGGACAACCATCGAATGAAATCACCCTCGGTANTTCCNCGAACCCCGATAGCGACGGCGAGNGCGTCGGCTCCGAGNCGGACGGCATCGGCGGNAGTGGCCAGTCGATCNCGGATGCGGTCGTCGGGTGTCCAGTAGGACGCTTGCACAATCAGCGACGCCTTCCCCACGTGCGGCGGCCAGCAACTCTTCGCTGTTCCCGGAGTCATCGTCATCGTGTCCGGACCGGCGCTGACGCATCGAGCGACAGCCTCGGGCAGGTTCGACAGGCCTCCTTCGCGGACGTTCCCGTAGCCGACGAAGTGATCAACCGCGATACCGAACAGATTGCCGGAGGTGTGCGAGAACAGACGCGAGAGCCTGACGTCNAGACCTAATCCCATGGAGTGTCCTGCCTCCCGGTTTGTGTGGCGACCAGGTCCGCTCCTTCTGGTCCGGCGAAGTGCAACACCCATACCGCGGGGGTCAGTGCTCGGAAGCGGTGCTCGGCGCCGCGAATGATCATGACGTCCCCAGCTTCGACGTCGACGGTGATCNCACCGCCATCGTCGACGAACTGCACCTGACCGGTTCTCGACGGTAGAAGGTGGGCCTCGTTCCCGTCATTGATGTGCCAGGCCCCGAAGTCCTCGAACTCCTGCCCCGCCGCGGGAGGGTCCACGGCGACCTCGCCGCGAGTCTGCCGCTCTCCTTCCGCCAGGGCCAGGGCGAGCAGATGATCGGGTACGTCGTCTTNATCGGTGGTGTGGAANTCCACNCCGAGNTCGGTCAATCGNTGTGAAGAATCNNCGGNANTCAGGGTGGCCATNCGCCAAGAATGTCAGCCGCGCTCGANGCGCCGNCCAGTACCCGCGAATCAGGGGCGTCACCACAGGCGTTCGGTGAGCACCTGGTCGCGGTCGGAGACGATCTGGGCGCTACCGGTGAGGTAAAACATCGGTTTCTTTCGATCGAGGTAGGTGACCTTCGACCAGCTCTTGCGGTCGGCGCCGTGCAGGGTCAACGTTGCACCCGGCGCAAGACACGTGCCGGNCGGGAACCAGTAGGTNAACCCCTGGGTGTCCATGCGGTAGCCGTCGAGACACAGGGTCGTTGCCCCCCGATTGGCCAACCGGATGAACTGCGTTTGGGCCCGCTTGATCCCCTTCTTCTTGCCCAAAGAAAGGTCCTCGATGACCAAAGTGCCGGCGCCGTCATCGGCGGCGCACCGCGTGGTACAGGGGTATTCGCGCCACGATCGATAGTTGCCGGCTCGGTCGAGGAGGTAGGCGCCGTCTCCGACGAGATTCGGTTCGGTGCCCGGGTCGACGTACAACTCCTTCTCCCGGTCGCGATACACATCGTGACCCGTGGGACGACGGTCTCGTCCCTTGCCGGTGTGAACGGTGCGGTAGTCGCCCGGTGTGAGAACCGATCCGCCAGGGAACGCGTACCACCCGGCATTGCCGGCATCCCGGAGCATCCAACCGGTCAGGTCCACGGTGGACCCGCCAGTATTGCGGACGGTGACGGTTTCGTCGGCGACGTTGCCGTTGCCGCGCGAGATGCGCAGCGACAAGGAGGCATCGGGTTGCTCAATCGCCCCGCACAGCTGCGGATCCCACATCCCTCTGCGGTTGGCTTGGGCGCCTTCGATAACGGCCCGGTATAGCGAACTCATCGACGCTTCGCTGGGAACGGTGAACCACAAGCCCCACCCCCGCTCGGCCATTCCCCAGGCGACGTCCTGGTCGAAGTCGCCGGTCGCGTCGTTGTAGGCGAGAACAACGCGTTGAGGTCGCTTCTTCTTGCCCGTGGAGGCACGGTCCGACGACAGAAGTCGAACGCGGGTACCCACTGGTAGCAGAGCGGTGAGCCATTGACTGGCCTGCTCACCCCCGCAGTTCCCGGGCTTCTTCTTGGTCGGCTTCTCCGGGGCGTTGATGCCGAGGAGTCGGATTCGGGACTGCGCCCCGGTGACTTCGTCGTTGACGATCACCGTGTCCCCGTCGACCACGCGTTCCACGATCGCGGTCTCCCACGCTCGGACGTCCGACCACGGGTTGTTCGAGGGCTGACCCAGGGAGGCAGCCTCGTCGGCAAGAACAGGGGGAGCCACGGTCGCGGTCAGCGCGAGTGTCGTCGTTGCAGCCAGTAGGCGTCGCATAGGGCTCCCGTTCGATGGGGAAGTTCGGGTCACGAGTCATGGTAAGCACACGCCGGGCCGCAGTCGCTGACCCGGTGTTGCGCGTCGGCGTGTGGCCCCGGGGACACCTGGAATCAACGCAGGGGCGACCCATGGACAATGCCCTCGTGTCGGACAGGCAGCTGGCGGAAACAAAGACGTGGCGCTGCTGGTGGCGGGTAGTCCTCCCGCTGGCGCTATTGGTCGTCTTCGGGTCTTGGGCGGTGACCAGCCCCGTCGGGTCATCACCGGACGACGACTACCACCTGTCCTCGATTTGGTGTGCCGGTGGAGAACGGTCCGGGGTGTGTGAGGTGGTCGAGGGCGAGCCGGAGGCACTTGCAGTGCCTGAGTCCGTTGGCTTCGCTCACGAGTGCTTCGCTTTTCAGGCGGCGGTTACCGCGGCCTGCACCGAGAGTCTGACGAATACGTTGGTTTCGACACAGCGAGTGAACAACAGTCAAGGCTTATATCCATCGATTTTCTACCGTGCGATGAATGTCTTCGTCGGTGACGACCCACAACATTCGGTCCTGGTGATGCGCATGGTCAACGCCATCGTGTTCGTCGCATTGCTGTCCGTTGCACTGACTGTTCTCGCGCCGGCTATTCGCTCCGCAGTGGCCGTCACCACGGCCGTTGTCCTGGTTCCCCTCGGTCTATTCATCATCCCGTCCACCAACCCGAGCAGTTGGACGGTGACGGGTGTGGTCTTTGTGTGGGCGTTCGGTCTCGCCCTGGCTCAGCGAACGTCGTGGCGGTCCCAACGGACGTGGCTGCTGGCGGTCGCCACCTGCCTATCCGCGTTTCTGGCGATCGGTTCNCGTGTCGATGCCTCGGCATTCGTCGCGCTCGCAGTGATCGTGGTGTTCGTGCTCACCGGGTGGACGAAGGCACGAGCGTCCTGGATCTCCTTCGTCGTGTTGCTGGTGCTCGCCACCATCGGCCTTATCCAGTTCGCCACGTTCGGNACCCCGGGAAGTGGGGTCAGCGGTGGCATGGGCACGACCGAACCCGATCCGGGACTGTTCTTGACCAACATCGTCTATCTGCCTGTGTATGTGATTGGCTCCGTCGGAGGCATGCCGCTGGGGTGGAACGACACGGTGCTGCCACCCCTGGTGCCCGTCTTCGGTGTGCTGGTCGTGGGCGCACTCATGGCGCGTGGGTTGCAGGACGCTCCACGGTCCAAAGGCATCGCGCTGCTGGTCTCGTTGGGGGCGGTCGTCGCTGTCCCCCTGGTCTTCTTACAACGCGAAGGACTAGGTGTGGGCGAAGTAGTGCAGGCGCGCTACCTACTCCCACTCATCTTGGTGCTGATGCTGACTCTCAGCCTTCGCGTTCCCTTCTGGCGCACGACCGACGGAGGTTTGCCGCTACCGGGAGTCCTCGCGTGGGTGATCGGAGTGGGCGTCGCAGCAGCGGCCAGCGTCTCGCTCTGGGTGCACGCCCACCGGTACGCCGCGGGTAATGAGCGTGGGCTCNTCNATATCGACCTGGTCCTGGAGTGGNCGGGACTTCTGTCGATACCTCTGCCGGTGACGGTCGGGGTCGGCGTCGTGGCGAGTGTCACCTTCGTGGCCGCTGCACTCATCGGTGTTCGACGCGACGCGGTGACTACAGAACGAACGGATTCTCGTACAACTGCATTCCGTCTTGTTCGGTGAAACCCGACAGGGTCGGGTGCGTCATGGTGAAGTGCGCCGTGCACGGGGAGTCGATCAATAAACCCCATCCACGTTCAAGGAAGAAGTACTGCAGCTGACCCTCGCTCCAGCGGTTGTGCGTGCCGACCGCCATCAGGCGTGTGCGCTCCTGCACCGCCCCNGCCGTCGCCTGGAGCAACTCGAATTCGACTCCCTGAACATCGATATGGAGTAGATCGACGGGTGCGGCATCGGTGCCCGTGGAGCAAATCGACTCGAGCAGATCGGCGATCGCAATCGCGGGAATCTTCTGGTGCGCGAGGTGGGCACCGCGATAGTCGACATCCGTACCGGGCAGCGTCCACACCGCAGTACCCATATCGTCCACCGGCGCCTCGGGAAACTCGACCGTTCCTGTCTCCACCCAGGCTGCCGCCTGGACGACCACGAGTTGTTGACCCGCCGCACTGCTGTGCTCGAGTGCTTCACGTAGGCGCTTGACCAACTGCCGGGGTTTGCCCGACACCACGCTGACCGGTAGCGAATTGTCTTCGGCGTGCTGAACGGCCCAGCGGCACTTGCGTGGATCGGCCTCGACAGCGACCGCTATCCCCGGGAGGCCTCGCTGCCTCGCTTGCACCATCGCCGCCACCGCCCACGGCGCCCATCCCGCACCTACTTCGACCACGCGCACGGGATGATCCGAGACTCCGTGCAGTGCCCGCGCGAGTGCGGCGTATTCGACATCCTCGGATCGATACCNGTCGTCCGGGATAGGAAGAGCGGTGGACACNGTCCCGGCGAGATCGCTCGGCGCCCACGGNAGCATCGGGATCCTGGTGCGCACCCCCATCCAGTCGATGAGCATGTCCGGCTCCGCCGCANAGACGTGCTCGGCCCGCAACGTCTCCAAGAGTGCAGGGATCTCGGTTGCCGTGATCGGCACCGAAACACCATTACCCAAACTCGGAACGTGAGCCATGGAAACGAAATCCCCTACTTCCCTGCGAGGTGTGCATTCGCGCGTGTTCTCGGAGTTCGCACGCTACCGAGTCGTGCTTCCGAATGGGCCTTTCGCAGCGATTTTTGTGCCCTTACGCATCTTCTACAGTGGCGGCATGANTCTGCAGCGTCGAATNGGCGACCTCTCGGCGACGGCCGTAGGCCTNGGGTGCATGCCCTTGAGCAACGGCCGCATGGTGGATCACCGCGAACAAGCCCTGCAGACCATTCACGCCGCGCTCGATCAGGGAATCACCCTGCTCGATACGGCCAACATCTACGCGCCTTCGTGGAATGCCATCGGCCACAACGAAGCCCTCGTCGCCGAAGCCCTCCGCACCTACACCGGTCACGCCCCACTGACCGACGTGCTCGTCACCACCAAGGGCGGCATCACCCGGAGCGAGGGAGAACAGTGGGGACGTGATTCCAGCCCGCAGGCTCTACGCCGAGCGTGCGAAGACAGCCTGAGGGCGCTCGACGTCTCGTGCATCGATCTCTACCAGCATCATCGTCACGATCCGGCGATGACATACATCGATCAAGTGCGAGCGCTGCAACTACTCAAGGACGAAGGGCTGGTTCGACGCATCGGATTATCGAACGTGACGGAAGCAGAACTTGACCTCGCTATTGGCGAGNTGGGATCGGCGTCCNATGGCGGAGTTATCTCCGTGCAAAACGAACTGTCCCCGCGCTACCGGGCCGACCTCGATGTTCTTGCGCGGTGCGAGCGTGAAGGCATTGCGTTTCTACCGTGGTCGCCACTCGGGGGCGCAACCCACGCGAAGGACGTCGCGCCACGATTCGCTGCGTTTGCGGACGTCGCTGACGCCGTAGGGGCAACCCCGCAAGAGGTGACGCTGGCATGGCTGCTGCGCATGTCCTCAGTGATGATTCCCATTCCGGGGGCGACCCGCCCGGAAACCATCACGTCGATCGTGCGCTCGATGACGCTGGAGTTAACGGACGAGCAATTCGCCACGTTGCAGGCGACGCCGCCTGAGCACACATCGATGTATCCGGAGGACCAGCCTCGGAGCCCGTTGCGGTGACTGATTCAGGACGCTGCGAACTCAGNCGGTAGTCGTCTTGACGAACTGCTCGTACGGAACGAAGCACTGCGCAGTCCGATCGCCTTCTTTCCAGCCCGCACCCGTCGGCCAAATCGACCACCAGGGATAGAACTTGTTGCGCTCGGTGTAGCGGTTGCCCACGCGCTGGCAGATCCGTTTCGCCTTGCGTTCGACGGACCGTGTCCCCGGGAATTTCTTGCCGATCGCGCCCAGGTCCCGTTCGGCCACCATGATCCAGTTCTTCTTCGGCTTGGTGCACGGGTAGGCGGCTTTCGTCCTGTTGCCCGGAACCGACGGGGTGCAGAAGTGGAACTGCTCGCGAGGCATCGAAGCGACCAATTGCGGAGCGCTGCCGGAGAAGCGAGTGAACTCTTTGCCACCACGAAGGACGACGTCACAGCGCATCCANCTCTCGCCCGCGTTCCACTGTCCAGCGGTGGGGAACACGGTCACGATCTGGAAGCGCGACGGAATAGTGGTGTCGGACAGGCCTAGGTAAGAGTTCATCGCATCCGTCGTGCACGGCTTCGCGACCTTCAAGCGTTTCTTGGCTCCGGCTTGGGCAGGAATCCCGAAACCCTCCGGGAGAGATCGCGTGTAGAAGGTTTGCGCGGTGTGCTCGCCCTCACACGGAACGGGTACCGCGACCGCGGTCTCGTCTTCGCTGCTCGAGGACCGATAGTCGTAGCAGGTGTTTGCGGCGGGGGGCGCCTGGGGAGAAACGGCCTGCGCAGGCACGGCNGTGATCACTGTCGAGATCGCGAGAGCCAGGCCAGCGGCGAGGGCAGCTGCCCTGGAGAGCGGGAAAAACGGAGACGTCCGCACGCGCAATCCTCCTCGATTGGGTCGTCCGCCACTGTAACTTCGCCCAGGCGCGCGGACCAAACGTGCACCAAACGTGCACCAATCCCGTCTGGGAGAAGAAACTGGTTGTGCCCGACCGCCGGTCCCGACAGACTGACGGTTATGGCTGTGGTGAGCGTGTTGAGCCTGAAGGGCGGCGTCGGAAAGACGTCCGTGGTGCTCGGGTTGGCCGGCGCCGCCACCGTTCGAGGGTTGGCGACACTCGTCGTCGACCTCGACCCTCAGGGAAACGCCACCTCCCTCCTGAAGTCCCACAAAACCCGAACCACGGTGGCTGATGTCCTCGGGCACCCCACCCGCGAAACCGTCGAAAGCGCCCTGACCCCGTGCGACTGGGAAGTCGCCCCGGGAGAGGTCGATGTTCTCCCCGGTCACNCGAACACCATCCGCTTCGACGCCTGGACCGGAGGACCCTGGAGGCCCAAACTGGCCAGGGCCCTCGGCCACTTAGACGGATACGACCTCGTGCTCATCGACTGCCCTCCGTCCCTGGGCGCTTTGACGCGCGAAGCGCTCGCCGCCTCGGATCTCGCCCTGGTGGTGACCACCCCGTCCTACTTCGGNGCCCAGGGAGTTGAGCGGGCGATGGCAGAGATTGACGAAGTCCGAAAAAACCACAACCGCGATCTACAACTCGCGGGGATAGTAGTGAACCGGGTCCGATCTGTTGCCGAAGAGCACCAGTATCGGGAGCACGAGCTGGTGGAGATCTACGGTCGAAGCACCGTCATGAAGCCCCTGATGCCGGAAAGAATCGCCGTGCAGCAGGCGGAGGGCTACGGGCAACCCGTCCAGCTGGTGAAGACTGCCGGTGGCCGCGAGGTGGCCGATATTTACGAGACCTACTTGATGAAGTTGCTGAAGGCCGCCCGCTAGCGAGCGATTCCATCACGGATCGATCCAACGGCTTGTCGCTCCGACTGAGGGTGAATCCCGTTCAGGGCTGACCGTCAGGGCCATTGGCCGGTGCCGTTGGGGGAGCGAATTCAGCCGATCCCGCTAGGCTCTCTCCGCTGCTCGGTGCTGCGAAAACGCGCCGTGCACGCTCACCATCCGAGAGCGAGGACTGTGCGTGAAAATCGTTATTCCTGCTGAAACACAGGCAGGGGAGAAGCGCGTCGCGATGATGCCGAGCGTCGTTCGCAAATTCACCCAGCTCGGCTTCGATGTAGCTGTTCAGTCCGGAGCGGGCACCGAAGCCTTCGCGGATGACGCCACCTACACCGAGGCCGGAGCGCAGGTGTTCGACGAGGCCGCACTCACCGACCAGATTGCCGGTGCTGACGTAGTGGCCAGCGTTCGACCCCTCGACTACGGGCGCGCCTCGCGTCTTCGCCGGGGCGGAGTGAGCATCTCGTTCCTGTCTCCAGCCCAAGACACCGAGACAATCAAGGCTCTGCGTGACGCCGGCGCGACCGGCTTGTCCTTTGACCTGCTGCCACGTATTTCTCGCGCGCAGTCCATGGACGCGCTCACCTCTCAAGCACTGGTCGCCGGGTATCGCGCGGCCTTGGTCGGAGCCGATCGCCTTCCATCCTTCTTCCCGCTCTTTATGACCGCCGCGGGGACCATCCAGCCGGCGAAGGTGCTGGTACTCGGCGCAGGNGTGGCCGGGTTGCAAGCGATCGCAACAGCCAAGCGCATCGGCGCGAAGGTATCCGCGTATGACGTGCGGCCAGCCAGCGCCGACGAGGTCAAGTCCATGGGCGCCACCTTCATCACCTTGGATCTCGAAGCCCTCGAAGGCTCCGGCGGCTACGCGCGAGAAATGAGTGAGGACCGTGCAGAACGTCAGCGCGAGGCCCTCACCCCCTACATTTCCGACGCNGACGTCGTGATTACCACCGCTGCCGTGCCCGGTCGGCAGGCTCCGCTGCTCGTGACGCGCGCCATGGTCGAGACGATGAAACCCGGATCGGTCGTCGTCGACCTCGCGAGTGAAACGGGTGGCAACGTCGAAGGTTCGGTCTCCGGTGAGGAGATCCTCGTCGGTCAGGTCACCGTGTGGGGTGCCAAGGATGTTGCCAGTGAGATGCCCGTGCATGCCTCNCAGTTGTATGCGATGAATATCGCGGCCCTCGCGGGACTGCTGGTGAAGGAAGGCGAGTTCGTCGTCGATCTCGAGGATGAAGTCCTCGACGGGTGCGCCGTGGTGCACGACGGGGAAGTCCGAAACGAAGCAGCGCAGCAAGCACTGCAGGGAGGTGCGTGAGCATGGACGGCATCGCACTGCTGACCATCTTTATTCTGAGCGTCTTCGTTGGATTCGAAGTCGTCTCGAAGGTGTCGACCGTTCTGCACACCCCGCTGATGTCGGGCGCCAACGCCATTCACGGTGTCGTCGTCATGGGCGCGATCATTGTCGCCGGCAAATCTGAACCCAATTCGCTCGCGCTGTGGATCTCTCTCGCGGCGGTTCTTCTGGGTGCGATCAACCTGGTTGGTGGTTTCGTCGTGACCGACCGCATGCTGGAAATGTTCAAATCCAAGAAACCTGCCGCCGCTGCCGAGGAAGGCGGTGCGGCATGAGCGAGACGCACGTTGACCCCATGTGGGTGCAGATCAGCTACCTCGTAGCTGCCGTTTTGTTCATCCTTGCCCTGAAGTCCATGTCGTCGCCCCGCACGGCGCGCACGGGCGTGTTGATCGGTGCGATCGGTGCAGCCTTGGCGACGGGCGTGCTGTTCTTCAGCGGCATCAAACTGGCCAACCTCGCCTTGATCGTCGGATTCCTTGTCGTTGGTTCGGTGCTCGGACTCGTGGCCGCCCGTCGAGTGAAGATGACGGCGATGCCGCAACTGGTTGCGTTGTTCAACGGCGTTGGCGGTGGAGCCGCGGCGCTGATCGCCGTCGTCGAGTACCTCGTCGTCGACTCCGACGACTTGCTCTTCCTCATCTTCACGGTCGCCACGGTGATCGTCGGGTCGATTGCTTTCTCCGGTTCGATCGTCACGTACCTGAAGTTGCAGGAACTCATGACGACCCGGCCGGTGGTCATCCCGCTGGGCAAGTGGATCACCATCCTCGTCGCGGTCGCGACCGTTGTCGGTGGCGTGTGGTTGATCGTCCAGCCGCAGGAGTGGCTGCTGTGGGCGCTGCTCGGGTTGTCGCTTGTCTTCGGTGTGCTGTTCGTGCTGCCGGTGGGCGGAGCGGACGTGCCGATCGTGATTTCACTGTTGAACGCCATGACCGGCTTGGCCGTCGCAGCCTCCGGTTACGTTCTGGGCAACGTTCTGCTCCTTATCGCTGGCACGCTGGTGGGTGCATCCGGAACATTGCTGACGAACCTGATGGCAAAGGCGATGGGTCGACCGCTGACCTCCACTTTGTTCGGAGCGTTCTCCGGAACAACCGCCGGCGGAGCGGGCAGCGGGACCGACCGACCGGTGCGGTCGGGTTCAGCGAACGACGTCGCCATCATGCTGGGCTTCGCCGGCAAGGTCATCCTCGTGCCGGGTTACGGTCTCGCCGTCGCGCAGGCACAAAGCACGCTGCGTGAACTTGCCGACCTCCTCGCCGAGAAGGGCATCGAGGTCGACTACGCCATTCACCCGGTGGCAGGTCGCATGCCAGGGCACATGAACGTTCTGCTGGCCGAGGCGAACGTGCCGTACGAGCAGTTGAAGGAAATGGACGAGATCAACCCCGAGTTCTCCGCGACCGATGTTGTGTTGGTCGTCGGGGCGAACGACGTGGTCAACCCCGCGGCGCGNACCGANCAGACGGCCCCGATNTACGGCATGCCCATTCTCGACGTCGACGCCGCGCAGCAGATCGTGTTNTTGAAGCGGTCGATGCGTCCNGGNTTCGCGGGAATCGAGAACGAGATCCTGTTCGATCCGAAGACCACGCTGTTGTTCGGTGACGCGAANGANTCCTTGACNAAGGTTGTCGCGGCGCTGAAGAACGTCTAGCGCNGATCGCGGTCAGACGACGCCATACAGGCGATCGCCTGCGTCACCGAGCCCGGGAACGATGTAGCCCTTCTCGTTGAGCTTCTCGTCGAGCCCGGCNGTGACCACCGTGACGTCGACATCCCGGTTGCCGTAGTTCTCCTCCATGTGGGCCAAGCCCTCGGGTGCCGCCAGCAGGCAGATCGCCGTTACGTCCTTTGCGCCGCGCTCGAGAAGAATGTCGATCGCTGCGACCAGGGTGCCTCCGGTGGCCAGCATCGGGTCGAGCACGAACACCTGGCGGTTGTGCATGTCGTGCGGCAGTCGGTCCGCGTAGATGGATGCGGTGAGCGTGTCCTCGTCCCGCACCAGGCCAAGGAATCCGACCTCGGCGGTGGGCATCAACTTGACCATGCCGTTCAGCATCCCNAGNCCCGCGCGAAGAATCGGAACAACCAGCGGCTTGGGTTCCCCGAGCTCGTAGCCNGTGGTGGGNGCCACGGGTGTGGTGATGGNTTCTGGGTGAACGGTCAANGATCGCGTCGCCTCGTAGGCGATCAAGGTGACGAGTTCCTCGGCGAGGAGCCGGAAGGTGGCCGAGGACGTCTCCTCACGGCGCAGACGGCTCATTTTGTGGGCGACGAGTGGATGATCGATCACCAGTGTTCGCATGGAATGCAGAGTAGTCGTACGGCAGACGCGACGGTGTGCCTCGTGCCACGATCTACCCATGGGCACGCAGGTGGTGACGGCAGACGACATCGACGTGTCGGTGGTCTTCTGGCGTGAAGAGGGCCTGTGGCAGGTGTCCAGCATCCCGGCGCGCTCCGCTGTCTCGATGGACTCGTTGATCGCAGCGTTGTCTCGGTTTCCCGGAGAGGGTGGCGTGTTCGGCGCGGTAACCGTGGGCGATGACTTCTTTCTCCTCGTTAGGGAAAGTGGTCAGGGCCGGTGGATTCTGCTCAGCGACGGGGCGGCGTCGTGGGATTGGTCGCTCGCGGAAGAGGCGGTCGACATGTTGGGCCTTGCCGATGACGACGTTGAAGAACTTGAGCCAGCGGGGGATACTCGGCTACTGGAGGACTTCGGGGTCAAGGGAGAGGAACTCGAACTGCTGTGTTCGAACGAGGATCTCTACCCGGATGAGCAGTTGACGTCGATCGCCGAACGTCTGGGAATCAGCGCGCAATGGTCGCGCGCAACGAGGTGATGGGCGACCGGCAGGCTCTGTTNTCCGNGTGGATGGGCTCGGCNTTGGACTGCGCGGTCGACGCTGCCTCCCGCGGCGACATTCCGATCGGAGCACTTGTNGCGAACGCCGATGGCCNGGTAGTGGCGATGGCGGGAAATCGACGAGAGATCGACGGTGATCCCACGGCCCACGCCGAGATCCTCGCCCTGCGATCGGCCGCGCAAGAGATCGGTGACTGGCGCCTGGACGGGTGCACGCTGGTCGNCACCGTGGAGCCGTGCTCGATGTGTGCGGGGGCCGCCGTGCTCGCGCGCATCGCCACGCTGGTGATCGGTGCCTGGAACGATGAGTACGGCGCCGCCGGATCCCGGTGGGATCTGGTCCGAGATCGTCGAATGAATCACCGCATCGAAGTGATCGGTGGCATTCGGTCCGACGAGTGCGCCGGCCTGCTAACCAGCTTCTTGGACGACAGGCGCGCGACCAACACCCACGGCGATCTCTACAGTGGTGGGCAATGACCACCTACACCTCCGCACGTCGCCCACCGGCCCGCCGCCCGGTGTGGCTCATCGTGCTGCTCACCGGGGTAGGCATGGTGGTCTTGTTCGCGGTGGGCTTCGGAGTGTCCCTGCTTGTTGCCGGAGAAGACGAGCGCCCCACGGTTGTCGCCGGTGAAGAAGACCCCTCGGTCGCCGGAGACGCGATCGGTGATGATGGCACTGCCGGTAGCAACGGCATCGAGCCGGAGCCGTGCGAAACGACACTCATCGCCGCCGCCGAGGTGCTTCCGCGACCGGACAGTGTCGTCGTGAATGTCTACAACTCCACGAAGCGCGCCGGCTTGGCCGGTACGACAGCCCGCGAGTTGAGTCAGATCGGTTTTCGCATCAACAAAGTAGAGAACGACCCGCTTGGAGTTTCGCTGCGCGGTGAGGGAGAAATCAGATTTGGGCCGAAGGGAGTGGACAACGCGCGGCTGTTGCTGTTCTACGTCCCCGATGCAGTGATGGTCGAGGACGATCGTTCCGGTCCGCGCGTCGATCTGTCGATCGGCCGGGGTTTCGAGGGCTTGCAGCCTGAGGGAANTGTGGCGGCCGCACTGGCGTCGCCGTCACCCTCCCTGTCGGGCCCGGGCTGCTCGGTCGAGTAGCACCTGAACTGCCTGACCGAAGGGCGCGAAAGCCGGGTTGGTGGTCTGCCCTGCGACGAAGCGCGCCCAGATCTGTTGCAAGATCACAGTGAGCCGGAAGAGCCCGTAGGTCTCGTAGAAGGCCCAGTGGGCGGTGGTGAAGCCCATGCGTGCCGAGTACTGCTCGACGATGCTCTCCCGCGTCGGCATCCCCGGAAGGTCGCTGGGTTGACGCTTGAGTGCAGCGAAGGCCGGATCGATGTCGATGTCGGTGGAGTCGATCCAGTACGCGAGCGCCGCGCCCACATCCATCAGCGGATCTCCGATGGTGGCCATCTCCCAGTCCAAGACACCAGTGATCGTCGGCTGATTGCCCGGCGCGAGTGAGTGCGTGTCCATGATCATGTTGTCCAGCCGCCAGTCGCCGTGAATGACGCAGGCCGCGACGTCCGAGGGGCGATTGTCTGCCAGCCATTTCATGACCTTCTCCCCATCCGGAACGTCGGGAGTGCGTGCCTTTCGGTAGCGCTCGGACCAGCCGGAAACCTGCCGGTCCACGTAGCCCGGCCCCTTCCCCCAGTCGCTCAACCCCGCGCGATCCACGTCGACGGAGTGCAGATCAGCCCAGCGGTCGACATAGACGCGGCCAACGTCGCGCGCCTGGTCACCGGTGAGCGCATCAGCCGATTCCGGTCGCAGGATTGTTCCGTCGAGGTACTCCATGACGTAGAAGGGCGAGCCGATCACCGAGTCATCGGTGCAGTAGGCGTCGATTCGCGGGACGTAGGGAAATTGATCGCGCACGTGATTGATGACGTGCACTTCTCGACCCATGTCGTGGGCGGATGCGGCCTTCGTTCCGGCCGGTGGTCGACGCAGAACCAGGTCGCGGCCGCCGTACTCCAATCGGTAGGTGAGGTTCGAAGCGCCGCGCGTGAATTGGGTGACCTGCGGTAATCCGTTGGGCAACTCGTGCGCATCCGGCAGATCCGAAACNTGGGTGCGCAACCAACGATCCATCGCGGCGACGTCGAAGGAGTCCTCGTCACGCACCCGTGACTGAATGCTCATTGGCGGCGCAGTTCTTGACGAGCGATATCTCGAAGGTGAACCTCATCCGGGCCGTCGGCCAGTCGAAGCGATCGGGCGCCGGCATACATCGCTGCGAGCGGCGTATCGTCGCTGACGCCGGCCCCGCCGTGCACNTGAATCGCNCGGTCGATGACGTCGCAGGCGACCCGNGGGGCGACCACNTTGATGGCGGCGATCTCGGTGCGGGCTGCNTTTGNGCCNACGCTGTCGATCAAAGCGGCGGCCTTCANGGTGAGCAGTCGTGCTTGATCGATNTCGATGCGAGACAACGCGATGGACTCGCGAACCACCCCCTGATCGCTGAGGGGCTTGCCGAACGCGACGCGTTCCCGGGAGCGGTCGATCATCATGTCCAAGGCGCGCTCNGCAAGCCCGATCATGCGCATGCAGTGGTGAATGCGCCCGGGCCCAAGACGTGCCTGAGCGATGGCGAAACCGGCTCCTTCCTCACCGATGAGGTTCGATGTGGGAATTCTGGCGTTGTCGAAGGTGATCTCTCCGTGACCGTGCTGGTCGTGGTACCCGAAGACCGGCAAGGACCGCTCGACGGTGACCCCGGGTGTGTCCATCGGCACGAGGACCATCGACTGCTGGCGATGGGTCTCCGCGGCCGGGTCCGTCTTGCCCATCAGGATCAAGATCTCGCAGCGTGGGTCCAGCGCTCCGGTCGTCCACCACTTGCGACCGTTGATGACGTAGTCGTCACCGTCGCGTTCGATGCGGGTCGCGATATTGGTTGCGTCGCTGGATGCGACATCCGGCTCGGTCATCGCGAAGCCGGAGCGGATGCGGCCGTTCAGCAGCGGTTCGAGCCACTGCGCGCGCTGAGCGTCNGTGCCGAACATGTGCAGAACTTCCATATTGCCCGTGTCGGGGGCTGAGCAGTTCATCGCCTCCGGCGCGATCTCGATGGAACGGCCGGTGACTTCTGCGATGTGGGCGTAGTCGGCAACGGTGAGACCGTGCGCGGGGTCGGTGCTCTCGGGCAGAAAGAGGTTCCACAGTCCCTGCNATCGCGCGACNTCNTTGAGNTCCTCGACGACCGGCGGCAGATGGTGCGGTGTGCCCTGCTCGGTGAGCGTCCGNCGCTGCTCAGCGTAGGTNGGCTCNGCGGGATANACGTGGNCGTCCATGAAGGNGGTGACCCTCGAGAGGTACTNGCTGGCTCGTGCGCTCGGTCCGAGATCCATGTCATTCCTTCNNGTCGCTGCTGTGNNTGGNNCTNNGCAGAAGTNTTCNCCTGCGACCGGGGTCGCTAGANGACAGCATGCCGAGAAGAGCCCCGCGTGCNAGGCNCTTCTCGTCGAATGGCGGTGGCGGTGGGATTTGAACCCACGGTGAGGTTGCCCCCACACGCGCTTTCGAGGCGCGCTCCTTTGGCCGCTCGGACACGCCACCGCGAAGGAGGGTACAAGGTGGATCGTGAGGAGGGCGAGCGGTGTCGGCCGCCTTCATGGTCGTCCGATGATGGTCAGACGAATCCCGCGGAGGATAGGGGATTCGAACCCCTGAGGGCTATTAACCCAACCCGCTTTCCAAGCGAGCGCCATAGGCCACTAGGCGAATCCTCCGCGGGGGAGATTACCCGCAGGTGGCGAGCGTTCCGCGCGGCCCCGTACCCTGGTGACCGACCCCCCGTGCGGTGTCACCTCGCTCAACCCCCCCAGGGCCGGAAGGCAGCAAGGGTAGGCGGGCTCTGTCAGGTGCGCGGGGGGTCCCTTTGCGCGGCTGTCTGGTACCCGAACATCGGTCTGCAGGGCGTGCGGTGGGCGTTAGGGTCGGCGCATGTCGTTGGCCCTCTACCGCACTTACCGGCCGGCGAGGCTGGCCGATGTGGTGGGCCAGGAACACATCACCATGCCTCTGGCGCGGGCTTTGGACAACGATCGCCTTCACCACGCGTACCTTTTCTCCGGCCCCCGCGGCTGCGGCAAAACGTCGACAGCTCGAATCATGGCGCGATCGCTGAACTGCGAGCAGGGACCGACCTCCAAGCCGTGCGGCGCGTGCCAGAGTTGCGTGGATCTGACTGCGGGTGGACCGGGCTCCATCGACGTCATCGAGCTTGATGCTGCGAGTCACGGGGGCGTGGACGACACCCGCGATCTGCGTGAGCGCGCGATGTTCGCGCCCGCATCGTCGCGCTACAAGATCTACATCATCGACGAAGCTCACATGGTTTCCACGGCCGGTTTTAATGCCTTGTTGAAGTTGGTCGAGGAGCCGCCCGAGCACGTGCGCTTCATCTTCGCCACGACCGACCCGGACAAGGTCCTCACCACGATTCGATCCCGGACGCACAACTACGCATTCCGGCTCGTGGGGAACAAGGATCTGCAGAAACACCTGGCATCCATCTGCGAAGCCGAAGACGTCTCGGCCGAACCAGCGGCTCTGGCACTGGTGGCTCGCGCGGGAGCCGGAAGCGTGCGGGATTCGCTGTCGATCCTCGGTCAGGTGATCGCCGGATCGGGAACCGACGGTGTGACGTACGCCGAGGTCGCGGGCCAGTTGGGTGTGACAGAGAGTGTCGTTCTCGATGCGACCATTGAAGCAATCGCGAATCGCGATGGTGCAGCGCTGTTTGACGTCGTCGAAGGGGTGGTCGATAGCGGACACGAGCCCCGTCGTTTCGTCTCGGACTTACTCGAGCGCATGCGGGATGTGATCGTCGTGCAGAGTGTTCCCGACGCGGTGCAGCGGGGACTTGTCGACACTCCTGACGACGAGGCCCAACAGATCGTGGCGCAAGCGGAACTTCTCGGGCCGGCGGAAGCTAGCAGGGCCGCTGACGTCATTAGTCGTTCCCTCGGTGAACTCAAGGGCGCCACCGCTCCGCGTCTGCGCCTGGAGATCATGGCGGCGCGACTGTTGGTGCCGTCGGCAGAAAGGTCCGACGTCGGCGCGCTGGCGCGAATCGAGCACCTGGAAAAGGCCCTCGCGTCGGGAGCACGCGGCGCCGAAGCGACTGCGTCGACGCAAGCGGCTACGCAAGCGCCGACGGACGTGGCTACGGAACTGACGCCGAAAGCCTCGACCCAGGACTCGACCATCTCAACGACGCCCCGAAAGTCGAAGCCGGCCACTAAGGCGTCGGCTGCGCCGCCACCGCCGAAGATCTCCGAGGTGGCACCGTCGACGGCGATGGACGCTGACGCCGAAAGTAGCGAAGCCGGCGCGACAGCCGACCCTGACAGCTCAGGCAACTCAGAAAGCGCCGACAGTTCAGAGACCTCGGGTGCGCCGACGCACGATGCTAAGCCGGCGACGACAACCTCGACGGTGAGCGCGGCCGATTCGGACATCACTCTCGAAGGGTTCGTCACGATGTGGCCGGCGGTGATGGACACGTTGTCTCGCACCAGGGTGGCGTGGGTGCTGTTCAACGATTCCCGGCCGGTCTCGTGGTCCGACGGAGTTCTTGCAGTGGCAGTTGATAGCCCTGGCAAAGTCGCCAACGCGGCATCAAGCGGCCACGACGAGAAACTTCGAGCGGCGATCGCGGACACCCTCAAGGTTGATCTGCGCGTCGATGTTGTAGTTGCGTCAACCGCCAACGCGCCTGCGTCGGGCACTAGTGAAGCCAACAGTAGTAGTAACGACCCTGCCGACGCTCCGAGCGTCGATGACGTGAACGTCGACGATATTTCCGGCGTTGACCTGGTGATGCGGGAAATGGGCGCCACGCAGATCGGGGAGATCGAGCACTGATGTACGAAGGTGCCGTTCAGGATCTCATCGATGAGTTGGGGCGATTGCCGGGTGTTGGCCCGAAGAGTGCGCAACGAATCGCGTTTCACCTACTGGCGTCTGAGCAGGAAGATGTTCAGCGTTTGGTTGAGTCGCTCGTTCGTGTGAAGGAGCGAGTGCAGTTCTGCGAAACCTGCGGAAACATCTCTGAGGCTGATCAATGTCGTATTTGCGCGGACCCCAAGCGTGATCTCAGCGTTGTGTGTGTTGTCGAGGAACCGAAAGACGTTGTCGCGATCGAACGAACTCGTGAGTTTCGCGGCCGCTATCACGTCCTCGGTGGCTCGATCAATCCCATCGAAGGCATCGGCCCGGAGGACTTACGCATCCGAGAACTTCTCAGCCGACTCGCGGACGGCTCAATCAACGAAGTCATCCTCGCGACAGACCCGAACCTCGAAGGGGAAGCAACTGCCACGTATCTCGCCCGCACCATTCAGCCATTGGGGGTAGCGGTCTCGCGCTTGGCGAGTGGCTTGCCGGTGGGTGGTGACCTCGAGTACGCCGATGAGGTAACTCTTGGGCGCGCCTTCGAAGGGCGACGACGCATCGAGTCTTCCGGCTGATCTGATCGGGTTGCTGGATGCTCGACGATCTGTTCGCGTACGCACTCACCGCGGTCATCGTTCTCGGCCTCGCGGCGTTCATGAGGCAACGCGGGTGGGGAATCGCGCTGCCGTTGATTGCCCTCGGGGTGGCCGTGGGTCTCGCGCCGTTCGGACCCGCCGCGCCCCCGGAACCGGAAGTGATCTTGATCCTGCTTCTCGCGCCCCTGGTCTTCGGTGAGGCTCTGAGTTCGTCCTACCTCGACTTGCGTCGCGTGAGTCGACCTGTCCTGGCACTGGCGATCGGGCTGGTGCTGACGGCGACGTTGGTCGTGGGCGGTGTGGTGAGCCTGTTCGTGGCGATGCCATTGGCCGTCGCGTTTGCCCTAGGCGCGATCGTCTCCCCGACCGACGCGGTGGCGGTCAGCACGATCGCGAAACGAGCGTCGTTGCCCCGTCGTTTGGTCTCGATCCTGGAAGGCGAAAGCCTCGTCAATGACGGAACAGGCCTGACGGCGTTGCGTGTGGCCGTGGTCGCGGCGGTGGCTGGCAGTGTGACGATGCTGAATGCAGCGGGCATGCTCGCCGCCGCCGTCGGTATCGGTGTGCTTGTCGGTGCGCTTGCGGGATGGGGCATGTCGACTGTTCTGCGTCGCAGTCGAGATTTGGTGGCCGCCAACTCATTGATTGTCGTCGCGCCATTCTTGATCTACGTCGTTGCCGAAGAGTTCGAAGGNTCNGGGATTCTGGCGGTAGTGGTGGCGGCCCTGTGGCTNGCCAACGCNCAGCATGCAGACCCCGGGTGGTCGGGGCGGCTGCAAGGAACCACCGTGTGGCGGCACGTCACCTTCATCNTGCAGTCGTTCGCCTTCTGCCTCATCGGGTTGGAGATACCCGAAGTTTTCNGTCGGCTGGGCTCAGACGAGGTAGCCCTCGTGCTGGTGTTGGTGCCNGTGGTGCTNGTCACCTTGGTCGGCACTCGGTTCTTGTTCGTGGGTCTCATGGTTGTCATCGAGCGTTCCCGGGACAGGCGTCGCGGCATTGTTCGAGACCAGGCGGTCAGGCAGGCGGTTGTCGTTGCCTGGGCGGGTGCCCGAGGGCCGGTGTCNGGACTCGCGGCTTTNTCGCTTCCGCTCGTCGTCTCCAGTGGTGAACCCTTTCCCTACCGCGATGTGCTCCTGGCTACGACNTTCGCGATCATNGTNATCAGTCTGCTGTTGACGCTGTCTGTTGCACCGCTCGCACGATGGTTGGGAGTGCGCGGCGACGATGATGCGGCGTTGGCGCAAACGGTGGATTCNGCCTTGGCNCGTGCAGCTCTGGAAAGACTGGACGCAGCGGTGTCGGAATCTGACGCCAGCGGTGAGCGGATTGCTCCGGAGGTCGTTGACCGGCTTCGAAGTGACTGCGAAGAGCGTCTCGATCGATCTGCCGGGCAGGCCGATGAGCACGTGGAGCGGCCGGTGAACTCGGTGGCCTTGCTCCAACTCGCNCGTGCCATGGTCCGGGCTGAACAAGAGGAGCTACTNNGGATGCGAGACGAGGATGGCCTTCCCGATGCCATCGTCCGCCCTCGGTTGCGTGACCTCGATCTTCGACTCGAGGCGCTAGGAATCCAGCGTTAACTCGCGCGGNCGCAACCTGCCCGTGGGTGGCGCGGGGCTCCCTGTCCGTGCGCAGAAGTGAGCAAGAGATTTCACAAGTGGGCGCGAAGATAACGCTTGTGTCGCACGTATCTCAGAAATGTCTCAAGCATGGTCACGGATGTGACGTTGCTCAGGGGGTCTAGGCGGTGCTCATGAATACCCGATAACCTCTCACGGTCAGAAGCCCGGCACGTAAGCGATTCAAGGAGTGAGCACGTTCATGGGTTCAATGGGTAAAAAGTTCGCGGTCATCGTGGGTGCTTCGGCTCTTGCGCTGGCTGCCTGTTCGAGTGACTCGGACGATTCGTCAGGTGGCGGCTCCGGTGGAGACNCCGTCGCATCNCANTACGACTTGAGTGGCGTTGACCTCGCCATCGGCTCGAAGGACTTCGATGAGCAGTTGATCCTCGGCCAGATGATGGTTCAGGCATACGAGGNTGCCGGCGCGAATGTCGACGANAAGGTCAACCTCGGTGGTACCGCGGTNGCTCGCGAGGCGCTGCTGTCCGGCGAGATNGACATGTACATGGAGTACAACGGCACNGGTTGGACCGTCCACCTNGGCCAAGAAGATCCGAGCTTCGACCCGGAGGAACTCACCTCTGGTGTTCGCGACCTCGATGCCGAGAACGGCATCGTGTGGGTGGATCGCTCGCCGTTCAACAACACNTANGGCTTCGCTTCCAGCCCGGCAGCGACAGAAGCTAACGGTGGTCCGTTCACTCTGAAGTCAATGATGGAGTACGTCCGCGACAACCCGGATGCCGTCGTCTGCATGGAGTCTGAATTCCCCGATCGTCCCGACGGCTTGATTCTGACCGAGACTCACGCCGGCATTGAACTGCCGGACGCTCAGCAGAACATTCTCGATACGGGCGTGATCTACACCGAGACNGCAAACGATAACTGCGATTTCGGTGAGATCTTCACGACCGACGGCCGTATTCCCGCATTGGGTCTGACCTTGGTCGAGGATCCGGGCGTCAACATCCTNTACAACATCTCGGCAACCATTCGCGAGGAGACCTACGACGCGAACGCGGATGCTTACGATGCGATCACGGCTGCGATTCTCGAGCCGCTAGACAACCTCAAGATGGCCGAGCTCAACGCTCGCGTCTCAGCAGAGGGTGAGGAGCCCGCGGCAGTCGCCAAGGACTACCTCGTCGAGCAAGGCATCATCGCCGGCTAGTTCGAAAGAGGGCGGGGGCTACGGNCCCCGCCCTCTTCACTACTAAGCACGTCTTTCCCCTTTTCCCTTCCCCTCACCTTTCGACCTAACGGCCAGGAGCGTCTGTGGACGGCGTACGGAGTTGGTTCGACTACATGTCGAGCCGGACAGACCTCATCGTGGATGGCCTGACGCAGACCCTGATGTACGTCGTCGTGGTGACGATCGCTGCGGGAATCACAGCAGTTGTCGTCGCGGTGTTGACCATGCGNCACACNTTCGCGAAAGAACTNGCCCTCGCGATCTCGTCGGTCTTCCTCACGATTCCCTCGCTGGCCCTCTTTACGATNTTTATNCCAATCGTTGGCCTTGGATTCACGCCNTCGTTCATCGCGCTCTATCTGTACGCGATCATGCCGATCCTGCGAAATACGACGACCGGACTCGACTCGGTCGACTTCAGNGTTCTGGAATCCGCCAAGGGCATGGGCATGACGCGCTGGCAGGTGCTGACNAAGATTCAGTTGCCGTTGGCCTGGCCGGTGATGCTCGCCGGTATTCGAGTCTCGGCGCTGCTCACNGTGGGTATCTCCGCGATCGCGACACTCGTCGCCGGCGGNGGCCTNGGTGACTTCATTAAGAGCGGACTGGCGCGGTTGCCGCTGCCNAATTCACTAGAAGCGATCTGGACGGGCGTCCTGCTCTCTCTCGCCCTCGCGTTTGTCATCGACTCTTTGCTGCGCGGNCTCGGTCGCGTNACCACACCACGAACCAAGAAAGCCTGACGGGAGATCCAGTGAGCGCTCAACCACTCATCCAGCTCGAGCACGTGACGAAGGCGTATCCGGGCGTCGAGGAGCCTGCGGTCAAGGACCTCAACCTCAACGTCAACCCCGGCGAGATCCTTGTCCTCGTCGGTNCGTCCGGTTGCGGCAAGAGCACGACGCTNCGCCTGATCAACCGGATGATCGAGCCGACATCGGGACGGATCATCTACGAGGGCGAGGACGTCACGAAGGGCGATCCGAACGAACTGCGCCGTCGCATGGGTTACGTGATCCAGCAGATCGGACTGTTCCCGCACCGGACGATTGCCGAAAACATCGCCACTGTTCCGCGGTTGCTGAAGTGGCCGAAGGACAAGGTCAATGCGCGCGTTGACGAACTTCTCGAGGTTGTGTCGATGGACCCCAGCATCTATCGGGATCGGTACCCATCCGAGCTTTCCGGTGGCCAGGCCCAGCGTGTTGGTGTTGCGCGGGCCTTGGGTGCGGATCCGGACGTCTTGTTGATGGACGAGCCGTTCGGGGCGATCGACCCGATCACGCGTGATCGTTTGCAGAACGAGTTCCTCCGGCTTCAGGAAGAACTGAAGAAGACGATCGTATTCGTCACCCACGACATCGATGAGGCTGTGAAAATGGGGGATCGGATCGCGATTTTGCGTGAGCAGAGTGAGATCGCTCAGCTGGACACACCCGAACACATCCTGACCGACCCAGCGGATGAGTTCGTGGAGAACTTCCTTGGCTCCGGCGCGATCTTGAAGACCCTCACTCTGCGTCGCGTGAAGGACATCGAACTTTCTCCGCTGGTCACCTTGAAGGAGCCCTTCCAGCGCGATCAAGCTCTCGCGATGATGAATGAGGCGAACACGAGCGTCGCCGTCCTCCTCGACGGCAACAACCACCCCACGAGGTGGATCGACGAGCGCGCCCTGAACCGGTCATCGGGCCTGGAGAAGTCTGGCCGTCCGATCGCAGTTCAACTCCAGCCGGAAGACACTTTGCAAGATGCCTTGTCGGCGATGCTGACCAGCGCCGCGGGCATGGCCGTTGTGGTCGATGCGCGCGGAAATTACCTGGGCGGATGCACGGTAGAAAGCCTCGCGCACCTCCTCATTCAGACCGGATCGGAGAACTCAGGGTCGTGAGCACCGCGGTAGTGCTGACCGCTGAGGATGCGGAGGCCAAACCGACTCGTCGATGGAGGTCGGATTCGCTCGACCTCATTGTCACGCCTGCGCTGTTTCTCATCCTGTCCGTCTTGCTCTTCGTCGTGTGGAACTACTCGGAGTTCGATCAGACAACCACCAAGATCTTGGAACCGGCGAAGTTGCTGCGTCAGATGCAGGAACAGTTGTACGTCGCTTTCTGGTCAAGCGTCCTGGTCATCGTGATCGCGGTTCCGATCGGCATCGCGGTAACCCGAGAAGGGGCCCCCAAGATCAAGGACACCCTGGTCAGCGTGCTGGGACTCGGCCAAGCTTTGCCCGCGTACGGCCTCATNGTGTTGTTCTTCGTGTGGCTCGGCCAGGGTGCGACGACGGTGATCNTCGCGCTCGCCACGTTCGCCNTACTGCCGGTGCTCCGCAACACCATCGTCGGCCTCGAGCAGGTGGATAAGTCAGTGATCGAAGCCGGCAAAGGCATGGGAATGACCGGCTTCCAGCGGCTGTTCAAGATCGAGTTGCCGCTGTCTGTTCCGGTCATCATGGCTGGTATTCGGACAGCAACCGTTATCAACGTAGGCATGGCTGCGTTGGCATTCCTGATCGGCGGCGGCGGCCTCGGTGAAACGATCAACGCCGGCCTTAAGTTAAACCGCCCGACAGCCATTTTCGTCGGTGCCGTTCTTGTTGCCCTGGTTGCTCTCGCTTTCGATTTCATCGGTGGTCTCGCCCAGCGCTATCTCCGCCCAAAGGGCATCTAGGTCAAGTCGCTAAGCGCCTTCTGGGGGCGTCACTCGTGTGCTCGCGCCCGGTTTCGCCGGCAATCCGGGGATGGACGACAGCAAGAACAGCACAGCCCCCGCGAAAGTTCCGAGATTTGCAATTCGCGGGTAGATGGCCTGATCNGTNAGCGGAACGATGTATGCCCCGAGGGCGGAAATCACGAAGAAGGCAGAGCCGACAATGTTCATCATGGCNAACTCGCGCGCGCTCCGGCCGTTGTCCTGCCGGTGCTGAATGGGGTAGCGAAGTGTGAAGAACATCGAACTCGCGATCAGGAAGCACAGGGCACCGAAGAGGTCGGGGACCCAAATAATTTTCTCCTGCTGGGCAATGGAGAGTGATCGGATAAAGGCCCCGGTCATGGAGGTTTGGAACAACAGGGCACCGATGGCTTGAATTCCTGCCGCGCGGGAATTTTTGTTCGCAAGGTGCCGCATGGCGGACGCATCGTCTCGATGGTTAATTTTCATCCGGCGCCCTTGGATGAATTGNATGAAGGCTCCGACGAGGTAGAGGCTGGAACCAACGAGGTAGACGACATCGGTCATAGCTGTCGACAGTCCGCGGGTGAATGGGAGTATGGCGCCTAGGCAGAACAACACNGAGCCGAGAATGAAGGTGATGGCGATCCACCAGCCGGGGTCACGGGGCGCCCAGAGAACTCTCGGCTGGACGAATTGATGCAACAAGAATTTTCACCGCACNCGGGAGGTTCAGCGGAATGAATCAACATGCCCGCTTGAGCGATCAATCACTAGGAACGCTACCTCATCATGTGCAGCGCCCTGCGTACGTACGTGCTGATTCTTCCGTCGGCATCGTGCACATCGGGGTGGGTCACTTCCATCGTGCCCATCAGGCGCTNGTCATAGACCGNCTGCTGACGCAGNGTCGGGCGACGGANTGGGCGATCTGTGGAGTGGCGCTCCTGCCGACGGATGANGGTCTTGCCCGTTCGCTGCAGCAGCAATCCGGCCTATACACCCTGGTGGAGAAGTCATCGACCGGCGAACGGGATTTTCTAGTGGTGGGAAGCATCACTGAGATCCTCTTCGGACCGGACAACCCGGATGCTGTTCTCAACCGTATGAGCGACCCCGCAACCAGGATCGTGTCCCTGACAATCACCGAAGGTGGATACAACATTGCCCCGACGACGGGCGATTTTGATCTCGCCAATGATGATGTGCGCCGCGATCTCGCAAATGACGACACCCCGGTCACGGTATTCGGGGTGGTGACGGAGGCGCTACGGCGGCGACGAGCGACGGGTGTTGCACCCTTCACCGTGCTGTCATGCGACAACATTCAGCACAACGGTGATGTGGCGCGTCACGCATTCTCGTCTTTCGCGGCGGCGCGAGACGCTGCCCTCGGTCGATGGATGCGCAGCGAAGTTGCGTTTCCCAATTCAATGGTCGACCGGATCACCCCCGGTACTACCGCCGAGGACGTTGTGTCGGTGTCGCAGCAGTTGGGGATCACGGACAAATGGCCGGTGTTGTGCGAGCCGTTCTTCCAGTGGGTCATCGAAGATGACTTTCCTTCCGGTCGACCGGAGTGGGAGCACGTCGGCGTTCAAATGACCAGCGATGTCGCTCCCTACGAGAAGATGAAACTGCGGCTGCTGAACGCCAGTCACCAAGGTCTGGCCTACTTCGCCTCGCTCATGGGTTACGAGTACGTGCATGACGCCGCACGTGATCCACGCATCGCGAATTTTTTGCGGCATTACATGGATCGGGAGGCAACGCCGACGCTAGATCCGGTTGAAGGGGTCAATCTGGATGCCTACAAGACAGAGTTGATCGAACGGTTCGCGAATCCTGAAGTGAAAGACACGGTCGCTCGCTTGGCGGCGGAGACGTCCGATCGAATTCCCAAGTGGCTGCTACCGGTCGTTCGCGAACGCTTGCTCGAGGACGGGGATATCCGCTGCTCTGCGGCCATCGTGGCGAGCTGGGCTCGGTATGCCGAAGCTGTGGGCGAGGACGGGCAGCCGATCGAGGTCGTTGACCCCTTGAANGANCANCTGGTNCCCATCGCGCAACGACAGCGAGAGCAGCCACTCGCCTTTATCGAAAACCGAGAACTGTTCGGAGATCTCGTGGACGACGAGCGTTTCGTCGATCCGTACCTTCAGACGTTGCAACGGTTGCATACCGATGGTGCCGAGGCGACGCTGGAGTGGATACTTCACGTATGCAGCGAGTAAGCATCCTCAACCCTGACCTGACGTTGACGATGAGTCAGCGCCCGGTTCCCGAACCTGGTCCAGGGGAAGTCCTCGTCCGAGTGAAGTCCATCGGAGTCTGCGGAAGCGACATTCACTACTTCGAGCATGGTCGAATCGCCGACTTCGTTGTNGAGGGGCCGCTGGTGCTCGGTCACGAAGCCTCCGGTGTCGTGGAGGGCCTTGGTGANGGNGTGCANGATCTTGCNNNGGGCACNACNGTCGCNATGGAACCNGGTGTGCCATGTGGCGCGTGCCATCAGTGCCGATCGGGTCGTTACAACCTCTGCCCGGATGTGAAGTTCTTCGCGACGCCACCGATCGACGGCGCTTTTTGCGAGTACGTGGTTCTGCCACGAGCTTTCGTGCATCCGGTGCCTACGCACGTGTCCTTGGATGCAGCTGCACTCGTGGAGCCGCTCTCGGTGGGGGTTTGGGCATGCCAGAAAGCCAACGTGTCCCTGGGCACCCGAGTCGTGATCACCGGATGTGGACCTATCGGCGCTATTTGCGCGCTGGTTGCGCGCGCACGTGGAGCCGATGTNGTCGCCGTGACGGATATCAATGCACAAAGACGACAGAAGGTCGAAGACCTCGGTTTCACCACGTGTGACCCCGCGACGGCGGCGATGCCGGAAGCNGATGTTCTGTTGGAGTGCAGCGGCTCGGCGTCTGCGATAGATCAAGGAATCCGATGCCTGGCGCCGGCCGGAGTCGCGGTGATCATCGGCATGACTCCGTCCGACACGGTGCCACTTCCTGTCGGGGCGCTTCAAGGCAAAGAGGTCTGGCTGACGGGAACGTTTCGATACGCGAACACCTACCCCACAGCTGTCGAGTTGCTTGCCTCTGGCCTTGTCGACCTTGACGCGATTGTGAGCGCGAGTTATCCCTTGGAAGAAGTGGAAAAGGCGTTGACCCACGGGAAGAGTCATCCAGCTGACATGAAGGTGATGGTCCACCCGTGACAGCGCAGGCAGCTACTGAAGTCGCTCTTGGACGTCGTTCCCGGATGGCTCAGCGGCTGTCGATCCGTCAGGGAAGACAACGGTGGGAACCGTCCTGTTGCCGTCATTGACGGCAAGAACGAACTCCTCAGCATCAGGAGCTTGCTCGATGTTGACTTCTGTGTAGGGAATATCGAGGTCGGTGAGTTGTCGCTTCAGTCGAACGCAGTCCCCGCACCACGAGGTGGTCAGCATGGTGATGGAACCAGCCTCAGGGAGCCATTTCGTGTTCGAGATCACACCCCACGATAAGCGATCTTCGGTCAGGAGCGCGAGGCGAGCACCGATTTCAAGATGTGCCGGAGAGTCAGGAAAAGTAAACTCCGGTTTTACAACCAGCCGGAAGCCTGTGAGGTGACCGGATCTTTGTTTCTCGGGAGGTGTGCGGTGACAGNCACGTCGCGAANTCGTGTTGTCGTCGTTGGTGCCGGCTTTGCTGGCCTCGCGTGCGCTCGCGCCCTTGCGGATTCCCCACAGGTAGACGTCACGCTCATTGACCGACAGCCCTATCAACTATTCGCGCCCTTGCTCTACCAAGTGGCAACCGGCGGGCTCCCAGAGGACGACATTGCCTACCCGGTGAGGGCCGCCATCCCTGGAATCTCCTTCGTGAGGGGTGAAGTCGCCAAAGTCGATGTTGCGGATGGCTCGTTGAGATTGAACTCAGGGTCAGAAATTTCCTGGGATCGACTTGTCCTGGCAACAGGAAGCATCGGCAACTCCTTCGGCATTCCTGGTGTGGAAGAACATGCCTTGCAGATGAAGGACATTCGTCAGGCCCGGGCAATCAAGAACCGCCTGTTGGGAACNTATGAGCGTGTGCAACAAGGAGAGCAGCCGAAGGAGGATCTGCACGTTGTNGTTGTNGGCGGAGGACCGACNGGCGTTGAAGTAGCAGGGGCAGTAGCCGAACTGCAAAAGCAAATGGCCCATGAGTTCCCAACGATCGCCGAACACGCACACGTGACACTGATCGAAGCGGGTCCTCGACTGCTCCCGTCTTTCTCTGAGCGATCGAGTGAGCGAGCCAAGCAATCGCTCTCGAAGCTGGGAGTCGATGTCGTTCTCGATTCGGCTGTCGACCGCATGTATCCGTCTGACATTCACCTGAAGTCNGGTCGNATCNTNTCNGCNGGNACNACGATCTGGGCGGCCGGTGTCGCAGCAGATCAGCAGTGGACGTCTCTTGGGGATAGCGATCGACTGAATCGACTCGTGGTCGATGAGAATCTTCAGTTGTGTGAGNACGTTTGGGTCATCGGCGACATGGCGCATTCGAAAGATGAGGACGGTCAGCCGCTACCGATGGTGGCGTCCGTCGCNATGCAGCAGGGACGATACGTCGCAGGCGTGATGACCGGTAAAANGAGTGGAGCGTTCTCCTACAAGGACAAGGGNCAGATGGCGACGGTGGGTCGCCGCCTGGCGGTCGTCGAGTTGCCCAATGGTCTCCGGCTGCACGGAACGCTTGCGTGGCTGTCCTGGCTCGCGCTGCACATCTTCTACTTGGCCGGTGGCCGACACCGAGTCTCGGTCATGGCGGACTGGTTCTGGAATTACCTGGCTTGGGGTTCCGGCCCTAGGCGCACCGTGCTTGACTGATTAGAGTCACAGAGCCGTCTTGCGATGTGCAACAACCTCTGTTCGCAGGCTCTCGTGACTATCGAGGAAGCGATCGAAGTTGCAGCCGTAGTCGAAAGCGGCAGACTGCTCACATGTTGACGGACAGGGACCGAGTACAGGTGGACCGATTGAGGTCGGTTCCCTTCGCGTCAGCATCAAAGTCTCTGCCTGCGTCGGCTGCGCAGGCGTTCTCGATTCTGGAGCGCCCGGGGCATCTGGAGCCATTTCATCCCTTCTGCCGAGAGAACACGGCACTTGCCTGGGATGAGTCTGAGCGGAGAGATCGGATTGTGTACCTCAACGGGTTAAGGCTGGACCGCCAGTTTGTGCAGTGGTCTCCAGGCGAGGGATTCGAGCTACTGATCGGTGGATCGGTGGATAAGCGATCGTTGGTGACGTGGACCCTCCGGGACGACTCTTCCGTCTCGTCAACGATCACCATCAGG
>PBWE01000038.1 GCA_002728915.1 Micrococcales bacterium
AAGGCGTATGTGGAGAAGGGTGATTTCAGTTCGTCCAACTTCTACAAGAGCAACTTTGAAGGCGCCACTATCAAAAACACAGATATGCGGGCAACGAAGTTGCGAGGCGCATCATGGAAAGGGGCAACAGTGAGCGGCAGTGATTTCAAGGGAGCCGTGGGTAACAAGCCGTAAGTCCGCCAGGCACTTGGCCGGAACCAATTGTCGAACCTTGACCCCGTTCGTCGAACGACCTACTTTGCGCTGGTCGCGCTGCGGCTGGCCCAGCGCTTGAACTTGTGTCATGAGTCGAAGAGCCAAAAGCGTGGTCTTAGCCACCCTCGGGAGGGGATGGTGGCTCCTGCTGAGGTCTATTTGGCGATACGGGGCTAGCAGGAAAGAGCGCTCTTCGAGCACGACAGATTCAAACACACCGCGCTTCCCTAGCAGTTTCTGGTAGCGTCCCGTTCGTTCTTCCTGATCGGCAATCGGAAGGTTTCTCACGAGTTTGTCTCGTCGTAACTTTATGATCGCAGCAGCTTCTACAGCAGCGTTGGCAGGAGCTTCTGCCGCGGGCGCTACCTCGGCAAACGCGGCGGCTTCGGTGACACCGGCTGAAGCTTTGCGGCGGCTGGAGCGAGGTAATACGCGTAGCGTCAACGGCAATTTCAAGGCCAAGAACTATTCCCCGCTGGCTTCGACACCCGCCAAGGGGCAAAAGCCCTTCGCCGCGATTCTCACCTGTGCTGACTCCCGGACCGATCCAGACTTCATGTTTGACATGGCGCCGGGCAACCTATTTGTGGTGCGAAATGCGGGCAACGTCTTGGAATCAGTCGGGCTGGGGAGTCTTGAATTCGCTGCCGCCGTATTGGGTGTTTCGGTGATCGCGGTGATCGGACACACCGAGTGCGGGGCTGTCATCGCAACTGAAGGCAGTGTGAAGACAGGGGAAATGCCTGGGCCTCACCTGGACAGTTTCGTGGACCTGATCAGCCCGGCGGTGGAAGCGCTACCTGCTGGGCATTCAACGCAAGATGCGATTGCCGCGAACGCGTCCTATCAGGCCCGTCGAATCCAGTCGCAAAGCTCCACGATCGCTAATTTGACTGCTACCGGGGACGTGGGGATCGTCAGTGGCGTGTACGGATTGGCGAGTGGCCGCGTGACGTGGCTTCAAACCTGAGGCAGGGGTCTGCCTGGCACCAAATCCCTTTCGGAAGCCTGATTTTGTGACGTTAGGGAGGTACCGTGGAGAGCAAGAGCACTTGGAGTGCCTCAGTTCCCAACTAGTTCACTCGATCGCTTGGCCTACTGGAATAGTTGCTACTTGTCTCTTTGTGTCTTTGCGTAATGATTTCTGCACAGCCCCTTTGAGTAGTGGGTCTTCTCGCAGCCCTTCTCACCACACCCAGTGTGTTTAGGAGTTCTCTTCCTAATGGGAGTGAGGCTCTTGCCGCGTTCTTGCTGAATGTAGTGGGGATTACACAGACCTTTCGCCCTCACCGGGCGACCGCACCCGTCAAAGGAGCAAGGCTTTTCGGTACTCACTTCTCGTCTCGCTGTCCTTGATCGTCCTTCGAGTGCACAAAATCGAGATTAGTCGCATAGCCATCGACATGACCATCGCCCATGAGCCCCAACCCACACTTGATGTGGCCCCGGCAGGATTCGAACCTGCGACGCACGGTTTAGGAAACCGACGCTCTATCCCCTGAGCTACGGGGCCGTGAAAACAGGAACCTATCGTGCGCTCACGTTGGTGTTATCGAGAGGGAAAGAAGATCAGTGACTCGTCGAGAGGCTTCCGCTGCAGGTCAGGGACCTCGCAATCGTCTGATGGGTAGCCCACGGGAAACAGAATGTAGGGGCGCTCTGTAGAAGGGCGTTCGAATATCTCGCTCAGGAATCCCATCGGGTTCGGCGTATGGGTGAGGGTTGCGAGGCCCATGGTGTGTAGGGCGGTAATGAACAGTCCACACGCGATACCGACCGACTCGTTGACGTAGTAGTTCTTGCGCACCGTGCCGTCTGGCATCGGTGTCGACTTCTGGGCAAACACCACCACTATCCACGGCACGACATCCAGATAGGACTTATCCGAGGTGGTGCCTAAGGGCGCGATGGCATCACGCCAGGCATCGGGCAGTCGACCTCCCTCGTAGTTCTCTCGCTCCTCCGCCTCGGCGGCAACGCGAATCCGATGCTTGGTGTCCGGGTCGCTCGCGGCGACGAAGGTCCACGGCTGCTGGTGAGCCCCGGACGGTGCAGTGTTGGCTGTTGCTACGGCACTCTCAATCGCTTCTGCGGGAACTGCGCGAGAGCTGAACATTCGAACGCTCCGCCGTTGATCCAAGGACGAGAACAGTTGCCGTCCCCGCTCGAGGCCTACGTCCGTGGGAACCGGGTCGGGGCGGTAGGGAATCACATGAGGATGCTTGCACAGGTGGTCCGCCGCCGGAAACGGTAACGTCGGATCGTGACCCCGGAGGATGCGGTACTCGCTGCGTGTGAGGCGGCGCTATCTGACCGCGACGTCGTCACGGATCCCGACCGCCTCCCCACATACCAACGCGACCGCTCGACGGGTTCTCCCGCCGGAGAACCGTTTGCGGTCGTCTTTCCTCGGTCGACCGAGCAGGTGTCTGCCGTGCTCGCGGCGGCACACGAGCACCGCGTCCCGGTGGTTCCCCGGGGAGCGGGCTCGGGGCTATCGGGAGGATCAAACGCAATCGACGGATCTCTGATCGTCTGCGTCGAGAAGATGCGAGACGTCCTGCTGGTAGATGACGGCAATGGCTTCGTCGAAACGCAGCCTGGGATCTACAACACCGAGCTTCGAGAGCACGTCGCGCAGAGTGGATTGTGGTACGCGCCGGACCCGGCGTCGAAGGATTTCTGTTCCATCGGTGGCAACGTCAACACGAACGCGGGGGGTTTGTGCTGCGTCAAGTACGGAGTCACCCGCGACGCCGTGCTCGGTCTCGAAGTGGTTCTCGCTGATGGTCGCATCACTCGCCTAGGCAGAAAGACCATCAAGGGAGTCGCCGGGTATGACCTGACCGGCCTCATGGTGGGGAGTGAGGGAACGCTCGGCATCGTCACGATGGCGCGGCTTCGACTAGGACCGATTCCGGCGCCGCCGACCACGGTAGTTGGTGTCTTCTCCGATGTCGGTGAGGCAGGCCAAGCGGTGAGCACCATCATGAATCGGCTTCGCCCCAGCATGCTGGAGTTGATGGACAACGCGTCCATCAGCGCGGTTGAGGCGTGGCAGCCGATGGGTTTGGACACCTCGGCGGGTGCCTTATTGATCGGACAGTTCGATTCACCGGGATCGGCGTCAGACGCGAAGGTTCTCAGTGAAATTTGTGAGCAATCCGGTGCTCAAGAAACGTACGTATCGGAGGATCCCCAAGAAGCCGAGATGCTCGTGGGTGCCAGGAGGATGGTGATCCCCGCGCTTGAGTCCGCGGGAGATTGGCTGCTCGACGACGTGGCGGTGCCGCGGACGCAACTCGCACGGACGATGGTGCAGATCCAGGAAGTGGCCGAGCGGCACGATGTGCAGATCGCAACATTCGGACACGCTGGCGATGGGAACCTGCACCCGACGATCGTGACTCCGCGCGGAGACGACGAGGCGGCCGCGCGGGCCCTGACCGCTTTTGACGAGATTCTCGACGTCGCCCTGGCGAACGGCGGAACCGTGACCGGTGAGCACGGCATCGGCTCGCTCAAGCGAGAGGCATTGGCGAAAGAGATCGATGAGATCCAGATGGATCTGCACTCGCGCATCAAGGAAGCTCTCGATCCGCGAAACATCCTCAACCCCGGCAAAGCCCTCGCCCGCTGGTAACGCCGGCTCTTCCCGACTCCCGCACCACTGTGCAGCTTCGGGTGTCGGTGAGTGACCTAACTGACGAATGCCTGTGCGATCTGTTGACCGAGGATGAGAACCGCCATGACCAAGACGAACCAACCGAAGGCTTTGCGTAGATTCTCGGGCTGAATCTTCCCGACCGAGCGGCTGCCGATGAGAGCGCCGATGACAGCCAATGCGGTCACCGTCAAAGTGATCGGCCACATGCTGGACCCATCCGAGAGCGTGGTCGTTGCGCTGTTCACCGAAACGACGGATCCGCCTCCGAACGTCAGCGCGTAACCGAAGAAACCGGCGAACGATTTCATGGCAATCACGAGGAGACTCGTGGCGACCGCGTGCGGCATCGACAGTCCACCGAGCAATGCGAGCGCCGGAACCACCAGGAAACCTCCGCCGGCCCCCACTAGGCCGGTCACCAAACCGACGATCAGGCCGTCGAGGACGATGCGGAACAACGGAAGCCCTGCGTGTGACCGACCTGTCGTCGACTGCTTGCGCCCACGAATCATCGCGACCGCGGTGACAGCCATCACGACCCCGAAGGCAGCAAGGAGGACTGCACCGGGGAGGAGTGCGCCGATTTGACCTCCGACAAAGGCCCCCGCCATACCTGCGGCGCCAAAGATGACGCCGGTTTTCCATCTCACCCTGCCCGCGCGCGCGTGCGNGATCAGGCCGAACAGTGATGTCACCGCCACTACAAACAAGCTCGCGGTGATCGCCTGCTTTGGTTCAAATCCCGCGATATACACGAGAAGCGGTGTGGTGAGGATGGACCCGCCGCCGCCGAGAAGCCCAAGGGCGAGTCCGACGAGGAGAGCGAGTCCGGCGATGAGGATCGTCATGGTTGCCTAGCCCGCACTCGTTACCGCGATCGGTGTCGTATCACGGCTTGTTGCGGGTGTCGCGTGGATGTAGATGCTGCCGTGTCCACNGCGGTGAGTCCCGTGATCAGCCTTTGCCTCAACGAAGCGGCCTTCGCTGCGATGTCTCGCTGAGCGAACGCGTATTCGCGTCGACCATCAATGGTTTCCACTGCGATCGGCGAGTACCCGAGGTGCTCGAGGTCGTATGGGGACGCCCGCATGTCGATCTCCCGCGCGNANACGGAGAGCTCGAAACAATCCANGACNAGNNTCCCGGGAATGTACGGCTGGAACCACATGGCGTACTTNTAGAGATCCATGTTGGCGTGGATGCACCCGGGCTGTTCGTCGTNTGCCTGACNNGCTCGCNTGGGTGTGTGTTCGTTCAGCGGTTNCGCNTCGGCGGTGAAGAAGCGGAAAGCATCGATATGCGTGCAGCGCAGACCGACGCTGTCGACAACCTCGGTGATTTCGGTTGGGCTGAGCCGAAGTGACTCGCTCTCGTGTCGCACATCTTGTGGGCTCGTTCGGTACACCATCGCCCATTCGTGCATGCCGAAACATGAATGCTGTGCGGCGCGACCGTTCGTTCCTTTCAGAATGCTCAGGGCTAGCGCGAGTCGTGCCCGGTCGACGGTGAGGGGATCGACTCCCCACGTTGTTCCGTGGTGGGTGTAGGCGTGCGCATTCGATGACGGCTCCCAGTCACCCTTGAGGCGCACTCCGAGCCCCGGGTGCCAGGTGCCAAGTCGGCCCGGTGAGTAGGGGTAGTAGTCGAAGAGGAAATCCATCACCGGGTGCGTGTGCCCTCGTCGCCGTCGATCTAGGTGCGGCTGAATCCATTGATCGGTGCGGCGAGCGTGGTCTGCGGCGAGTGCTCGCCATTCGACCTCGGACACGATCACATGAGGACGTTACAGATCCGCAGACGGCACTCCGCAACTACTCTGCAGGTGTGGACCCTGATGACCTCCTGCCAGATCAAACGAGCGACGACATCGACACGGCTGACGACCATGACAGTGCGGACCGTGACTCATGGCTGCGGGAGCAGGTTCCGCCGCATCACGGCGACTAGGGGCGCGGCTCCTTCATCAAGTCGCGGATCTCCCGCAGCAACTCCACGTGCTCGTCTGAGCCTGTGTCGAACGCGCGCCGTGCCCGAAAACGATTGGTGGGCACGACGAAGACGAAATGGATGACCNAGANTTCGATGGCGAAGGTGATGATGGCGGCGACAACCAGGGAGATGTCGAAAACTTGCCNGGCAACGACGAACTCCCCTACCGCGCCGTCGGTGCCCAAAATGATGCGCACGAACGGTGCGACGAGACCCACGGTGAAGGCTTCGGCCAACGTCACGAAAGCAACACCGGCGACAACCCCGATCGATAGGTCGACAACGTCGCCTTCATTTATGGATGTCTTGAATTCCTTGATCTTGATCCACACTCCGGTCGTCGCGTGAATGGATCATCACACCCATCGGCTGCGATGGGCGGGAAGCGAGGACCAACGCGTCGTGCTCGGAGAGGGCGACGACCGCGATGGACTCCGGTGAAGCACCNAACCCTGACGTTGGTATGTCGANGACCCGCACGGAATCGATGCGTGACGCGTCCTGGCCCACCAGGGTGACCCGCATGCCACTCGCCAGGGTCGACAACGCGCCGGAGGGGCTNATGACAACCGGCACCGCTACCTCACCGGGCGCGATATCGAGCCGCGGAGTCAAGCCGCCGTCGAGCACGGGGGCGGGGGAGCGCAGAGCGGTGATCAACAGGAACCCGCCGGCACCGGCCAGGAGTGCGGCCACGAGACGGCGTCTTCGGTTGAGGTGATGTCGAAAGCGCGAGACGTCGACGAAGCGTCGCAGGAAGTCGACGAAGGCCGTCATGTAGCGACGTTAGGCACCTGCTCGGGGATGCGTCGAATCGCTGTCCACAAGAGCGGGCTATGCGGACTTTGTCGTGGACGCGGAACTTTTCGAGGTAGAGGAAGTCGAGGTGGATGTCGAACCGGATCCGGAGCCCTTCGACGATGTGGACGACGTCGATCCGGAATCGGAGGAGCCAGAACTGGACGAGCCAGAACTAGACGATCCGGAAGAACCGCCGGAGTCCGAGGAGGACTTCTTGTCACNCGTGCCGCTCGAATCCTTGCTGGGTGAATCTTTGCTCGAGCCCGAGGAGCGAGAGTCGTTTCGGTANAAGCCCGAGCCCTTGAAGACGACACCCACTCCGTTGAACACCTTGCGCAGCGTCGGCTCGCCGCACACTGGGCACTCGGTGAGGGTGGGGTCGGTCATCTTTTGCACGATGTCGTGCGTGGTGTCGCACGATGAGCACGCGTATTCGTAGGTGGGCACCGNACCTCCTTGTCCCGGTGAGATTAGCACTCGATGGCAACGAGTGCTAATTCGTGCGGGTGCATCGCTACCCTCGGAGGGTGCGGCTATGGCTGGTCATCGGGGTCGGTGGTGCTCTGGGAGCCCTGGCTCGCTGGTCCATCGGTGAACTCGTTCTTGCCGTTGCGGATTTCCCGACGTTCCCGTGGGGAACACTCATCGCCAACGTGGTCGGGTGCTTCGCGATCGGTGTTCTCGCCCCGATTGCTGTTCGGCATGCCGCCTGGGTGAGCGGCCTGGTCGTCACCGGATTTCTCGGCGGATTCACCACCTACTCGGCCTTCGCGGAAGAAGNGTTCGCTCTGGTGGACCGTGGTGACGCGGTCGGTGTCGGTCTTGCCGGGGTCTACGTCCTCGTGACCATGGCGGCAACGGCGATCGCGGTTGCCCTGGGCGGTCGGCTTGCGCGTGTTCGCTCGACAGGAGGAGCGGCATGACGTGGTCCCTCGTGCTNGCCGTCGCCCTTGGTGGAGCGATCGGTGCACCGACGCGCTACCTGATCGATAGTCGGATCTCCCGCGCAGCTCAGCAGCGCGGGTATGGGTTCTTCCCGTGGGGCTTGCTCGNNGTCAATGTGATCGGATCATTCGTCATCGGCATCGCCTACGTCAGCCTCGAAGGCCCCATGCGTGCGCTGCTGGCAACAGGGGCGTGCGGCGCCCTCACCACGTATTCGAGCTATGCGCTGTTCGTCAATCGTGTGTGGAGTGAGAAGCGATCCAGCGCCTGGGCGGCCATCATCGTCATGCCGATTGCCTGCATCGGCGCGTGTGGCATCGCGGTGGCGGTCACCCGCGCTGTAATCGGGGCTTAACGAGACGTGGTGCGCGAGGTGCGGCGATGGGTCCGCGTTCTCGGGGCTGTTGCCGTGATCATTGCGTTGACTCCCCAGGAGAACTAGTCCGGCATCGANAGCCAGCGCACACGCTCCGGCGTNACGACGACATCAACTCGTTGATCGTGGGCTTCGTGCGGGACGTGCATAACTGATTCGTCTTCGAAGATCACGGCGATCACCAGGGCGTTGTCTTCTGACGGACGCTGGGCAAGAGCTCGGTCGTAGAACCCACCACCTTGACCGATTCGATAGCCGTCGGCATCGACCGCTAAGGCTGGAATGATCCACACGGCCGGCGGTGTGGGCGTCGGGGGGCCTTCCGGTTCATCAATGCCCCACGTGTTGGTGACCATGCGCGTGTTGTCGGTCATCTCGACCCAGACCAGGTCGTCGTCGCTGATCCGCGGCAACGCAACCCTGCCTCCGGCACGCCNCACGTCATTNATCACGTCCCGGGTCGGTGGCTCGTCGTCTCGCGCGAGATAGCACGCGATCNCTTCCTGGCGATCGCACGCCGATCGCACGTCTTCCAGATCCANGATGTGTTCGCTGATGCGCGTCGATTCATCAGCGCCAGCGTCCCGGTTCTGCCGCTGATGGCGCACCTGCCGTCGAAGATCGGCCTTGCCCAACACCGNGTCCATAGCCTCACTGTGCCGCACCCGGAGGCCATCGGGAGGTAATGGCGATCCGCCGAGACTCCCGAGAGGTTCGTCGGACAGGGGGTAGACCGCGTAGTGTCAGGCCCCATGACAGGCGTCACGGCTGCAGTCGTCCCCGCGGCGGGGTTGGGAACCCGGTTCCTGCCCGCAACGAAAGCGATGCCGAAGGAAATGCTGCCCATCGTCGACAAGCCAGCGATCCAGTTTGTCGTCGAAGAAGCCGTTGCCGCTGGGCTCAATGACCTGCTGTTCATCACCAGCCGCGGCAAGCGTGCGTTGGAAGACCACTTCGACCAGAACATCGAGTTGGAGNCTGCGCTTACGGCGAAGAACGACAACGCGAGGCTCGCGGTCGCGCAGGAGTCCAACGATCTCGCCCACATCCACTACGTGCGGCAGGGACAAGCGCTCGGCCTTGGGCATGCGGTCCTAATGGCGGAGCATCANGTCGGTGATCAACCATTCGCAGTCTTGCTCGGTGACGACTTGATCGACGAGCGCGATCCAATCATGCCGCGCATGATTGAGGTGCGCGAAAGGCTTGGCGGTTCGGTGTTGTGCCTGATGCGTGTCCCGCACGAAGATATNTCGCTTTACGGGTGCGTCGCGGNGTCGGACACCNACAGCGATGACGTCGTCGAGGTAACCGATCTCATCGAGAAGCCGNCCGTCGACGAGGCGCCGAGCGACTACGCGATTATCGGCCGCTACATCCTCGACCCCGCGGTGTTCGAGATTCTCCACAACACCTCACCGGGGCGCGGTGGCGAAATCCAACTCACCGACGCACTCGTGGAGTTGGCCCGTCGCCCCGCGAGCGAGGGTGGGGGCGTGCACGGAGTCGTCTTCGATGGTCGTCGATACGACACCGGAGACAAGCTCAGCTACCTCAAGGCGGTCATCCAGTTTGCAACGGAGCGGGATGACATCGGAGACGACCTACGCGAGTGGATCTCCGAGCAGGAGTTCTAGCTATGTCGTGGCGATCGGACGTGGCGCCGACCTTGAATGAAGGGGACGTTCGGTTGCGCCCGTTGAAAGCGAGTGACGCCAGGGCCTGGCAAGAAGTTCGACGACGCAATCAGGCCTGGCTTGGCCCCTGGGACGCGACGGTTCCTGACGAAGGAGTTCGCGCCGGAGAGGTTCCGCCGAGCTTCCACGCGATGACCCGGCGGCTTCGGGCCGAAGCGCGCGCAGGTCGAGTGTTGCCGTGGGCAACGGAGTTTCGTGGCCGCCTGGTGGGGCAGATAACGATGGGCGGAATCGCGTATGGCTCTTTGCGCAGTGCCTACATCGGGTATTGGATCGATCAGGAGTTTGCCGGCAGGGGCGTCACCTCGATGGGCGTGGCGATGGCGACCGATTACGCCTTCGACGTGCTCCGCCTGCACCGAATGGAGTTGAACATTCGCCCTGAAAACACCTCCTCGCGTGCGGTTGCCGAGAANGTGGGCTATCGCGAGGAAGGCTTTCGTGAGAAATATCTGCATATCAACGGAGACTGGCGCGATCACGTGACCTACGTCTTGCTTGCGGGCGATCTCCCCGCGGGGGTAGTGGCTGGCCTCCGCGCGGCGACTCGTCATTGATCTGAGGCAAGTGTTTCGAAGGCCTCGACGTGAGAGTGGGTGTGCGACACGTTGACTCCGGCGGGTCATATTTGCGCAAGAAGCCGGCCGAAAGCACCTAATCTTCCCACTGTGACAGGGTTCATCTACGCAGTAATCGTGGCGCTGTGGGCTGCTGTCCTAATCCCTATTTGGCTCAAGCGGCATGATCACATAAGTGAAGTGAGATCAAGCGCCCGTTTCTCGTCCGCAATGCATTCGCTTGGCGAGCAGGCAACNCGCGAGGAACGTTCGGGGCGTCCACCGTCTCGTACCCGACATTCCTCGCCTGCGGAGGAGCAGCGATCGAAACGACGGATGGTCGTCACCGGGATCCTCAGTATCGCCCTTGCTGCGGTTCTCGGGTTAGCCATTGTGGGCCTAGTTCCGCGTTGGGCTCCGATCATTCTTGCAGGTCTGGTCCTGGCTTATGTCGTGGTTGCTGCCCGACCCTCCTCTCGGCACTCGGCCACTGCGGATGAGTCAGTCGAGTACCGTGTTGACGAATACGATGATGAACTCAACGAGGANTACCGGGCAGTCGCNTACGCAGACCGAGTGGCGGANGTCGCCTATCCCCGATCCCGTGGGACTCGTCCGACGAGCAAGCGCGCCCGAGAGGCCCAGATGGCGGCGGCGATGGACGACTTTCTGTCCTGGGATCCCTGGGAGGGAGAGCGAAACGGGGAAGAGTGGTCCGCGGTCCCGACAACGNTGCCCACATACGTCGATGCTCCCCGAGCCACCCGCGTGCGTCGCCCCATTGAGCGGGACCGTGACTGGTCCGGTGAGGCAATGGTCGAAGTAGCCCGCACGATGCGCCGTCCGCGCATCACCGTGGACGACCTAGAGGATGACCGATACGAGTTGCGGTCGACTCCGCGCGACGTGGCGTCTAGCGAGGACACCGCCGAGCTGCCGTCCTTGGGGTACGAAGAAACCCGACGGGCAGCCGGCGAGTAACCCTGCTGCTAGCCTTACTTGCTTTCCGGGGCTGTGGCGCAGTTGGTAGCGCGTCTCGTTCGCAATGAGAAGGTCAGGGGTTCGAATCCCCTCAGCTCCACCAATGTTTCCTTTCTTTAGAGTTGCCGCGTGACACGCTTCGCCCTGGATCGGCTCCAATTCGCTTTCGCGGTCGTCAATGCCATCGCGGCTGTTGTGACGGCTTTTCTGATCGTTATCGATGATCGAACGATCCTTGGTGAACCGCTGTGGATGAAGCCCTTCAAGTTCTTCATCTCNGCCGCGTTGTTGTCGCTGAGTCTTTCGTACCTCGTGCCGCGCATCAGTAAAGCGCCTCGGACGACGCGAATCGCCAGTATCACCATCGTCGTATGCCTCACGGTCGAACTTGTCTTGATCACCTCGGCCGCGGCTGCCGAAACGACGAGTCACTTCAACGTCAGTTCGCCTGCGGCGACAGCGGTATGGAGTGTGATGGCGTCGTTCATCACCGTTTTGTGGTTTGCCACCATGGTGCTCACCGTGATGTTCATCCGAAGTCCCGGTGTCGATCAGGTGATGAAGCGCGCNTTCACCTGGGGCCTCGTCGTATCCNTCGCCGGAATGGGTGTTGCCTTTTTGATGACGGGTCCCACGGCGGAACAACTTGCTGACTTCCAAGGAGTAGCCGGAGCACACACCGTNGGATTAGAAGACGGTGGCCCCGGTATCCCTCTGTTCGGATGGTCGACCGTCGCGGGAGATCTNCGTGTCCCGCACTTCGTCGGGCTTCATGCCCTGCAATTGATCCCGCTCGCGGTCTTCTTCCTCCGGACGAAGATTTCCGTCACTGGAGTGGACTTCATNGGCCTTGGCTACCTGATCGTGGTCGGATTGCTCACCGCGCAGGCGCTGGCCGGGCAGTCGGTTGTAGCGACGTCACCCGCATTTGCCGCGGGGATCATCGCGGCGATCGCCGTACCGCTGACCGCCGCTCTGATTCGTNGCCNNCGNGCTGAGACCGACGNCGANAGNNAGCNGNCCNTGCCCTCGTAGATTTACCGAGCCGATGTGCGCTAGATCCACGTGGGCAGCCACATGCGTGCTCGCCATGCGTCGTAGGTGATCACTTCAGCCGACCAGATTGGATAAAACCACCACGCTGCCAGCACCACCGCGAGGACGTAACCACCGATTAGCAACGCGGGAATCCAGCGCGGCCTGTTCCGCAGCCCCCGCGCGATGGCCCCGAGGGTGAGTGTCACGGCCATCACCACGAAAGGCACGTACACGACCGTGTAAAACGTGAAGATCGTGCGGTCGAGGTAGAGCATCCACGGCAACCAGCCGGCAGCAATGCCGACGATGACGGCGCCGGAGCGCCAGTCCTTCGCGGCTATCCACCGCCACAGCTGATAGGGAATAGCCAGCACGGCAGCCCACCAAATGATCGGATTTCCGACGGCGAGCACAGTGGACGAGCAACTATCGGCACCGCACCCGTCCGGTGATTCGTAGTAGAACGAGGTCGGTCGGGTCATGAACGGCCACGACAGCGGACTGCTGGCGTAGTTGTGTTCGGCGGCGAGGTTGGTGTGGAAGTTCCACATCTCCGAGTGGTAATGCCACAGGGATCGAAGGGGATCGGGTACGACAGAGGCCCCTTGACCGGCTGCCCAGGTCCGGCTCCACCCAGTGCCGGTNGCGAACCAGCCCGTCCAGGTGAGCAGGTAGACCCCGATGCCGATGACCAGAGTCGAGGCGGCTGCGAGGGGAAGATCGCGTGCGAAGGCCGCGGACCATGGGTGGTCCACCCCGATCGCCCGTCGNGNCAGNGCATCCCAGACCAGCGACATCGCCATGAACGCTGCGAGAAACCAGATCCCGGACCACTTGGTGCCGCAGGCCAGTCCGAACGTGACGATCGCGGCGATGCGCCACGGCCGCCAGCCGAGAAATGGACCGAGACCGGCAGCCACCCGATCCGCGCCGTGTCGGCGAACATCGTCGGCCAGGCGTTGTCGCGTTCGGTCTCGGTCCACGAGAAGCAAGCCGAATCCGGCGAGAACCCAGAATCCGAGAACAAGATCCAGCAGCGCCGTGCGACTCAGGACGATGTGGATGCCGTCCAAAGCAAGCAGAAGACCGGCGATGGTGCCGAGGACGTCGGAACGAGTAAGACGCCGCACGATCCGTGCCGTCATCACCACGGCGGCTATTCCCAGGATCGCGATTGCAATGCGCCAGCCGAAAGGATCAACCCCGAAGAGGTACTCGCCGGTGGCGATCACCCACTTACCGACCGGTGGGTGGACGACGAAACCGGGCTCTCCGCTGAACGCTTCGACAACGCGCCAATTGTCGCCGGCCTGCATCATCAACTCTTTGTGATCGTCAACCTCGTCTATCTCGACACCGAAGCGCAGGTAGGACCAGGCGTCCTTTGCGTAATACGTCTCGTCGAAGACAACGGCGTTGGGCTCACCCAGCCGCGGCAAGCGAGTCACGGCGGCAATGGCGCCGGCGGAGAGTGGTCCCAGCCAGCCCCGCCAGCCGTGCGAAGGGAGAGCCGGGGCCAGGCGATCGGGGAGCGTCGCCGAACTGCGATCCGGAGCAGCGGTCACGGTCGACACCCCCACATCGTAGGTGCGAAAGGATGGGTCAGTGACCGATCACTCGCCTCCCGGCTTGATCATGCTCGCGGCAACACCGGTCGGTAACGCCGGGGATGCATCCGCCCGACTCGTGGACGCCTTGGCGATGAGCGACGTGATCGCAGCGGAAGACACCAGGCGCCTGCGTGCGTTGCTGTCTCGGCTCGACGTTGAGCCGCAGGGTCAGATCGTTTCCTTCTACGAGGGCAATGAATCCGCGCGGGTGCCGGAGTTGATCGAGCGGGCGGCCGCGGGTGCTCGGGTGCTCGTCGTGACCGACGCCGGGATGCCGTCGATCAGTGACCCGGGCTTTCGTTTGGTGCGCGAAGCCCACGAGTCCGACGTCGACATCACGTGCCTGCCCGGCCCCTCTGCGGCTCTTGCGGCGCTGGTCCTGTCCGGGCTGCCGGTCGCACGATTCGCTTTCGAAGGGTTTCTTCCGCGGAAGGACGGTGACCGTCGCCGTCGTCTCGCGTCGTTGGCCACCGAAGAACGCACGATGGTCTTCTTCGAAGCGCCGCATCGCCTTGACGTGAGCGTGCGAGATATGGCCGACGCTTTCGGGGTGGATCGCCGGGCCGCTGTGTGTCGCGAACTGACCAAGACCTACGAAGAGGTCAAGCGGGACAGTCTCGGGGAGCTTGCTCGGTGGGCCGAGGGTGAGGTCCGCGGGGAGATAACGATCGTGGTCGCCGGTGCCTCTGATGACGAGCGTCGCGACGCATCGGGTTTGGGAGATGACGAAGCGATAGCGGCAGCGGTGCGTGACCGAATGGACGCGGGAGCGTCGCGCAAAGAGGCCGCTGCCGAGGTTGCCGATCAGGCGGGGCTGTCCAAGAGGTACGTCTATGACGTCTCCTTGCGCACAGTGGACGACACCTAGGATCGGGTCATGTCCGCGCGTGAGGGTGAATCGTTGTTGGGTGAGAAGGCCTTCTACGTCACGACGCCCATTTACTACGTAAACGACGCCCCTCACATAGGCCACGCGTACACGACGACGGCCGGTGATGTTCTCACCCGTTGGCACCGGCAGCGCGGCGAGAAGGTGTGGTACCTCACCGGTGTTGATGAGCATGGAACCAAGGTGCAGCGGGCCGCCGAGGCGGGGGGTGTCACCCCGCAGGTGTGGGTGGACCGGCTCGTCGAGGAGTCCTGGCTGCCGGTTCTGGAGACCGTTGATGCCGCTAACGACGACTTCATCCGCACGACCGATGACCGACACGTAGCGCGGGTACAGAAATTCTGGGAAAAGGTTCGAGACAACGGTTTCGTGTATTCCGCTCCCTACGAGGGCCCCTACTGCGTGGGATGCGAGGAGTTCAAGCTCCCCGGGGACCTCGTTGACGGGACCGGTGAGTATGAAGGGCAGCAGGTGTGCCCGGTGCACTCCCTTCCCGTCGAGCAACTCCGAGAAGACAACTGGTTCTTCCAGCTGTCGGCCTTCGCAGACCGCCTCATCGAGCACTACGAAGCCCACCCCGAAGCGGTCCGCCCGCAAAGCGCTTACAACGAGGTGGTGGCTTTCCTTAAGGCAGGCCTGGTGGACATCTCGATGTCTCGGTCGAGCGTGGACTGGGGAATCCCTCTTCCCTGGGACGACACCCAGGTGGTGTACGTCTGGTTCGACGCTTTGTTGAACTACGCCACCGCCACCGGGTACGGATCCGAAACCGGAACCGATGACGCCGCCAGGTATGCGACGACATGGCCGGCGAACGTTCATCTAGTCGGCAAAGACATCTTGCGCTTCCACGCCGTGTACTGGCCGGCGATGTTGCTCGCGGCCGGTGAGCCATTGCCGTCGCAGGTTTTCGCACACGGCTGGCTGTTGGTCGGGGGCGAGAAGATGAGTAAGTCCAAGCTCACGGGCATCGCACCCGAAGACATCATCGACCACTTCGGCTCGGATGCTTTCCGGTACTACTTCATGCGCGCCATCAGTTTCGGCCAGGACGGCTCGTTCTCCTGGGAGGACATGTCTGCTCGGTACACCTCGGAGTTGGCGAACGGCCTGGGCAACCTGGCATCGCGATCGACGGCGATGGTGGGCAAGTACCGCGACGGCGCACTTCCTGAACCCGGCCCGCTCACCGCCGCCGAGGACGCCGTCGTCGAGCGACTCGCGTCTGCCACGACGAGCGCCGACGCGGCCATGGACGAACTCGACTTCTCCACCGCCATCGGAGAAATCCGCAGTGTGGTCGAGTTGGTCAACCATTACGTCACCGAGGTCGAACCATGGGTGCTCGCCAAAGACGACGCCAACGCTGAGCGTTTGGACACGGTCCTGTACACGATGTGTGAAGTGCTGCGCGCCGTCGCCGTTCTCTACAACGCCGTGATGCCGAAGACGATGGCGAGCTTGTGGTCGCAGTTGGGGGCGGGTGAGGCGCTCGGTGCCCTGGCTGCTCAACGAATAGCCGATGCTGGTCGATGGGGGGAACTTCCCCCCGGGTCGACCATCACCAAGGGGGATGCACTCTTTCCTCGGCTGCCGGACGAGCCGACGGAGTCCTAGGCATGGCTCGCGAGCTCGGCTGGCCGGATGCCCCGGATGCTCTTCCGCGACCGGTGATCGATTCACACACCCACCTCGACGTCCACGACCGTTCACTGCACGGCGATCAAGCCCCGGATGCAGACGCGTTATTGGCGTGGGCGGAGCAGGTCGGCGTGCCGAAGGTCGTGCAGATCGGTTGCGATGTCGAATCAGCCGAATGGTCGGTCCCCTTCGCGCGCGAACACCCGAATGTGGCGGTCGGGGTAGCGCTGCATCCCAATGACGCCGCTCGTATCGGTGTTCGCCAGGGGAGAGACGCTCTGGAAGCAGCCTGGGCCCGCATCGACGATTTGGCGCGGGACCCTGTGGTGTGCGCGGTCGGTGAAACCGGCCTGGACTACTTCCGCACCCCCGAGAGCGAAGGTCAGGCGATCCAGCACGAGTCCTTCCGCTGGCACATCGACCTCGCGAGGGAACTCGACAAAACCCTGGTGATCCACGACCGGGATTCCCACGACGACGTCATCTCGGTACTCCTCGATCAGGGTGCGCCCACGCGAGTCGTTTTCCATTGCTTCTCCGGTGATGCGGACATGGCGCGCGTGTGCGCCGAGCACGGGTGGTTCATGTCCTTCGCCGGGGTCATCACCTTCGGGAGCGCGGAGGGGTTACGAGAAGCGCTGCGGACAGTGCCGGACGATCTGCTTCTGGTGGAAACCGATGCGCCGTACCTCACGCCGAAACCGAACCGAGGACGGGTCAATGCGACGTACCTCATGCCGTGGACGGTGCGACGAATCGCCGAGGAGCGAGGCGTCGACGTCGAGCAACTGTGCGATGACATCGTCGCGAACACGCATCGCGCGTTCGGCCATTGGTGAGACGTGACAGGTGAAGCGTGAGGCGCGAGCAGTGAGTGCGGAACGGTGAGCCGACTCCTGGGCGCCGCCGATGTTCGCCGCATCGCTACCGAACTCGATATTCGCCCCACCAAGAAGTGGGGTCAGAACTTCGTCATCGATCCGAATACCGTCGAGCGGATCGTGCGGGTGGCGAACGTGTCGCGAGACGACGTCGTCGTGGAAGTGGGTCCGGGCCTGGGCAGCCTGACGTTGGCGCTGCTGTGGCCGGGTGCGCAGGTGGTCGCGGTCGAGATCGATGCACGGTTGGCCGACCGGTTGCCCCGAACGATCAGCGAATTCGACCCGGCGGCCATCGATCGACTTGCTGTTGTCAACGCCGATGCCCTGCAGGTGCGTCAGTTGCCGACCCCGCCGACAATGCTGGTGGCGAATCTCCCCTACAACGTCTCCGTTCCGGTCGTCTTGCACCTGCTGGCAGAGTTCGACAGCATTCAGCGGGTCCTGGTGATGGTGCAGCGTGAGGTGGCTGATCGACTGTGTGCCGAGCCGGGTTCCCGCACGTACGGGGTGCCCAGCGTCAAGGCGCGATGGTTTGGTGACGTCGATTACGCGGGCGACGTGTCTCGGACGGTGTTCTGGCCCGTCCCCAACGTCGACTCCGGCCTGGTGTCCTTGACGCGAACGGCCCCACCCGCGGGGGTAACGCGCGATGAGGTCTTCTCCCTCATCGATGCAGCATTCGCGCAGCGACGCAAGCAATTGACGTCCGCCCTTTCTGGCTGGCTTCCGGGCCGCGGCGTCGTGCAAGAGGTTCTCGATGCGGCGGGTGTGGACCCGCGAGCGCGGGGCGAGGAATTGAGCCTCGAGGATTTCTGTGTGATCGCGCGCGCGGCGAGGAGCGCCGGGTAGGCCGTAACCTGGCGCTGTGTCCGTCGTCGTTCGCGCACCCGCGAAGATCAACCTGCAGTTGAGCGTTGGTCCTCTGCGAGATGACGGGTTCCACGAACTCGTCTCGGTCTTCCACGCTGTCTCGCTGGTCGATGTCGTTACCGCCCAACGCGGCGAGGGCGTCCAGGTTTCCATGAGCGGCGAGGGGTCAGAGTCGCTGGCTACCGATGACAGCAACCTGGTGGTGCAAGCGATCCACGCGCTCGCGCAACACGCGCAGATCGATCCCCACGTGAGCATCCATGTAGAGAAGTCCATTCCCCTAGCCGGGGGAATGGCGGGCGGAAGCGCGGATGCGGCGGGAACACTCGTTGCCTGCGATGCGTTGTGGGGGACCGGGTTGTCTCGGGAGGAGCTCGCCGACATCGGTGCCCGTCTCGGATCGGATGTGCCGTTCGCGCTGTTCGGCACGAACGCCATCGGTCGCGGTCGCGGCGAGCAGATCATGCCGGTGTTGGGTCGGGGACAGTTCCACTGGGTATTCGCCCTGGCGGACGAGGGTTTGTCGACGCCGGCGGTCTACCGACAGTGCGACACATTGCGTGAGGGAGAGCAGATCCGGCCACCCGAGGTGTCCGATGCGCTGTTGCATGCTCTTCGCCAAGGGGACGCAAACGCGCTGGCCACCGCGCTTCACAACGACCTCCAACCGGCTGCGATATCGCTTCGCCCCTCGCTACGCAGCCTGCTCGAAGCCGGTGTCGAATACGGGGCGCTGGCCGGAGTCGTCTCCGGCAGTGGACCTACGTGTGCATTCCTGTGCCGCGACAGCGCGCACTCGATCGACGTGGCCGTTGCCATGACGGCGACGGGCATGTGCCGAACGGTGAAGCGCGCGACCGGGCCGGCGCCTGGTGCCCGGGTGGTCACCCCGACGGGGTGAATTGCTGCATCAGGTCGCGGAGCAAGTCCGCGAGTTCGACGCGCTCAGCATCAGTCAACGACTCCAGCAAGAGTTGCTCGTGGGACAGCAGATCGGTGAAGGCTCCATCGACGGCGAGGCGACCAGCGTCGGTGAGTTCCACGCGCACCCCTCGTCGGTCGGTCGGGTCGGGTTGACGCTGGACGAAGGTTCGTCCCTCGAGACGGTCGATGCGATTGGTCATGGTTCCGCTGGTGACCATGGTTTGGGTCGCCAATTGCCCAGGAGACAAGGCGTAGGGAGTGCCCGAGCGCCGCAGTGCCGCGAGCACGTCGAACTCCCACCCTTCGAGGTCGTGTTGGGCGAAGGCCGACGTCCGCACCTGGTCAAGGTGCCGGGCCAGTCGAGTAACGCGGGATAGGACGCTTAGTGGGCGGACGTCCAGATCGGGACGTTCGCGATTCCACGCTTCGACGATGCCGTCAACGTCATCCATACCGCCATGTTAGATCAAGACTCTTGACGTCGAGATTCTTGATGGTCTACTTCTTCTTCCGCTTGCGGCCTTTCTCTACCGTGCGCAGCGCGGGCTTGGGCTCCATGTGCTCGAGGCCGTTCCACGCGAGGTTGACCAAGTGGGCGACAACGTCGTCCTTCCCGGGCTTGCGAACATCGAGCCACCACTGTCCGGTGAGCGCCACCATGCCCACGAGTGCCTGGGAGTACACGGCTGCGTACTTGGTGCTGATGTCGTGGCTATCGAATTCGCGCGCCAAGAGGTGTTCGACCTGCGCGGCGATGTCGACGATCAAGCTGGCGAAGGAACCGCTGGACTGCGAGACCGGAGAGTCCCGCACCAGGATCCGGAAGCCTTCAGGGTTGTCGTCGATGTAATCGAACAACGCCATGCCTGCCTGTTCCAGGAGGGCGCGGGCCGTGCCCGCGGTGAGCGCGTCGGAGATGGACGCCAGGAGATCGTTCATCTCGCGGTCGACGAGAACCGCGTACAACCCTTCCTTGCCGCCGAAGTGCTCATAGACGACGGGCTTGGACACATCGGCCTTCGCCGCGATTTCCTCAACACTGACCGCCTCGAAACCTTTGTCCGCGAACAAGGCCCGTCCGACATCTAGGAGTTGCTCGCGACGCTCCTGGCCAGTCATGCGCACCTTGGAGCCCTTGCTCGAGGAGGCGCGGTTGCGGCTTTGCGTTCGCGTTGATTTCGGCTGTCGAGCCGCCGTTCGCCCCGATGCC
>PBWE01000001.1 GCA_002728915.1 Micrococcales bacterium
TGGCGCGGTCTCTGGCGCCGTCTCTGGCACTGACTCCCGGACAGACCAGCAGATCATCCGCACCGCCTACGTGTCTGTCGATGTCGACGATGTCGCCACCGGAGTCTCCGCGATCGCTGACCTGACAGCAGATCTCGAGGGCCAACTGCAAAGCCAGAGCGTCCAGGGAACCGGCGAAGACTCCAGCGCCAACATGACCGTCCGCGTGCCGGCGTCGAATCTGGATGCACTTCTGGCGTCGATCGACACACTGGGTGAGGTCACGAGCAGCAGCGTGGAAGCGCANGACGTCGCGGTCGAGGTCATCGACCTCGAAGCGCGGATCACNACCCTCGAGGAGTCCATCGACAGACTCCGAGACCTACAAGGCCAGGCAGCGTCGGTGGCCGATCTGGTCACCGTCGAATCCGAGTTGTCCGCGCGCCAAGCCGAACTCGAATCCCTGACTGCTCGCCGCGACTACCTGATGCGCCAAGTGGAGATGTCCACGGCCTACATCTCTTTGACCACTACAACNACCGGCCCCGGCGTCACCCCTGACTTTCTTGGCGGCCTGGAGCGCGGCTGGAACTCCCTTATCTCNCTCGCCGCAGGTCTCATCACATTCGGGGGCTTCCTGACGCCGTATCTCCTCATTGCCGGAGCGATCACGGCTATCGTGCTCATCATCGTCGCCCTCTCACGTCGCGATCGAAAGGAAAAATCATGAAACGGACGGCCCCCCGCGTGACCGCAGTGGCTGCCAGTGCGTTCATCGGCTGCGCCCNGCTGGCCGGGTGCTCGTCCTCCGACGACNCTTCCGCCGACTGTTCGATTGTGGAGGAAGGTTTGGACCCGGACATCACCCAANAGCAGATTGACTTCGCCTGCGATCTNACCGCGGACCCNCTTCCGCAAGACGAGGCCACCGCNAAGATCGAGGACGCCGGATACGACTGGCGTATCGGTGTCATCGATGGGGAGCCTCAAGCAGTCACCATGGACTACCGAATCGATCGCCTGACGTTAACCGTCGACGACGGGCTAGTGACCGACGGCATGTGGGGCTAGATCCCGCTTTCTTTCGAGGCCGGCCAGTCTCGGGGCATGTGTGTCTCGACGCCGTCTAGTCGCGAGACCGGCCACCGAACGGGCCACCACGCTGTCGCTCATCGCTCTGCGACGTCTGCGGTCCATCGGCGGGGAGCGGTGCGCTTNCCCGGCCGATACCGATGCCGACGAGCACCCCGATCAACACCAGAAGTACNCCGATCAANATNGATGTGGACCNNGCGCGCGTCTTCTTTCCTCGCTTAGCAAGNAGCGATGCCAGATCGTCGCTCGNTTGCGCAGCANTNTCTGCNGATACGTCNTCACTCATGTCGCAATGCCTCAATTGGGCGTAGGGATGCTGCTCGCTTAGCTGGGTAACTGCCGAAGAACAAGCCGATCGCCACGCTGATCACGTACGCCCCGACGACCGACACCGGGACCACAGAAGGGGAAATACCGGCGATCTCTACCTGGGCAACCAGAAGGGCCAGGCCAAGGCCGGCCGTNGCACCGAACAGCGAGAGCACCGTTGCTTCCAGCAAAAACTGCAGGAGGATGAAGCGCCGGGAGGCCCCGATTGCTTTACGGATGCCGATCTCGCGCGTTCTCTCGGTAACCGAGACGAGCATGATGTTGGTGATACCAATGCCACCGACCAGCAAACTGATGGCGCCGACCGCCCCGAGGAGCGCCGTGAAGATTCCCAACGCCGCGTTCGCGGTGTCTAACAGGCTCGCCTGATTGAAGACCTCGAAGTCGCGCGTGCCTTCGGTGGTTCCGTGTCGTTCATCGAGAATCGCGATCGCTTGCTCTTCGGCCTCATCTGTCGTCTCCGACGACGATGCCTGGACAGAAATAGCNGACACTTCCCCGTACCCGGTGATCGAGTTCTCCACCGCCGACAAGGGTGCGATCACGACATCGTCNGGGTTGGCGAACGCCCCTCCCTTCTCCGCCTGCACGCCAANGACGGTGAACGGNACNCCGTTGCAGGCGATNTGNCGNCCGAGCGGATCAGATTCGGGGAACAGGCTTTCGGCAACCGTTGATCCGATGACGGTGATTCTTCGAGCNGATAGTTCATCGGCGTTATTGAAATATGCACCGGCCGACACGGGTGAGTTGGTAATAGAGAAAAAGGAAGGCCAGGTTCCCACGATTTGCGTCGAGTGACTGCGGTCCTCGCTNGTGCACGTGACCGCCGTGCGTCTCTCGGGCGCGGCACCGGCAATATCGGGGGCCNGCACCGGATCGTTCAAGGCGATCGCATCGTCCACTGTCAACTCTTGNACGGATGGGTTGACGATTTCGCCATCCCGGTTGGGGTTCTCCGGCGTCACATACAGCAGATTGCTNCCCAAAGACTGGATGCTGGAGGTCACCGAGTTGGAGGCNCCCTGCCCGAAGGCGACGAGGATGATCACNGCNGCGACACCGATCATGATGCCGAGCGTGGTCAGGATTGAGCGGAGTCGGTTGGCGAGAATGGCTTGCCAGCCACTGCGGAGCGCCTCAATGANGATCATCGGGCAGCCGCCAACACATCGGATTCGACCTTGCCATCTCGCAGGGTGACCACCCGGCCGGCGCGTTCCGCCACGTCGTCCTCGTGAGTGATGATCACGATCGTCTTTCCTTCGGCGTGAATTTCATCGAGAAGGTCCAGAACGTCTGCTGTCGANCGAGAGTCAAGGTTGCCGGTCGGCTCATCGGCCAGCATGAGCGAGGGTTCCATCGCCAGGGCACGAGCAACCGCGGCGCGCTGCTGCTGCCCACCGGAGAGCTCGTTGGGTTGATGATGAGAGCGATCAGCAAGGCCAACCTTCGCGAGAGCATCCAGCGCTCGTCGACGCCGTTCGGATCGACGCACCCCCCGATACATCAGCGGCAACTCCACGTTCGATGCCGCGCTCATCCGCGGTATCAGGTTGAACGCCTGGAAGATGAACCCGATTCGTCGGTTGCGCACCAGGGAGAGAGCGTCGTCGTCAAGATCCCCGATATCCACGCCGTCGATTTTGTATGTTCCCGACGTCGCCACGTCGAGAGCTCCGATGATGTTCATCACCGTCGATTTCCCGGATCCCGATGCGCCCATGATCGCGACGTACTCCCCCGGCTCCACGGTGAGAGAGATTCCATCGACGGCGCGCACCTCGGCCTCACCTTGGCCATAGACCTTGGTGATGTCGTGCATCTCGACGACCGCCGTCACGATTCGTCGCCATCGCCGAAGGGACCATCGTCGGACTCCGATCCAGGAACCCCTCCGTCGGGGAAGGACACATCGTCGGCCGACGGGATCACCAGAACGTCCCCTTCGTCGACGCCGGCGGTGATCTCCACTCCCGCGTCTCCTTGCAGACCGAGAATGACTCGCACCTTGTCGGTCGATGTCTCCGCTCCCTCCGTCCGCTGCACGAGGACGGCGGCGCGATCGTCGGTTCCTGTGACGGCGCTTTGCGGAACCACCAGNACATCGACCGCCTCATCGACCAAGACCGAGACCGACGCTGTCATGCCTTCACGCACCGTCGTCGGGCCGTCGATGACCTGCACCCGGACTCCGTACGTGATCAAACCGGAGGTGCTCGTGGTTCCCNCCGGGTCAATCGACACCACGGTTCCCTCAGCGCGCTCTCCGGCCAACGCGTCAAAAGTGATCGTGGCGGGCGAACCCACGCGCACCTTGGCCGCGTCGGACTCAGCGAAGTTCGCGACCACTTCGATCGGACCGTCGGGCAACACGGTGATCCCGCCTTGCGCGCCCGATGCGGTAGCCACCTCACCAACGACATACGGCACGGAACCGATGACCCCATCGACCGGCGCAACAAGCCGAGTGTCATCAACGGCTTGTTGCGCGACCTCGACCGCCACTTCCGCCGATTCGATAGCGGCCTGCGCGGCTGTCACTTCCGCACCGTCGGGCAGTTGCACCGTTTCTTGCGAGGCCAGAGCTGATGTCAACGAGGCGCGGGCGGCCGAGACGGACTGCTCACCAGCGACCTTGCCTTGTCGGTAGACACGCTCNGCGGTCTCGAGTGCTTGACGGGCGTTNCGGACGGCGTCGTCTCCGGCCTTTCGCAATTCTGTNTGGGCTTGCTGCACGGCGACATTCGCACTCGCCAGACTCAANGATGCNGTTTGTTGGGCCTGCTGGTCCACGAGGAGCCCGGTTGTCCGGGCCCGAACGGCGGAGTCGTACGCCTGCTGAGCCGCGAGTGTGGCGGTCTGGGCGCTGGTGCAGGCGGCCGTCTCCGAGCCGGCACCTTCGCAGGCGCTGTTCTCCTGGTTCTGGCGTTGGGTGAGGGATTCCCCGGCCTGATTGACGGACACGTCGTAGCCGATTGCATTGTTGGCTGCGTTCTCTACCGACGAGTCGAAGGCCCGCTGCGCGGAGTCAACGCTTGCCTGGGCGCTTCGCAACTGCGCCTGNGCCGACGGGTTGGGACACATGGCATTCGTCAGGTCCAGACAGGATTCGTCCCAGAGGTCCTCGGCAACGGCCAACGACTCCTGCGCCTGCTCCACGGCCAACTTGTTTCGCTTGTTCGTCTGCTGAGCGACTCGCGACGCATCNGACAAGGCGGCACTCGCGGAGGANACGGAGGCGTCACTCGACGCAGACGTCTGCACGGCTTGCGCCAATGTTGACTCGGCGGCTGCCAGTTGCTGGCGGGCCGCCGTATCGTCCACGGTGGCGACCACGTCGCCTGCGGACACCACGTCCCCGGCTGCGACATCGACCGACGTCACAATCCCGGGCGTCGCGAAAGTGAGGTCGACAACACCGGACCGCGCGACCGTGCCACTNGCNGTGACGGTCGCNGTCACGTCTCCACGGGCGACGGTGACGGTNCGCTGCTCGGGGGCCTGCGAGGACGGTCGCAGGGACACCACGATCAGCCCNAGAACNGCAGCGATGGCAACGCCGATACCCACGTTCACCCNCANGGTGCGTCGTCTCATGGCTCNAGCCTGCCGGAAACCTGTCGTNGCNTCANATCNAACCTGTTCGAGTCNCGTAAATTCCGCAGGCCACGCACGGTCTTGTCAGATACCGATCAGGGTGCGCAGGTGCCGCGGCGCCGGAGATCCATGACTAAGCATCAGGTCGTGAACCTGCCGGTCAGACCAGTCCGGGTGCACGACACGAAGATCATTTGCGATACTCCGGACCGCTTGGTAGCCCACGAAATAGGTCGGCAGTTGTCCAGCGGTCAGCAGGGCCCTGCGCCACTTGCCAATCGCTTCCCCNTCTTCCTGAAAGCCACNGAACGTCATCAGCCGTAGCGCCTCATCTTCACTCATCTCCATGGAGTGGACGCGGATGTCCAAGATCGTGTTGATGGCCATTCGGGCCTGCATCTTTAATTGCTGGAGTCGGATCGCGAGTGCGGACTGCGGTGAATCTTCCGGTGCGTACCCGTTATCGAGCAGGAGCTCCTCGGCATACACCGCCCAGCCTTCGACGAAGACGCCGCTGAATCCGAAGCGGCGGACGCGGGTGGGTGTCTGCGTTCGGGCCGCGTGGGCCAATTGAAGAACGTGGCCGGGCATGGCTTCGTGGATCGTGAGGTCGTGCAGCAACATCGCGTTGTACTCGCGGTAGAACGACGCGACCCGCTCTTGATCCCACGACTCCGGCGTCGGCGAGACGGCGACGTAGGTGGGCACCGACGCCTCTTCCAAGGGTCCGGGAGCATCGCAGTAGGCCACCGCCACTCCCCGATGGATCTCCGGCATTTCGATGACCTCGGTGTCTTGTTGTGGAATCGACACCAACTTCCGATCGCGAACGAAGTCGGTGGCGTGCTCCAGGGCCTCNCGGACCAGCGGCAACACGGTGCTGTCGGTCACGACCGCCTNGGCGGCAACGCGCTCTAAGGCNCGTCGCACCACGCGGTCGGCGTGCACGGATTCATCGAGATACTCGGCGGCCGCCTCGCGCATGCGACCGGTGACCTCGTCTAGGTGCGCTTCCGCCTCGCGCAGCAAGTGATTGGCGCTGGTGGCGTCATCAAGCGAGTGCCACAGCACTCCGGCGTAAATCCGCTGGTTCAGTCGTGGACTACGAGTGCTGACGGGTAGTTGTTCGTTGAGCCACGCGATGTGTTCGTCGATAGCTGCGACGGCAGCATCGACTCCCGCAGGGAGGTCGGTCTCGTTCACCGCGCACTGCTCGCCGATGGCATCGGTGACGACGGCGCGCGTTCCGGTCAGTTGACCGATGGCTGTTTCCACATGGATATGCGGCATGGAATCGAGCGACCGNCGAGCAGTGTCGAGGAACTCGGGGATGNCAGNTAGGCGCGACTGGATACTCGCGAGACGTTCTGGCCACGGAGCGAAATCACGCGAGAGCAGCAAGTGCAACGCCGTCCCCGGGTTCCACTCCATCGGGTTCCACTGTGCACTTGCGAGCTCGTCGATCTCGAAAGCCTCGCGCTGGAGTCTCGACCGCAAGATCTCGAGATCGACCAGGTCGACGACATCGAGTTCCACATCGTCGATCGCATCGATGGCGGTCAATTGATCGTCGATTTGTCTCGACCGTGACGCCTGGGCTTCGGGTGAGTAGTCGGGCAACCGGTCATCGAATCGGTGATCGCCGAGCCAGGTCGCGCCTACCGGATCGGCTTCGAGCGCAGCGTCGATCGAGTCCTCTGCGAGCCGGCGAAATTGTGCTGTTGCGTCGTTCACCGACTCTCTACCTCTCGTATCGAGCTGATCCGGCGTCGGACCGCTTGCCGCAACGCTGCTTCGGCATCCCAGCCTCCGTCCCGAGCAAGGGACGCGACCGCGAGGAGAAACTCACCGAGATCTTCCTCACCGTCGACGGAATCAAGGACGAGGGCAGCCGCGTCGTGTGATTCCAGATCCGGAACCGCGTCACCGAGGGACGTGCTGCGCGAGTGCACCTTCGATGCCCGAAGTAGCGCTGGCAGGTGTTCGGGGATGCCGTCCGTCACCGATGCGCGCCCCTTCTCCTCGGCTTTCAGCGCATGCCAGTTGGCTTCCACTTGCTCAGCGGTGTCCGCATCGACGTCCGCGAAGACGTGTGGGTGGCGCCGGATCAATTTTTCGACGATGCCACGAGCGACGTCGTCAATGTCCCAGCCCTCCTCCCCTCGCTCCTGAGCAATGCGTGCATGGAAGACAACCTGCAGCAAAAGATCCCCGAGTTCCTCGCGCAAGCCGGAGTCATCGCTGCCTTCGATCGCTTCGACGGTCTCGTAGGCCTCCTCGACGAGGTACTCGACGAGACTCTCGTGCGTTTGGCGTGCATCCCACGGGCAGCCACCCGGTGATCGAAGCCGATCCATCACCTCGATCAGATCGAGGACACTCTCCCCGCGCTTCGCTGTTTCCCCGGGCTTCGCCATCTCCCCGCGCTTCGCCATGTATCCGATTTCTGCGTGCGCGTCCGGTCAGGAAATCTGAATCGGGACAGACAGATCGTTCGGGGTTGGGCCCACCAGCAAACCGGCCGGGTCCCACTGTCCGTAGCGTGGGCTCACCGTGGTGCCGACTTCCTCGCTGTAGGCGGCAACGGCCGCGAAGATCGCGGACGATTGAGTCTCCGGGGTTCCGCTCGGATCGAACAGCACGCCCATTTTCTGCGCCAAGAGGTTCACGCGAAACAACTCATCGATGTCGTCGGGTGCGAGGTCCTGGGCAAGCAGCGTGTTCTGGAACGCTTCGCGCCCTCCGGAGGCCTCAACGTAGTTCGCGATGGTCGCGTCCAATTCCCCCCGCGTGACGACAACCTCGTTCTCCGCCGCCAACTGCTCGACGAGTTGAGTCGTGATCATCCGATCGAGGGTGGTCACCACCAGGGCTTCGGAGGCCGAGTCGACCGGTCGTCCCTGTGCGCGCAGCACCTGCTCCACCTGCTCGGTCAGGTCACGTTCGGAGATTCGCTCGTTCCCCACCACCGCGGCAGCTCCCGGGGTGGCGGACGCGCAACCACTCAACACGAGGACGCTTGCGGCGACCGCTGCAACCACGCCCGCTCTCCGGCTATTCACCCTCGATCGCTCCATCCTTCGTCTTCTGCTGCGCCGGGGCACCTCGAACCACTCCCACAAGTTCGTCGGCCCACGCCAGCAAGTCCTGGTCCTTCAACGCGGCCGCTCCGATCGCGGAACTCGCGGTCGGACGCGGCACGATGATCGTACGGACGGCTGGCTTAATGGTTGTGCGCGGGTATAGGCGGCTGATGCGCATTTGGGCGGACTCGGGTAGTTCCACGGGGTGCAGGCGTACGCCACTGCCTTGGGCGATGACTTCGCGAAGACCCGCTGTTTGGCAGTGCACGCGAAAGCGCGCAACGCTCACCAGGGTTTCCGCTTCCGGTGGGAGCGGTCCGTACCTATCGACGAGTTCGGCAGCGACGTCGTCCACCTGCTCGTCGCTGCGGGCGTCTGCCAGTCGCTTGTACGCCTCCAGCCGAAGCCGTTCCGCCGACACGTACTGCTCCGGCAGATGCGCGGTTATCGGCAGTTCGACTTTGACCTCGGGTGTTTCGTCATCTCCCGCGCCCGCGCCGGCTTTGTGCTCGGCGAGAGCCTCACCGACGAGACGGACGTACAAGTCGAAGCCGACGTCGGCAATGTGGCCGCTTTGCTCACCCCCCAGCAGGTTGCCTGCACCTCGGATCTCCAAGTCCTTCAGGGCGATCTGCATACCTGATCCCAGATCTGTTCGCTGCGCGATCGTCGCCAGCCGTTCGTGCGCCGTTTCGGTGAGTGGCTTATTGGGGTCGTACAGCAGATACGCGTACGCCCTCTCGCGGCTGCGCCCCACGCGACCACGAAGTTGGTGCAGTTGAGACAGGCCGAAAGTGTCCGCCCGGTAGACGATCAACGTGTTCGCATTCGCGATGTCGATCCCGGACTCGACGATCGTCGTACACACGAGAACGTCGATGTTCTTGTCCCAGAAATCGACGATGACCTGCTCGAGTCGCCCCTCGGCCATCTGACCGTGCGCGACGGCGACACGAGCTTCCGGCACAAGATCCTGGACCCGTCGCGCTGCTCGCTCGATGGACTCGACCCGATTGTGAACGAAGAAGACCTGACCATCGCGCAGCAACTCCCGACGGATCGCCGCCGCGATCTGCTTATCGTCGTAAGGGCCCACGTACGTCAGCACCGGATGCCGCTCTTCTGGCGGTGTTTGAATCACCGACATTTCTCGGATACCGGTGACCGCCATCTCGAGCGTTCGCGGAATTGGCGTCGCCGACATGGACAGCACATCGACGTTCGCGCGCAGGGCCTTGAGATGCTCTTTGTGCTCGACTCCGAACCTTTGTTCTTCATCGACGATGACGAGCCCGAGATCCTTGAATCGAACCTCCGGAGTCAGCAATCGATGCGTCCCGATAACGATGTCAATCGATCCGTCGGACATGCCCGACAACACGTTGCTCCGCTCTTTGTCCGCCGTGAAACGAGACAGCGCCGCGATCCGCACCGGGAAACTGGCGTACCTCTCGCCGAATGTCGCAAGGTGCTGTTGGACCAGAAGGGTCGTCGGCACGAGGATCGCGACCTGCTTGCCATCTTGGACGGCCTTGAATGCGGCCCGCACTGCAATTTCCGTCTTTCCATACCCGACATCACCACAGACGAGTCGATCCATCGGCGTGAGGCGTTGCATATCGACTTTGACCTCATCAATGCAGGCCAACTGATCGGGCGTCTCAACATACGCGAACGCATCTTCGAGCTCTCGCTGCCAGGGAGTGTCCGGTGCGAAGGCGTGCCCGGTGCTCGCTTGGCGGGCCGCATACAAGCGCACCAGTTCACCGGCGATTTCTCTGACCGCCTTGCGCGCTCTGCCCTTTGTCTTCGCCCAATCACTCCCCCCGAGGCGATGCACGCTCGGCGATTCACCCCCCACGTACCGGGTGATCATGTCGAGTTGGTCCATCGGAAGGAAAAGTCGATCTGCCGGTTGACCGCGTTTACTGGGTGCGTACTCGATGATCAGGTACTCCCGTTCGGCTCCCTGCACCGTTCGTCGGACCATTTCGATGTATCGACCGACACCGTGATGCTCGTGCACGACAAAATCCCCGGTTGCCAAGGTCAATGGATCGATGGTCTTGCGACGACGACTCGGGAGACGCTGCCCATCGGTGGCGCTCGTTCGCTGCCCGAGCAGATCTCCCTCGGTGATCAGCGCGAGAGTCGGCAGGACGAAACCCTGGCGACAGTGGCTGCGAACCAAGTGCACGACCCCATCCGGCGCACTCGTCACCTCGTCTTCGATTCTGGACGGGATGTCGCTGTGAGCCATCTCCTCACCGAGCCGCTCAAGGGGGCCTTTCCCTCCCGCCGTCACGACGACGTTGCGTCCTTCCGCGAGCCACCCGCGGATGTCGGCGAATGCTTCTTCGGAGTCGCCCCGATACTCCCGNGNAGCGCGGGCGCCGAGNTCNACATCCGGNTCTATCGAGGGCAGGGGGTTNAGGGTCCACCATCGACATCCACGTGCCCGGGCGTTNTCGTGCACCTCGTCCANGGTCCGGTAGGCGGCGGGTTCGATGTCGATNGGCACATCCGCNCCNACGGCNGCGCTGTGCCATCCCGCTTCGAGGAACTCCTGNGCGGTCCGCATCACGTCCGACGCCCGGGCCGCGACGCGCTCCGGCTCGCTGACGACNATCTGTGTTNCGCGTGGAAGAAGATCAACGAGGGTCACCATGGACNCATCGAGAAGTGCGGTCAGAGACTCCATNCCTTCGACCGNGATTCCTGCGGCGATCTTCTGANACATCTCCGCTATCCCNGGAGCACCGATGGCCAATTCGCNNGCCTTTGCCCTCACGCNGTCGGTGAGCAGTAGTTCTCGTACCGCAGNAGCCANAAGTCCGTGCTCGAGTAGATCGAGGGATCGTTGATCGGTNACCGAGAAGTGCCGAATTTCCTCGACGTCGTCCCCCCAGAACTCGATGCGGACGGCGTGCTCCTCACTCGGCGGAAAGACGTCCACGATGCCTCCGCGCACCGCGACCTGTCCACGTCGCTCGACGAGATCGACACGCTCATACCCAAGTCCGACAAGGGCTTCGACGCACGCCGTCAGATCGACGCGGTCACCGGCTCGCACGCGAACTGGAGCGGCCTCGATCACCGAGGACGAGATCGGCTGAACGACGGCCCGAACGGACGCCACGACTACGTNGACGGGTAGCAGCAACGGATCCTGCGGATCCGCGTGGGCGATTCGGCGCAGCAGGTGGGTTCGCCGCCCGACCGTGTCGAAGGACGGGGACAGTCGTTCGTGCGGGAGGGTTTCCCACGACGGGAACGTCGCGACCCNTACGTCGGGCGCGAAGTCTCCGATGGCCGCGGCCATGTCGTCGGCACCCGAGCCGGTGGCGGTGAGCACCAGGATCGGGTTGGTCGTTGATCGCTTGATGCGGCTGACAGTGATGGCGTGCATGCCGAGGTCAGCGTGCACGTCAACGTCCTGGGCTGTCGCATCGGATGCGAGTTGATCGACCCGCACGTACGGAGGATGTCGATCGAGATCGTCTACTAGTCCGCGGAGGCTCACCGTTCGGCAGTCTCGGTCAGGGCGCGCATCACGTGCGGGTAAAGGACCGGGTACGCGACCACGAGATTGTTCACNTACGGCGGCATGTGGTTGAAGGTGATGGGCTCACCGGTGGTGTTCGAGCAGCGCAGGCCGTAATGCGCCGCGACCCCGTACGGCGCGGCAACGTCCCATTCGTAGAACCCGGTGTCGTGGAGGTAGACGTCCGCGCGCTGGCTCAGAATCTCGTTGACTTTCGCNCCGACCGACCCGACGTCGACCACCTCCACGCCGCGGTNGGTGATTNCNGCGTCCGAAAGAAGACGTCCGAGCGCGTNGCAGGTGGCCTGNAGGGTGGCCGGCGGCCTGCTCCGCGANGCCACNATCCGTATCGGGCGGGTCGGATCNACCGCCGTCTCGACGGTGTCGTCGAGCACNCTGCGNGTGATGCCTTGGGCCGGNAGGTCGACGGTGCACGCGTGCAGTTCTCCCGCCGCCCACAACGCCACGTGGACAGCGAAATCCGCGCGGTTTTGTCCGTACTCCCACGTTCCATCAAGGGGGTCGACGATCCACACCCGCTCGGAGTCCAGGCGCGATGGGTCGTCTTTGGCTTCTTCGCTCAGTACCGCGTCTTGTGGTCGAGCCGAGGAAAGGAAGTCCAGGATCAGATCGTTCGACGCCGCATCGGCTCGATCGCGCAGCATGTTCGCCGTCTCTTTATCCCCGATAGGACCGTGTTCGGCGATGAAGTCCTGTCGTATCCGCAGCAGGAGTTGACCGGCGTCCTGGGCGACGTCGCGGGAGATGGCGGCATCGGAACGTGGATCGTTCATCCCTTCCCTCCTGCGCTGGCATCGTCACCGCTGGACGACCGTTCGTTGTAGGCATTCTGNGCCACGTCGAGGCCTTGTCGAATCAAGGTCTCGGCGGCCTCCGCGCATCGGGACAAGAAGGCGGGAAGGTCCGCGCGTTGCTGACTCGAGAACGCCTGCAGGACNTAGTCCGCGGGNGCTTGCCGACCGACGGGGCGTCCNATGCCGAGCCGGATNCGGAAATAGTCCCCGGTTCCNATCGCNGAGCGGATGCTCTTCAGGCCGTTGTGCCCNCCGTCACCTCCACCCTTCTTGATGCGAAGGTTNGCGAAGTCGATGTCGAGTTCGTCGTGCANAACGACGAGTCGCTCAGGAGGAATTCGGTAGAAGTTCATGGCGGCCTTGACGGGTCCGCCGCTTTCGTTCATGTAGGACAACGGAGCGCAGGCGATGACCGACACCCGATCGCCGGGGAAACCGAGATGGGTTTCGGCGATGCGGGCGTGCANCTTCTTGTGTCGGGACAGCGTCGCGCTCGTGCTGCTGGCGATGACGTCGACGGCCATCGATCCGATGTTGTGTCGGGTCGCGGCGTACTCAGGTCCGGGATTTCCCAGACCCACGATCAGCCAGGGGTCGGACATGAGCGTGGCAGCCCGCAGGGTGTCGAGTGCGTACCGGGCGAGCGCACTATTCNGCGGATGCCTCGTCGCTGCTCGCAGCAGGCGCGGCCTCGCCTGCATCGCCGTCGCCGTCTGCGGCCTCCGCGGCCTCGGCGGCCTCGCGTGCGGCTTCGCGTGCAGCTGCGGCTGCGGCCATCTCTGCGGCCTTGGCCTTGACGTCGGCGACCGCGTGGTCGACNGCNTCNANNGGATCCTCGCCCCGAGCCACGGCTTCNTCNAGCGCCATNATNACGGATGCGGCGTCGTATCCGGCTTCCGCNGCNGCNNTNTCNGCNTTCGCNACCGCATCGGCNTANGNGCTTCGNATCGCGGCCTCNTGNTTNGTGATGATGACGAGGTCGACATGCTCGAGGTGCTGCTTGACCGGATCACGCTGGACGTCGCGAGGCTTCGTGAGGTAGGAGCTTCCGTCGTAAGAGATGTTCAAGACCACCCGCGGCTTGCGCAACGCCAGGTCGATCTCGTGCTCGTCGAGGGCCACGTGGGTGAGTTCGATTCCCGTGCCGTAAATGACGGCCGGAACGCTTCCCGAGCGACGGAGTCGCCGGGCCGCCCCTTTTCCGAAGTCGCTGCGGGGCTCGGCGGTGATGTCGACGTTGGTCACGTGTTCTCCTCAGCGTTTCGTCATGCGGTTGCACGACCATGCGGCATGCCTCGCGGGGGTGCGGACAGACGTCAGGTGGCACCACCCGCGTCGATCACGGCGACCGGTCCGGTAGGACGGCCTCCCTCGCCGAGGACGTCGGAAGTCTAGGGGGGTGCCGTCGATCCTGTGGACACCGGGCCTAGTGGGAGGACGCTTCGTCTGCCGTGGCGGCCTCGAACATCGAGGTCACCGATCCATCGGTGAATACCTCGTTGATGGCNGTGGCCAGAATCGGCGCAATCGACAGCACGGTCAGTTTGTCGAACTGTCGCTCCGGGGGGATCGGCAGGGTGTCGGTGACAACTACTTCGGAGATCTGCGATTGCTGGAGACGATCGCGAGCCGGATCGCTCAAGATNCCGTGCGTTGCCGCGACGATGACGTCCTTGGCACCGTTCTCGAACAGCGTCTCGGCTGCTTTCACGATCGTGCCGCCGGTGTCGATCATGTCGTCGACAACCACGCAGACTCGATCCCTCACATCGCCGACAACTTCGAAGACTCGGACCTGGTTCGGCACGTCGGGGTCACGGCGTTTGTGGATGATCGCGAGGGGGGCGCCGAGGACNTCGGTCCATCGTTCGGCAACGCGNACCCGNCCNGCGTCCGGCGACACCACAGTGATCTGGTCGGTGGCTACCCGGGANGCCACGTGCTCGGCGAGGAGGGGGAGCGCGAACAGGTGNTCCACCGGGCCGTCGAAGAAGCCCTGGATCTGNGAGGTGTGCAGGTCGACCGTCATCAATCGATCNGCNCCGGCCGCCTTGAACAGATCGGCCATCAACCGTGCAGAGATCGGCTCGCGGCCCCGGTGCTTCTTGTCCTGGCGGGCGTATCCGTAGAAAGGGACGATCACAGTGATGCGTTTGGCCGATGCGCGCTTGAGCGCGTCGATCATGATCAGTTGCTCCATGATCCACGTGTTGATCGGNGTGGTGTGGCTCTGCAGGACGAACGCGTCCGTCCCACGAACAGACTCCCGGAAACGAATGAAGATCTCACCGTTGGCGAAGTCGTAGGCCAGCGTCGGAGACAAAGCGATGCCGAGTTCGTCGGCGACGGACTCGGCGAGTTCNGGGTGCGATCGNCCGCTGAGAAGTACGAGACGCTTTTGTGTGGGTACGGACTTTTCGGCCACTCATTCCTCCCGGGCGGAATCCTCTGACTGAACCTTGTCAGACACACCGTCACCGTCGTTCGCCGCCCTGGCAGACCGAGCTGATGCCGAGTCCGCACGACGCCTCTCGACCCACCCCTCAATGTTCCGCTGGCGGGCTCGCCCAACCGCCATCGCCCCCGGGGGAACGTCATCGGTGATAACCGAACCCGCTGCGGTGTATGCACCGTCGCCGATTTCGACCGGAGCTACCAGCATGGAGTCGCTTCCGATGCGCACATCCCGCCCGACCACAGTGCGGTGCTTGTCCTGACCGTCGTAGTTGACGAACACGGTGGCCGCACCGACGTTGCTGTCCTCGCCGATGTCCGCATCACCGACGTAGGACAGGTGCGGAACTTTAGCTCCGTCACCGACGGAGGAGTTCTTGATCTCCACATACGCCCCGGCCTTGGCGCCTACTCCCAGGTTGGCCCCCGGTCGCAGGTAGGTGAACGGTCCGACGCGGGCGTTGTCGCCGATCACCGCGAGTTCGGCCCAGGTCTGGATCACTTCGCTGTCCGCCCCGACCTCACAGGACACCAGCGTGGTTCCCGGGCCGACGCGGGCTCTCGCGGCGATGGCGGTCGGGCCCCGCAGGATGGTCTGTGGCAACAACTGCGCATCCGGTTCGATTTCCACGTCCACATCGATCCAGGTGCTCGCGGGATCGGCGATGCTCACGCCGGCGCGCATCCAGCCCTCGTTGATTCGATCGCGCATGATCGCCGCCGCCTCGGCCAGTTGCACCCGGTCGTTTACGCCGCGGATGTCATCGGAGTCGGCCGAAACGTGAGCGTTCACCACTAGCCCGTCTGCGGTGATCATGCTCACGACGTCGGTGAGGTACTCCTCGCTCTGAGTGTTGTCGGTATCCAGGCGCGCGATGCGCTCGACGAGGGCTGATGACTCGAAGACGTACATTCCTGCGTTGATCTCGTTGATCAGCCGTTNTTCNTCGGTCGCGTCACGCTCTTCGACGATCGCCACAACTNCATTTCCNTTTCGCACGATTCGGCCGTACCCGGTGGGNGACGNAACGGTGGCCGTNAGCACNGTGCACGCACCACTGTGGGCAGACATCAACCCATCCAGGGTTNCTCCATTGACGAGTGGCGTATCTCCGGTGAGCACCACGATTGGTCCGTCGGCACGCACGCCCCGGGACGCGAGATCGTCCAGTGCGATTCGCACCGCGTGCCCGGTGCCGCGCTGCTCGTCTTGCACGACCGGCACGACCCACGGCGCGATTTCCGCCAGATGCTCGACCACGTGTTCCCGACCGTGGCCGACGACGACCACCACGTGCTCGGGTTCGAGGTGAGCCGCGGCTTCGATGACGTGTCCGACAAGAGACCGTCCGGCGATCGGATGGAGGACTTTCGGCACGGCGGACTTCATCCGCTTGCCCTCGCCGGCGGCCAGGATGATGACGACCCCGGGGTGCGTGCTCATGGACCCATTTTGGTGCATCAGTAGATCAGCTCACGCCCCGGTTCGCTCCTGTGTCCCACCGGACTTTCGCCTCGCGCCACGGCTCCAGGCAGCGCAGCCGACGAACTCCGATCCCGTCCCGCGTCCGCACNGTGACTGTGCTTGCATGCTGTCTGTGGCCGATCGCAACGCGTACATGCTCACCGGGCCCCTGGCCGCGCGCGGATACGACTGGTGGTGGCATTCGCTCACCGGATACGACGCGGTGACCAACGAGCCGCGGGGCTTCTTCATCGAATACTTCTCGATCAACCCCGGCCTCGGCGGCTCCACTCCAATCCTGGGGCAGTTGCCATCGAATCGCGAGGCCGGGATCCGTCCGTCCTACGGAATGCTCAACGCCGGCTGCTGGGGCCCTGAGCCCACGCAACTGCACAACTACGTCGCTTCCGACGACTGCGCATTCGATACGCGCCACCTGGATGTGCGGATCGGCGACGCCACTGTGACGGAGTCNCATCTGGCGGGCTCTGTCTCGGTATCCGCCGACNAGGCAGNGTCGCATCCAGAATGGATGTCCGATCACGGCTCNATGTCCTGGGATCTCACCGCCAACAAGCAACTGTCCTACTCCGTCGGTTACGGCGCCGACGCACTCTTTCGGACAACCAGGGCCTTCCAGATGTTCTGGCACGTCGCCGGANTCAAGACTGAGTACTCCGGCCAGATCGATTTCAACGGTCGACGCTTCATCGTGGAGCCAGAGACCAGCAGCGGGTACCAGGACAAGAACTGGGGTCAGGACTACACCAACCCNTGGGTGTGGTTGAACTGCGCACAATTCGTGGATGCAGCTTCGGGTGAGGCCCTGCCCTTGACGTGTNTGGACGTCGGCGGCGGCACTCCGGTTCTGTTCGGACGACGCCTGTCCAGCAAGTTGCTGATCGCCTTCTTCTTNCGCGGTGAACTATTCGAATTCAACTTCTCCAAGTTCTGGACCGGGTCCCGACAATCCTTCGAGTGCNCCGTCGAGCCGGACAAGGTTCGGTGGCGCATCTCGGCGAAGACCTTCACCCACCGCATCGAGATCGACTTTTGGTGCCCCACGGAGGAAATGTTGTTGATGAACTACGAGAACCCCGACGGCGTCAAGAACCATCACTCNCTGTGGAACGGCGGTACCGCTCGNGGAACTGTTCGACTTTTCCAGCGCGATCGCCTGGTCGGCGAATTTCTCGGNTCGCNCGGAGGCGGCGAGTACGGCGCCTACTAATGGGTGGGTGGGGCTCCCCGGGGAGGATTCGAACCTCCGTTGACGGATTCAAAGTCCGCTGTCCTGCCACTAGACGACCGGGGATCAGGGAGATGACCTGGTGCGGACTTAACCCTAAGACCCGCCGGCGGGGGACTTCGGGTGGCCGGATTCCNNNGGTTACGGTACCGTANGTTACGCAACCGTAGGTTCGACTACGCGGCCTCGCGTGGAACGACCTCCACNACNTACGAAGGGCTCCCCATGGCGCTTGTCCAGGATTTCGAGAAGGTNGACGACGGCGACGCGATCTTCCTCAGCACCCCCATGAAGATCACCATTGGGATCTTCGTCGTCGGACCGACGCTCGCTCTGCTCGGCGTTATCCCGATGATCTACTGGGGCTTGGTGTCCTGGGTTGACATCGGTTTGCTCATCGGCTTCTGGGCGATCACGGGTCTCGGGATCACCGTCGGCTACCACCGCTACTTCACGCACGGGTCCTTCAAGGCGCCCCGTCCAGTGAAGATCGCCCTCGCCATCATGGGCTCGTACGCACTCGAAGGATCGATCAACCAGTGGGTGGCCGACCACCGCAAGCACCACAAGTTCTCCGACGAGATCGGCGACCCGCATTCACCGTGGCGGTTCGGAACCTCCCGCAAGGCCATCGNCAAGGGACTGCTCTTCGCCCACATGGGATGGCTCTTCTCCGAAGAGCAGGCCACCGTGGACCAGTACGCGCCGGACATTCGCGACGATAAG
>PBWE01000039.1:0-2500 GCA_002728915.1 Micrococcales bacterium
GCCATCGCTCAGGCGACCGTGGATCTGGTCGAAGCGTTGAACGCCCAGGCAACGCAGCACATCTCCACGGTGTCTCCAGGATTCACGCACTTGCAGCACGCACAACCGGTGTCTTTCGGACACGAATTGGCCAAGCACTCGCACGCGCTCCTGCGAGACGTGGATCGGCTCGCCGATTGGGACGATCGCACTGCGCGATCACCCTTGGGGGCGGGGGCGCTCGCTGGGTCATCACTGGGATTGGATCCGCAACTCGTTGCGGCAGAGTTGGGATTCACATCCGCCCTCGACAACTCGATTGATGCGGTCAGTGATCGGGATTTCGTCGCGGAGTTTTGTTTCGTCGGCGCCATGCTGGCGGTGCACCTATCGCGCATCGGCGAGGAAGTCATTGTGATGGCCAGTCGCGAATTCGCGTGGGTCACGTTGCACGACGAGTGGTCCACCGGCTCGTCGATCATGCCTCAGAAGAAGAACCCGGACATCGCCGAACTCGCACGCGGCAAAGCCGGGAGACTGATCGGCAACCTGACAGGGCTCTTGGCCACACTCAAGGCCTTGCCCTTCGGCTATAACCGAGACCTGCAGGAAGACAAGGAGCCGGCCTTCGACACGGTCGATCAACTGCTCCTCGTGCTGCCGGCGATGACCGGGATGATCCGGACGCTGACCTTCGATCTTGATCGCATGGCTGCATCGGCCCCGGAAGGCTTCACTTTGGCCACGGATATCGCCGAGTGGTTGGTGCGGCAGGGAATCGCGTTCCGGCAGGCGCACGAGATCGCCGGCGCGTGCGTTCGAGCGGCCGAGGCGCGGGGCGTGGAGCTCAGTGATCTCACCGACGACGAGTTCGCGGGCATCGATGCCGCGTTGACTCCCGACGTGCAAAGCGTGTTGACGGTGCAGGGGGCGTTGGCTTCCCGCGATGCTTTCGCGGGCACGGCACCGGTGCGCGTGGCCGAACAATTGAATGCACTGGCAGAAGACGTAAGCCGGGCACGAACACGTTGGGCCTGACGGCGTGCGCTTCATCGTTGTCCGCCTGATCAGTGCCTGTTGGATCGCGGCATTGGTTTATGGATCACTGGCCCCGGCCGATGACGTGCAGGGCGCTTACGTCTTCGGGGATTTCGTTCTCCATGCCTTTGGCTATGCGGCGTTGACGGTGCTCCTCGTGCTTTCCCAACGCCATCCCCGCATCTGGGTAACCGGAGGAGCAGTGGTGGCATTGGGACTGGTGCTGGAGATTCTTCAATCGTTCACCGGGGATCGGAGCGCATCGGTGATCGACGTGGTGGCGAATGCGACCGGTGCCGCGATCGGCGGTGCCTTCTGTTGGTGGAGGCGGAGCCTCGCTGCGCAGCCGGTAGGTGAGATCTGACGCGCGCGAGCAGTGACTACTGAGCCTGACGTACCAGCGGCGGGAGCGCTCGAGCTACCAACTTGAGTCGTCGCCTTCGACCGCGCGCCAGCAGTACCAGGCGACCACGCTTCGATAGGGACGCAGCGGATCCCCCAACGGCTCCAGAATTCGCGGATCGATGTCTCCTGACTCGCCGTGCACGATGTTCCACCCTTTGCGCATCGCAAGGTCTCCGGTCGGCCAAACGTCCAGTCGGTGCATGGTGAACATCAAGAACATTTCGGCAGTCCAACGACCAACGCCCCACAACTTCGTCAGTTCCGCCACGACGGCCGAGTCGTCGGGATGCGTCAGTGCCTCATCAAGGTCGAGAACGCCGGTATGGATGGCGTCGGCTATTCCTTTGACGGTCTTGGTCTTCGCACCGGAGAGGCCGGCTGACCTGAGGCCTTCCACGCTGGAGTTGACGATGTTCTCCGGGCTCACGTCTCCGTCGAGATAGTCGGTGACTCGTGCCGTGATGGAGTCCGCGGCCTTCACCGAAACCTGCTGCGCGATCACCGATCCCACCAGCGATTCGAAAGGGTTGAGCGATGTCCGAGCCCCGTTGCCGATTGAGCACACCGGAGAAGCCGTGACGATGTCGGCGAAGGCCGGGTCGGTGTCGACGATGAAGGACGCGGCCTTACGCATCCTGGCCCGGGAGTACGCCACGCGCGCATGATGCCAGCGACCGTGATCACGGGCGCGATGGGGAACAATGAGTCTGTGGCCAGCATCATCGAAGAACTCCTATGGCGGGAGCTCATCTCCGATAGCACCGATCTCGGCGCGCTGCGCGAGGCGACCGATGCCGGGTCGGTCACGCTCTACTGCGGCTTCGATCCGACGGCTCCGAGCCTGCATTTGGGAAACCTTGCTCAGATCCTCACTGTCCGGCGTTTTCAGCAACACGGTCACCGCCCGCTCGCTCTCGTCGGCGGCGCCACTGGCCTGATCGGGGATCCGAAGGAGTCGGGGGAGCGGTCACTCAACCCGGCCGAGACGGTTCAGGCATGGGTGGATCGCATTCGCGAACAGTTGGAGCGCTTCTACGACTTCGACGGTCCGAACGCCGCCGTTATGGTGAACAACTAC
>PBWE01000039.1:7500-30134 GCA_002728915.1 Micrococcales bacterium
CTGTGGTTAAGGAACTCGGCAAATTGCCCCCGTAACTTCGGGAGAAGGGGGGCCGCGGCTGGTGATGGGACTTGCTCCCTGAGCTGGCTACGGCCGCAGAGACCAGGTGGAAGCGACTGTTTACTAAAAACACAGGTCCATGCAAAGTCGCAAGACGACGTATATGGACTGACGCCTGCCCGGTGCTGGAACGTTAAGGGGACCAGTTAGTTCTTCGGAGCGAAGCTGAGAACTTAAGCGCCAGTAAACGGCGGTGGTAACTATAACCATCCTAAGGTAGCGAAATTCCTTGTCGGGTAAGTTCCGACCTGCACGAATGGCGTAACGACTTCCACGCTGTCTCAACCGCAGACTCGGCGAAATTGCACTACGAGTAAAGATGCTCGTTACGCGTGGCAGGACGGAAAGACCCCGGGACCTTTACTACAGCTTGGTATTGGTGGTCGGTTCGATTTGTGTAGCATAGGTGGGAGACTTGGAAGCCCGGACGCCAGTTCGGGTGGAGTCATCGTTGAAATACCACTCTGATCGTATTGGCTGTCTAACCTCGATCCGTGATCCGGATTAGGGACAGTGCCTGGTGGGTAGTTTAACTGGGGCGGTTGCCTCCCAAAGAGTAACGGAGGCGCTCAAAGGTTCCCTCAGCCTGGTTGGCAATCAGGTGTCGAGTGTAAGTGCACAAGGGAGCTTGACTGTGAGACTGACAGGTCGAGCAGGGACGAAAGTCGGAACTAGTGATCCGGCGCCGGCATGTGGAAGCGGCGTCGCTCAACGGATAAAAGGTACCCCGGGGATAACAGGCTGATCTTGCCCAAGAGTCCATATCGACGGCATGGTTTGGCACCTCGATGTCGGCTCGTCGCATCCTGGGGCTGGAGTCGGTCCCAAGGGTTGGGCTGTTCGCCCATTAAAGCGGCACGCGAGCTGGGTTTAGAACGTCGTGAGACAGTTCGGTCCCTATCCGCCACGCGCGNAAGAGTCTTGAGGAGATCTGTCCCTAGTACGAGAGGACCGGGACGGACGAACCTCTGGTGTGCCAGTTGTCCTGCCAAGGGCACGGCTGGTTAGCTACGTTCGGAAGGGATAACCGCTGAAAGCATCTAAGCGGGAAGCCCACTCCAAGATGAGGGCTCTCACTGGTTTACCAGGTAAGGACCCCAGCTAGACGACTGGGTTGATAGGCCGGATGTGGAAGCACAGCAATGTGTGGAGCTGACCGGTACTAATAGTCCGAGGACTTGCTTACTTCACACACTCGCGTCCACTGTGCGGTTCCCGAGATTCGGTCGGGAAACCACCACATCTCAATAGAGTTTCGGCGGTCATGGCGAAGGGGAAACGCCCGGCTCCATTCCGAACCCGGAAGCTAAGCCCTTCTGCGCCGATGGTACTGCGAGGGGGACCTCGTGGGAGAGTAGGACGCCGCCGGACATTTTTCACAAAGGCCACCTTCGGGTGGCCTTTGTTTGTTCCGCATACGTTTGTAGGAGGCTAGGACGGTGACGAACGGATCAGGCGCGAGCCAACAGCCTCCAGCGCGGGGTCCGGGCAATCGGCGACGTCAGCCACAACACCGGGACAAGCGACATCACGACAAGCGAAGTCACCGTGATCAGCGCGGTGATCGCGGTCCGCAGGAACCCAGCCAGCCGCGCGGGCCCCGCATTCCCGAGGGGGTCGATCCCGCCGAGCTCGATCCGTCGGTGATCAACGAGTTGCGCACCTTGCCGGAAGACATGCGCGACCGTGTCGGTTGCCTTCTTGTGGCCGCCGAGTGGGCGCTAGAAGATGATGAGCCCGAGTCGGCTCTGGGGTTCACCAAGGAGGCCAAACGTCTGGCGGGTCGCGTGGCGTGCGTCCGAGAAGCCCACGGAATCACGTCGTATCGCAAGGCACGTTACGCGGACGCGTTGTCCGAGTTCCGAGCCGTGCGACGGATGACCGGCGACGACTCCTTCATTCCGATGATGGCTGATTGTGAGCGGGGGCTCGGTCGCCCCGAGCGAGCGCTCGAGGTACTGAAAGGCTTTCGACCCTCGGACCCGGCACTGAAGATTGAAGCGATCATTGTCGGTGCCGGTGCCCGCGGAGATGCGGGTCAGCATGAAGCGGCCTTGGTGATGCTAGACGTTCCGGAGTTGGTGAACGGCCCGGACACTGCGGAGCGACTGCGACTTCGCTACGCCTACGCGGCAACGCTCGAGGCGCTCGGGCGACACGAGGAGGCCGACCAGTGGTTCGCCACGGTGGCGCGGGAAGACGTGGACCAACTCACCGACGCACACACGCGAACCACGGCGTGAACCCCACGAACGGGCGGTCCGGGCCCGATCGGTAGCAATCGGTAAGGAACGGGTCCAGGGTTACGTCGAGGCCGTGCTCTTCTCGAGCCATCTCCAGATGCCGGACACTTGAGCCTGCGTACTCGAGAGCTCCTCGAACTTGGCAACGCGCTCGTGATCTGAGTAGAAGTCGTGATGCCGCTCTCGATCCTTTTCGTGGACCATCGCCACGGCGTGCTCCAAGTCGAGCCCTGCGTGATACGCCTGCGACACCTGCTCCACCCAGTAGTGCAGTTCCGCCTCGGATTCTTCGAAGACGCGATCGACGTCGGTGACCGGGCCGAAATGACTGAAGAGCAGCCGGGTGGGAGAAGCCTCGTGCATCCGGTGCAGGGACGACAGCGCAAGGTCAAGGTCGAAATCCGGCGGGGGTGTTGCCGGTCGGATCTCCTCGGTATCCGGCACGAAGACGCCGGCAGCATCGCCCGTGTAGAGGTCTCCGGTCTGAGAATCAACGAGGGCCACGTGGTGAGACGCGTGTCCCGGGTTGTGAAAGGACTCTAAGCGACGACCGTCACCGAGATCGACCTCTCCGGTGTCGCTCAATGTCGTCAAACGCTCCGCGGGTGTGGCGATCAGCGGACCGAAGAGCCGGTCCATGTCGGGGCCGAAGACCCGCATGGCGCTGGCCACGAGTTTGGTGGGGTCGGCCAGATGGCGCGCACCGCGCTCGTGCACGACGACCTGGGCCTGGCGGAAGGCGGCGGCGATGTCACCCACGCCACCGGCATGGTCCAGATGGATATGCGTCACCACGACCGTCGCNAGATCGTTGGCACTCACTCCAAGTTCGGCTAGGGCGGACACGACCGTCGGCGCGGACAGGGCCGTCCCGGTCTCCACCAGGCACGGGCGGGACCCGCGGATGAGGTAACTCGCGGTGATGCCGGTGTGCCCTGCCATCTGAGTGTCGATCGAGTACACGTCATCGCCGAGGTCGGAAATGATTGGTGCCGGGGTGTGATCGTCCACATCGCCATTGTGGCGGGACACTCGGTCGGTTGTCGGCAACACCGGCCGAATTCCAGGCCGCGACCACGAGGTAGTTGCTGGTAGCCGTGTTGGTTCATCGAGTCGGTGGGTAGATCGACATGCGACCATTCGGTGGTGGACGTCGGCCCCTCGCACACAGGAGCACCGGAAGGGGACATCTATGAGTGGTTCCACCGCGCGAAGCGTCTGTTGTCCGAGGGCAACCCTGACGCCGCCGTAGTCCTCCTCGAGCGGGTGCAACGCACCGACGCGACGCCGGCGGTCGCCGAGACGCTGGGTCGGGCGTTGTTCGAAGCACGTCGCTACGACGAAGCCATTGAAGTACTGACCGAGCTCGTCGAGCAATCACCGAACGACGATTACGCGCACTACGCTCTCGGCATGGCCCTGTGGCGCCGACAACAATTCCCCTCCGCCCGCGATCACCTGTCGATGGCATTNGTCATGCGGCCCGATCGTGCGGAGTACGGGCAGGCGCTCGGTCANGTCAANGCGACGTTGCGGGCACGATCCGAAGCGGGGTTGCCTCTCATCGGACCTATCTCCGCCGCCGACGGGGCGAACCCGCTGGATGATCCCGGGTCGCCCGGNTCGCCCGGGTCGGTGAAGGCATGACCGCACCGGGCACCTTCATCGACGCTTTCGATGGCTTCATCGTCGATGCCGACGGCGTCCTGTATCGCGGATCCGCGCCCGTGCCGTACGCCATCGACGCGATGACCGAAGTGGCGCAGTCTCGGCCATGGTGCGTCGTGACGAACAATGCCGCGAACGCACCCGGGGTCGTCGCGGAGAAACTTCGTGGTCTGGGCCTGGTTGCCGACGATGACAACGTGGTGACCTCTCCGCAGGGCGCCGCCGTATTCCTCACCCAGCACGACATCGCTGCATCGGCCCACGTCTTCGTCGTGGGTGGAGCGGGGATCGACCACGCTTTGCTCGAGGCGGGGTTTGTCCCCGTTCGTGAACCAGACCCCAGTGCGGTGGCCGTCGTTCAAGGCTTGGGCATGGAGGTGTGTTGGAGTGACCTCGCCAACGCCGGGTACGTGATCCAATCCGGAGCGCTCTGGGTGGCCACGAACCCGGATACGAGCCTGCCGACCGAGCGGGGGCTGGCGCCGGGAAACGGGGCACTCGTTGCCGCGCTGAGTGCCACCCTCGGTCGACAACCCGACGCCGTTACGGGAAAGCCAGAACCGTTGCTCTTCGAGGTAGCGGCCCAGCGATTGGGGGCGGGCACGCCGCTCGTTATCGGTGATCGCGTCGATACCGATATTCGCGGGGCGAATCGAGCGGGCATGGAGTCCGTGTTGGTTCTCACCGGAGTGGTGCAGGCGCGAGACCTCTCAACGTTGGTGTCGGTCGACCCAGAATTTCGACCCACGTACCTCGCGGCGGATCTTCGGGCCCTGGCCGACAGCGTGGACGGTGCCCGCATCGCCGACACCGAGGCGTCGGGTGGCGGGGCTCTGGGGGAGGTGCGGCGGCTGCTGGCTCGGAGTTGGGCAGGTATCGAGCCGCTGTCAGAGAGTGATCCGGCGCTGGTCAGTGCGTGCAGCGCGCTTGCCGAGGACCTGCGTCACCCGTAACTGTTTCACCAGGGAACGATCGATGCCACGGACGGGCGTTGCTGGCGCACTAGGGTGGAGCGCGAGGAGGCGGCAATGGTGATGGATGCGTTGAAGGGCTACGTGCAATTAGCCACCGGTTTGACCGAGGTGACCGCGGCGAAGGCGCGCGATGCGGCGTCGGCGTTGGTCAACCAGGGCATGCAATGGACCGGTAAGTCCTCCGATGCCATGGAGTCGGTGCAGGACATCGCCGATGATCTCCTGGTGACATCGCAGCAAAACCGCGAAGCGCTCATGGAGATGATCCGCACCGAGGTGGATCGGGCGGTCGGCCGTCTGGGTTTCGTCCGCGAAGACGAACTCGCCGCACTGCGGGCTCGCGTGGAGCGTTTGGAGAGCGGAGCCGACGCACCTTCGACCGCGTCTGATGCACCGTCCGCCGGCGGGGACGAGACGCCCGCGCCGAAGGTGAAGAAGAAAGTGGTCCCTGAATGACGTCGGGTGAGTGGGATCCGGCTCCTAATCAAGACGGCTTCGGTGAAAGTATCTCGAGCGAGGCTGTTTCGGGCGATGACGTTTCGATCGACGACGTTCTCGTCGTCGACGAGGTAGTGGCGCCGGAGGTAACGCCGTCTCCCGATGCAGTGCTCCCGGTCTGGGAGCCCACCGGCAACGCCGACGTCGACGGTGCACTCGATCCCCTGCATGCGCTCGCCGACACCGATGTGACACAGCACGTGGGTGTCTTCGAAGAAGTAGAGAGCGCTCTGCGGGCAACGCTCAACGGCTTGGTAGCCGAGGACGAGGCGTCCGGGTAGGAGTCCGTCATGACCCGACGTCGGTTAGACGCCGAGTTAGTGCGCCGAGGTCTCGTGTCCTCTCGCGAGCAAGGCCGTGCCGCGATCGAAGGGGGCCGGGTCAGCGTCTCGGGAGTTACCGCAACGAAAGCCGCGACCCAGGTGGACGACGCAGCCCCGATCGAACTGGTCGCCGAACCCGGGTCGGACTTTGTCTCCCGAGGCGCCCACAAGTTGATCGGAGGCCTGGACGCGTTAGGTCTCGACGTCAGGGATGCGAATGCGCTGGACGCCGGAGCCTCGACCGGTGGCTTCACCCAGGTTCTCCTCCAGCGGGGTGCTCGCCACGTGATCGCCGTCGATGTCGGGTACGGGCAGTTGGCGTGGTCGTTGCGATCTGACGATCGGGTCACGGTCCTCGAGCGCACGAACGTTCGACACCTCGACGCCTCGCGTGATGAGTTGCCCTACCTGCCGGATCTCGTGGTGGCTGACCTGTCGTTCATTTCGCTCACCGCCGTCCTGCCGGCTCTGGTCACTGTGGCCGCACCCGCGGCGAACCTCGTCCTGATGGTCAAGCCGCAGTTCGAGGTGGGCAAGGAACGAGTTGGCTCGGGAGTGGTGACCAGCCCGGACCTTCGACGCGAGGCAGTGGCCCGCGTGGTCACGGCCGCCCAGGCCGAGAAACTGGCGATCTTCGGGGTGGCCGCGAGTCCGCTTCCGGGCCCCAAAGGAAATGTCGAGTACTTCCTGTGGATGGGCAAGGTCGGCGGTGACGCGGCCGAGCCGAGCGAGCATGATGGCGCTATGGAGCGCGAGGATCGAGTCTCAGCCGGCCTGTCGACCGGGTTGTCTGCTGGCTTGCCCGCGGGCTTGTCAGCAGCCGAGATTGAGTCGGCGATCGCCCGGGCAGTGCAGGAGGGTCCGCAATGACGGCATCCGCGCCGGTGCGCGTCTTCGTGGTGGTCAACACGGCGAACGCCGACGCACGCCCCGTGGCCCGCTCGGTCGTCGAGGCGCTCGTCGAGTCCGGTGCCCACATCAGCGGCGTGACGAAGGACATCGAGGCACTCGACATGACGTCCACCGCGGGGATTGAACTACTTGCGTCGGATCTGGCTGCCGATCCCTCCGGGGGTCGGGTGGGGGCCGATGTGGTCGTGGTCTTTGGCGGGGACGGAACCATCCTGCGGGCCGCAGAACTCGCGGAACCCGGAACACCATTGCTGGGGGTCAATCTCGGCCATGTCGGTTTTCTCGCCGAGGCGGAACCCGAGGACGTCACGTTCGTCGTTGAGTCGTTGATCGAACGCCGGTGGTCCGTCGAGGAGCGCACGCGATTGAACGTGTCGGTTCTTCGCGATGGCACCCGTGTCGGGGGAACGTGGGCGGTGAACGAGGTGAGCCTGGAGAAGGGCACTCGGGAGCGCATGATCAACGTCTTGGTCGAAGTTGATGGTCGACCGTTATCCCGGTGGGGGTGCGACGGTGTTGTGTGCGCGACACCCACGGGATCCACCGCGTACGCGTTCTCCGCGGGTGGGCCGGTGGTGTGGCCGGAGGTTGCCGCTCTTCTCGTGGTGCCCCTGAGCGCCCATGCACTCTTCGCGCGGCCGCTGGTGGTGTCCCCGAGCAGTTCCATCGTCCTCGATCTCGAGCCGGAGTCGCAGGCCGTCTTGTGGGCCGACGGACGCCGGACCATCGATGTTCTTCCCGGTGATCGGCTCGTCGTCTCCGCCGATGAGCAACCGGTGCGCTTCGCCCGCCTGGCACCGGCCCCCTTCACCGATCGTCTGGTGGCGAAGTTCGATCTGCCGGTCGACGGTTGGCGTGGGCGTCAGCGCCCGTGAGCAGTAGCGAATGATCGAACAGCTGCGCATCCAGGGCATCGGGGTCATCGCCGATGCCCAGGTAGACCTCAGTCCCGGGTTGACGGTGATCACCGGTGAGACCGGGGCCGGCAAGACGATGATCCTGTCGGGTATCGAACTGCTGCGCGGCGCCCGAGCGGAGTCAGGACAGTTGCGGGAATCCGGCGAGCAGGCCGAAGTCGACGCCGTCGTGACAGTTGATGAGGAACGTCAGCAGCTGCTCGGTGACGTGCTCGAGGACCTCGGTGTCCACATCGAAGACGACGCCCTTATCGCTCGTCGCACAGTGTCGGGAAACGGCAGGTCGCGGGCGCATCTCTCGGGTCGTCCGGTGCCCGTCTCCGCCCTGACGCAGGTGTGGTCTGTTCTTGTCTCGGTGCACGGACAGGCTGATCAGGCGCGTCTGCGACAGGCCGCTGCGCAGCGTGACCTTGTGGATCGGTTCGGCGGCGTCCGGGTGCGCGAGGCCCTCACGACGTACCAAGCGGTGTGGCAGGAGTGGAAAGACGTCGAACAAGAGCTGTCACAGCTGCGGGCGTCGTTGTCGGAAAGTGAAAGGACATCGACCCTGCTTCGCTTGGGGATCGCGGAAATCGACGAGGTGGCGCCGGAACGCGGCGAGGACGATGCGTTAAACGCGGAGGCGGCGGTGCTGGAGCACGCCGGCGGGCTTCGTGACGCTGCCGTCAGCGCGCGCAGCCTGCTGAGTGGTCAGGGAGAAGACGTCGACACCTCGTCGGTGATCAGCATGATCTCCCGCGCCGGGGAGCACCTCGCGTTGATGGCCGACGTCGACGATCGCCTCCGCGAGCTCGGGGTGCGCCTGTCGCACGCAGCCACCGAGATCGCCGACATCGATGCCGAACTCAGCGATTACCGGCGCAACCTGGACGCGGATCCGGCGCGTCAGGCCTGGGTGGAGGAGAGGCGGTCTCGACTCAAGGCCCTGTGTAAGTCCTATGGCGCGACGGTGGAGGACGTGTTGCAGTGGCGAGCCGAGGCAGAAGCCCGGGTGAACGCCGTCGACGGTGGGTCGCATCGCGTCGAGGAACTCGCCGGGCACGAGGAACTCCTCGCCGAGCAGGCGCGGGAAGCGGCAGACGCTCTGTCCCAGTGCCGTCGGGACGCCGCCGCTACGATGGCTGGCCGCGTCGAAACAGAACTGCACGATCTCGCGATGCCACAAGCCCGCATCCATGCAGAGGTGTCCACCGATGTTGCCGATCTGCACCCGCACGGCGCAGACGACGTGCGCATCGTGCTCGCTCCGCACCCGGGAGCCGATCCACGCCCCATCGGCAAGGGTGCCTCAGGTGGTGAACTGTCGCGCTTGGCGCTCGCGTTCGAAGTTGCTCTGGCCGACAACGCCCCGACGCCCACGATGATCTTCGACGAGGTCGACGCGGGAGTGGGCGGCGCGGTTGCGGTCGAAGTGGGTCGGCGACTAGCGCGCCTGGCGGCGTCCACGCAGGTGGTCGTGGTGACCCATCTTCCGCAAGTCGCGGCGTTTGCCGATCAGCATCTTGTGGTGGAGAAGGGCTCGAACGGTGCCGTGACAGCGGCGAGTGTGCGCGGCGTCGACGGCGACGAGCGGGTCGCCGAGCTGGTCCGGATGCTGAGCGGACTCGAGGGGTCGTCCACCGGCGCGGCGCACGCACAAGAACTGCTGGAGGTAGCCAAACGCGAGCGGGAGGGCGGCGCGCCGCGAGGTGTGGCAGCGCCGACGTAACGGGCGCGGTAGTCTGATCTTCCGTGGATATGCCCCGTTCCTCCTCCTCGGAAACCAAACATCTCTTCGTCACCGGTGGTGTGGCGTCATCGCTGGGCAAAGGGCTGACGGCGTCGTCGCTGGGAAATCTCCTGAAAGCGCGCGGTCTGCGCGTCACGATGCAAAAGCTTGATCCCTATCTCAACGTCGATCCCGGGACCATGAACCCGTTCCAGCACGGAGAGGTTTTCGTCACCGACGACGGTTCGGAAACAGACCTGGACATCGGGCACTACGAACGCTTCTTGGATACCGACCTGCTGGGATCGGCGAACGTCACCACGGGTCAGGTGTACTCCACCGTCATCGCGAAGGAACGCCGCGGCGAGTACCTCGGCGACACCGTGCAGGTGATTCCGCACATCACGAACGAGATCAAAGCACGGATTCGCCGGATGGCCGGATCGGACGTGGACGTCGTCATCACCGAGGTCGGGGGCACCGTCGGAGATATCGAGTCGTTGCCGTTCCTCGAGGCGGTTCGGCAGATCCGTCACGAGGTGGGTCGTGACAATGTCTTCTTCCTGCACGTGTCCTTGCTGCCCTACATCGGTCCGTCGGGGGAGTTGAAGACGAAGCCGACGCAGCATTCGGTCGCGTCCTTGCGAAATATCGGCATCCAGCCCGATGCGATTGTCCTGCGGGCGGATCGTCCGGTTCCGACGAGCATCAAGCGGAAGATCTCGATGATGTGCGACGTCGACGCCGAAGCGGTGGTGGCCGCCGTTGACGCCCCGAGCATTTACGACATCCCGAAGGTTCTGCACCGTGAAGGCCTCGACGCATACGTGGTGCGCCGCCTCGATCTGCCGTTCCGCGATGTGGACTGGACGGGTTGGGATGACCTGCTGGGCCGCGTGCACAACCCGTCGAGTGAAGTCACGATCGGTTTGGTCGGCAAATACATCGATTTGCCGGACGCGTACCTGTCCGTCACCGAAGCCATTCGCGCGGGCGGCTTCCAGAACGATTGCAGAGTGCACCTGCGGTGGGTGTCCAGCGACGAGTGTGCGACGCCCGAGGGTGCAGCGCGCAACCTGGCCGACCTCGATGGCATCTGCGTTCCCGGCGGTTTCGGGGTGCGGGGCATCGAAGGCAAACTCGGGGCACTTACCTACGCCCGAGAGAACGGTGTGCCGACCTTGGGATTGTGCTTGGGTCTGCAGTGCATGGTGATCGAATTCGCCCGCACCATGGCGGGTCTCGAGGGAGCGAACTCCTTGGAGTTCGACGAGTCCACACCCCACCCGGTCGTCTCCACGCTGGCCGATCAGCGTGATGTGGTCTCGGGTGATCGCGACATGGGCGGAACGATGCGACTGGGCTTGTATCCGGCGAAGTTGCTGGCGGGAAGTCAAGCGGAGGCTGCCTACGGTCAACCGTACGTTGATGAAAGGCACCGCCACCGGTACGAGGTCGCGAACTCCTACCGCCCCGCTTTGGAAGAAGCCGGCCTGGTCTTCTCCGGTACGTCACCTGATGGGCGCTTGGTCGAGTACGTCGAGTTACCCGCGGACACGCACCCCTTCTACGTCGGCACCCAGGCCCACCCGGAGTTTCGTTCTCGCCCGACCCGGGCGCACCCGTTGTTCGCCGCCTTGATCGAGGCCGCAAAAGTGCGCCATAAGGGTGCATCGGTGTCGGCCGAGGATCATTCGCAAGCACCGGTGTCGTAACCCACGATGCCACCGGAAGGTCTTCCTCGACCCGAGGAGATGTGGTCGGGCGATGTCGCCGATGCGTCGGATGATTCGCATCCCATCAGCGAGCGCACCGAGGAGTTCGAGGGTCGCGTGTGGTCCGTTGTCCGTGACCGTGTCGGGTTCGGTCACCACGAGGCGACGCGCGACGTCATCATCCATCCGGGGGCGGTCGCGGTCATCGCGATCGACGATGAAGATCGGATTCTGCTGATTCGTCAGTATCGCCATCCCGTCGCCATGTACATGTTCGAGCCACCGGCGGGCCTGCTCGACACGGCGGGGGAGTTGCCGCTGGAGACAGCCAAGCGCGAACTAGCCGAGGAGGCAGGCGTGCGGGCGTCGCAGTGGAACGTCCTGGTGGACCTGTTCAACTCACCGGGCGGCTCCAGTGAAGCGATCCGGGTCTTCCTCGCCCGCGGCCTGGAATCCCTGCCGGCCGGTCGCCCGCACACGGGAGAAGCCGAGGAGGCGCACCTGCCGCAAGCGTGGGTCCCCTTGGCCGAGGCGGTGGACCTGGTGCTGCACGGCCGGGTGGGCAGTCCGTCTGCGGTGGCGGGGATCTTGGCCCTCGCGGCGCTTCCCAGCCGAGACGAGGGGGACCTCCGGCCGGCGAATGATCCGTGGGGTGCCCGTGCCTGGCTTGAGGCCAATTCCCGGGTTCGCCGGGTCTAATCTGATCCTGGATGACAAGGGGCAGGGGCGGTGTGGCCGGCCCTGACGCATAAGGAGGCGGCATGCGTATCGGTGTTCCCACGGAGGTGAAGAACAACGAATTCCGGGTCGCCATCACCCCGGCGGGTGCGATGGAACTCACCCGGCATGGTCACGACGTCCTCGTGCAGTCCGGTGCCGGCCTGGGGTCCTCGATATCCGACGCGGAGTACGTCGCCGCCGGCGCTCAGTTACGTGACACGGCCGACGAGGTCTGGGGCGACGCCGAGATGGTGTTGAAGGTTAAGGAGCCCGTCGCCGAGGAGTACCACCGGATCCGCGCCGGGCAGGTGGTGTTCACCTACCTGCATTTGGCGGCCTCGCGCGAGTGCGCCGACGCGATATTGCGCGCCGGCGCCACCGCGATCGCGTACGAGACGGTCGAATTGCCCGACGGTAGTCTTCCGCTGTTGGCGCCGATGAGTGAGGTGGCCGGACGACTGGCACCTCAGGTCGGCTCGCACGCTCTGATGCGCGCCCACGGTGGGCGTGGAGTGCTGATGGGTGGCGTCTCGGGTGTGTACGCCGCGAAAGTGGTCGTGATCGGTGCGGGTGTGTCGGGAATGAACGCCGCCGCGATAGCGCTCGGCATGCAAGCGGAGATTCTGCTGCTGGACAAGAACATCGCGCGACTGCGGCAGATGGATGCCATCTACCAGGGGCACATGCAAACCGTGGCGTCTAACGCTTTCGAGATCGAGCGCGCCGTGCTTGACGCAGACATGGTGATCGGGGCCGTACTGGTTCCGGGCGCGAAGGCGCCGACGCTGGTCTCGAACGAGTTGGTCTCGCGCATGAAGCCTGGATCTGTGCTCGTCAACATTGCCATCGACCAGGGCGGGTGCTTTGAGGACTCTCGCCCGACCACGCACGACGACCCGACGTACCGGGTACACGATTCGGTCTTCTATTGCGTCGCGAACATGCCGGGTGCCGTTCCGCACACCTCCACCTATGCGCTCACCAACGTGACCCTCCCGTACGCCGTCGCACTCGCCGACAAAGGCTGGAGGCAGGCCCTGGCCGATGACGCAGCCCTCGCGCTTGGGCTGAATGTGCACGAAGGTTCCTTGACGTACGAAGCAGTGGCCGAGGCCTTCGACCTTCCGTACGTTCCGGTAGCCGAGGTGCTGGCCTAGTCTGCGGCGACCCCTATGACGGCAATCTCTGTTGATGACGCCATCGCCGGGTACATCGACCACGTGAGCGTGGAACGGGGACTGTCCGCGAATACCGTCGCCGCGTACAAGCGTGACTTGGCTCGCTACTCACGCTGGTGTCGGTCCATCGAGATCGCCCTCGTCGAGGAGGTCGACTCTCACGACGTCGCGCGATTCGCGGCGTCCCTACGAAACCCGAACGCCAACGGCGTGGCCGAGGAGTCGACCCTCAGCGCCTCGAGCGCCGCTCGGGTGGTCGTCGCGGTGCGTTCCTTCCACAAGTTCGCGGTCCTCGAGGGATGGTCCCCGTGGGATCCCGCAGCCGAGGTGGCACCGCCCTCCATCCCTCGTCGCTTACCTAAAGCCCTTCCCTACGCGAGCATCGAAGCCATGATCGACGCCACGCAGGACCCGGCCACCGCCGTCGGGTCGAGGGATCGCGCACTGTTGGAGGTTCTGTACGGGACCGGGACGCGAATATCCGAAGTGTTCGGCCTGGACGTGGACGACGTGGACCTCGACGCCAGCACCGTTGTCGTCACGGGCAAGGGCAGTAGGCAGCGACGCTTGCCGTTCGGTGAGGCCGCCCTCGCCTCCCTCGAGGCCTACCTGACCCGAGGCCGGCCGGCCCTGGCCGCCGCCGGTTCTGCCAAGCGCCAACCGGGCGCGGCGTTGTTTCTCGGCGTGCGGGGAGCCCGGATGTCCCGCCAGGCGGCCTGGGGGGTGGTTCGGGCGAGTGCGCAGGCCGCGGGGATCACCGATGAGGTGGGCCCCCACACGCTGCGTCACTCCTACGCCACCCACCTAATGGAGGGTGGGGCCGACGTCCGGGTGGTGCAGGAGCTCCTCGGTCACGCGTCGGTGACCACGACCCAGATTTACACGCTGGTGACGGCCGACTCGCTGCGCGAGGTGTACGCCGCCAGCCACCCTCGCGCGCAGTAGGCTCACGGCGAGATGGAAGGACGTCGATGACTGACGATCAGGAACCTTCGACCACCGTTGGCTCCGGTGGCGAGCCCCCGGCGCCGGATCCGGTCACCTCGCACGGCCCGGCGCGCGTTATCTCGATGGTGAACCAAAAGGGCGGGGTGGGGAAGACCACCTCGACGGTGAGCCTGGGTGCGGCACTGGCTGGCTATGGACGCCGGGTACTTCTCGTCGACTTCGACCCGCAGGGTGCGCTCTCGGTCGCCCTGGGCTACAACCCGAACGAGATGGAATTGACCGTCTACAACCTGTTGACCGACCCCAATTGCCATCTCGGTGATGTGCTCGTGCAAACCGACGTCGCAGGCATGGACCTCGTACCCAGCAACATTGACCTGTCGGCGGCTGAGATCCAACTGGTGTCGGAAGTGGGCCGGGAGAACGCCCTCCAGCGAGCGTTGGAGCCGGTGGTGGCCGACTACGACATCGTGCTGATCGACTGCCAGCCGTCGTTGGGTCTGTTGACCATCAACGCTTTGACGGCTAGTAGCGACGTCATTATCCCGATGGAGACCGAGTACTTCGCTCTGCGCGGCGTTGCCTTGCTGCAGGACACCATCAGCAAGGTGATGGGTCGATTGAATCCGGACCTGCGCATTCTCGGCGTGCTCGCCACGATGTATGACCCGCGGACGTTGCACAGCCGCGAGGTGCTGGAGACCGTCACCAAAGCCTTCGGGGATCACGTGTTCAGCACCGTTATTCATCGCACGGTGAGGTTCCCAGACGCTGCTGTCGCGGGTGAGCCGATCACGTCCTTCGCGTCGAGTAGTTCCGGTGCCGAGGCGTACCGTCGACTGGCGAGGGAAGTCCTCGCCCGGTGACGATCTCCACGGACAATCCCGGGGAGTCGGTCGCGCTTGCAGATGCCGATCCTGGCGCGCCCTCACCCGCGGGCGGTTTCTCTCTGAAAGTCGGGGACTTCGAAGGCCCCTTCGACCTCTTGCTGTCGCTGATCGCGAAACACAAGCTCGAGGTCACCGAACTGGCACTGCACGAGGTAACCGACGAGTTCGTCGCCTACATTAAGGCCAAGGGTTCTGATTGGGATCTGGACGAAGCGTCGAGTTTTCTGGTGGTCGCGGCGACGCTGTTGGATCTGAAGGCGGCGCGACTGCTCCCCAGCGGGGAAGTCGAGGACGAGGAGGATCTCGCCCTTCTGGAAGCTCGAGACCTTCTGTTCGCGCGCCTGCTTCAGTACCGCGCATACAAGCAGGTGGCCGGCCTGCTGGCCGATCAGATGGACAACGCCAGCAAGCGCATCCCTCGCAGCGTCACCCTCGAACCGCAGTTCGCGGCGTTGCTTCCGGAAGTCTTGATCGGCTTGGGAGCCGAACAGTTCGCGGCGATGGCGGCCCTGGCCATGGCGCCCAAGGAGGCGGAGCACGTAGGCCTGGGGCATCTGCACGTACCCAAGGTGAGCGTGCGGGAGCAGGCTGCCGTGATCGTGTATCGGCTTCGGCGCTCACGAACGTCCACGTTCCGTGCTCTAGTGGCCGACGCCGACTCGCTGCTGGTTGTGGTGGGGCGTTTCCTCGCCCTTTTGGAGTTGTATCGAGAGCACGTCGTGCTGTTCGATCAAGTCGCGCCGTTGGGAGACCTGACGATCCGGTGGGTCGGCTCCGAAGAAGGTGACGTGGATGTCACCGACGACTTCGACGTCGAGCGAGATGTTGATCAGCAGCAACAAGAAGCTTCCCGAACGCAGGACGGGCCAGAAAGGAACGATCGGTGACTCAGGACGCAGACATGGACGGCGCGAACGCGGTCGACACGGACACGGTCGACACGGACACGGTCGACACGGACACAGACAGTGACGCCCTAGGTGCCCCGTCGCTTCGAGCGGCGGTAGAAGCGCTCCTGATGCTCGCCGACGAGCCCATGTCCATCATGACCCTTGCCGAAGCCACCAAAACCCCGGTGGAGGCCGTCGAGGTGACGGTGCGTGAACTATCCGAGGAGTACGCCGATCAAGGGCGCGGTTTCGACCTGCGCGAGGTGGCCGGAGGATGGCGCTACTACACCCGGGCCGAGTGCAGCCCACTCGTGGAACGGTGGGTTCTGGATGGTCAGCAAGCCCGATTGACCCAGGCGAGCCTGGAAACCTTGGCGGTGATCGCCTACCAACAGCCGGTGTCTCGAGGGAAGGTGAGCGCGGTTCGCGGTGTCAACGTCGACGGTGTCATCAAGACCTTGACCACGCGAGGCCTGATCGAGGAAACGGGACAAGAAGGCGAGTCCGGCGCCATCTTGTACCGAACCACGTCCTACTTCTTGGAACGTCTGGGCATTTCATCTCTGGAGGAGCTTCCGCCGCTCGCCGAGCACCTTCCCGACCTCGGTGACCTTGGGGAGGTCTTGGATTCCGTCGGTGGCTAAGTCTCCGGACGCGGTTCCATCGGAAGCCGTTCCATCAGAAGGAGTCCGCCTTCAGAAGGTCTTGGCGCAGGCGGGTATCGCGAGTCGGCGGGCCGCCGAGGCGATGATCGTCGAAGGTCGGGTGAGGGTCGACAACCTGGTGGTGACCGAGTTGGGTACGCGCGTAGATCCGGCCACCGCCGTGGTCCACGTGGACGGTGAGCGCGTGCCTACGGCTCCGGGACTCGTGGTCGTCGCGATGAACAAGCCTCGCGGTGTGGTGACGGCGATGTCCGATGATCGAGGACGCCCCTGCGTGGGTGACATGGTCGCCGATCGTCCGGAACGACTGTTCCATGTCGGCCGACTCGATGCAGAAACTGAGGGCCTACTGCTGTTGACCAACGATGGTGAGTTGACCAACCGACTGATGCATCCGAGCCACGAGGTGGCGAAGACCTACCGGGCCCGCATCGACGGTGCCATCAGTAAACAGGCGATGCGCGCGCTCAGCACGGGGATCGACCTCGATGATGGCCCCATCGCATGCGACAGCGCTCGCGTGATTCAGCGATTGGACGACCGAAGCTTGGTGGAGGTGACGCTGCACTCGGGCAGGAACCGCATCGTTCGACGGATGTTCGACGCGGTGGGCTACCCGGTTCTGGATCTCGTGCGCACCTCGATCGGCCCGATCTCGTTGGGCAACCTCAAGCCCGGCCAGGTGGACGAAGTTCGTGGCGCTCAACTGCGATCCCTCTACACGGCCGTCGGGCTGTGACGGTATCGACTCGATTTCCCCGCGATCGGTACCCTCGGGACCCATGAACACCCCTCGCATGAGCGGTATCCGTGGAGCCACGTGCCTGGAGCGCGATGACGCCGCCGAGATGTCCGACGCGGTGGGGGAGTTACTCGGCCGCATGTTGGAGACCAACAACGTTGCCGTGAAGGACGTGGTGAGCGTCATCTTGACCAGCACACCCGACCTGACCAGCGCTTTCCCTGCCGCCGGTGCCCGCGCTTTCGGCCTGGTGGACACACCGCTGATGTGTGCGCAGGAAATGGACGTGGCGGGGGCTCTCGAGCGAGTCATCCGCATCCTCGTGCACGCCGAGACAACGACGCCGCGGGATCAGATCCAGCACGTGTATCTGCGTGGCGCGGAAGTACTGCGCCAAGATCTTCAACCATGAGTGAGGAAGCGATCGAGAACGCGGCCGTCGACGGGCCGGTGCTCGTTATCGGCACCGGCTTGATCGGCACCTCCATCGCGCTGGCGTTGAGCAGAGCGGGAATCGACGTCGCCCTCGAAGACGCCGACGCATCTGCCCTGCAAGAAGCCGTGTACCGAGGCGCCGGATCGGTGCTCACCGATCACGAACCTTCGATTGTCGTCGTCGCGGTGCCGCCGACGGTCGCCGCGAGTCAGATGGCGGACGCATCGCGCCGCTTTGGCACCGCCACCATCACCGACACGACGTCGGTCAAGGGCCACATCCTGGACGAGGCGATCCGTCTCGGGGCGGACCACCAGCGGCTCGTGGGTGGCCATCCGATGGCCGGCCGGGAGATCTCCGGCCCATCGGCGGCGCGAGCGGACTTGTTCGATGATCGCTTGTGGATCATGACCCCGACCGGACACGAGGGTGAGGAGCACCTCGCCCGCACGCGGCGTCTGATCACCACCTGCGGCGCGGCGGTGGAGGTCATGGACCCCGCGGAGCACGACATGGCGGTCGCCGTCGTCTCGCACGCCCCTCAGGTCCTGGCATCGGCGATGGCGTCGCTGCTGACGCGCGAACCGGCCGAGCGAATCAAGATCGCCGGCCAGGGCTTAGCGGACACCACGCGGATCGCCGCCTCCGACACAGACTTATGGATGCAGATTCTCGAAGCGAACGCCGGCCCGGTGTCCGGAGTGCTGAGCAGCCTGGTCGAGCAGATCGACCGCGCCGTGTCGTCCCTGGCTCCCGAGGCCGAGACTGCGGGCCTTGAGGACGTCCTGGATCAAGGAAACCTCGGACATTCCCGCTTGCCGGGAAAGCACGGAGCAGCAGCGACGCGCTACGCGGTTGTGCCGGTCATGGTCAAAGACGAGCCCGGGGAGTTGGCCCGCTTGTTCGTCGCAGCGGGAGATCTCGAGGTGAACTTGGAAGACGTTCGCATCGAGCACGTCCTGGGTCGCCCGAGTGGCCTCGTGGATCTCTTTGTTCAGCCGGCCGTGCGTGACGTGCTCGTGGAGGGCTTGGAGCGGGCCAGGTTCGACGTCCGAACGTAGAGAGGTGTCAGCCCGCGTACGCTTGCCAGTCGTGGCCCCCACTCTGGTGATCGCTATCGACGGCCCGGCTGGTTCCGGCAAGTCATCGGTCAGTCAAGCCGTCGCCTCGCGCCTCGGCCTCGCCTACCTGGACACCGGTGCGATGTACCGCGCCGCCACCTGGGCCGTCCTGGACAGGGGAATTGACCCAGACGACACCGATGCCGTCGCCGCCCTGATGACCGCGGATGCGGCGCCCGCTATCGAGTCCGGGACCGACCCCGCCGCGCCGTTCATTCGCGTGGACGGGGTGGATGTTGCGGAGGCGATTCGAGGCGAATTGGTTACCAGCGCGGTAAGCGCGGTGAGCGCCGTGGGGGCTGTCCGGCAGGGCATGGTTGATCTGCAGCGCGAGCACGCCCATGCCAGCAGCGGCATCGTGGTGGAGGGTCGAGACATCGGATCGGTGGTGTTGCCGCAGGCCGACATCAAAGTGTTCTTAACCGCCAACCCCAGCGTCCGCGCGCAACGTCGCGCCGCTGAGGTCAACGTGGAGGATGCGGGATTGGTGTCGGCGACCGAGGACGCACTACGCGCCCGGGACGCGAAAGACACCACACGAGCCATTTCCCCGCTGGCGCCAGCCGAGGGATCCATCGAGATCGACACGACCAATCTGACATTCGACGACGTCGTCGATGCGGTCATCTCCCTGGTGCGGGACGCACCAGAAGGCCGGTGAGCGATGCCTGCCGCTCTCGCCGCGCATGCCCGCAACCTGGTGGGTCCTCTGCTTCGATCGACCTATCGGATCTCCACGATCAACGCCGATGCGATCCCACCGCGCGGACCGGTGCTGATCCTGTGTGACTGGAACAACATCGCCGCCCCGTCGGTGATCAAAGCTGCTGCCCCGCGGCCGGTGCACGTGTGGGCCGATGGTCCAGCCGCGGTGCCCGGACCGTTGCTGTCGGTCACCGGTGATTTGGCGATGCCGGTGAGGAAGGTCGGCGTCGAGATCGTGGACCGTGCGATCACCCTGGTGGGATCGGGAGAAGCGGTGTGCGCGATCGGGGTGGAAGACCTGGGGTATGTCTTGGCGCGCAGCCAAGCTCCGGTGGTTCCCGTGCACGTTGCAGCCCCAGAAACGAAACGCCCCACCGATCCGCCGGCCCGCAAATCGCCGATCGTGTTGACCATGGGGGAACTGCGCGCGTTCCCGCAGCACTTAAGGACCGATCGAGTGTCGCGCACGAGCGCCCGAGCGGCGGGGGAGTGGGCTCGCCAAATACTGGTGGACTCCCGGGAGTCGTCGTGAGCAGTGACTACCCGCCGTCGGTGGGAAGCGAGGAGTTCAGCGACGACTCCGTCTCGATGTGGCAGGTCGATGAAGCCTCGATGACGTCGACCGACGCCGGCGAGGATGCGGTATTGGCTGAGGCCGCCCAGGCGGCCGCGCGTGCGGAGTTCGGAGATATCGACACTGAGTTGTCGGACATGGAGCGAGTGGCTGGCTCCGCCCAACTTCCCACCCTCGCCATCCTTGGTCGACCCAATGTCGGGAAATCCACCCTGGTCAATCGAATCCTCGGTCGACGTGAGGCAGTTGTCGAGGACGTCCCGGGAGTGACTAGGGATCGGGTCTCCTACGACGCCGAATGGAACGGCAAGCACTTCCTGGTGATGGACACCGGCGGGTGGGACACGCGCGCACGCGGCTTGGGTGCGCAGATCGCGGCGCAAGCCAAGCGCGCACTCACTGAAGCGGACGCCGTCGCGTTCGTTCTCGACGCGACCGTCGGAGCGACCGATGCGGACACCGAAGTCGCGCGCGTCCTGCAGCGGGCAGACATTCCGGTGTTGGTGGTGGCGAACAAGGCTGACGACGCGGACACCGAACTGGCGGCCGCATCGCTGTGGTCCCTGGGGTTGGGCGAGCCTTTCCCCACGTCCGCTCTGCACGGTCGTCGCGCCGGAGACCTGCTGGACGTTCTGGTCACCATGCTCCCCGAGACCGGGAAGGGGATTGGCCGCGACGGCGGCCCTCGTCGGGTTGCACTGCTCGGGCGTCCCAATGTCGGCAAGTCGTCACTGTTGAACAAGTTGGCCGGTGGCGAGCGAGTGGTCGTCGATGACGTCGCGGGGACGACGGTCGACCCGGTTGATGAGCTCGTCGACATCAAGGGAACGTGGTGGTGGTTCGTCGACACCGCCGGTGTCCGCCGCAAAGCCAAGCAGTCCGCCGGGCACGAGTACTACGCAACCCTGCGCACTCAGTCCGCTCTCGAACGCTCCGAGGTCGCGATCGTCTTGATCGATGCCGCCGAACCGGTCAGCGAACAGGACGTTCGGATTCTGTCGATGGCGATCGACGCTGGCCGAGCGGTCGTCCTGGCCTTCAACAAGTGGGATCTGGTCGATGAAGATCGACGCCGATACCTTGATCGAGAAATCGATCGCGACCTGGCGATGGTCGCGTGGGCACCGCGGGTGAACGTCTCGGCATTGACCGGTCGCCACATGGACAAGCTCACGGCCGCGTTGGACGATGCTCTGGCCGGATGGGAAACACGAGTGTCCACGGGCAGGCTGAACAAGTTCTTCGCCGACCTCACGGCCGCCCACCCCCACCCGGTACGCGGCGGAAAGCAGCCGCGGATCTTGTTCGGCACGCAGGTGGGTGCCGGCCCGCCATCCTTCGCGTTGTTCACGACGGGGTTCCTCGAGGCCGGGTATCGGCGCTTCATCGAGCGCCGACTACGGGAGGAGTTCGGTTTTACCGGCAGTCCGATCCGCATCATGATGCGGGTACGGGAAAAGCGACGACGCTGAGGCTACGCCTGGTCCTTTCGCGGCCTAGCTCTCCTCAACGATCTCGACCAGCGTGTACTGCAGGCTTGAGGAATCCGCTGGCGGATTCTCCACCTCGGTGATGGATACGTCAATCACGTACGACGTCCCCTCTTGATAGTCGAAACCTTCGATCGTGTCGTAGAACAACTGGTAGTCGCCGTCCTCGGACTTGGCGACCTGCAAGCACATCATCGGAGCCACGCCTTCACACTCCACTCGCTCGGGCCCGATCCACAAACGCGTGTTGTCGGTGGGTTCGCTGCACCCGGTCAGTGCCACGCCGAGAGCCACACTGGCGAGCGTGAGACGAACACCACCGGTCATGAGCGCAGCATAGGAGCCGGCCACGCCGGTCTCGAAGGCGACAAACACACAGAAAATTCCAGGAAACGTACCGAAGGTCCCCCTGCGCGAGGGCTATCGCTGCCACACTATCGTCACAGTGAGCCCTCTACCTACGGGAGATGCATCATGAAGTTCTTCAATGCCCGCGTGTGGATCATCATCTTCGGCGTCATGGGTCTCCTAGGCGGAACCTTGAACGCCATCGCCGCGGAAAGCGTCGCCCAGGATGCGTGGGGAGGTCTCAACGGTCAGGCGCTCGATGTAGCTATCGCCGTGGAAGTTGCCTGGGGTTCAATCCTGGCCGTGTGGGGAGCGTCGGTCATTGTTATCGCCTTGAGTCTCCAGCACCCGCGTGGACGTGCGCGATTCGGTGCGATCACGGTTGTCGCGGTGTTCTTGAGTCAAGTCGTCGCGGTTGGAGCGTTGAGCAACCTGGGCTACGGCGAAGGCGGAGGCCCCGGATTCGCGATCGCCGTACCGTTGATCATCGCCATCATCACCCTCATTTCCTGTATTCGAGATTGGAACGCGACCACCGCATCGACTCCCGAGCCTGCTGCGTAGCTAGCTCGTCGGTAGGACGCAAGCACCTGCACCACACGCTCCCTGAGCCTGTGGTGGTAGTCGCGTGCGTTTGTGCGGGTGCCTTCGGAGGGTTGTGCCCGAAGGTGAGCAGGGATGACGGGCCTGTAACGTTCTCCTGCCCCGTGGAAATGGGGCGGCGTGCTGTGGCGCAGCTTGGTAGCGCACTTGACTGGGGGGCCTGGGGTAAGTAGTTCATGCCTGTCCATGCGTGTGCGTAATCCGTGAGATTCCCCCTGAAATACGCGAGTGCACACCCATGCACTAACGGTGGTTGGGGGTACGCCTTGGGGGTACGAAACAAACCCGGCGCCTGGCACCGCCTCG
>PBWE01000040.1 GCA_002728915.1 Micrococcales bacterium
CATCTCAGGGGTGATGCCGGCGGCCGCCCGACGCCGACGGGCGATGTATGCCTTGGCGAGCATGGCCGCGAGCGCCAACACCAGCGCGCCCCCGAGCCACATGCGAATCGTGTCCTCGGCAGCTTCGGTGTCCAACACACTGGCGAAGATCCACGTCCCGATCAGCACACCGGGAATCGATCCGACGGACAACCACCAGACCATCCGCCAATGAACGGTTCTCGCACGGATGTGAACCCAGGAGCCGACCGGTTTCATCGCCGCGGATGCGACAACGTCGCTGGACACCGCGGCCGCCGGCGGCACCCCGAACACCAGCACCAGCATCGGAGTGACCAGTGCGGCGCCGCCCATACCGGTGAGGCCCACCAGCAGCCCAGCGAGCAGGCCACCGAAAGCCAAGATCGGATCTATGGAGAGTCCACCGATGACGAGATCGGGCGCGTCCAGCACGTACCTCATTCTATCGTCGAACGAGGGGAACTCCCCGAGGTGTGAGCCGGTCGGCCGAGGGGATCGACGAGCTCCACCACGTCTCCCGCGGCACCGGATCCGGGGGCGATCAGCGCGACCGCGTCGGCGTTCGCCCAGCCGTGCAGGTTCGCGGGCCCGTCCGACGTCAATGGGTGCGCGAGCACGGGGGACGCGACCACCGGGGAGCCGTGCGTATCGACACCACCCGGCTCGAGTCGGACCGGGCACACAACGGTGTCCTCGTCGTAGTCCGGGGCTGGGGCGTCTGCCGTCAAGGTGGCGCGGGCGGGGACGGTCCCGGGAATGGCCAATCGTTCGTCGGTCAGTTCGCCGCGCAGACCAGCGATCAACGGCGCGGCCAGGGTGATGGCGCCGGCGATCGCGGCGTCCGGATGCCCGGGAAGGCCGAGCAGGAGCCGGCCGTCGGGAAGTCGCACCAGCAGGGTCTGAGCCCCCGGCGTGGCCATCACGCCATCGATCAACCAGTGCGCGCCGATGTCGCGGAGGGCGGAACGAAGAATGTTGTCTCCGGGCGATGTGGAGCCGGTGGTGACGAGCAGGTCGACATCGGCGTCGTCGATCTCGCGCAGCAGCAGATCGCGGGTGTCAGGCGCCCGCACCGGCGGATGGGCGCGGGCACCCAGGGCGCCCAGCAGTGCGGGAAGCGTCCATCCCAAGGCGTCACGAACCCGACCTTCGCGTGGTGGGCCTTGCGTCAGGAGGGTGGATCCCAGAACGAGCGTGCCGACGGTCGGGGGAGGGATAACGTGCATGTCGTCGACGCCGGCAGCGGCAGCCATCGCGAGGATCGCGGGTGTCACCTGGGTTGGTGCGCCGACGAGTTCACTGCCGGCCGGCCGGATGGTGCCGCGGGTGATGACCCCGGTGCCGAAGTCCGGTCGCGCGTTGACCTCGGGCAGGTCGGTGAGGGCGTCCAGCGCGGTGACGCGTTCGGTGCCGTCGTCCGCGTGCTCGAGGACCCCGCGGGCCACGGGCAGGACCGCATCGGTGTGACCGGGAAGGATCTGGCGTGCCCTGACCCGCATCGCATGGTGCGGCGCGAGTGCGACATCGCGAGCGAGATCCACAAGCGTCCACGGCCCGCCCGCGCAGACGGCGTAGCCGTCGAAGGCGGCAGCGTCGGCGAACGGCTCGTCGTACGGGCTGAGCAGCGGCGACGCNAGGATCGACCCGTGGGCCTCGTCGAGTCGANCGGCACGGTGCGGCAACGGCTTGGCTGCCTCGCGCGCCACGTACCTCGCCTGTGACCACGCGAGAAGTCCGTCTAGCCCGAGCGCACCCTCGGTNTCGTGATCACTCACGTGCGGATCGTCCCACGAGGAAGNCGCCNTAGNGTGNCGTCATGCCGGATCTTGTGGTGATTGGCGGGGGCGTTGTCGGTCTCGCGCTCGCCGATGCGTGGCTCGCACGCTCCCCCGGGGACAATGTCGTCGTCTACGACAAAGAGACGCACGTCGCCGCCCACGCCTCGGGCCGCAACAGCGGAGTCCTGCACGCCGGCTTCTACTACGCACCNGACTCACTNAANGCGCAACTGACGCGGCGCGGNAACCAGATGCTNCGAGAGTTCTGCTACGAGCACGACGTTCCCATTCGCGAAACCGGCAAAGTGGTAGTGACGACGTTGGCCGAGCAGATCCCTGCGCTCGAGACACTCGTCGAACGTGGGCACGCCAACGGTGTTGAACTCGAGGTGATCGACGAGCAGCAGTTGGCCGAACTCGAGCCACTCGCGCGCACCGTCGATAAGGCGTTGTGGTCACCGAACACCGCGGTTGCGGGGTCGGTCGCGGTGGTGGAGGCGCTGGCACAGCGCGTTCGTGACCGGGGTGGGCGAGTAGCGCTCGGCAGTGAGGTCACCGGTGCCGGACCCGGCTGGGTGATGAGTGTCGGCGACGGCCGAGTGTCGGCCGGCCACATCATCAACGCTGCGGGCTTGTATGCGGACACGGTGGCGCACTGGTTCGACTTCGGACTTNAGTACCGGATGTTGCCGTTCAAGGGGCTGTACTGGTACGGCAACTGGGAACCCGGGCGCTTGCAACGCCACGTGTATCCGGTACCCGATGCTCGCAACCCGTTCCTCGGAGTGCACCTGACCGTCACCGTCGATGGTCGCGCGAAGATCGGGCCGACCGCCATCCCTGCGCTGTGGCGTGAGGACTACGGAGGAGTGGACGGCCTCAAAGCCAGCGAGGTGTGGGACGTGGTGCGCTCCTACCCGCGCTTTCTGACCAGCAAGCACCACGACGTGCCCGGGTTGATTCGCGGCGAACTTCCCAAGTACTCGCGCTCTTACCTGGTGAATCAAGCTTCAGCGCTAGTGCCGTCGGTCACCCCGGCCGATTTCGCCGAGCGGGGGAAGCCGGGCGTGCGAGCCCAACTGCTGCACGTGCCGTCCGGGAAGTTGGAGATGGATTTCGTCGTGGAGGGCGACGAGCAGTCGACTCATATGCTCAACGCGGTCTCCCCGGCGTGGACGAGTTCTCTTGCGGTGGCCGAGCACGTGATCGACCGGATCCGGGGTTGATGCGGACATCCGTAGTGTTTGGGTTATGTCGCAGGAGTGTCGCAGGTAGGCTGTGGCGCGACGCGCGCCGGGAGGACCGCTCTCGGCCGGACCTGAGGGGTTGACCCGTAGCGATGATTCGCACCGTCATGGTCGTCGAGGACGACGACGCCATTCGGATGGTGTTGCGTACCAACCTCGAAGACGAGGGGTATCGGGTCCTCGAAGCAACAACCGCGGAGCAGGGACTGCTGATCGTTCAAGACGAGCAACCCGACGTCGTCCTCGTCGATCTCCGACTGCCGGGTATTCACGGACTTGACCTGGTGCGCAGCCTGCGGGCGACCAGCCAGGTGCCGATCATCATCGTCACCGCGCAGACCGATAGCCACGACGTGGTGGCCGGGCTCGAGGCGGGGGCCGACGACTACGTCACCAAGCCGTTCGTCGCGAAAGAACTCATGGCGCGCATCCGCACCCAACTGCGACGCTCAGCCCAGCCCGAGGAGGGCGGCGAGGATCTCACCTGCGGGCCTATCGAACTGCATCCGGACACCGCAGAAGTGATGCGCAACGGGGAGCAGGTTCCGGTGTCCAGGATCGAGTTCTTCGTCCTCGCCGAGTTGATCGGCGCCAAGGGACGCGTGTTGAGCCGGGATCACTTGCTGCGCAAGGTGTGGGGGTACGGAAACGCCGGCGATGGCCGCGTCGTGGACAACCTCATCTATCGACTGCGCAACAAGATCGAAGATGATCCGGCGAACCCCGAGCTGCTGCTCACGGTGCGCGGCTTCGGGTACCGCATGAAGGCCTGAGATGCGCTTCGGCTTACGGACCCGAGTGGCGATCGCCTTCGGGGTGCTCTCTCTTGTCATCGCCGCGGCCGTCTCNATTGCCACGTACGCCTTCGCGTCGTATTACCTACTGAATCAGCGGGAGAGCGCTGCACTGACCCGGGCTCTCCTCGATTCCCGAGCCGTGGACGCGTCGCTTGCGGCAGGCGCGACTCCGACCGAAGCGCTCGAGCAGATTCCCTCGGTGGGTCAGTCGCAAGCCCTGGTCCAGGTAACCGGCACGTGGTANACCGCCGGCGTCACCGTGCCGCCGGACGCTCTTCCCGAAGGCCTGCTGGATCTCGCGGCCGCCGAAGGCGGGGCGCAGCAGCGGGCGGAGATCGGCGGCGAGCCGTATTTCGTCGTCGCCGTGCAGTTGACCGACGCCATGTATGTCGAAGTGTTCTCTCTGCAGGACCTCGACCAAACCATGACGATCGGCGCCTGGGTGCTCGCGGCTCAAACAGTGGCCGCCGGACTGATCNGTGTNCTGATCGGNCGCTACACCGTCGGNCGACTGCTGCGNCCNTTGAGACGCTTGACCAGGGGCGCCCAGGGGATCGCGAGCGGTGACCTCAGCACCCGCATCGACAAAACCGGAGACCGTGACCTCGACCCGATCGCGGGGTCGTTCAACGAGATGGCCGAAGCGGTGCAGTCCCGAGTTCAGCGCGAGCGCCGGTTCAGCGCCAACGTCAGCCACGAACTGCGGTCACCATTGACGACGGTGGTGGGCACCGCCGATCTGTTGGATCGTCGACGCGACGAACTTCCCGAACGCGAGGCGGGTTTGATCGCGGTACTGGTCGAGCAGGTCCACCGCATGTCGCAGATGCTGCTCGACCTGCTGGAGATCTCCCGGATCGGTGGAGACGACCCGCTGCAAATCGAGACGGTTGATGTGTCCCTGCTGTGTTTGGACACGGTGCGGGTGCGCAACCTCCCCGACGATCTGGTGACCGGTGATTCGCCGATCATTCGCACCGACGGACGACGCTTTGAGCGGATCGTCGGCAACCTGGTGGAGAACGCACAACGGCACGGCGGAGGCGTCGACAGCGTGCGCGTAGAGCGACTCGCGAGCACGGTGCGTGTGTATGTCGAGGATCGCGGTCCGGGCATCGACCCCGACCAACTCGAGAAGCTCTTCGAGCCGTTCTCCCGCGGCGAGGATGCCCACCACACCTCAGGCGCCGGCCTGGGATTGGCGATCGCACGTGAGCAAGCGAACCTGTTGAACGCTGAGTTGATCGTCGATAACCGGGACGGCGGTGGCGCACGGTTCATCGTGGAGATTCCCGTCACGAACGACGGAGACGATCTGTGACCCGGCCTACGACGCGATCTACGACGCGATCTACGACGCGATCTATGCCCCGACCTATAAGCAGTCGGTTGATGTCGGCGTGGGCACCGATGCTCCTCGTTGTCGCGGGCTGCGGTGTTCCCCTCGAGGATTCGGCACAGGCACTGCCACCGGAGGTCATCCCACCGCCCGTGGTGGCACCGAGTCAGCCGCCGAGCCCGAGCCCGTCGCCGACATCGACGACGGGGCCGGGGTCATCCCCGACCGCTACGGCGACACCGCTGCCGACCGAGTCACCAGCGGTCGAGTTGGTGGACTTGTACTTCATTCGTGAAGACGGGCTCGTTCCCCTCGCCAGCGACGTAGCCGTCCCCACCGATGCGCAAACGGTGCTCGACCGCCTGGCGGCAGGCCCGCCGGTCGAGACAGGTCTGCGAAGCGTCGTCGTCGACCCCTTGACCGGCACGGCGCTCGTCAGCGTCTTCACGCCGACGGGCGACACCGACTTGCCGACGGCGTCGGTGACCATCGCGGTCGCCAGTGCCTTTTCCTCGTTGCCGCCGACCGAACAGGTCCTGCTCCTTGGTCAGGTGGTTCTGAGCCTGTCGTCCGCGGGTTTCGCCACGGTGTCGGTAGTGGACGCAGCGGGAGCGCCGTTGGCCGTGCCTCTACCCGACGGTCGCCTGCTCGACCGACCGGCGACCGCTCTGGACTACGCGTCGCTCATTCGCCCTCTCTAAGGGCGCCTAGAACGGCCCTGGCACCAAGGGCTGAGGTCTCAAGGAGTACTCGAGACTGTCGCGAAAGAACCGCGCAAATATCCTAGAAAT
>PBWE01000041.1 GCA_002728915.1 Micrococcales bacterium
CGCGTGGGCACCTCCGTTGAGAACGTTCATCATGGGGACCGGCAGTACGTGCGCGTTGGGCCCGCCGACATACCGGAACGGTGGAAGATCGGCCGAGAGGGCCGCTGCGCGAGCCACCGCGAGGGAGACACCCAAAATGGCGTTCGCTCCCAGTCGAGACTTGTTGGGCGTCGCATCGAGGTCGAGCATCGCCGTATCTACGCCTCGTTGATCGGACGCTTCGAACCCGAGTAGTTCCGGTGCGATTTCTTCTTCCACGGCACGGACGGCGTCCTGCACGCCCTTTCCGAGATAGCGATCTCCACCGTCTCGCCTCTCCATCGCCTCGAAGGCCCCGGTGGACGCGCCCGAGGGCACCGCAGCGCGCGCCACGGTGTCGTCGTCGAGGAGCACTTCCACTTCGACCGTCGGATTGCCTCGAGAGTCGAGAATTTCGCGAGCGATGAGTGCGTCTATTTCCGCCATGGACACCAGCCTATTGGCCCCTGCTTCCGATCTCCGTCCGTGATCGGTGGACACTGGTGACATGAACGCCGCCACCGCGTCATCGGTGTCCTCCGCACCCTCGCTCGAGACGTGGCGCATCATCGCGGTCGCGGCGGTCATCGTCTCCGTCATCGCGTACGCAGTGCTGTCTGGAGTCTGGGTCAGCACCGAGGCCGGGTGGTATCAGTCGCTCACGAAACCCATCTGGCAGCCACCGCCGTGGGTTTTCGGTGTCATCTGGCCGTACAACTTCATCGTTCTCGCCGCCGTCGGCAGTCTCATCGCCTGGCGAGCGCCACCGGGCAAGGTCGCTGTCCTGTTGTTGTTCTTGGTCGTGAGCATCGCCCTCGCCCTCACCTGGGCGTATCTGTTCTACGTTCCGCATGCACTGAGCGCGGCCGCGCTCGCTCTCACATCGGCTGCGGTGGCCACGATCTCGATCGTCGTCGTCGCGTTCCAGCAATCGTGGGTGTGGGGAACACTCCTGATGCCGTACCAGATCTGGGTCGCACTCGCGGCCTCTGTTTCCTGGGGCTACGTCTCGCTGGCGACCTGACTCAGGAACCCAGCGAGTCGAGATACGCCACCAATCGCGCGTCGTCCCAGGATGCTTCGAGGTCTCGCGCAACATCAGCCGCGACTTCCGAGGGGCTTCCCTCGCGCACTGTCCACTCGCTGCGCACCCATCCGGCGAGGTAGGCGTCGGCATCGACATCTCCCAGGCGCATAGCCGCCTCGTCGATCGCCTCCTGACAACGTTGATGCAGCGGGATCTTGACCATCTCATCCCCGTCGCGGGACGCCACCATGGACGGGATATCCCGCCAGGACGTCACCTGGAACTCGGTCACCGACGGACTCCTTCGTTCGCTCGCTCGAGGGCATCTCGAACGTCATCACTCACCATGTCCGGATGCTCGATCGCCAACGATCCCAATCGATCTCGCATCACCGGAGTCCAGAAGGTGCGCAGGTGGGTCGCCATTCGCTCACTCACGTCCTGATCCACCGGCACGTTCGCTGCAATCTGGTGGGCCATCGCGATCAAATGCTCGTCCTCGTACGTCAGCGCTGGCTCCGCTCCGCTCACGCTGGCACCCCGGACGAGGGGCGGACCTGGACCGCTGTCACCTTGTATTCCGGACAGTTCGTTGCCCAGTCGGAGTTCTCGGTGGTAACGACGTTGGTACCGCTGACCGGATGATGGAACGTCGTATAGACAACACCGGCTGGAATGTCGTCGGTGATTCGAGCGCGCAGCCGTGTCGAGCCGGCACGGCTGGACACCTCGACCCAATCGCCGTCCCTTACCCCGCGGGTTTCGGCATCCGACTCGTGCATATCCAAAACGTCCTCGGTATGCCACACCACGTTGTTCGTGCGCCGGGTCTGGGCACCGACGTTGTATTGACTGAGAATTCGACCGGTGGTGAGCAACAGCGGAAACTTCCGGGTCGATCGCTCGTCGGTAGGAACATACGGTGTGGTCACGAATTGCCCTTCACCTCGGACGAATCGATCCACGTGCATGATCGGCGTGCCCTGCGGCGCGTCATCGTTACAGGGCCACTGCACGCTGCCAACGTCATCGAGCAGTCCGAAGGAAACGCCGGCGAAGGTGGGCGTGACCGCAGCGATCTCATCCATGATCTGGCTCGCGTCGTCGTAATGCATGTCGTAACCCAAAGCGGTCGCGAGGGCGCAGGTGACCTCCCACTCGGCCATTCCGGTTCGTGACGGCATCACCGGGCGCACGCGGTTGATCCGTCGTTCGGCATTGGTGAACGTCCCATCCTTCTCCAAGAACGAGGTGCCCGGAAGGAAAACGTGCGCGAATTTCGCCGTTTCGTTGATGAACAGGTCTTGAACGATGACGCAGTCCATCGACATCAACGCGTCCGTGACGTGCGCGGTGTTTGGATCCGACTGGGCTATGTCCTCCCCTTGGATGTACATGCCTTTGAACTCTCCCGCCGTGGCCGCATCGAGCATGTTCGGAATGCGCATCCCCGGATCACCGCGCAACTCGGTTCCCCACAGGTCCGCGAACTGTTGGCGCACAGTGTCGTCGGACACGTGCCGATACCCGCTGAACTCGTGCGGGAACGACCCCATGTCGCAGGACCCCTGGACGTTGTTCTGTCCCCGCAAGGGATTGACGCCCACACCGGACCGCCCGATATTTCCCGTGGCCATCGCCAGGTTGGCCATCGCCATCACCATGGTTGAGCCCTGGGAATGCTCGGTGACCCCGAGGCCGTAGTAGATCGCCGCATTGGGTGCGAGCGCGTAATCACGCGCCGCAGCACGAATCTGGTCCGCCGGTACGCCCGTGGCCTGCTCCAGTATTTCGGGACTGTTCTCGGGCAACCGGATGAAGTCTTCCCACGCGCGGAAGGACTCCGAGTTGCATCGCTGTTCGACAAACGCTCGATCAACGAGACCGTCGGTCACCACTACGTGACTGATCGCGTTGACGACGGCCACGTTAGTCCCGGGCAACAACTGCAGATGGTGGGCAGCTTCCACGTGCGCCGAGCGGACCAGCCCGATCGAGCGTGGATCCACGACGATCAGTTCCGCACCCTGACGCAGGCGTCTTTTCATTCTCGAGGCGAATACCGGGTGCGCGTCGGTGGGATTCGCTCCGATGACCATGATGACGTCTGCGTCGGCTACCGACGTGAAGTCCTGAGTTCCGGCACTTGTTCCGAACGTTTGCTTCAGGCCGTACCCCGTGGGCGAGTGGCACACGCGCGCACAGGTATCCACATTGTTGGTACCGAAGGCTGCGCGGACCATCTTCTGGACGACGTATACCTCTTCGTTCGTGCAACGTGAGGAGGTGATTCCACCGATCGCATCGGTTCCGTACTGCTGCTGGATAGACGACAGACGCTCCGCGGTGAAAGCGATCGCCTCCTCCCAGGTCACCACCTTCCAGTCGTCCTCGATGGAATCGCGGATCATCGGCTCCGTCACACGGTCCGTGTGACCGGCGTACCCCCAAGCGAATCGACCTTTGACGCAGGAGTGTCCTGCGTTCGCCCCTCCGGTCTTGTCCGGAACCATGCGCACGAGTTCGTCTCCGCGCAGTTCGGCAACGAAGGAGCACCCGACTCCGCAATAGGCGCAGGTGGTCTTGACCTTGCGGGTCGGAACGCCGAGATCGATCACCGTCTTCTCCTGGAGCGTCGCCGTCGGGCACGCCTGGACGCAGGCACCACACGACACGCACTCGCTCTCCAAGAACGGGACACCGTCACTGGCTGACACCTTCGACCCGAAGCCACGGCCGGCGATGGTCAACGCGAACGTTCCCTGCACCTCCGAACAGGCACGAACACATCGACTACACGCGATGCACTTGCTCTCGTCGAAAGAGAAGTACGGGTTGGATTCATCCTTTGGCGCGTCCAGGTGATTCATTCCGTCCATGCCATAGCGGACATCACGCAACCCGACAACACCCGCCATGTCTTGCAGTTCGCAATCGCCATTCGCCGGACACGTCAGACAGTCCAGCGGATGATCGGAGATGTACAACTCCATGACGCCCTTGCGCAACTTGTCGAGTTTGGGAGTTTGCGTCTTCACCGACATGCCATCGACACAGGGCGTGGTGCACGACGCCGGGGTTCCGGGCTTGCCGTCGATCTCGACCAGGCACAGCCGGCACGACCCGAACGCCTCGAGCGAATCCGTTGCGCACAACTTGGGTACNGATGTTCCGGATAGGGCAGCGGCGCGCATCACCGACGTTCCCGCAGGCACGTCGACGGGTACTCCATCAATGAGTACCGAGACCGTGGAGTCCGCATCGACAGCGGGCGTACCAAGGTCCCGCTGATCATCGACGCGATCGCCGAGCACGGTCACCTCACTCACCTCCCGCCGCGTGTCCGAAATCCTCCGGGAAATTATCGAGGGCGCTCAATACAGGCATCGGAGTCAGGCCCCCCATCGCACACAGAGATCCATCGGTCATCACTTCGCACAGATCCCTGAGTACGTCCTCATGGAATGCAGCATCCTCGCCGCCACGTAGTCGGTCAATCACTTCGACTCCCCGGACCGAACCGATTCGGCACGGCGTGCACTTGCCGCACGATTCCTCCGCGCAGAACTCCATGGCAAATCGAGCCTGGGCTGCCATGTCGACGGTCTCGTCGAACACCACTAGTCCACCGTGGCCGAGCATTCCTCCGGACTCTGCCAGCGTTTCGTACCCCATCGGGACATCGAGGCGATCCGACGGCAGATAGGCACCCAGGGGGCCACCGATTTGAACGGCGCGAACAGGTCTGCCGCTCAGCGTTCCACCGCCGAAGTCGTACACCAGCTCGTGCGCACTGACGCCGAAGGCGGATTCCACGATTCCACCCCGGGCCACGTTGCCCGAGAGCTGGAACACCTGCGTTCCGTGCGATGCATCGGTTCCCAACGCGGCGTACGCGCTGCTACCGCGAGCCAGAATCGACGGGACACTCGCGATGGTCAAGACATTGTTGATCACCGTCGGGGTTCCGAACAGACCCTCGATCGCCGGAAGCGGGGGCTTGGTTCGCACCATGCCTCGGCGACCTTCGATGCTTTCCAGCATGGCCGTCTCTTCCCCGCACACGTACGAGCCCGCGCCGACGCGGATCTCGACATCGAACGAGACGATCGATCCCAGAATTCCCTCACCGAGCCATCCATTGGCGCGGGCGATGTCGACCGCTTGTGTCATGACCGAGATGGCATCGGGGTACTCCGAGCGCACATACACGATTCCGCGGTCGGCGCCGACGGCGTGGGCGGCGATCGCCATCCCTTCCAAGAGCAGGAACGGATCCCCTTCCATCACCATTCGATCGGCGTACGTGCCGCTATCGCCCTCGTCGGCGTTGACGCAGATGTACTTGTGTGCGGGCGCCGTCGCAGGTTCCCCGCGGTGTGGACTGGCCGGAGTTTCGGCCACTGTCCTCCACTTGATTCCGGCGGGAAAGCCGGCACCTCCTCGGCCGCGAAGGCCGGAGTCGATAACGCTGTCGACCACGTCCGACGCCGACATCGCGAGCGCGGCGCGCAAACCCACCATTCCTCCGTGCGCGAGGTAGTCCTCCGGGTCGACGGGGTCCGTGATGCCCATCCGCTCGAATATCCACCGGTCTTGTCGCGCGAGGAAGTCGATGTCCTCGACCCGACCGACGAAGGTTGACAAGACTCCCTCACCGGTCACCTCATCGGGCGTGACGTTGCTCCAGCCAATACGGGCGCCGTCGTCATCGACCCGCTCGACCAGTGGTTCCAGCCACAACAGTCCGCGACTACTGGTTCGCACGACCGTGTGACCGTGGTCGACGAGAGCGCCGGCCACCTCGTCGGCGCCCACAGAACGGGCCGCCGAGTCTCGCGGAACGAACCATACCGTCATGGTGACCCCTGAAGAGATCCGCGCACCATCGACTCCACTTTCTCGACCGTGGCGCAACCGACGAGGATCCCGCCTACCAGGGCTGCGGGTGCTAGGGCGCAGTTGCCGAGGCAGAAGACGGGCTCGTCGGCACCGGTAGCCTCGGCAAGCTCGGCAGATTCGCCACAGCGGCGTTCCCAATCACGCTTGAGTTCTCGACCACCGACCGATTGACACGCCTCGGCTGCACACAACCGCACCGGCACGTCCGGCGGCGGACTGGTTCGAAGATCGGTGTAGAAGGTCAGCACACCATGAACGTCCGCTCGCGAGACGTTGCACGCGTCGGCAATGAGGCTCACGGCCTCCGCGGGGACGTAGCCGAAACGATCCTGTACTGCTTGCAACGACACCAACACCGGTCCGGGGCCCGTGGACGTCTCGGCGAGAAGAGCCACTGCGGACTCCTGCGACCACGTGGCGAACCTAGCTGGTGTGGCGGTCATGAGTGCACCCACTGTCCGCCGGAATAGATGTTCATCCGGTCATCACGGGCGAAGCCGACCAAAAGAAGGTCGTGTCGTCGCGCGGTGTCAACAGCCAGCGTTGTCGGGCCGGACACAGCCACGATGGCTCCGACACAAGCGCTCAATGCCTTGGCGACAATCTCGTAGGAAACGCGACCGCTCACCACGAGCACGTAGTCGGTCAGGGGTACCAGGTCATCCATGAAGGCTCGACCGATCACCTTGTCCACGGCGTTGTGCCGACCGACGTCTTCCCGGACGTGCAGCACGTTCCCGTTCGGCTCGACGAGAGCAGCCGCGTGCAAAGACCCGGTCAGGTCGAACATCTTCTGTCGCGTTCGCATCTGTCGGGTGAGGTCGAGTGCCTGGGCAGGCTGCAGGCGCCAATCGGGCGTGTGCAGTGGGGCGTACGGGTCCGCGACAGCGTCCAGGACATCGGCGCTGCACACTCCGCAGGAACTCGAGGTGACGTAGGCACGAGGCCGCGGAGGCTCGATCCCCGGCTTCAGTCGCACGTGCACGCTGTCAATCTCGGGCGGATCGTCTTCTGGTGCATCGTCTTCCGCAAGCTCTTCGCGCGTCCCGCGCGCTGCGGTGGCTGCTACTTTGATCTCGGCGATGTCATCGACCTCTCGCAGGCCTGCCTCGCTGACCAACCAGCCCGCGGTGAGCTCCGCATCGTGACCTGGGGTGCGCATCGTCGTGGCGACCACCTCACCGCCCACAACAATCGTCAAGGGTGCTTCCACGACCACACGGTCGACCCGATCGACTCGATTCACCNCCGGAGCAGACGACGCTTCGTCGTGCTCGGGCAGTGAGATGTCGGCAAGCCGAATCGTCGGCCGCGGACTCGTCGTCTGGCTCACCGCTAGAACAACCCGACGACCTGGCCGTCAACCACGTCGATGCGTTCGCTCGACGGCACGCGCGGCAAGCCCGGCANCGTCATGATGTCCCCGCATACGACGACGACGAAGCCGGCTCCCGCTGCCAGACGAACCTCGCGAATGTTCATCGAATGCCCCGATGGNGCACCTAGCAGCGACGGATCGGTGGAGAACGAATACTGGGTCTTGGCGATACACACCGGCAGGTGGCCGTACCCCTCGGTCGTCAACTCGCGGAGCCGGGCACGAACTTTGCTATCGGCGGTGACTTCCGATGCGCCGTAGATCGTCGTGGCGACAGCTTCGATCTTTTCCCACAGGGAAGCGTCATCGGGGTAGACGAAGGAATGGTGTCCAGCGTCCGCCGCCCGCTCGTCGGCATCACAAATGTCCACGACAACGGAGGCGAGGTCAGCAGCCCCGACTCCACCATCGGCCCAGTGGCTNGCCAGGACGATCGGCACNTTCATNGATTCGACGTGCGTGCGAAGGAGATCGATTTCCGCATCGGTGTCGGTCAGGAACTTGTTGATGGACACCACAGCAGGGACGCCGTAGTGATCGCGCACGTTGGTGATGTGCCGCTCCAGATTGACCAGGCCCGCCTTCAGTGCGTCCAGGTTCTCCGTGGTGAGGTCATCTCCCGAGGCGCCCCCGTGATGCTTGAGCGCCCGCACCGTCGTGACGATCACCGCCGCGGACGGACGCAGTCCCGCACTACGACACGTGATGTCNATGAACTTCTCCGCACCGAGNTCGGCGCCNAATCCGGCTTCGGTNACGACATAGTCGGCGAGNCGNAGTGCGCCNACGGTCGCGATAACGCTGTTGCACCCGTGGGCGATGTTCGCGAACGGTCCTCCGTGCACGAAAGCNGGCGTTCCTTCCAAGGTCTGCACGAGGTTCGGCGCCAGCGCGTCCTTGAGCAGAACGGTCATCGCGCCTTCGGCGTTCAGATCACGCGCATATACGGGTTCCTTCTCGCGTGTGTAGCCGATCACGATGCGACCGAGACGTTCCTTCATGTCATCGAGGTCGGTAGCGAGACAGAAGATCGCCATGATTTCCGACGCAACGACGATGTCGAAGCCGTCTTCACGCGGATACCCGTTTCCGGGGCCGCCGAGCGCGACGGTGATGTCTCGAAGGGCTCGGTCGTTCATATCGACCACACGCCGCCATGTCACCCGGCGCACGTCGATACCGAGCGCATTACCGTGGTGAATGTGGTTGTCGATCAGCGCAGCGAGCAGATTGTTCGCGAGACCGATCGCGTTGAAATCCCCGGTGAAGTGGAGGTTGATGTCTTCCATCGGGACTACTTGGGCGTGCCCTCCCCCGGCTGCGCCACCCTTCATGCCGAAGACCGGACCCAGTGACGGCTCGCGCAAGCAGATCATCGCGTTCTTTCCGAGATGACGAAGACCGTCGCCGAGACCGACTGTGGTGGTGGTCTTCCCTTCCCCCGGCGGTGTNGGACTGATCGCGGTCACCAGGATCATGCGCGCCGACGGTCGTATCGGCTGCTGNGCGAGCCAGTCGAGGTGAACCTTCGCTTTGGTCTTTCCGTACGGCTCGAGGACGGCCTCGGGCACACCGACGGCCGCGGCTACCTCAGCGATCGGCCGCAGGGACGCTGCCTGCGCAATCTCGATGTCGGTGAGCATGATGTCGCTTTCGTTCTACGCGTCCTGGGCGGCGCGAGCCTTCTCGATGAGGACGGGCAGCAGGGTGTGAAGGTTGTCCACGACGGCGTAGTCCGCGTGGGTCATGATCGGTGCCTGCCCNTCGGTGTTNACCGCGATCAGGGTCTTCGCCGACTTGCATCCCGCGATGTGTTGCGTCGCGCCGCTGATTCCGAAGGCGATGTACAAATCGGGGGCGACCTTCGTTCCGGTCTGGCCTACCTGCTCGGCGTGCGGGCGCCAGCCAGCNGCCGTCACCACCCGTGAACAACCCACNGCNCCACCGAGGATGTCCGCNAGTTCTTCCAGCATGCCGAACGCCTCGGGCCCGTCCATTCCCCGGCCGCCCGAGATCACCACCTTGGCCTCGGCTAGTCCGACACCGGTTTCCGCGGCCCCTGTTCGCTCGACGATCGACACTTCGAGATCGGCGTCGGTCACCGGAACCTCGAACGCTTCGACCTGNGCGTCGCCGGCATCCTCGGACACCGCGAATGCGTGCGCNTGNACGGTTGCCAGCAGAACGTCGGCGCTGACCTCGCTTCGCTCCAGCAGATTGCCGCCCCAGCGAGCACGCGTCACCTCGGCGGTTCCCGAGCCCGTCAGTGCGATCTCGCTGCACTCGGTCACCAGGGGTAGGTCCTTGATCGATGCGACATGTGCCAACACCTCGCTTCCGCGTGGCGTTCCCGCTGCCAGGACCGCTCGTGGTTCGAGGCGATCCATGACGGTGATCACCGCATTGGCGTTCGCCCGGGGGGTGTAGTCATCGATCGCCGCGTTGGTTCCATGATGAACCGTGCGCACCCCGGCGCTTGCCAGGTCGTCGAAGCACTTCTCGGCGTTGGGACCGACGATGAGGGCGTGGACATCCGCGTCCAAACCGCGCGCCGCCGATACCACCTGCAATGCGAGCGGATCGAGTTCTCCGCGATCGTGATCGGCGTAAACAAGGATCATGACAAAACTCCGATCTGCTTCATCACGTCGACGAGAGCGTCGGCGGCTTCATCGCCCGCACCGAGGTCTTGGGCGCCTTTCGACTCCCGAATCGGTGCGGTGAGTCCCATCAGCTGCATGCGGGGGGCGTCGAGGTCGGCGGCGACTTCGTCGATCGGCTTCTTGCGCGCCTTAATGCGTCCCGGGACCGACGGATAGCGAGGAATATTCAATCCGTCCTTGACGGTGACGACCGCCGGGAGCCGAACGCGGTAAACCTCGCGCATCGTTCCCACCGCCCGCTCGCACGTCGCGACGCCGTCGGCGATGGTCATCCCCTTGATGGCTGTCGCTACCGGGCGTCCGAGTCGGTGCGCCAGGCGGACACCAGTTTGCGCGTTCGCGTTGTCGGCGCTTTCCGATCCCAGAAGGATCAGGTCGAACGCTGTCTCGTCGGNCTCGATGGCGTCACCNATCGCCTTTGCCGCCGCTTGCGGATCGATATCCGTGGAGTCGGAGCGGATCCAGATTGCTCGATCGGCGCCGATGGCAAATTGCTCACGAATCTGTTCCTCGACCCCCTCGGGCCCCATCGAGATCAANGTCACCGTCCCACCGTGTTCTTCCTTCAATTGCACGGCTGCTTCCACCGCGCACTCCTCGTGCGGGCTCAGAGTGAATCCGAGCTTGTCGGTGTCGATCGCCATGCCGTCGTCGGTCAGCATGATGGCGCTACCGAGGGACGGGTATCGCTTGATGCATACGCAAATGTCCATCAGCTCAGAATCCGTTCGTTGGTGGGATCGAACAANGGGGTGGCNCCGACNCGGTCGACCACCACCGGGTAGCGCTCCCCGAGGTACTCAACGAGGAGCTCTGTTCCCTCCACCGCGTGCTCGGGAGGGAGATAAGCCATCAGCAGGTGTTTGCCCAGCGACGGCGCCGATCCGGTACTCGTCACAAAGGAGCGTCGGCCGTGCTTGTCGGCGATGGGTGCGCCGTCGGTGGTCAGGATCGGCTCCATGCCGAGCATGTAGCGCTTCTCGCCGCTGGCACTGTGGTGATCTGTCACCGACAGGGTGCACATCAACGCCACCGGTTCCTCCTCACGCTGCTGCAAGAACGCTTCCTTGCCAATGAAATCAGCGTCCTTNACCTTCTTCAGCGCCATGCCCGCCTCGACGATGTTGTACTCGGCGTCTAATTCGGCGCCGTATGCGCGGTAACCCTTTTCGATTCGGCCACCCGTGCCGTACACACCGACACCGACAGGAATCAATCCGTGCGATTGACCTGCCTCGTAGACCATGTCCCACAACTTCGCTCCCTGCTCTATGGGCAGGTATAACTCCCAGCCGAGTTCTCCGACGTAGGAGATGCGCGACGCGAGAACGCGAAGCGATCCCATCTCGATCACGCGGCAGCTGCCGAACGGGAAGCCCTCGTGCGACATGTCTGCAGACGTGAGCGACTGCACGATTGCTCGCGCATTCGGACCCCANACTCCCAGCGTCGTCATCGAGGAGGTCAGATCCTGCAACTGCGCCGTCCCGTCGGCAGGCAGGTGATCGGCGAACCACTTTCTGTCCGACATCCCGTGCGCACCACCGGTGACGACGCGGAAATGGTTATCTCCCAGTCGCATGATCGTCAGATCGGAGCGGAACCCGCCCCGCGGGGTGAGCACCGGGGTGTAGATCACCTTGCCGATGGCAACGTCCATCTGCCGCACGGCGCAGGTCTGCACCACGTTCAAGGCGCCCGGACCGACGATGTCGAAGATCGCGAACGGCGTCAGATCGATCATGCCCGCGGTCTCGCGCATTTGAAGATGTTCCGCGTTGATGATGGGTGACCACCAGCGTGCATCCCACTCTGCCGTTCGCGGCATGACGGCGTCACCAAACTTCTCCACCAGGGGCGCATTCGANTCGTACCAGAAGGGGCGCTCCCAGCCGACGGCCTCGTAGAACACGCCACCGAGAGCCTTCTCCTGCTCGTAGTACGGAGACAAGCGAACATCACGATTACTCGTCCACTGCTCACCCGGGTGGATGATCCCGTAGGTCTTGATGAATCCCTCACCTGTGCGGGCAGTGATGTGCTGCCGCGTCTTGTGGTGCTCGTAGAACCGGGAGATATCGGCACCGTGCAGGTCGATCTCCGGCTCTCCGAGGACCATCCACTCCGCAATCGATTTGCCTACGCCGGGACCCTCTTTGATCCACACGGCGGCGGCGGACCACACTCCCTTCACCTCGGGGGTTTCACCGAGAATCGGCGCACCGTCCGGTGTCAAAGACAGCAGTCCGTTGCAGGCGTACTTCTCTCCGACTGTTTCGTCACCAACGATGTCCGGCATGAGTTCCATCGCGTGCTCGTCCTGCAGATCGAAATCTTCTTGCGTGAACGGCATCTCCGTCGGCGACAAGGCGGCCTGCTCGTTGGAAGGAATCTCACCGGCCTCGTACAAGATCGCGCGGTGCGCGTACGAGCCGATCTCCAAACCGGTTCCGTGCTGCCGCTCGTACATGAAGGTGTCCATGTCGCGGATGATCGGCCACTCGATATCGCCCTTGGCGTCCGCAAAGAACGGGACCGGGCCGATGTCCTTCATCTGGTGAACCGCCGGCGTCAACGGAATAGCCGCGCCTGCCATCTCCGCGATTCGTGGACTCCAGCAACCACACGCGATCACGACGTACTCAGTGTTGATGGTCCCGCGGTCGGTCACGACCGCGGACACATGACCGTCGGTCACTTCGATGTCCATGACCTCGGTGTTGGGCAAACTCGTCAGGGCGTTCATCTCCTGNGCCTTCTCGCGCATGATCGTTCCCGCCCGCAGTGAGTCAACAACCCCGACCGATGGTGTCCAGAAGCCTCCGAGAATGACCTCGTCATCGATGTAGGGGACCTTCTCTTTGCACTCGGCGGGAGAGAGCATTGCAGTTCCGTCGATGTCGAACGAGGTCGCCGACTGCATTCGACGGTGCAACTCCTGCATGCGCTCTTCGGTGCGCGCGACTTCGATGCCGCCGCACTCGGTGAACACACCCATCTCCTTGTACTGACGCATACTCTCCAGCGTCAGCTGGGTGATTTCCTTGCTGTGGTCTGTCGGGAAGATGAAGTTCGAGGCGTGGCCGGTCGAACCTCCCGGGTTGGGTAGCGGGCCCTTGTCGACTTGAACGATGTCCGTCCAACCCAGCCGTGCCAGGTGCCACACGATGGAGTTTCCAACGATGCCGGCTCCGATTACGACACACTTCGCCTCGCTCGGTGCCTGCAGTTCCTCAGCCATCTTCTTTCCCTTTCCCTTTTTCGTGTCGTCTGCGCTCCGCCGCTACAGGGCGAGGCGCATCTCCGCTTCGAATCCCTCGATGTGCTTGCTCATCACCATGGCCGCGCGCTCGGCATCGCCGTCTCTGATCGCCTGGAGGATCTCGCGATGCTCGAGTACGGCTTGGTGCAGATGGGTGACCCTCGTGAGCCCGAGAAACCAAATGCGCAGCGCGTGCGTGTAGTAACTGTCGAGATCGTGCGCCAGATACGAGTTGTGGCTGGCGCGGTAGACCACGTGGTGGATGCGCTCGTCGAGTTCCATCAACGCCGCACGATGCTCTTCGAGGCCACCCGATTCGAATGCCGCCAGATTCCCCAGGAGATCATCAATTTCGGCAAGGTCATCCTCGTCGCGGCGAGTCGCCGCCAACCTCGCCGCGAACGGCTCGAGTTGTTCTCGCACCTCACTGATGGACCGCAGATCTCGAGGATCCACCCCCGCGACGAACATGCCGCGCCGCGGGTAGACGTCGATGAGGTGCTCAGCCGCCAACGCCCGCACCGCCTCGCGGACCGGCGTTCGCCCCACGCCCAATTGCTCGCANAATTCGGACTCGCTGATGACCGCCCCGGGCTCCAGCTCNGCGGTGCAGATCATGCGTCGGACCCGCCGATACGCCTGGTCGGCGAGGGACTCCGTGGCCGTGATCATGGCATAGATATATCAGTTATTGCAACTCTTGTACACCAGTTTGGAAGAATCTAGCTGAGGTCGGCGGACTCCAGGAGCTGATCGACGGCGGCCGCCAGTCGCTCCCGGCCGACCGGACGGATTTCCAGCGGCAAGCCCAGCGCCTGCGCGGCCTCGTGCGCGAGCGCCGTGAGCTCGGCATCGTCCATCCGGGTGGCTAACCAGACGACCCGGCGATAGTTCCCGAAGTAGTCGTCTCGAAGATCCGGGTGGCGGTCCAGGCCGAGTTCGACCATCACCGTCCGGTGGAAACCCCGCACGAGGAAGTCGGTCACCAGGTAGGTCCCGGGTTCGGCCTGCATGATCTGCTCGATGCCGTCCGAACCCGCATACACGTCGTAGCAGTGGGCGCCCGGCAGTCGTAGAACTCCCCGGCGCTCGCACACCTCGTCCAACGCACCGTACGTTCCACAATCGGAGTAGGCGATCAGCGTCGGCCGCTCGATCCGATCGAGCAACTCTTCGACTTGCCCGGCGATGCGCTCGGGGTGATTGTGCAGAAGTGGGGGCAGCGGGTGGATGGATAAGCCCCATCCACGCTCACGATCGAGTTCGATGAGGTCGCTGGCCAGTGCGCCACAGGCGATGACGTTGACCACGATGCCTGCGCCCGTCAAGCACCGAACGCGAGTTCTTCAACGAACCGGTCGTTGAAGTCTTCGCGATCGGACAATTCCACGTAGCTGATGGCGTTGACCAGTGTGTGCGCACCGTTGCGTTCCGAGCCGGACAACACCACCATCTTGGCGCCCTCGCCGGCGACGTTGCCGGCGCTCACCACTCGAGGCGGCGAGATGTCCGGGACGAGCCCGATCCGGATGGCATTTCGTGGAGACAGGTAACTTCCGAAGGAGCCAGCGAGCAGCACCTGCTGAACATCCTTCTCTTCGATACCGAACTCCTCCAACAAGATGGCCCATCCGGTCGAAATAGCCGCCTTGGCGAACTGCAACTCCCGTACGTCACGCTGGGACAGATAGACACCCGTGCTCGCGATCGGATCTCCACTCAGAACGAAGACCCGCTCCTCACCGCGCATCACCAGCCGGTCAGCCACGTGCGGGGCCAACTCCACGGCGCGTTCATCCGAAACGAAGCGACCCGACTGATCGATTAATCCCACGCGCACGAGTTCCGCGATGGCGTCTACCAGCCCGGATCCGCAGATACCCGTGGCCTCGACGTCATCGATCACTTCCACCTGGACGCCCGAGTCGTCGATTCGAACGACTTCGATCGCTCCGCCCGCTGCACGCATGCCGCAGGCAATGGACGCGGCTTCGAACGCCGGACCCGCCGGTGCTGCCGTCGCCAGCAGGCGGTCTCCGTTACCGAGGATCATTTCGCAGTTAGTGCCCACGTCGATGAACAACCGAATGCGCTGATCGCGATCCATGCCGCACGCCAAGGCACCAGCGACGATGTCGCCACCCACGTAGGCCCCCAAGGCGGGGAACAGGCAGGCGCGCGCCCTGGCATTGACCTTGATCCCGAGTTCGCTCGCCCTCACGTCCGGGTAATCCTCGGCCGCGAGAATGAACGGAGCGACACCGAGAGGTTCGGGGTCGATACCCAGAGCCACTTGAACCATCGTGGCGTTTCCGGCCACCGCTACCTGATACACCTCGTCTCTATGGACCCCCGCTTCCGAACAGACCTCGTGCGTGAGCTCATCGAGGGTCTCGTGGGCCAAGGCCTGAAGGGATTCCAACGCCGTCGGGTCCAGCATGGTGGCGCTGATCCTGCTGATCACATCGGCGCCATACCGCTGTTGTTTGTTGAGCATCGACGAGACGGCCAACGGCATTCCATTCGTCAAGTCCACCAGCGTTGCCACCACACTGGTGGTTCCGAGGTCGTATGCGATCGCAAAAACGCGATCGCTGGTGTCTCCCGGTTCGACAGCAACCAGGATGTCGTCGACGACGACTACGGTCACCGCGAAGTCGGACGATCGAAGAATCTTCGGCAGCCCCCGCAGTACCCACGGATCGGCATCGGATGCGATATCGGAGATGGCATCCATGACGCGACGAAGGTCTGGCCGCTGATCGGCGAGGGTTGGCTCGGGTAGTTCCAGGAATCGCTTCAAGACCGTCGGCCGGTGGATGACCTGCCGCCCGACACCCACGGTGGAGGCCTTCGGGCGGGTGGTCAGAGCAGGCACGTGCACCCGAAGATCGCTCCAGGCGGCGGCCTGACAGGCCAGCCGCCACCCCTGCTCCATCTCTTGCTCGGTGAACGCACGAGCGTCGACCCCGCCGGCAGGAACGTCACCTTCGAGGATCTGCACTCGACACTTGCGACAGGTGCCGTGTCCTCCGCACGTGGAGTCGACGGCGATCGCATTCCAGCTCGCGACATCGAAGACGTTCACGCCCACCGGAGCCCGCACTTGCTTTCCCGAAGGTTCGAACACCACGGAAACCCGGGCCACTTCTTCAGCACCGGGATCAGCCAGTACGGGAACTTCCGGACCGGGGTCCTCGATCAGACTGGTTGTGTCCAACAACTGCTCGTCATCGGACGTGACTTCTGCTTGTTGCTCGGTGGGCTGATCGGTCATGTCCCCTGTGCCGCTTCGCGTGCTCGGTGCGCGGATATCCATGCCATGCCCCACTCGTCGTTGCCGAGCATGAGGTCACCCGCTTTCACTGCCGTCACGATCGATGGAGTGCGCGCATCCATGATCGCGCTGGTTAA
>PBWE01000042.1 GCA_002728915.1 Micrococcales bacterium
TCGACACGACGTGCCGATCTACGCCGCACCAGCGCGAGCGACCGATCTCAGCGGGCTCCCACCGACCTACATCGACACCGGAACCCTGGACATCTTCTATGACGAGGATCTCGCCTACGCCAAGCAGATGATGGCTGACGGAGTGACGGTGGAGGGGCATCTGTGGAACGGCGCTCCACACGGGTTCGACTACTTCGCCTTCTCCTCGGCGATCGCCGCGAAGGCGTGGGATTGCCGATTTGCCTTCCTGGTCGAGCACCTGCACTGACGGGGTATCCCCGTCCTCGCGCGATACTCGCGCAGGGAAGTGACGCTCACCCCCACTTCGAGTGGCGAGACGTTCGCTGATGTGGTGCCCTACATCAACGGCGGTTAGGCCCTTGGGGCACATCCGCCCCGGGAGGTGGTTCACGTGTGGGACGGAATGCCGGCATTTCTGCCAATCCAGGGGGCTATCGTCGCCACGGTCTTCCTCGTCATCGCTTTCGTCAAAGTCTTTCGGGGGGTTCGCGGCACCGACGCGATCCTGTGGAACGCCGTAGGTGTCATCACGCTTCTGTATTTGTTCACCTCAGTGGCATGGATCGCATCCGGGGGGCTCACGTAGTAGATCGTCGAGGTCGTGGATCAGCGACCTGCTAATTCGCCTACTGATTCGGCGTGGGGCACGCGCGCGTCACGTGTTGTGACAGGCTCGGAGCATGGATTGGCTGAACGTCGGAGCGATCGTCGCGGGAGTGGTCGTCCTCATTGCCTGGTACAAGGCGGATAACGCAGCAACCCCTGAGTCCCGTCGACCGTGGCTCATCGCTCGTTACGGAGCTATCGGCTTCATCATCATGTGGTTGATCATCGAAGGTCCGGCGATGTATCGACTGATCTTCAAGGGCGGCGTGGAGTAGTTCGCGCCATCGGCGGCTTCACGTCCACCGGGTCCTCGCACCTATCTCCCCTAGGGTGTCGGTGTGAGTGATGATGCGAGTGCCACCGCGACGCAAGCGCCCAATGGCCGGATGGTGTGGATCGACCTTGAGATGACCGGTCTCGATCCTCAGTCGGATGAAATCGTCGAGATCGCCGTCATCGTCACCGAAGCCGATCTCACCGAGATCGACGGCGGCCTGAGCATCGTGATCAAGCCGAACGATGCACCGCTCGCGGCGATGGACGATGTCGTGGTCGCCATGCACACGGCGTCGGGTTTGATCGACGAGATCCCGCAGGGAACGACGCTCTCGGACGCCGAATCACGTGTTCTGGAGTACGTGACTTCCCACGTTCCCGAGCCTCGCAAGGCTCCGTTGGCGGGCTCGAGCGTGTATGTCGACCGCATGTTTCTCGCCCGCTACATGCCCGACCTCGACGCCCACATGCACTATCGCCTCGTTGACGTCTCGTCCATCAAGGAGTTGACCAAGCGCTGGTACCCGCGCGCCTACTTCAACACCCCAGAGAAGACGGGCAACCACCGCGCGCTGGCCGACATCCGCGAGTCCATCGCCGAGCTCCGCTACTACCGGGACGCCGTGATGGTTCCGCTGCCCGGACCGGACACATCCACCGCCAAGGAACTCGGCAATAACCACGTGGTGGACCACGGCTAGACTTCTCCAGCGCTCTGGAAACAGAGCCGCGGTGGGTGTAGCTCAGCTGGTAGAGCGCCGCGTTGTGGTCGCGGATGCCGCGGGTTCAAGTCCCGTCACTCACCCCACGTAACGGAACCCCTCCTCGCAGGGTTTGAGCTCGATGGAACCGACGACCGACAAGGATGCGGCTGTGGGCACCTGGCACGCATACGAGCGGACGTCCACGTCGATACCGGCGGCAGTGGATGCTCGGGCTCGAACATTCCACGAGTCGCTCAACGACTACAAGGCAACCGCACTGATCGACCTACCGGCGCTCGCCGCTGAGTTATCTATCGGCCGTGTCGTCGCCAAAGACGAGTCCACCCGGCTGGGATTGCCGGCCTTCAAGGCGTTGGGTGCGTCATGGGCAATCCACCGGGCAACCGAAGGCCTCACCGGTCCGCTGACAATCGTGACAGCCACCGACGGCAACCACGGACGAGCGGTTGCTCGATTCGCACGAACCTTGGGGCACTCGGCGTCAATCTTCACGCCCGATGGTGTGCACCAGAGCGCCGTGCAAGCGATCCGCGACGAAGGTGCACGCGTGCAGGAAGTTGGCGGCTCGTACGACAACGCGGTAGCCGCGGCTGCTTCCGCTGCGACCGCTCCGGGACACATTCTGGTCCAGGACACGGCGTGGGAGGGGTACGAGCAAATCCCCGGTTGGATCGTCGATGGGTACGCGACTCTCTTCGCCGAAGCAGATGAGCAACTCATCACCTTGACCGCAGGCTCCGCCAGTGTCGATCTCGTACTCGTCCCCACCGGAGTCGGATCCCTGTTGCAGGCAGCTCTTGCCCACTACCGATCTGACGGTGATGCTCGAGTGGTGTCAGTAGAACCAACGCAAGCAGCTTGCATCGCGCCCAGCATCGATGCCGGGGAGCCGGTAACAGTGGAAACAGGCGTCACGTTGATGTCGGGACTGAATTGCGGAACACCTTCCCTTCTGGCCTGGCCACTGATCAGAGACGGCCTCGACGGTGCCATGAGCCTGGACGATAAAGACGCTATTCGGGCGGCACATGACCTCGCATCTCTCGGCGTTGCCGCAGGCCCGTGCGGCGGATCAGGGCTGGCCGCCGCTCGCCTGCTCTTGACCGGCGATGGGGCAGCTGCTCGTCGGTCACACCTACGCATCGACTCTTCGAGCACGCTTCTGCTCATCATCACCGAAGGAGCTGACGCCAATCCACTGCTCAGCTGACTGCCCGGCTGACAGCCACGTTGAGTGCCTGGCCGAGGCCAGATTTGGCTGCTGGTGACCCGCTACCGTGCGNGAATGANCGATGCACNCGATCAAAGCCCCGGATCCCGCGCAGCCGATCAGCGGTCCCTCGACCACCGGGAGATTCGCTACGGCACCGTCTCATCCGTCGAGGAAGCCGCAGCCGCACGCGGCGTGTCGGTCGCCGCGGTGGTGAAGTCCCTGTTGGTGCGTCGAGGAGAGGACGACCATCTCCTGGTTCTCGTTCCCGGTGATCGATCGATCTCGTGGCCGAAACTGCGAGCGGTTCTGGGTGTGTCTCGCCTATCGATGCCGGATGCGACGACAGCATTCGAGGTGACCGGGTACGAGCGGGGCACGATCACCCCGCTGGGCCTCGACCTGCCCGTCGTGGTGGACGAGCGAATGCGAGGTGAAGCGATCACGCTTGGCTCAGGTGTTCACGGGGTCGCGATAGGACTCGAGGCCGACGACATCATCACGAGTTACTCCGCCGTCGTGGCGGATGTGTCCGACTCCTAGCCGGCGATCGGTGAGGCCTGCACCAACAAACCGGACATGATCAAGATGGCGACGACGAGAGCCATCTCCGGGCCGAGGGTCTTGCGCAACTGGCCGAGGTGCTCACGCTCTTCCTCGCGGACGTCCGATCCGCTGTCTCGCTGCACCTGCGCATACTCGATTTCCGGAATGACGTGGAAGTGGTTGCGGTAGCCGAAGAAGGCGAGCGCAGCAACGAGCGCGACCTTGATGAGCAGAATCCAGCCCCACGCAGTGGTCACGAGTGCGCCGGGTGAGGGCAGGATGAAGAAGGCCATCACCACGCCGGTCACCGCCACCCCGAACACCGAGTACGTGGCAAGTCGGGAAAATCGAACGGCAAGCTCGCTCCCGTCGGGCATCAGGCTCGCTTCCTGCGTTCGCTTGCGCAGGACGAGGGCCAATGCAATGGCGAGGGCGAGGATTCCCCCACCCCAGATGGCCGCGAACGTCACGTGCGCCGCATCCGTGGCGACCATCAGCCACAGTGGTCCCGCGGTCACCGTATGGCCGTCGAGGGCATACGAGATGATCACCGCTCCGCTGAGGACCCATATGAAGGGGCTTCCGTTGACCATTCCGGGGACACCCGCGAGGGCGGCGCCGGCGAGGAGTCGCAGGAGCGCAGCGGCAATCAGATTCCAGCTGGACCCACCGAGCAGTTGCGACGCGAGGTCAATGACCGCGCCAACCACGGCGACAATGCCGGCGATCCGCATGATCCGAAGCAGATAGAGACCAACCCACGTCATGCGCGGCAGAGCGACGAAGGCCACGAACAACGCAACACCCCAGCCGATAATGACACCGAGGTTGGAGATCGCCGACGCAATGGATGCGACCGGTCCCCCGCCGCCGCCTGTTCCGAGTTCCTCGGCAGCAGCCAGTTCTGTCTCGAGGTCACCCGATGCTTCGGTGCCCTCGTCTTCCACGGCCGGTTCGGCCAAGACGACATCACCGACACCGAAGCGAATGACTCCGCGCACGGTGTGTCCGTCAGCAGCCTCGGCTTGCCAGACAACGCCGTAAATTCCTTCGTCGAGCGAGATAGCCGGCTCCAGAAGCCAGGCGTTTCCACCATCGATTTCCACCGGCTCGTAGACCAGCTCGGTCCCCTCGCTATCGAGTAGTCGCGTCTCGGTCTCATTCAGGCTGATGGGGTCGGAGAACCTCAACTCGATCTCGGTCAGTGGCTCGGCGACCGTCTCTCCGTTGGCCGGGGAGGAACCTTCGAAGGCGGCGTCGGCCTGCGCACCACTCGCGCAGCCCAAGGTCACCAGGACCATCACGGTGACGGCGAGCAGCGCTTGGCGACCCCGGCGCCAAGAACGCGAAAGACTTCTCACAAGGTCACCGTACCTAGGTGGCGGCGGCATTTTCTCCACGCACGTCTCGACTTGCCCACCGAGTAGTTGAAGCGTAAACTACCGTTAACCAAGGAGCTCGCATGCCGGCTGTCACCGCAGACACCATGACCCTTCCACGCCTGAGCGTGGACCCCTCCTCCACCCTGCGCACCGTCAAGACGGTGACCAACGCACCCCAGGGATACGAGGGCGAAGGCTTTCCCGTCCGCCGCGCCTTCGCCGGCGTCGACCCGATCGACCTCGACCCCTTCATTCACATGGACCAAATGGGCGAAGTGGAGTACGCGCCGGGTGAACCCAAGGGAACACCGTGGCACCCGCATCGAGGATTCGAAACGTTCACCTACCTGATCGACGGGCAGTTCCTGCACCAGGACAACCACGGCGGCGGCGGAACGATTCTCGATGGCGGCACCCAATACATGACGGCCGGCGATGGCATCTTGCACATCGAAACCCCACCCGAACATCTGGTGGTAGGTGGCGGCCTCTTTCACGGATTGCAACTGTGGATCAACCTTCCGACCGAGAAAAAGCGCATCGACCCGCAATACCAAGACCTACAGGGCACCGATGTCGCGATGGTCACCAGCACCGACGGCGGCGCTGTTGTTCGTGTCCTCGCCGGAGAAATCGCCGGTCACCAGGGACCGGGCATCTCACACACTCCCCTCGCCATCGCTCACCTCACGCTGGCTCCGGGAGCGCAGATCGATATTCCGTGGCGATCGGACTTCAACGCCCTTGCCTACACCCTGGCCGGCTTTGGTTCCGTAGGAGCCGAGCAGCGCCCCGTCCACACGGGTCAGATGGCCGTCTTGGTCAACGGCGATGCACTCCGCGTTCGCGCGGCCGATCAACAAGAGTCGCGATCACCGAACCTGGAGATGTTCATCATCGGTGGTGTGCCGCTGCGGCAACCGACATTTCAGTACGGACCTTTCGTGATGAGCACCAAGTCTGAGGTCATCGAGGCGTTCGAAGACTTCCAGGCCGGACGCTTCGGCCACATTCCGGCCGACGCGATCCAGCCGCATCGCCCCCAGGGCTAGATCGATTCGCTAGTTGCCCGCTGCACGTTCGGGAGGACCTCCAGGGGGATCCTCCCGATGCAATTGGGTCACGTATTCCTTCCACGCCTGAGTCTCGGGGTCCTCATTGAGGACTGCAACCTCGGCGCGTTCCTTCGCCTCAGCTTCTGCCTCAAACTTCGCGGCACGCTCACGGTAGTAGCGACCGATCCAATTGCTGAAACTGCCGTGCTTGCGGTACCTGTTCCACACGACAATCGCGAAGATGCCGATGATCGGCCACTGGATCATGTACGAAAACGATCGGTCTACTCCTTGAGTCCAACGGTGGAATTGGTTCAAGGTTGCAAAAGAGCTCACTAAGAGGACGATAACGAGAGGCAGGTGGAGCGTGGCGCAGTCTTTCCAGAACCGTTTTTTGTCACCGCGTTTTTTTTCTGCTGTTGAGTCGCTTTCATCCATAGTGCTCTAGTCCTTCTTCACTAGGGCGACTTGAATTTGGCGCCTGCAGCCGAGGCATAGAATTCCTATGCAAAGAGCACATGCAAGCCACGTTGCAATATTCGACTCTTCCATGTTGTTCCCACTGATCCACCATGCAAGTACTGGTAGTGAAATTCCAACTATACAAGCGGGTATCACTGGGCGGGAGGTGTTGAGCGCTGTCCAGAACGCTAATCCTGCTGCTAAGAGCAACGTGACCAAGAAAAGCAAAATCAGTTGCCTGTCTCCAGCACCCGAATGACCGACTAACGATACCGAAAAAAGGGTGGCAACTAATGCGACGGCTACCGCCTCGGGGTACTCGCGGAGAAATCTCGGACCTTCTGGCCAATGTGTTCGTCCAATCGCGTAACGGATGGCGAGCGGGATACCCAGGCCCAAAAGACCGACCGCGGCGAACGAGATCGTGTCGGCCGGCTGTGATGCTCCGGGCGGTGCGGCGCGGGAAAGCGCTACGGATAAGCCAAGCGCGCTCCCCATCCACACCAATTCCAGGAAGCTAAATTTGAAGAGCGTGTTGACTTTCGAAGTACCGAAGTCAAGGGCTCTACCCAAGACTTGACGCTGCCTCCGGCCATAGCCGATCAAAATGATCAAAACCATGAACTTGCCTAGTAAGAGCGCACCATAAACGCTGGTGATCAGCGCAGATATGCCATCTATTCGTAATGAGGCGTTTACCAGTCCGGTTTGTGCTAGGACTATCACGCAGATCAAGGCGACAGTGCTGAAACGCCGCAGAACCACAGATGCAGCAGGGGCGGGGCGGCGCACGTAATCAACTGTCGCAACTAACCCTCCAATCCATATTGACGCAGCGACAACGTGCATACCAAGGCTGATCGTGGCCGATAAGTGTCCTTCCTGAATCCCAGAGTGCCCNNTNAACCCAGANAGAAAAGCAACGAATATCGTGGCGACNGACACNACGAGGCCCGTCCANCGGCCCAGAACCACCCATGCAAGCACGGCAACCAATGCCATGACGATGAANTGNATGAGAATCACGCGGCCGAGTGTGGTTTGCGTAAGTAAGGACCAGACGACGACAGGATTTACANAATCTCGAAGAGGCANAGCGAGCACCTCTGACACAGTCAAAATGCACTGCAAGGTGAGCGNGGTCAAGAAGACTAGAGCGGCTAACGACGCGAGGCGGCCCGACCGTGGGTCCGGCGTCGGGGCAAGCACGCCACCGACGAGAGCAAAACCGACCACGAGTGCCAACGCGGTATCTCGAATCCATAAATCGAGTGGAAGAGCCCACAGGGTTTGCACAGGGACTACCGGCAGCCCTGGAATGGACTGCTCGTTCAGGCCACCGATTCCCCACAAGGCAAGCAGGAGTACCGGAACCCCTGCAAGTAAGCCGATGCTAATTGCTCCTCGGGTCTTCCGTTCCGGAGGCGCTTCGGGACTTACGGTCATGCGCTGTCTTGTTGGAATGTCCCAAAGATGGCTGGTTCGACGTTCGGGCTCTCCACCATAAAGGTGGTGCAAAGCGCTCCCAAAAAGAAGGCGATGCACAGCCACACCATCCAATAGCTCAGTATCTGAGGCTGGTACCACACCGCGCGAGTCACGAGACCCTTTCGCGTTCGAGTCAACATGCCAAGTTGAAGAAAAATCAATATCAGCAAGTTAAAGAGATTCCCGGCGCACAGCAAGAGCACCGCCGAGGCATAGGAACCGTCACTTGCAGCGAACGGAAAAGTGCTTATCTGAAGCCACTGAGCGATTAGTGCTATCACCGTAATGATGGATGCGCTTGTGGTACCGACAATCATTCCAGCGTTGTTGCCCCGCTTTAGCTCCTTGTAGCCAAACCACATCGCCAACGTCGATAAGCAAACAAGCAGCAGAATCATCCAGAAAGGCCACTCGGCAGCAAAGCTTGCCTTGGGTGGTGATGACGGTAGTAATTCATCCGTTTCCGACGGCTTTATCGAAGCTCCGGGAGGGGCCCAGCCACCATTTACATTAAGGGACCACAGGTAGGCGTATGCAACAACGACGGCAAGGGTTCCTGCCGCATCCATGACAACCAGGCCCCAGAGCCCCGCTTTTGCGCGGCGTTGGATGGTGCTTATCGGCTCGCCCGTTGTGGGTGCCAGCACCTGTGCTGAGTCGTCGTTCATGGGCTACCACCCACTCTTTGAGCATCAGGCTTCCTCTCAGAATTCAGAGAGACGTTTTCGTAGGGGTCTGGAACACCATACGTATACGGCCTCTCGCTAATGACTGGTAAAACTGCGAAATTCTCCAGCGGAACTGGGGTTGGTGTCTGCCATTCAAGAGACTTAGAGCCGAAGGGATTTGCTGGTGCCCTATCGCCACTGGACCAGGAATAGACCACCGCACCTGCAAAAATCAGCATTCCAATTCCGATGATGTAGGCACCAACAGTTGCGATCTGATTCGGGGCGTTGAACAGGCTGTCGAACTGCAACACGCGGCGGGGCATACCTTGCAGACCAGCAACAAACATGGCCATGAAAGTTACTTGAAAGCCCACAAAAGCTGTCCAAAACCCAATAGAGGCTGTCCTCTCATCGAGTACCCGGCCTGTCATCTTGGGGAAATAGAACGCTAAACCGGCCATGGCCGCGAAAAGGGCCGCGCCCATCAGCATGTAGTGAAAATGGGCAACAACGAACACGCTGCCGTGGAAGTACTGGTCAGCCGGAACGTCTGAGAGGTAGATCCCGGTAACTCCGCCAATCATTTTATTGAAGATGACTGCATACACAGCCAATACGGGGAGGCGAGTCCACACCAGACCGCGCCACATCGTCCCGATTACGACAAGAACCAAAAAGCCAACAGGAATGGAAATTAACTCCGTTGACAGCATAAAGGGGTAATTTGTTGACGGTGCCCAGCCCGTCATGTACATGTGGTGAGCCCAAACGAGACCACTCAATGCCACTACCCCAATAATTCCCGCGACTGCGAAGTTAAATGAGAACAGAGGCTTCCGCAAGAAGACGGGCATGATTTCGAAGAGCACAGCCGTGCCGGGGATGAGAATTACGTAGACCTCTGGGTGTCCGAGTAGCCAAAAGAGGTTTTCGTATAGCCACACACTTCCCCCCTGAAGGGGATTGAAGAATGAGGTGTCCCAAATGCGATCCGTCAATGCCATAATTTGTGCGTACTGGAAGAATGGGAAGGCGTAGAGCCCCATGAGAGCGGCTGCGATGACCCCGTACACGAGAATCGGTGTTCTCGTCCAAGTCATACCCTTAGCGCGCATCGTAACCGCAGTGACAATCAAATTAATGCTGGCTACGCCTGTAGAGATGGCAAAAACAATGATGGTCATCTGGTAGCCGAGCATGGCGGGCGGTCCCTGTGAAGCCAGGGGCTGGTACACGGACCAACCATCTTGGATCCCCCCCGTGAACAGCGTGCTGACCAGGCAAACAGCAGCCACGACGACGAGCCACAGGCTGAGGGCGTTCAGGCGTGGGAAGGCCATATCCCGTGCACCAATCATCATCGGCATAATGAAATTGGCAATGGGACCCATCACTGCAAGGATCATTGCAAGGATCATCGCAATCCCGTGCGTGCCGATCATTGAGTTGTAAAAGCTAGGAGAAAACACCTCCGCCCAAGTCACGCCCAACTCGGTGCGGATCAACATGGCAAGCAATCCGCCAAGCCCCAAAAGAAACATCGTTACGACGAGATATTGAAGACCCACAACTTTGTGATCTGTCGTGAATTTGAAGTAACGCCTCCAGCCTAGATCCTTGCCGGCCATGTATTCAGCATCTAAATGAGTGAGATCCCGTCCCATGAACCAGCGGATCGGCCCAACAAAGGCCCCGATGCCCGCCATAAAGCCGATGACCCAACCTGCGAGCATGCCAAGATAAATTAGGTCGGGCGCGACTGGCGCAAAAGTTGCCGTTGAAGCCGTGGACGGGACTACCGCATCGATAACGAAACCTGCGATTGCGGCACATCCGACACCCAACACGACGGCTGTTACGAGATTCAGGCGCCGCATCATGCCTCCCGGGGGGCCGTACTGCACCGGCTGAGGGACATCAGTGCCAAAGACGGGTGCGCCCGTGCTCATCGCACTCACGCTGTCTTCCCTCCACCCATTTCACGCATAAGAGACGTAAAGCTTTCTATCTCCATGACCTCCACTTCAGTCTCCATGTACGCGTGATGCATGCCACATAATTCCGCACATCTCAAGTTAAAAGATCCTACTTTCGTAGGCGTGACACCTGTTTGAGTTATGGCCCCCGGATTAGCGTCAATTTTGACACCCAACTCAACTAACCAGAAATTGTGAATTACATCTTTCGAGGTCACGTTGAAGTAAACCGCTCGGTCCTTCGGCAGATAAAGCACGTCGGTGGTCACGCCGTCGTGCTGGGGGTACTCAAACGTCCACACCCATTGCTGGCCGGTGACATTGACAATAATTGACTGCTCTCCCCCTGGTTGTTGATCAGCGGTGACAGTCCCGTACGAATTGCTCGTGATTTGTGCAAGCTCAATAAGCCCCCACACCACCAAAAAGAAAGCGAGTCCCGCTGAAACGGCAGTCCACAAAACAACACCAATGGTGTTGGTTCTAATGGCTGGGCTTTTATCCTCTGGGATTGAGTCTCCTTTGTGACCCCGCCACTTGATGAGGCTGTAGACCAGAACTGCGTACACGAAGGAAACGATCGGAACTGAAACAAGGGTAAAGACAAAAACAGTCTGTTCGATGTTCACCATAATTTCGGAAGCCGGCGCTCCCGTAACATTCATGGGGATAAGAACAATCCACGCCATGGGCAGTAACAGGACGCCAATAATGAGGCTCAGGATTACTATCCCTCTCGCGTATGGACGTGACAACCAGGTCCGAATGCGCTCCATGGATGGCGGTCGGTTAGTCGGCGCCTCCGGCTCGTCTGGTGGCTCAAGCCCCTTCGTGTTTACGTCAGTCATGCCACCACCTGAAGGGTTCCACCCATCCATCCCCGAGTCTGCATGGCGCCGCCGAATTCCTGATACATATCACCGCACGGAAATTGACAATTCCACACGTAACTTCCTGGATCACCGGTAATGAAAGTTACCTCTACTTTTTGCGGCTCTACCGCGTAACCGTCTTTATCCATCTTTGCGGTCGCGCTATTGATCGGTAAGGGAACATTCAAGAAGAATTCGGGCTGATTGCTCTCCGGGTATTGATACACCGTGAACGTGTGCGTGACTTCAGTTGGCTTCAGTCTCTTTACGGACTTTCCGTTCCACTTCATGGTGCCGTCCAAGGATCCATGAACTTCTGCAAAATATTCGTTATAAATTTGACCCATAGGGCCACCAAATTGCAGGAAAGTGATCGTCACCGCGGAATTAGCGGGCAGCTCAAGGTTACTCGACGGCCAAAAGAACGGTTGAGCGGACAGAAGTTCACTCTGGAGAGACGACACCGTCCTTGGCCCGGCCACCTTGCCCGAAGGACTGGGATAGATGCCGAGTTCCAAGGTCGCATGAGGCAACTCTCCCTGCGGCGTTTCCAGGGTTCCAACAACCTCAGCTTTAAGGACAGCTGGAGGTCGTTCGTTCCACCAACTGAAGATTCCGACAGCACTTACGATTACAACACCGATGAGCACTGTGGTGAGGGTGACCAGCAGCCGCTTCACAATCTTTACTTTAGCCAGGCCCCGCACACGAAATTGCTACTTTCGGAGAAGCATTCGCCTTTCGATGCGATTCAGATTGACTTTCAGGGGCAAGAGCGGGCACATGCGTGGTCATCGCGGAGACTCTGGGAAAGGGAAGGCACATCAACCACTAGATCCCAGACGTTTAGGATCTGCACATGCAGGGTGTAACTCCTGACACTGGTGCTATAGATTTAAATCTCTTCGTTTTAGTCAACTTGGTCGCACTTACGTGCATCTACTTGTGGGCCGCAAGACGGGTTTCCACGAGTTGGCCGCCGGGCTCAACCCTCGCCTTCATCGGCTCAATGACGGCTCTAGCGCTCGCCTATCTCGGCCCCTTCGGGGCGTGGGCCCACGAGGCATTGTGGGCTCACATGGGTCAGCACCTTTTGGTACTGATGGTGGCCGGTCCACTCTTTGTTCTGTCGTCGCCAGTCCGGCTCTTATTTTTGAACCTTGGCGCGGTAGGTCGCAGGCGATTAATTCGAATACTGCGCTCACGGGTAGTGAGTTGCTTGACGAATCCATATTTTGGCTGGTCCTTCTTCGCTCTGACGTTACTCGGGACGCACACCCAGTGGGTGATGAATTGGGTACTGCTTGATCACGATGCCATGGAGTTCATTATTCGACCGACCTATCTCGTGGCAGCGTTTATCTTTTATTACCCACTCATCGGTTGCGACCTCATCGCACGTCGCCCAGCCCCCACTTTAAGACTCGTATCACTCCTCCTAATGATGATTCCCGAAACTGTACTCGGCATCATCCTTCACCTTGCCCCAATACCCTTGTATTGGCCTTACGAAGTTTCAGCGTCTGCATACGGGCTAGATCCAATGGCTGACCAAAAATTTGCCGGCGCCCTAATGTGGGCCTTGGCCATGGTGCTAGATGGAATGTGGGTCATGGTGGCCGCCATCGAGTGGTGGCGCGATCAAGAACGCGAGACCAATCGGCTTGAGCGCCGTGAGTGCAGGGAGTCGATCAGCGCATGAAGGTGGTCGTCGCTCTCGCCTTGGCGGTACCGCTGTCGCTCACCGGATGCGGGCTGCTCTCTGCAGAGGAAGAACTCCTTATCCCCGTACAAGCGGGAGAACTCGCGTCGGACCCTGGCACCGGGCTTACGGTCATCCCTGAGTACGAGCGCGGGGAGCCCCTCAACTTGACAGGAGTTGATCTGCAGGGAGAGTCTGTGGCTCTCAGTGATTCACGAGGTGACATCACCGTTCTCAACTCATGGGCCACCTGGTGCGCGCCCTGTCGGACTGAAATGCCCGAATTCGCAGAGGCCGCGCGGACCTTCGAGGGTCAGGGCGTGACATTCGTCGGCCTCAACGTCGAAGACANCGANGACGATGCTCGNGCGTTCACCGCGGACACTCCCTACCGCAGCATCGTGGACAAAGNCGGAACCCTNCTCGCGCAGATCCCCGACATTCCACCCCGCTCCCTACCGGTAACGGTNATTCTCGACCGCGACGGTCGCGTCGCGGTTCAGATCATCGGACCCATCGTGCTCGGGACCCTCGAGGACACCATCGCCAGCGTCATCGCATCCGAAGCCTGATCCGTCTCTCGCGCCAGGTGGTAGACATCGCCTGTGGAGCTCACCGGGGTTTTCGTTCCCCTCGTCACACCGTTGGACGAGTCCGACAGCGTCGACCTCGATCGTGTCGACACCATCGTCGAGTCCATGCTCGCGGCCGGAGTGCACGGAATCGTCGCCTGCGGAACCACCGGCGAGGGGTACTCCCTCTCACTGGACGAGCGCCGCGCGGTGACCTCCCGAATCCACGANGTCGTCGCCGGATCGGTTCCNGTCCTCGGGGCCGTCGGTGGCATGTCTACCGGCCAAGCACTCGAACACGCGGNGGTNGCCTCTCAGCCTNCNACTCGACGGACTCATGCTCGCCGCCCCCGCNTACAGCCTGCCGACTCCNANGNAGCTCGCTGATCATGTGTCNACCGTCGTCGCGGCCGCCGGACTGCCGACGGTGCTGTACGACTACCCCCAACGCACCGGTGTGCCCTTCAGTTTCGACACCCTCGACCANCTGGCCTCAAATCCCTTGATCNTNGGCATCAAGGAAGCATCAGGAGATCTGACGCGACCGGGTGAGATNACACGTCGATACGCAGGGGCTATCGATGTCGTGTGTGGTGCCGACGCAGCGATTGTGGAGTTCCTCGACTCCGGGACCCGATGCTGGATCGGCGGCATCGCCAACCTTCTCCCCGTCGCCCACGTCGCCATTCTCGATCCGAGCTCACGCGCCGACGCCTACAACGCGATCGCGCCCGTGTTGACGTTCATCGAGGCGGGCCAGTACAACGCGAAAGTAAAGGCCGGCATGGCACTTCGCGGACTCGACGTCGGCAAGCCCCGCGGGCCAGTGACGGCGATCGACGACGTCACCCGCAACGAACTCCACGCACTACTCGACGCAGCGGGCGACTGGGCGCCCGGGCTGACCACCGCCTGACCATGAACATCGTCGTCATCGGTGGCGGAATCATCGGCACCAGTTGTGCTGCGTTCTTGGCCGAGCGCGGAGCCACCGTGACCGTTGTCGACGCGGACAAGCCTCGCTTCGGTACTTCCATGGGCAATGCTGGACATATCGTCGTCAGCCACTCGATTCCCTTCGCCGCACCCGGGATGGTGAAAAGTGGTCTTCGCTCCCTGCTCACCCACGATGGCGCGTTCGCTCTATCGAATCGACCCGGCCAAGGAACTCTCGACTGGCTGATCGGCTTCGCACGCCGCTGCACCGAAGCCAACGTTGCCACCTTCCACCCCGGACTCGAAGCAGTCCTGCGACGAAGCGCAGAGCTCTTGCTCAGCGACGGCGCATTGGACATCAATACCCGCGGGCTCTGGCAAGTGTTCACCGGAGCCGGAGCCGGCGAACGTGCCGAACGCGAAGCCGGACACATGCGAACCCACGGCGTCAGTGTCCGAGACATTGACGAGGCCGAATTGCGAGCCGAACCCGGCCTGACCGACAACGTCAACGCCGCGATCGAACTCACCGACGATCTCGGGCTCGACCCTGCCCACTTGTGGATGCGCATGCGTCAACGCGGAGAAGACGCCGGTGCCCGTTGGATGACCGGCGTGGTGACAGACGTTCGATCATCCCCCACCGTTCGGACAGCCGACGGCGACGTCACCCTTGACGCCGACGCCGTCGTCCTCGCGGCCGGAGCGTGGTCCCCGGCGGTGGCCCGATCACTCGACGTGGACTTGCCGATTCGGGCAGCGAAGGGTTACTCGGTGACGCTCCCGCGCACCGACACCGCGCCCACGCGGCCAATACTGCTGATGGATCAACGCACCGCGGTGAATCCACTGTCCGACGGGCTGCGCCTGAGCGCCCGCTATGAAATCACCTCACCCGATGATCGCGACATCGCCGGACACCGGATTCCCGCACTGATCGACCGTGCCCGAATCGCCATCGATCTTCCGACCGCGCCAGAATCCGTGCAGCCTTGGACCGGCGTCCGGCCCGCATCGATCGACGGCGCCCCCTACATCGGACGCCTTCCCCAGCGCGGGGCACAACCGGTGTTCGTCGCTACCGGGCACGGCATGATCGGCACCGCCATGGCCGCTGGAACAGCCGATCTGGTGACCCGTTTGGTCTACGAAGAGCAGATCAGCGATGCCGAGGCACGCCTCGGGCCGCAGCGACTCTTCGCCTAGCATCGAGCGGTGGAATCGATCCGCACCTGGCAGTGCGTGGACTCACATACCGAAGGCATGCCCACGCGGGTCGTCGTCGGCGGGGTCGGCGTGCTCCCAGGATCGACCATGGAAGAGCGACGTCGATACGTCATCGAGCAGGCCGATGACCTGCGCACGTGGCTGATGTTCGAGCCCCACGGACACGCAGCAATGAGCGGCGCGATCGTGCAACCTTCCACCCGCCCGGATGCCGACTGGGGTGTCGTCTATATCGAGGTGTCCGGCTGCCTGCCCATGTGTGGTCACGGAACTATCGGGGTGGCGACGGTTCTCGTCGAAACAGGCATGGTCGAGGTGACCGAACCACAGACCGTGATTCGTCTGGACACCCCCGCCGGACTCGTCATCGCTACCGTCGAGACCGAAGGCACCCGCGCCCGAGCCGTCACCATCGAGAACGTTCCGAGTTTCGTAACCGAACTCGATGCGGCCGTAGAGGTGCCCGGACTGGGCATCGTGACGTACGACATGGCCTTCGGGGGAAACTTCTACGCGATCGTTGATCTCGACACGATCGACACAGCGCCTGACTTCGGTCCGCAATCCAGCGACGCACTACTCGACATCGGCATGCGCATCATGGATGCGATCAACACCCACTCTGCTCCCGTCCACCCGGAGAATCCGGCCATCGACCACGTGCATCACGTGCAGTTGGTTGCACCCGGCAGCACCGCACAGCATTCACGGCACGCAATGGTCATTCACCCGGGCTGGTTCGACCGCTCGCCGTGCGGCACGGGAACCAGCGCTCGCGTCGCGCAACTGATTGCTCGCGGTGAGATGACGATCGGCGAAGAACTCACCAATGAGTCGATCATCGGCACGCACTTCATCGGCAAGGCCATTCACGAGACCAGCGTCGCCAACTACCCGGCCATCATTCCCACCATCACCGGGCGCGCCTGGATAACCGGCACCTCGCAACACATGCTCGCACCGGACGATCCCTTCCCCCGAGGATTCCGACTGTGACAGCCGAGCCCACTCGTGCAGCGCCGCTCACACCGCACCCCGAGCGCCTCGCACCCGAGCATCCGCACTACGCGGAGATCATGCTCGCGCACGATGCCGCGTGCGCGGGCGGAGAACTCGGATACCTCGATCCACGGACCGGCCTTTTCGTCATGACGGCAAATTTTCATCTCGACCGCGGCCAGTGCTGTCACAATGGGTGTCGACACTGTCCGTACACCGGAGCCGGGGAGGCCTCATGCCCGTTCGACCGTTCGTCGCCGAGCGTCCACGCGAGTATGCGCCGACACCCCCGGCGATCCACCGTCGTGACGCACCGTCCGGCTTGCCGCCCGGACCGCGAGCGAGGGTGCCCGGTGAATTGCTCGTCCGATTCCAACGGGACACCCCGTCGTTCCTGCTGGATATGCGCAATCGCTACGGGCCAGCGTCATCCTTCTTTCTCGGAGGAGAACTGTTCCTGGGCATGTTCTCCCCGGCCATGGTCCACGAGATCACCGTCGCGCAGCAGAGCTCCTTCATCAAGGGCGTGGGCTTCGAGCGCATGCGAAAGGTTCTCGGCGCCGGGCTGTTGACCAACGAAGAACCAATCCATCTTCGCCACCGGCGCATGATGCAGCCGCCCTTCCACAAGGCCCGACTCGACGCCTACGCCGAGGAGATGTCTGCGCTCTCGCGCGCCACCGTCGACTCATGGCAGGTCGGCTCCACCATCAAGTTGGCGCCGGAGATGATGCGCCTGACTCTGCTGATCGTCGCGCGCACGCTTTTCGGTACCGATGCCGATCGCTACACCGATCAGATCGCCGAGTCCATGGAGATCGCCATTGATCGGATCGAGCGAACCATGCTGCCCGGCCTGGATCGACTCGACTCCCTGCCCTTGCCCTACTGGCGCAAGTTCCGGCAAGCGGCCGACGAGCTCGCCGCGATCGCCGAAGATCTCATCGCCGAGCGTCGCCAGCACAACGCCGAGGACGATGATCTTCTCGGTCTGCTGCTGGCTCTTCGCGATGAAGACGGATCGGCGTTCACCGACGACGAAGTTCGCGATGAGGCACTCACCTTGATTCTGAGCGGCCACGAGACGACCGCCAATGCTTTGACCTGGGCCTTTAGTTGGCTGGGCACCCGCCCCGACGTGTTCGCGGCGCTACGCGAGGAGGCTCTTGCGCAGGACTGGATCACCGCCGGAGCCCCCGCGACGGTTGCCGATGTGATGAGCACCGAGGTCGCTGGCCAGGTGGTCTCGGAGTCGCTTCGACTCGCCCCACCTGTCTGGGTGGCCCCCCGCAGAGCCCTGCAGGACGTTGTGGTCGACGGTGTGCGGGTGCCGGCGGGAGCCCACGTCCTGATCAGTCAATACGTCACCCACCGAGATCCTTCGTNCTTTCCCGATCCGCATACGTGGGAGCCATCACGATGGACGCCGCAACTACATGCGGATCTCCCACGTGGCGCGTACTTTCCCTTCGGTGCCGGGACGCGCAAGTGCCTCGGTGACCAGTTCGCCCTGCTCGAGGCGCGCATCATCTTGTTGCACGCAGCCGCCCGTCATCACCTGATGCCGGCGGACTCGCTGCATCCGATTCCGCGCGCCGAACCGCGAGCCACCTACCGCGCCAAGGGTCCGGTGCCCATGGTGGTCACGTAACGCAGAANTCACCCCACCACGTATCGTGCTNNCNNTGNTGGGNNTNNGGNCTCTTGCTGCGGCGATGAGNCTGTTCGTCGCCNTNGGGGTGGCTCTNCCCGCTCAGGCCGCGGANAACGCNAAGGCTCGGGGNGACTGGCGGATGNTTCCGCAGTCCAANGANGTCGACGGTGACGGNTTCATTGACGGNGACGGCGGAGTGCCCGCGAAACGACCACTCGGAGCAGTGCCCTCNGCANAATTCAAAGGCGCCGGTAATCAGATNGCGCAGCCAGCNGAGCGACTCATCAACGGCGTTCAATCCTGGTACCTGAATCCACGNGGNTACTCNGTCACCCTGGATGCNTGCAAGAGCCGNGGAAACGAATACCAGTGGCGGATCTACCGCGGCAAAGAACAGATCGAGCGCGTTCGTTGGCGCAAATTGACGAAGAANACCTGCAAACGAAACATTCCCCTNCAGGAGGGCTCCTACCGATTCAAGCTCGAAGTCAGGTCGGGAGCATCGGATGTCGACTTCCAATGGATCAAAGCAGACGTCATCGACTACCTGTTCGTNATCCTCGGTGATTCCTACGCGTCNGGAGATGGAAACCCACGCAACATCGACGCCTGGCTTCGCGATCCCAATGGGGAGTTCGACCCCTACTACGACGANGACGCCTGCAAGCGGAGCGTCCNCGCCGGGCCCGTGCAAGCGGCCCTTGCTCTGGAAAATTCCTCCGAGAAGTCCTCGGTCACGGTGATCGACGTGTCCTGCTCGGGAGCGACGATTCTGACCGGGGTGCTCGGCCCTCTCCCATTCGCCGGGCAAGAGACAAGTCAGATCGAGCAAGTCCAAGCGATCATCGGCAATCGCACGATCGACATCGTCGCCTTGTCCGCCGGGGGCAACGACATCGGATTCACCTCGGTTCTCAGCACCTGCGCATTGAGCTTCAACTGCCCCGTCGCTTCCGCGAGCACGCTGCCGCTGAGTCGCTTCGATTCGGTCAACGAGGGAGTGCAAACCCTGACTGGGCAGCTTCCGGCCAAGTACGCCCAGCTCGCCGGGTGCCTCGGGGGTGCATCGTGCACGCTGGCCTCCGGCGCTCAGGTCGCGCCCTTGAATCTGGCCGATGGCGCTCGCGTCCTGCCGATGACGTATCCCGACATCACCCGTTCGGCGGTGGGAGAACCTTGTCGCTACTTGACCTTGAGCCCGTCGGACTTCGCCTGGGCGCGGGACACGATTCTGGCTCNGCAGGCGCCCAATCCGTACCTCTNCTCTCCGTCGTTNGGGTCCGATCGAAATCTNTCCACGGNCAACGGAACGCTGAACGGGCAGATCCTCGCCACCGNGGCGCTNGGCTGGNANCCGGTCGCCGGGATCTGGGGNGCNTCCGGAGAATCCACCACGGGCCACGGGGTGTGTGCCGGTGACAAGTCCTGGGTCTTCGGNGTNACCACGCTGTCCGGNCCNTTCGCTTCTGCNGCNTTCCACCCNAATCCCGCGGGTCAGCGATCGATCGGCCGCCAAATCGCCCGAACCCTCGGTCTTCGGTAACGTCACGGTCCACACCACTCACCAGCTCCCGAAGCCTCGAAGGATTACACGTGCCAGAAATCAGAGTCGGTCTTCTCGCCTACGGCGCCATCGGCCACGAACACAATCAGGCGGTGCAGGCCACACCCGGACTCACACTCACCGCCGTGTGTGACACCAATCCCGAGCGCATTGACGCGGCCCGCGAGCTCGCCCCCGACCTCACCGGCTTCACCGATGCCGACGAGATGCTNGACTCNGGCCTGTTGGATCTCGTCGTCGTCTCCACTCCCCCGAANAGTCACCANGACTGGGCAATGAANGCCCTNGAGCGNGACCTGCACGTTGTCTTGGAAAAACCCATGGCGCTGACCGCCGACGAGTGCGACGCGGCGCTGGCGTTTGCCGCGGA
>PBWE01000008.1 GCA_002728915.1 Micrococcales bacterium
CAACACCGAGGACGTTGCCCATGCGCGCGTGCGTGTAGTGAGCATCGCGGCTGACGGCGATGACGGAGCCGGGCTTTTCCTCTCTGCCTACCCACAGAGCTTCGAGATTCGCGATCGTGCCACTGGAGGTCAGGTGTCCGAGGTGTTGATCCATCCCGAACATGCCGGCCAGGCGCTCCACACACTCGCTCTCCATCGCGGCGGTGGATGGCCCCCCGTCCAGGGCGTGATTGTTCGGATTGATCAACATCGCGGCTAGATATCCGACCACCGCCACCGGGTGCGGGGGCTTCAACATCTGCCCGGCGTAGTGCGGGTGGAAGAACGGGTATTGCTCATCGGTGAGGCGAACCAAGAATTGATCAAGCGTCTCGCGCCACGCCTCAGCGTCGACAACACTCACCGGCGCAGACTCAACGCCGCCATAGGACTCCTGCCAACGTTCGATCGCTTCGACAACCAGCGGGAGAGTCCGGCTCAGATCGACGCCCAAATCCGGGGAGTCCGTCGCCATGGCGCTCACCCTATGCTTGCGAAGCGTGAGCCAGCGCGTCTATACCGGCCCGCGGTCGCAGCCCGGTCGGGGCGGAAACCGGTGGTTTCGACTCATCCCGTGGGCGTTCGTCGCTCTGACCATCGGCCTGCAGATCGCGTGGGTTCTGGTGCCCGACTCGGCACGCGTCGCTGTGACCGCAGCGTCGGTGACGGCCTTTTTCCTTGCCTCCGTCACGCACGCCTTCGTGAATCGTGGGCTCGCATGGACCCTCGGCTTTTTCCTCATCACACTCGCGTTCGGGTGGCTCATCGAGGTGCTTGGAACAACGACGCAATTTCCGTTCGGTGAGTACGAGTACACGAGCGCTCTCGGAGTTTCAGTGCTGTCCGTGCCGATCCTCATTCCCATGGCGTGGTCGATGGTGGCGTATCCGATGCTTCTCGCAGTCCAACGTCTATCGACGACGAGCCTGGGTGTCGCCATCATCGGCGGCTGGCTGCTGATGTCGTGGGATTTGTTCCTGGACCCGCAGATGGTGGGCGAAGGCTACTGGACCTGGACGAAGGTCCGATGGCAACTGCCAGGGATACCGGGCATTCCGCTGCAGAACTTCCTCGGGTGGTGGCTGGCCGGCATGCTGCTGATGTTCCTGCTCGACCGACTTCCCCGAAAGACCGCGAACGACTCGGCACCGAACACGCTGCTGTTGTGGACCTACGCGTCCAACGTTCTGGGAGCCGCCGTATTCTTCGACCGCCCCGCGGTCGCGATCTGGGGAGGCGNCGCCATGGGAATCGTGATCATTCCGTGGGCGTGGCGTCTGTGGAGCCAGCCCACATGGTGAGGCGCCTTCTGCCCGCATTGGCGGTGGGCGCGATCGCACTCACCGCCCACGCCGCGTGGAACAGGCGAGTCCTTCGGCGCCCGACACCGGTTGATACGGACATCACCGAGTCGATCGCTGTGCACATCCCCGCCCGGAATGAAGCCGACGCTCTCGGCGACGCCCTGGCGAGCGTTCAGCGGCAACGGGGTATCCCCCAGACGACCATCCACGTTCTCGACGACGGCTCATCTGACGGTACGGCCGAGGTAGCCGAGCGCGCAGCAGCCGACGATCCCCGAGTGCGCGTGACGCGCGCAGCCGATCAAGCGCCACCACCAGGATGGCTGGGCAAGAATTTCGCCTGCGCGCGACTAGCCGAGTCGACACCCGATGCGTCGGTGCTGGTGTTCATGGACGCCGATGTGGTTCTCCAGCCCGACGCAATCAACGCATTGGTGCATCAGCTTCGGTCCGAGAGCGCCGACCTCGTTGCTCCGTATCCGCGGCAGGACGCGGTCACCTGGCTCGAGAGGCTTGTGCAACCACTCCTAGCATGGTCGTGGATGACCACCGTTCCCCTCGGCGTTGCACACAGTCGGCAGTGGGCGTCGATGTCCGTTGCCAACGGTCAACTCCTCGTCTTCGACGCCCGCGCGTACCGACAATCGGGCGGCCACGCAGCGGTGCGTGGTGAAGTCATCGAAGACGTCGCCTTAATGCGGGTTGTGCGGCGGGCCGGCCACCGCGCACTGACCGTCGACGGCTCGCATATTGCGTCGTGTCGGATGTACTGCTGCGCAACGGACCTGATCGACGGGTACACCAAGTCGGCCTGGGCGGCCTTCTCCGGAATCGCCGGCTCGATCGCGGTGAACGGACTCCTGCTGGGCATCTACGTCGTCCCGGTGATCGGCGCGGTCTTCGGTCGAGGATCCACGCGCGCCTGGGGAGTTGCCGGGTACGCCGCCGGCGTGGGTGGCCGCGTCGTCGTTGCGCAAGGAACCGGGGAGCGCACATTCCCCGATGCGCTCGCTCACCCGGCCTCCATCCTCGCCTTCACAGCCATCAATGGTGTGTCGTGGTGGCGCCACCTCCGTGGCTCGACGCAGTGGAAGGGCCGGAGGTTGGCCGGATGAGTCGCGTCATCGTCATCGGTGCCGGCGCAGGCGGCCTAGCGACGGCGGCACGACTGGCCGTCAAGGGTCACGCCGTTCAGTTGTTCGAGGCCTCGCCCCACGTCGGTGGAAAGTTGGCTACCTATCGACGCGACGGCTTCGCGTTCGACACCGGCCCGAGTCTGTTCACTCTGCCTGCGGTCTACCGCGATCTGTTCATGAAGACCGGCCGGCCGTTGGAGGAGGAAGTCGATCTCCAGGAAGTGGAGCCGGCTTTCGGCTACCACTTCGCGGATGGAACCACGGCCACCGTTCCCGGTGTCGATCCCGCGCGATGCGCCATGGCGCTTCACGACGCGTTCGGTGGGGATACCGGGAGTCAATGGCGCGCCTTGATGGATCGCGCTGGCCAGATGTGGCGACTCACCCGCAGGCCGTTCCTGCAATCCCCTCTCGCCGGGTGGCGCACGCTGCTACCACTGGCAAAACCCGCAGACGTGCGAACGATCGCCCCTTGGTCCACGTTGCGCGGACTAGGGCGCTCGATGTTGTCCGACCCGCGCGCGGTAACGCTGCTGGACCGGTACGCGACCTACACCGGATCGGATCCGCGCAAGGCGCCGGCGGTCTTGGCGACGGTCCCCTACGTTGAGCAGGAGTTCGGCGTGTGGCATCTCGGGGGCGGCCTGGGCACGCTCGCCGACGCTCTCCACCGGCGATGCATCGAACGCGGAGTCGATGTTCGAACCAGCGTCGACGTCACCGAGGTCACGACCAATCAGGCCGGCGTCACCGGCGTCGTCGCGGACGGCGCGCATCACGAGTGCGACGTGGTGGTCTCGGGCATCGATGCAGGTGTCCTGTACTCCGACCTACTTCACGACGAGCGTGCGATCAAGGCAGCCCGATCCATCGACCGAACCGATCCGAGCCTGGCGGGCTTCGTCCTGCTGCTCGCACTTCGCGGCAGAACACCTGGGCTGCAGCATCACAACGTGTGGTTTCCGGAGGACTACGACGCAGAATTCGATGCGATCTTCGGCCGCGCGCCACGACCGGTCGAGGACCCCGCGATCTACGTGTGCTCACCCGACGACCCCCAGATGCGACCGGACTCCGATCACGAATCGTGGTTCGTGCTGATCAACGCCCCCCGCCACGACCCGGCCGGGGGTGTGGATTGGACCAGCCCAGGACTCGCCGAGGGGTACGCCCAACGGATCCTCGACCTGTTGGCCCAGCGCGGCGTGGACGTTCGGGATCGGGTTCTGTGGCACGAGTGGCGAAGCCCCGCGGATCTCGAGCGCACGGCGAGGGCTCCGGGCGGATCGATTTACGGAACCGCAAGCAACGGCCCGCGCGCGGCGTTCGCCCGACCAACGAACGCCTCACCAATCCCCGGCCTTTTCCTCGTCGGCGGGAGTTCGCACCCCGGAGGCGGGCTTCCGCTAGTGGGCATGGGTGCGGAGATAACGGCGTCTCTTGTCGGACGGGGCTAGCGGGAGCCGAATACCCGGACACCCAAATACCCGAACACTTGAATACCCAGACAGCGCGAGCCGCGCCCCCATTCCCGCTCGCTCGCTACGCTGGCGCGGTGCCGCATGACACGTCTGATCTCACGTCTGAACTGATCCGGGCTCCGTTGGACGCCGCGGACCTTCGACCACGTGTTCAGGCGACGATCGACGACGTTCTCGCCCGACAGGGCGCGCTGCTGGCGAACGTCAGCCCGGATATGGAACCGCTCGTCTCCGCGTTACGGGATCTCCTTGCCGGCGGAAAGCGACTGCGTCCAGCGTTCGCGTACTGGGGCTGGCGGGGCGCCACGTCCGACGTCACCCTGGGATCTGCCGAGGAGTCGGCCGTCGTTCACGCCGTCACGGGTTTGGAATTCCTGCAGGCGTGCGCCCTCATTCACGACGACGTCATGGACGGGTCGGATACCCGGCGNGGCCTGCCGGCGGCTCACCGACGTTTCGCCGGAGTGCACCGCAACGAACAATGGTTGGGCTCGCCCGAGTCCTTCGGAGTGGGAGCGGCCATTCTGCTCGGCGACCTGTGCTTGTCCTGGGCAGACGAAGTCCTGTTGACCTCCGATCTTCATCGCGATGCGTTAACTCGCGCAAAGCGCGTGTATGACGAGATGCGCTCGGAGTTGATGGCCGGCCAGTACCTCGACCTCCTCGAGCAGGCGAACGGCGGCGGCTCGGTGGATCGTGCAATGCAGGTGGTTCGTTACAAGTCAGCGAAGTACACGATCGAACGCCCCCTGCACATCGGTGCGGCCATCGCCGGCGCACCGGAGGAGATCGTCGCCGCCTACTCCGGATACGGACTGCCCCTCGGTGAAGCCTTCCAACTGCGCGACGACGTTCTCGGGGTCTTCGGCGACCCGGAACAGACCGGCAAACCTGCAGGAGATGATCTGCGCGAAGGTAAGCGCACGGTGCTCATCGCTCTCGCGCATCAGCGGGCCGATGATGCGCAACGCGGCCATCTGCGTGCCCTGCTCGGCGATCCCGGCCTCGACCACTCCGGCGTCGAGACCCTGCGCTCCATCATTGCGGACACCGGGGCCCTCGCGAGCACCGAAACGATGATCGACGAGCTCCTCGATCGATCACTGGCTTCCCTCGATGGTGCGGGGCTTTCCGACGACGCACGAGAGGTGCTCACCGGGCTGGCGTACGCCGCAACGCGCAGAAGCGTCTGATTCACGGCACACTTAGACCCCGCCCAGCCACGCCCGCTTAGCAAGGAGCCCAATGTCCGTTCTCGCCCAGGCCCAGCGCTTCATGCCGTGGACCGGTCCGCGAACCGTNGCGGGNCCGACGGACGACGTGGTTGTCGTCGGTGCCGGCCTTGCGGGCCTCTCAGCGGCGATGCGACTCGCGGGCGCCGGTCGGGCGGTGACGATCCTCGAGCGCGATGACCACCCCGGAGGCCGAGCCGGTCAGGTGCAGTTGCAAGGGCCGTCGGGTGAGTACCGCATCGATACCGGCCCCACNGTGCTGACGATGCCCGATCTCATCGCCGATGCTTTCGACTGCCTCGGCGAGAACATGGAGGACTGGCTGCAGCTATCTCCGATAGCGCCGCTGTATCGGTCGTTCTATCCCGACGGTTCCGTATTGGACGTGCACGCCGACGTCGACGAGATGGCCGAGGAGATCAACACCGTCATCGGTCCGCAAGAGGCGGCGGGCTACCGCCGGTACGTGGACTTCGTATCCGACCTCTACCGATACGAAATGAAGGACTTCATCGATCGGAATATCGACTCACCGTTGGACTTGATCACCCCCGACCTCGCGCGCTTGTTCGCGATCGGTGGTTTTCGCAAGCTAGCTCCCAAAGTGCGCGAGTTTCTGTCCGATCCCCGCACCGAACGGGTCTACTCGTTTCAGGCGATGTACGCAGGCTTGTCGCCTTACGACGCGCTCGCGATCTACGCAGTCATCGCCTACATGGACTCTGTCGCCGGGGTCTTCTTTCCCAAGGGCGGAATGCACGCCGTACCCCAGGCGATGGCGGCAGCCGCCGAGAAGCACGGCGTCACCATCCGCTACGGCACGAACGTCGAGACCATCGAGGTGTCGGGCGGCCGCGCCACGGCGGCCATTACTTCCGACGGTGAGCGCATCACGGCAGACGCCTTCGTGCTCAACCCCGACCTGCCCATCGCCTACCGCGACTTGCTCNGCCGGGAACCGTGGAGCGTGCGCCGACTGGACTACTCCCCTTCGTGCTACCTGCTCNTGGCTGGCTCATCGGCNGANTACTCGAAGCTNGCGCACCACAACATTCACTTCGGNAANTCATGGAAGGGCGTCTTCGAGGANCTGATCGACCGCAAGCAACTCATGAGCGATCCGAGCCTGTTGGTGACCAACCCGAGTCGCTCGGACCCCGATCTGGCCCCTGACGGCAAGCACATCTACTACGTCCTGTTTCCCACACCCAATCTCGACTCGCCCATCGATTGGTCGCTGACCAAGGACCGGTACCGCGATGAAGTCATTCGGACCTTGGAGGAGCGTGGCTACGTCGGCTTCGGCGATGCCATCGAGGTGGAGGACATCACCACCCCGCAGGACTGGGCTGACCGGGGAATGGAACGTGGGGCACCCTTCGCCTCGGCTCATTCCTTCCTGCAGACCGGCCCGTTCCGCCCGGGCAACATNTGGGGAGAGAACGTCGTNTTCACCGGCTCNGGNACCCAGCCCGGCGTGGGCGTTCCCATGGTGCTCGTCTCCGGTCGTCTCGCCGCCGAGCGCATCACCGGCCCCGATCCGTCGTATCGGTCCCGCGCCCGCCGATAGATTCGGGCGCATGAGTTCTCGGGATCTGGACCGCGCAGGGATCACCGATCCGCAGTTGCGCACCTCCTACGAACGGTGCCGGGAACTCAACGCGGCCCATGGCAAGACCTACTACCTCGCAACGTTGTTGCTTCCACCCGGCAAGCGGCCCTACGTCCACGCGTTGTACGGCTTCGCNCGGTACGCCGATGAGATCGTCGACGATCTGGCTTCGACGCTGTCCGATCAAGAGAAGTCCGACTGGCTCGGCACCTGGGGCGATGCATTCCTTGCCGACCTCGAACGCGGGCGTTCGGACGATCCGGTGTGCCGGGCGGTCGTGGACACGGTCCTGCGCTGGGAGATCCCCCGCGAGCACTTCGAAGCTTTCTTACATTCCATGCGCATGGACCTCACCGTGTCCGAGTACCCCACGTACGAGCACCTGTATGAGTACGTCTACGGCTCGGCCGCCGTCATTGGTTTGCAGATGGTGCCGATCCTGGAGCCGTCGGATCCTGCGGCCTACGACTANGCGATGAAGCTCGGNGTCTCNTTCCAACTCGCGAACTTCNTCCGCGACGTGTCCGAGGATCTGGACCGCGGACGCATCTATCTTCCGATGGATGAGCTCGAGCGTTTCGGCGTGAACCGAGCNGTTCTGGANAGGCGCGAAGCAACGCCGGAGGTCAAAGCAGCATTTCGGCACCAGATCGATCGCGTCAAGCGCCTCGNAGCGGAATCNCGCCCGGGTATCGACATGCTGCATCCATCGTCACGTGACTGCATCGATGCTGCACGCATCTTGTACTGCGGTATAGCCGACGAAGTCGCGAACATCGACTACGAGGTCTTCAAGAAGCGGGCACGTGTATCGATGCGCGAGCGCCTGTGGGTTGCCCTACCGGCCTGGCGGCGAGCCGTGCGNGCTCGCCGGCGACACGGAGCCGGTCACGTGCACGGGATCAACCCGTCGTACGCGTGAATTGGCGCGTGTGAATCNGCGCGTGTGANTCAGCGCGCGCAGATGCACACGTCATCGAAAACGCGGGCGCTATTCGTCCTCGCCCCGACGCCACATCGGCGGGCCCGCGGNGGGCGTCCGGGCGATCCCTCGGCGACCGAACAGCACCCACAGGGACAGTGACAGCAGGATCAGCGAGAAACCGAAGAGCAGATCTTCCACGGGCGCAAACGCCACTCGCCCGTCACCGAGGAACGGTGGCGGCTCGGTCGTTGGTGACGTTGATCCGATGATCGCTGCTCCGTCGTATTGAACGATCCCGAATCCCGTGAACATGCCGTTGGTGATGAGTTGGAAGAAGAAGATGATGGCGTAAGAGACCCAGAAAGCCCGACGCCGCACAAGACGAGTGCGGAANACGAACAGGTCGATGATGACGGCTGCGGCCACCGCGAGAATCGCTATCTGCGTGTAGGTCATCGATCGCTCCCGTCACCCACGGGCCAACCCTTGACACTGCGCACAGCTTCGAGAGTGAGGATCGAGGCGAGCGGAATCACCAGGAAGAACAGCAATTCATCCAGCGGAATATTCCCCGGCAGATAGATCCCGGTAATCATGTCGGTATCGAAATACCAATGACCGTTAGCGATAGCGTACGCATCCCATGCCAGGAACGGCCACACGACCACGACCATCACCAGAAACAGTCGCGGCCACCGGCGAAAGACGTGCGTTCGCAGAACCACTTCGAGCCACAACGATCCTGCGAGCACGAAAACGAGGATGCCCACGTAGGCGAGCGAGGCCGGCATGCTCCAATACTTGNCCATGACCATCAGCGTGCTTCTNCTCGGGGGCGAATGCACCGGCAAGACCACGCTCGCGAATGGCCTGAGTCAGGCGCTGCGTGGAAGTGAGTGTGAAAGATCGGTCACGATTGTCCCTGAAGTTGTGCGAGATTTCGTGGCGAGGTCCAAGCGACTCCCCACCCAAAATGAACAAGAAGAAATCCTGCGCACGCAACAAAGGCTGCTTGATGAGGCCATCGCAGCGAGTCCCACCGACGGTGTGGTGATCTGCGATCCGGCGCCCATCATGACTGCGGTCTACAGCCTTCAGTACTTCAACGACGACTCGTTGCTCGCTTCAGCGTTCGCGCGGATGGGGTCCGCGGCGGAGAGATCACGAACCTTGGTCGTGTGGTGCTCGCCTGATATCCCTTGGCAGGCCGACGGCATCCAGCGCGAGGGACCTCAGNCTCGGGCTCGCACCCACGAACTGATTGAAACGCAGGTGGTACCCGCAATCGCGTCTCTCCCGGTCGTGGTGTCGCTCGGGGCCCTCGCGGATCGAGTCTCTCAATTACTGCCTCGACTCACGTGAGCCGTGCACCATCGCTGTCAGCGCGCACGAACCAATACCTTGCGCGCCGAAGCAGCAGTACCTCTACCAGGAGGACTTCGTAACTCCCGGAAGTTCGCCGCGATGAGCCATCGCTCTCACGTTGATTCGAGAAAGTCCAAATTTCCGAAGGTAGCCACGAGGCCTACCGTCGGCGGCATCACGATTTCGGATACGGGTCGGGCTGGCNTCCCGAGGCAATTTGCTCAAGGCTCGGACAGCTTCCGCGCGCTCACTGTCGCTTCGCGCNGTCCGAANTTGCTCCTTNAGCAAGGCCCTGCGCGCGGCGTACTTNGCGGCGGTTCGCTTTCGACGCTCGTTTGCCTCAACCTTGGACTTCTTCGCCACTAGCGGTCCTCCTTGAATTCAACATGCCGACGGACAACCGGGTCGAACTTGCGAAGTACAAGCCGATCCGGGTTGTTGCGGCGGTTCTTGCGAGTTACGTACGTGTACCCGGTGCCGGCCGTCGAACGCATCTTGATGATGGGGCGGAGGTCCTTGCTCTTCTTGGACATTACAGATGCCCATCTCGCTGGATGATCGCCGCGACCACCGCGTCGATGCCACGCCTGTCGATCGTCTTGATGCCGCGCGCGCTGACAGTCAGCGTCACCTTCCGTCCAAGACTAGGAACCCAGTANGTCTTCTTNTGAACATTGAGGTTGAAGCGCCGCTTCGATCGACGGTGGGAGTGGGAGATGGTGTTTCCAAAGCCCGGGGTAGCTCCCGTCACTTGGCANACACGGGCCATGACACTCCCTCGGNNCGTCGACCTTCTCGCGAGGGCCTGCTCCTATTGCAATTGAAAATCATTTTCATTAGAGTACGGGATTGGCCGACGTAGCGCAAATATGAGTGAGGACATTGTGAAAAAGGGTATTCACCCTGAGTACGGACCTGTGGGCTTCCGGGANATCTCCACAGGCCGGATCTTCGTCACCCGGTCGACACTGGTGAGTCGCTCCGATCTNTCCCGTCAGGTGGTGGACGGTGTCGAGATGCCAGTCATGGATGTGGAGATCTCGAGCGACAGCCACCCTCTGTGGACGGGGCAGACCAGAGTCATTGATACCGAAGGTCGCGTCGAGGCCTTCCGTCGGCGGTATGGGAGCTCTTCATGAGAAAGCCCTTGATCGTGGTCACCGGGGTCGATCCGACGGCCATGCAGGCCACGATGGCCTCGTTGGTCTGGGCTNTGCCAGACGTTGTGGCGATACGCCATGTGATCGAGCCAATCACCCAACAACTCTCACGTTTCGTGAGTTCCATGCATGGATCAGAGGACACCGCCACCATCGACCTCCAGCACGCGTGCGTGGGTTGCGCCGTCCGCGAGGACATACTTCCGACGATTCACAGGCTCGCGCAGGAGCCAGAGTGGAAGACGATCGTGGCGTGCCTGCCGGTGAGCGCGGAAGCCGATCACTTGTGCGCCACGATCGCGCGCGACCCCCAGGTTTCACGCTACGTCCGACTTGCCAGCGTCATCAGCACGGTCCCGGGCGAGGGCGCGGTGGATCATCTTCTCGATTCTGACTGGCTTGGTGAGTCGGGACTGCAGACCGGCCCTGGAGATCCACGCAGTGTTGGCGAGGCTGCCTGTGCACAGGTGGAATACGCGGATCTGATTGTTTCCATGGGNGCGATCTCAGACGTGGACGGCGATTTCATTTCGGCTCTGATGCGTCCGACGGCCGAATTCGTGCCGGGGATTGAAAACATCGACGTGGAGGCNCTCACCTCAGGTCGCCACAGCAGTCGCGAGGCNCACGCGTGGCGAAATCCTCGCTCTGAGTACAAGCTGCCGAATCTGGGGGAAAGCCGGGCTTGGCGTATNGACCTGTCCTCCACGAGACCGTTTCATCCCGAGCGACTTGTGGATGAGATTCAAGGCCTCTCCGGCCGATTCCGGTCTCGCGGATGTTTCTGGGTTCCCACTCGCCCATCGATGGCAAATACGTGGGAAGGAGTGGACGGCCAAGTGAGTATCGGTCAGCACTCCGAGTGGGATCCCGANACGCCACTGACCCGTTTGATTCTGACGGGAGTNGGGTGCGCACCAAACGGGGTTCACACCATCTTCGGCAACCTGCTGCTCTCCAATGCCGAATTGCAACGCGAACCAGGAACATGGCTGACATCCGAGGACGGCCTAGAGCCGTGGCTCGGAGACATCCCCTACGCCGCATAGAAGGAGCACGACATGGCAGTTCCCAAGCGTCGGACGTCTCGAAGCCGGACACGACACCGACGATCCCAGTGGAGGGCGGAAACGCCCACCCTCGTTCCCGTCATCGTGCGAGGGACCACTTACCGGGTTCCTCGTCGACTCGTCGCCGCCGTGAAGCGTGGTCACGTTTCTCCCGACAACTGGGGTAGGTGACGACAGCCATGCCCCCCAAAGACCGCNCGAAAGACAACAGCTCNCGGCGTGTNAACCGCACACCGTTCTTGCCCGCGCACGTGGATTCCATTGACTACAAGGACACAACGTTGCTGGCGAGGTTCATTTCCGACAGGGGCAAGATTCGGTCGCGCTCCGTCACCGGTCTCACCGTGAGTCAGCAGCGGATGGTCGCCCGAGCCATCAAGAATGCCCGAGAAATGGCCTTACTTCCTTACCACTCGAAAAGGATGTCGTCATGAAGGTTCGAGCTTCCTTAAAGTCGCTGAAGAACAAGTCTGGTTCACAGGTAGTCCGGCGGCGCGGTCGGATCTACGTGATCAACAAGAAGAATCCTCGCTTCAAGGGGCGCCAGGGATAAGACAGCACATCGGGAACTCGGTCCCACCCTGTGGCCGGCCGACACCCCCTCGATGCTTGGCGTCGCGACTGCAGGTTCTGGTCTGAGCATGCGATGACCGACTGAGTCATGTCTTGTCTTGCGCGATGAGGCCCCGGACGAGGGCGTGGCTCCTGCGAGGCGTCTGCGTGCCGACCTACACTCGCCGGAATGGAGTCGGGTGGGCGCGCGGGACTCGTCGGCAAGGTGGTTGGCTCTCGCTACGAGGTTCGCGCACTTCTCGCACGCGGCGGGATGGCGACGGTGTACGAGGCGGTCGATCTTCGTCTCGATCGTCTGGTGGCCTTGAAGGTCATGCATCCGCACTTGGCTGCCGATCCGGGGTTCGTCGCCCGTTTCGAACGTGAAGCCAAGTCGGCCGCCCGGCTCTCCCACCCGCACGTGGTCGCGGTCTACGACCAGGGTGAGGCCGACGGACTGGTGTACCTGGCCATGGAGCTCATTCCCGGTCGAACACTGCGCGACGTTATTCGCAACTACGGTCCCCTCACCACCGAGCAGGCCCTGGTCTTCCTCGAACCCGTCGTGGAGGCGCTTGCGGCGGCGCACGCAGCGGGATTGGTGCATCGGGACATCAAGCCCGAGAACGTACTGATTTCTCACGATGGTCGAGTCAAGGTGGCCGACTTCGGTCTCGCCCGAGCAGTCGCCACATCCGAAACCAACGCAACGGCCGGCGTCCTGATCGGCACGGTGGCGTACCTGGCGCCCGAACAAGTGGAACGCGGCGAGGCGGATGAGCGCACGGACTTCTACGCCGCCGGCATTTGTTTGTTCGAGATGGTCACCGGACAGGTCCCGCACGGTGGCGACAGTCCGCTCTCGGTTGCGTACCAGCACGTGAATTCCGACGTTCCCGCTCCATCGAGTGTGCGCAGTGGGATTCCCCCGGAAGCCGATGCGATTGTTCGCACCGCCACTCGCCGCGACCCCGGGCAGCGGTACCGAAACAGTCAGGATTTCCTTGCCGACGTCCGNCGAGCCCGGGCTTCTCTTCCGGCTCCGACACCGTTCATGGATGCCCCCGCGATGAACGACACCTTGGTCGTCGGCTTGGACAACCCTGCCGCGGCAGGTANCGGACTGGGGTACGAGCCGGGCGCCGGAAGCGACGTTGCGACTGAGGCCGGAGACGGGCACGCGGATTATGGGGATCACGCCGATTACGGGGACTCCGACGGGTTCGATGACGACGACTTCGGCGAGTACGAGGACCAGCGGCCACGGCGGGGCGTGCGCCTATTCGTCGCGATCGCTGTCATCGTCGCGATCGCCGGAGCCGGTNTGGCCGGCTGGTGGTTAGCCGTTGGCCCCGGCACCTACTCCCCCACGCCCGATGTGGTCGGCCAAACCTTCGACGAGGCNACGGCGACNCTCGCGGCGGAGGGCTTGGCGATCGAGGCAACGGCCGAGCAATACAGCGAAACCGTCCCCGCCGGCTCGGTACTGACAACAGACCCGGGCCCGGGAGAGGGCATCGCCGCCTCCGGAACCGTCGGAGTCGTCGTCTCGCTCGGGCCGGAACGCTACGCCGTCCCGGATGTTCGCGGCTCCACACCNAAGGAGGCAACCGAAGCCATCGTCTCCTCTGGTCTGGCATCCGGGGGTCGGGTGGAAGCCTTCGACGACCAAATCCCCGCCGGACAAGTCGCCCGGACCGATCCCCCCATCGGCGATCCGGTGCCTCCGGATACGCCGGTGGATCTGATCGTTTCCAAAGGCCCTGAGCCGGTCGAGCTTCCGGACATCACCGGCAAGAAGCAAGGCGTCGCCATCAAGCGTCTCGAAGAGGCCGGGGTTCAAGTCGCGGCCGTGAAGGAGTTTTCCGACTCCGTTGCCCAGGGTCGCGTTGTGTCCATGTCTCCGAAGGCNNCCACCGTGGTCGACTCGGGCAGCACGGTGGAGATCGTGGTGTCCAAGGGTCCGCCTCCGGTGGAAGTGCCGGACTTAATCGACATGCGTCAGGACAACGCCGTCGCCGAACTCGAACGTCTGGGACTCGTGGCAGAAATCGACGATGGCGAGGTCACGCGCTTGAATCGCGTCTTCGATCAGTCGCCGTCACCGGGAGAGCTCGTTCCCCGCGGAACCACAGTGATTTTGCGCATCATCTGATTCGAACTCACCGCCAGCGTCACCCCACCCGCATCTTGCGCAGTCGCCGCAACTGACTGTCCACGTACGGCCGGGCTCGTCGCGCACCTCCCTCGCGGGCGACCTTCNCCTGGAACTCCTCGAANANAGCNATCACCGTGGNGATCGCCGGTTCCCAGCCACGGCGTTGACACTCCTCGATCCACTCGGCCGGCGTTCGGTGGCCGCGCTCACCGTTGCACCGCCGACAGGCAGCCACTTCGTTTTCCAACCAACTCGGTCCGCCCTTGATGCGGGGCACAAGGTGCTCAGTCGTCGCCGCGACGAGGTCCGTGTCGATGTCCCGGCGACACCACACGCACATCGACCCGTCTCGCTTCATGATGGCGCTCAGTCGTGCTCGGCGGTCCATGGCCACGTCGACCCGTGTGTTGATCAGCGCTTCAGCAGCATGTCCGCGACGAGAAACGCCAGTTCCAAGCTCTGCTCACGATTCAACCGAGGATCACAGGCCGTTTCGTACCGCTGATGCAGGTCGGTTTCGGCGACTCCGGCTGTGCCGCCGATGCACTCGGTGACATCATCGCCGGTGAGCTCCACGTGGATTCCGCCCGGGAACGTCCCCAATTGACGGTGCACCTCGAAGTACCCCTCAACCTCATCGATGACGTCATCGAAGAGTCGCGTCTTGTGGCCGCTCGCCGCCTCCCGCGTGTTTCCGTGCATCGGATCGCACACCCACACCACGGGAATTCCACTGGCGTCAACCTTCTGGACGATTCCCGGGAGCACGTCGCGCACCTGGCCCGCGCCCACACGGGTGATCAGGGACAGTCGACCGGGTATCCGATCGGGGTTGAGCACCTGGGCGGCTTCGACGATCTCATCCGGTGATGCCGTCGGCCCCACTTTCATGCCGATGGGGTTGCTGATGGTCGACGCGAAATGCATGTGGGCGCCGTCGAGTTGACGCGTCCGCTCCCCGATCCACAGGAAGTGACCCGACACGTCGTACGGCTTTCCGGTGCGTGAGTCGATCCGGGTGAGCGCCCGCTCGTAATCCATCGACAGCGCCTCGTGAGCGGCGTAGAACTCCACTCGCTCAAACTCGACGGGATCCGTTCCGCATGCCTGCATGAAGGACAGCGCTCGGTTGATGTGTTGGGCGAGTTCCTCGTATCGCTCTCCAGCGGCTGAATCCCGCACGAAGTCTTGATTCCAGGCGTGCACCTGACGTAGGTCGGCGTAGCCACCCTGGGTGAAGGCGCGCACAAGATTCAGTGCGCTACCCGACGCGTGGTACGCCTGCACCAGCCGCTGCGGGTCGGGGCGCCTGAGGTCCGGATCGAAGGCGAGCGCGTTCACCGCGTCGCCGAGGTAACTGGTCAACTCAACGCCATCGCGAATTTCCACCGTCTTGCTGCGGGGCTTGAAGTACTGGCCAGCCAACCGGCCCATCTTGACCACGGGAAGGGATGCCGCGTACGTGAGCACGACCGACATCTGCAGCACCGTCTTGAGCCGTGCTCGGATCGAATCCGCGGTGTTGGCCTCGAATGTTTCCGCGCAGTCNCCGCCGGTCAGAACAAATGCTTCGCCCCGCGACGCCTGNGCCAGACGCTCGGTGAGNAGGTCGCATTCACCGGCGAACACCAGNGGCGGNAGGGCNNGCAATTGCGCCACGNCACGCTCGACCTCCGCGGCGTCGGGCCACGGGGGTTGCTGGACGGCGGCAAGGTCCGGCCAGGTCATGGAGTCCACGAGCACAGGGTAGGCCGCGCTCAGCCGAAGAANGCCATTGCCTCCTCGTACCGCTCCGCAGGAACGGTTTTCANNGTTCCTGTCGCNGCCTGNAGAGGCACGCGAACGATGTCGGTCCCTTGCAGAGCCACCATGGTTCCCCACGCCTCGTCCTTGACGGCGGCAATGGCATTGAGTCCGAATCGAGTGGCGAGCACGCGATCGAAGGCCGTCGGGGTTCCTCCCCGCTGCACGTGTCCGAGGACCGTCGTGCGGGCTTCCTTCCCGGTGCGCTCTTCGATCTGCGACGCCAGCCACTCCCCGATACCCGAGAGCTTCACGTGNCCGAACGCATCCAGGGTCGCGTCCTTGGTGACGAGATCTCCGTCGCGAGGGAGGGCACCCTCCGCTACACACACGATCGGCGCGTAATGCGACCGGAATCGTGACTCGACCCATTCGACGACCTGGTCAAGGTCGAACGGCACCTCGGGGATCAAGATCACATTCGCCCCGCCAGCCATGCCGGAGTGGAGCGCGATCCATCCGGCGTGCCGACCCATGACCTCGCAGATCAGAATCCGGTGATGAGACTCCGCCGTGGTGTGGAGTCGATCGATGGCTTCCGTCGCGATCGTTACTGCGGTGTCGAAGCCGAAGGTGAAGTCTGTTGCGCTGAGATCGTTATCGATGGTCTTGGGGACACCCACCGCGGGAAGCCCGGCGTCGGTCAGAGCCGTTGCCACCCCGAGGGTGTCTTCACCACCGATGGCAACGAGGGCATCCACGCCTAGCGACCTCATGTTGTCCTTGATGGTGTCGATACCGCCGTCGACCTTGATGGGGTTGGTGCGCGACGAACCCAAGATGGTGCCGCCGCGCGGGAGAATCCCGCGCACCTGCGGGATGCCGAGTTCCATGGTGAGCCCTTCCAACGGGCCCTTCCAGCCATCGCGGAAGCCAATAAACTCGAACCCATAGTCCGTCACTCCTCGACGAACAACGGCACGGATTACCGCGTTCAAACCCGGGCAATCGCCGCCTCCGGTCAGAACCCCAACGCGCATGTCCCCATCCCTTGGTTGTTTGTAAACGCTGTCATCCCCAATCTAGTGGATGAGCGGCGCACCCTGATCAGTACTCCGAGCAGCACACGGAGCAGCACGCGTCTGGGCGCGGGTGGCTACGCTTCTGGTGTCGAGATGTGCACGAGAATAAGCGCGCAGGTACGAGCGCAGGTAGGGGCCGCACAGTGACTTCCGACCTCATCTTGTCCATCGACGCCGGCACCACGGGCGTCACCGCCCTCGTGGTGGACGCATCCGCTCAGGTGGTTGCATCGGGTTACCGCGAGTTCGAACAACACTTCCCTGCGGGCGATCGAGTCGAACACGATTTAGGTGAGGTGTGGTCGGCCACGATCGCTGCCACCACTGAAGCGCTCGAGAGCATCGACCGTGCGGCTGTTGTCGCGGTAGGGATCACCAACCAGCGCGAGACGTGGTGCCTGTGGGATCGGGAGACGATGGGCTCACCCCGCAAAGCGATCGTGTGGCAGGACCGACGTACCGCCCCATTGTGTGACCGCCTTCGCAGCGAGGGGCACGAAGCACTCATTGCCGACCGCACGGGTCTTCGGCTCGATCCGTATTTCAGTGGAACGAAAGCGCTGTGGATCGCCGAGAACGAGCCGCAGCACTGGGCCCACGTGACNAGCGGTCGAGTGGCCATGGGCACCGTCGATTCGTACCTGATCGCTCGGATGACGCGTGGACTCGAACACGTGACCGACGCAACCAACGCCTCGCGGACNCTCTTNTTCGACATTCACACCGGTGCCTGGAGTGCCGACCTGTGCTCAATCTTCGACGTGCCCGAGAGTGCTTTGCCCACTGTTGTTCCGTCGTACGGTCAGGTTGCCGTCACCGATCCAGCCGTCTTCTGCGGACTTGAGGTTCCGATCGCCGGCATTGCTGGAGATCAACAGGCCGCCCTCGCGGGGCAGGCAGGTTTCAGCGAGGGCGCCGCGAAGTGCACCTACGGAACCGGCTCCTTCCTTCTCGTGCATACCGGATCCACACCCAAGCCCAGCAGCAATGGACTGTTGACGACGGTGGCGCTGAAGCACCCCGATGGACGACTCGACTATGCGCTCGAGGGTGCAATCTTCGTCACTGGGTCTGCCGTGCAATGGCTGCGCGACGGCCTGCANATCATCGACAACGCGCCCGAGGTCGAAGACCTCGCCCGCAGCGTGCCGGATTCAGCCGGCGTGGTTTTCGTTCCNGCTCTCACCGGCCTCGGCGCACCCGAGTGGGATCCACGGGCACGCGGACTCATCGTGGGAATCACCCGAGGGACAACCCGAGCCCACATCGCGCGGGCCACCCTCGAGGCGATCGCGTACGAGGTTCGAGACGTCGTCGACCTGATGTCCGAGGAAGGGGGCGTCGAGCTCGAACGTCTCGCCATCGACGGAGGAGCCGCAGCGAACGATCTGCTGTGCCAGATGCAAGCCGATCAGCTTCGCATTCCGGTGGATCGTTCCGCCGAGCTGCAGACGACGGGTATAGGCGCAGCGTTCCTGGCAGGCCTCGGCGTCGGCATGTGGAAAGACATCGCCGAGTTGCAACACACGCGAACATCGTCTGGAGTCTTCGAACCCCACGACGTCAGTGACGACGGTTACCAGCGCTGGCGGCGCGCCGTCGAGCGCAGCAAAGGCTGGGCCGAGAGCGACTAGCGCGACACCACAGGCACGCTACCGACGACCCGTCAGCGCTGTCGCGTCCGCCGCGACCCCTTCGGCGATGAGCTCTTTGGCGCGCGAGGCATACATATCGACGTACTCCTGGCCGGAGAGCGACATGAGCGCGTACATCACCTCATCGGTGACCGAACGCAGGATGAATCGGTCNTCTTCCAGGCCTTCGTACCGTGAGAAGTCCAGCGGTGCACCGAACCGCACCCCGACTCTGCGCAGTCGTGGACGCACCGTTCCCGGTGGCTGGATCTCATACGTATTGATCATCGCCACCGGAATGATCGGGACGCGCGCCTCAAGAGCCATGCGCGCTAAGCCTGTCTTGCCCCGATACATCGTGCCGTTGGGTGAGCGGGTGCCTTCGGGGTAAATGCCGAGTAGATGCTTGCCGCGAAGCACGCGTTCGCCGGTGAGGACGGCCGCTTCGGCGGCACGTCCACCGGACCGATCCACCGGGACCTGGCCGACGCTGGTGAAGAAGATCTTAGAGAAGAAACCCGTGATACCCGAGCCGGTGAAGTAATCGCTCTTGGCCAAAAAAGTGATCGGCCGAGGAGAAACCTGTGCCAGGAAGAAGGAATCCGAGAAGGACAGGTGATTACTCGCCAGGATCGCCGGACCCTCGGTCGGCAGGTGCTCTAGGCCCTCGACCCACGGGCGGAAAAAGACACGCAACACCGGGCCGATGATGAAGTGCTTGAGGAACCAGTAGACGCCCCCCGGGCCATCTTTGGTATCGCTCGCGGTAGGGGCGGGCGGCGCTACGTGCGTGTCGGAGGACGTGGCCATGATGGGTGGCAGACTAGTGGGCTACGCCCCATGAAGGAGTCTTGATGCCCATTCGCCCTGGTGCGGAAGCCTGGTCGGTTGACGGTGACGACCGCATCGGAGTCCTCCTTCTGCACGGATTCACCGGCTCCCCCGCCTCCCTGCGGCCCTGGGGCGAGGTGCTCGCCCAGCGGTCGTGGACGGTGCGCGTCCCACGATTGCCGGGACACGGCACCCGCTGGCAGGACATGAACATCACCCGCTGGGAGGACTGGTATTCCGAGGCAGACCGCAATCTCCGCGAACTGTCCTCTCGCTGTGATCGCGTCTTCGTTGGCGGGCTCTCGATGGGCGGGTCCTTGACTCTTCGTCTTGCTCAGGAGCATCCGCAAGCCATCTCCGGTTTGATCTTGGTGAACCCGTCCGTCCATACCGAGCGCCTCGACCGTCACTTGCTTCCGGTGGTCAANCACCTCGTCGGATCCTTCCCCGGAATCAGCAACGACATCGCCAAGCCAGGTGTCGACGAGATCCCTTACGACCGCACGCCGCTCAAGGCTGCTGCCTCCCTGATGGAGTTGTGGTCGGTAATCAAACGGGACATCGCATCCGTGCATCAGCCGTTGCTGCTACTACGCAGCGCGCAGGATCATGTGGTGGAACCGTCGAACGCCGAATGGATTCTTTCCCACATTCACTCCAGCGACGTCGAGGAAGTCGTGCTCGATAACTCCTACCACGTCGCGACATTGGACTACGACGCACAGATCATCGTCGACACCAGCGTTGCCTTCATCGAACGCCTTTCCAAAACTCCGTGACCTCTCGGCGATCGAGCGTACGAGGAGCAACGTGACCGACAATCCGCGGGATTGGCAGCCGCCATTCGACGATGACGACGAATTTTGGCGCCGCTTCGAGGACTCTCTCAACCGTGCTCAAGGCGACCGCGGGGACGATTCGCCATCGTCCAACCCACCGAGCGAACCTTCGCAGACGCCGCCCGAGCCCGACGATGTCTTCGTGCCGCCCGAGCCGCCACCGATCTCGGCGCCTCCGGACGCCATTGCGCGTGCCGCCTGGCTAGGAGTGATCNTCGGACCGGCCTTGGCCATGATCGGCTACGTCTTCGCGATCAGCAACTTCCTCGGCGGCATCGGCATCGGGGCGACCATCGTCGGTTTCGTCATCTTGATCGCCCGCCGGGACCGACACATTCCACCGGGTGAGGATCACGGCGACGGGGCCGTCGTCTAAGTCGCGTTTGGCCGCGCAACGGGTTTCGGTTACCGAGATTTCGATTACGGGGGTATCGGTTACCGGGACACGCGCGCAAGGTCGGCAGCCCCAACGATGCCGGCATCATTACCGAGCTTGGCCAGCAAAAGCGCTGGATGTGGCCGGTTCGTTCCACCGAAAATCGATTGGCTGAGCGTTTGCTGCGCGCTCGCCAGGATCAGATCGCCTGCGTCGGAGACTCCCCCACCGATCACGAAGGCATCCGGGTCAACGATGGCCGTGAGGTTCGCCAGCCCCCTGCCGAGCCAAGCGCCGACGTTGGCGAACACCTCGATGGCAATCGGGTCTCCGCGTCGCGCCGCATCGGTGATGTGTGCACCCTGAACNCCCTCGGGTGTTCCGTCCCCGAGTTCAAGAAGCACCGTCGCTTCCGGTCGCCTTTCGGCCGCCAATTCCCGCGCCTCGCGCACAAGCGCGTTGCCGCTCGCGTACTGCTCCCAACACCCGGTGCGGCCGCACCCACACAGCCGGCCATTCGGTACGGCATTGAGATGACCGATCTCCGCAGCAACACCGTGGGCGCCCCGCAAGACGCGACCATCAACCACGATCCCACCGCCGATGCCCGTGCCAACGGTCACCATGACCACGTGCTCGAGCCCAACGCCCGCGCCGAATCGCGTCTCCGCCCACGCCGCCGCCGCACCGTCGTTCTCCACCACGCAGGCCAGGCCTGTGGCAGCTTCGAGAACCGTGCGTACCGGAACGTGGGTCCATGCCAAATTGGGTGCGAAGTAGACCAAGGAGCGGGATTGATCGACGCCGCCGGCAACGCCGACACCGACGCCGATGACCGTTCCGTCAACACCTGCTTGCAGCTCGTTGACGACGTCCGCCACCTCTGCCAGTACGGCGCTGGAGTCGTGTCGCGGTGTGGGGCGACGGGCCGTGCGAAGGATGGTGCCGTGTCCGTCCACGACCCCGGCGGCGATCTTCGTGCCGCCGACGTCGACACCGATGGTCACTCCCGACACGGAGTCAGTCTTACTGGAGGAGCCGGTAGACGCACCGGTGTCGGATTTCTCGTGCACGCGCCAAGGCTAGGGCCGACGGATGGGAAGCCAGCGGACAGCCGGAAGAACAACCGGCTCCGACGCCGTTGACGCAGAAAGACGAGAAAGGCCCATGCAGATCACGCAGTCGGGCTGGTCTGCCGGATCATCATGACCCGCGTGTGCGCCGGCTCCGGATGATTCCCACCATTGCCCGGCAAGCGAGCCGAGCATTCCAAGCATGGACGTTAGGTCCCATCCTTGGGTTGATCCTGGGGTTGATCCTGGGGTTGATCCTGCGGAGCGGTCCTGCGCATTCGACTNTTGGCCTGCGGCGTCGCCGGTCTCGCCAGGGCCACCCGCCTCGCCGTCGCGCGACAACCACCAGGGACGCTCGTCGCTATCGTCCATCACGCTTCCCTTTCCCTCTCACCGACCTGCTCATCGGGCTGCTCATTGGCCCGATCGCTCGCGCCGCTCGACGCACGGGGTTCGGGCCACTGCGCAGGGTCGGCGCGGAAGGACACCGCGATGCTGTCTCCTGCCACGACAGCCTCCACCGCGANACATCGACGCAGCGTCGAGTCGAGTTCGATGCGAGCGATCACACCGTCGAGGCGAACAACGATGTGAGTCGACGGGTACGACGGATCTTGTGACCACACTCCGACCTCGACATCGCAGTACTGCAGGCCCGGGATGGTGACCGACAGGACGTGCCCGCCGTCGGATTCGGATGACAAATCCGACAAAGACGCAGATTCCGGCGAGATCGTTAGAGACAGCGGCCCTGCACCACGTGGCTCGATCCCGCTAGCTGCGCGGGATGGCAACACCGGAACCTTGCCCGCGCGACTCCACTGCACAGGAACATCGAACAAGCGATCCTGCAACTGTTCCACCAGACCTCGCGCGGATCGGCGAATCTTGTTCGGCCATCCATCGCGCTTGCGCGGCATCGGGGCGACGACCACTCCGGTCACGCGCAAACCCAAGGCGCAACCCTGCGCCACCTGGACCGTGACGCTATCCATGGCGGCACGCTCGGGCGGAGCGACGACGATCCATTCGACGTCACCACCGGCCAACGCGCCAGACATGGTCTTCGCGCGCTGGGCTAAAGGGGTCTCGGCGGCTGACACCTGCAGCAGCGCCGAGAAAGAACAGGCATCGGACACCAACTCCGGTACCGATCCGTCGACGACGACAACGGTCGGATCGACCCTCGAGTTCGCAACGTCGAAGGCGGCGAGCAGCAGGGCCGTCCGTCGCACCGATGCCAATGCGCCAGCAACATCGCCGCTCACTCTCGACGCGCCGGTGACACAGAACGATTCGGAAAACTCCGCCACCAGAGGGTGATCGCTGAATTCCCCCAGGTCGACGACGTGGGCGGTCGACATCNTTTTCCGGGCAGCGCTCTCGGCCCACACTGCACCGCTGGGCGTGATCGAACTAGCGAGCAGCACCGGATTCCACTCGCTCCTTCAGGCCTTGGAGAGCGGTATCGACGATGATCTTCTCTGCTTTGCGCTTGATCATGCCGAGCATCGGAATCTTCACGTCGACGGCGAGGCGATACAGGACGGTCGTCGCCTCACCGGATGCCGTCAGTCGATACATCCCGTCCATCGCGGTCACCATGTCGCCTTTGGTCAACTTCCAGGTGACTTCGGTGTCGCCGTTCCAGTCGTATTCGAGCTCGTAGTCATCGCGAATCGGCCCGGAATCGATGTGGAAACGTGCATCTGCTGGACGTCCATCGTCTTCGTAGATGCTCAGCACCTCAACGGAGGTGATGCCCTCACTCCACTGCGGGTACGCCGGAAGATCCGCGATCACGTCCATGATCTGCGCGGGCGTCGCGTTGATCTCGATGCTCGATTCGGTTTGGTCCGCCATGGGGGGAGGCTACCTGCTGCCTCTAGAGGTCAATGGTGAATGGGCGTTCTCGTCCCTGGAAATGCCCGACGTTGACGGACTCGGTGCGACCGATTCTGGTTCGAGCCGCCAGCGGCTGGTGGACGTGACCGTAGAAATGAAACCGAGGTTGGTGACGTTCGATGAACTCCACGATCGCGTGCGATCCCACCTCGAATCGTCGAGCAATGACGTCGTAGTTCAACAGCGAGTCGTGCGGTGGAATGTGCGTGAACAGCACATCAACGGGGCCGAGGGTGTCGAGCTTCGCTGCATACTCGGCCGGATCGATCTCATAGGGAGTGCGCATCGGACTGACCAACCCTCCGCCGACGAATCCCCATCGTTGACCGTCGACGTCGATCACGTCACCGTCGATGATGCGATGTCCTTCGCGCGCATACTCCGGCCACAGGGCCGGAATATCGACGTTACCGAAGGTCATGAGTGCCGGTGAGGGCATCGCAGCGAACAACGACTCGTACTGCCGCCGCACCATGGATTCCAGGATCGGCCATCGCTCGTGACGATCCGTGACACCAATCTCCGCCCATGCCGCATCCGACATCGCTCGAGCCTCATCGAACCGGTTAGCGGTGCGCGCCTCGATATACGCGCGCGCATGCTCAGCTCCGAAAAGATCAGCGAAAATGCCAGCCTCTGGATCGTCGTAGTCGAGGAAGAGGATGAGGTCGCCCAAGCACACAAAGACATCCGAGCCTTCAGCGGCCTTCGCGAGGGCGCCATCCGCCCCATGAACGTCGCTAACGATGTTGACGCGCATCGCGCTCCAACTCGTCCTTCAACGACCACGCGATCTTCTTCCACGCATGGACGTACCGACGTCGCAGCCGAGCGATCTGCCGCTGGGCACGATGGCTGTCTCCCAAAGCACGTGGCTCGTACGCCGACCCCGGCCGAGTTGGATCTGCGCGCAGGTAGTGATGCAGCAGCACGCCGGGGGTGTGTTCTTCTAGCCAGATCTCGGCGGATCCGACGACGTCACCCGTGACAGTCCACCGCATGCCATCCCATCCTCGGTCCATGTAGACCTCGAGGGTCAGGCTCGGCCACCACGTCGCCCATCGTTCACGCACAGCCATCGCCACGTCGGGCCGTCTGGCGCGAATAAAGGTCTCATCGACGATGTCCAGAATCGGGGCGCTTTCGCCGATCGGAGCCTCATCGAGCGCCTTGTGGGTGGAAGGCATATCGGTAGCGTGCCATGGGATGGGGACGGCGGCATCGCTGCCGACGGCGCGGCAGGNATACCCGAGCGCTTCATCACGGGTTCTGGGCTTTTGGTCACCCGAGCCACGGTCATCGCGTAACGTACATCACAACATTTTCGCCGCTGCGGCGGCCAGAGCGAGGGAGGCGGCACGTGCTCAAGGAGTTCAGCGTTCCGGCCATAGTTTCTGCCCCCACCACGGGGAATCTCACCGACCACATTGTGNACAACGCGCAGACAAACCCGTCCAAGGTGGTTTTCTCCCTGCAACGCGGAGACGCGTGGGTGGGCGTCACAGCCGCACAGTTCCTCGATGAGGTGAAGGCCATCGCCAAGGGCATCGTGGCCAGCGGGGTGCAGGCTGGGGAACGCGTCGGCGTCATGTCGCGCACGCGGTACGAGTGGACCCTCGTCGACTACGCCATCTGGTACGCCGGCGGCATCTCAGTACCCGTCTACGAGACGTCCTCGGCCGAACAGGTCGCATGGAATCTGACCGACTCCGGGGCCGTAGCGCTGTTCGCCGAGAGCGGCAAGAACAAGGCCGTCTTCGATCAGGTCGCCCCCGACCTGCCCGACGTGACGCGGGTGTGGGTCTTCGACAACGACGACCTCGAGCCCCTGAAGGCTTCCGGCGTGGGCGTCAGTGACGACGAGCTCGAAGCTCGCCGCGCCACCGTGCAGCCGGACACCCTGGCGACCATCATCTACACCTCGGGGACGACAGGGCGCCCCAAGGGCTGCATGCTCACCCACAAGAACCTCATGTTCGAGGTGGAGAATGTCATCGCCGGACTCAAGGACGTGTTCATGGGTCCCGGATCATCCACTCTGCTCTTCCTGCCGGTCGCCCACGTCTTCGGTCGACTGATCCAGCTNGGGGCNGTCCGCGCGCAAACACGTCTCGGCCACGCGCCCGACGTCAAGCAGTTGCTCCCACTTCTGCAGAGTTTCCAGCCGACGTTCGTGCTGGCCGTGCCCCGCGTGTTCGAGAAGATCTACAACTCNGCGCAGCAGAAGGCCGCCGCGGAAGGCAAGGGCAACATCTTCGATAAGGCTGCACACACGGCGATCGAGTACAGCGAGGCTCTCGACGAGGGCGGCGCCGGTTTCGGACTCAAGCTCAAGCACGGGCTCTTCGACAAGCTCGTCTACAAGAAGTTGCGGGCAGCGATGGGCGGNCAGGTGGAGTGGGCGGTCTCNGGTGGGGCGCCCCTGGGAGCTCGACTCGGTCACTTCTTCCGCGGTATCGGTATCACCGTGCTCGAGGGCTACGGCCTGACCGAGACATCGGCAGCGACCACGATCTCGCGACCGGGCTCGATCGAGGTCGGTGCGGTTGGCCAGCCGTTCCCCGGTGCCAGCGTCAAAGTGGCCGAGGACGGCGAGTTGCTGTTGGCCGGAGGGCAAATCTTCGTCGGCTACTGGAACAACCCGACCGCTACGGCCGAGGTGCTCGAGCAGGACGGCTGGTTCCACTCCGGCGACATCGGCGATATCGATGATCGTGGCTTTGTTCGCATCACCGGCCGTAAGAAGGAACTAATCGTGACGGCCGCCGGCAAGAACGTCGCTCCGGCGGTTCTGGAGGACCGTCTGCGCAGCCACGCTCTGGTGAGCCAGTGCATGGTGGTCGGTGATCAAAAGCCCTTCGTGGCAGCCATCGTGACGCTTGACCCCGAGGCGCTTCCCATGTGGCTGAAGGTCGCGGGCAAGGACGAGAGCCTGACCCCGGCGGACCTCATGGAAGACGCAGAGGTTCTCGCCGAGATTCAGGGTGCTGTCGATGAGGCCAACAAGGCCGTGTCCATCGCCGAAGCGATAAAGAAGTGGGTCCTCGTCCCCGATGAGTGGACCGAAGAGGCGGGCCAGATGACACCCTCGATGAAACTGAAGCGGGGCGTTGTCCAGAAGGAGTACGAGGCGCAGATCGAGGGGATCTACGCCTGAGCCGACCCGGCGCCCGATGGGCGGCGCTGGAGTACGTCCCGGGANCTACCGGACGACCCGTCCGATACCGCTGAACCGGGACGAGTACCACGGTCCGAGAACGTTCGTAACGACGACGCCCTCCCGGGNGTTCGCGGCGTGCACCATCTTGCCGTTCCCGATGTACATACCGACGTGGTGCGTTCCGCGCCCGAAGTAGAACACCAGATCTCCGGGCTGCGCTTGGCTCAGAGGCACTCGGCGCGTGACCGAGTACTGCGAGCGGCTGTAGTGCGGCAGTGAGACACCGGCCTGTCGCCACGCCGTCATCGTCAGACCGGAGCAGTCGAAAGAGTTGGGTCCTGCGGCCGCAGCGACGTAACGGTCACCGACTTGTGAGAGCGCGTACATCACCGCTTTCGCTGCCCGACCACTTCCGGTGAATCCACCGCCGGCGCTTGAAGATCCGCCCGAATTGTTGAGTTCAGCCTGTGCTGCCAGTGCTGCGGCGCGGGCAGCTTCCCGCTCCTCACGCGCCAATCGCGCGAGGCGTCGGCGTTCCTTCTCCTCCAAGTTCGCCAGGACGCGCTCGGCTTCGGCCAGACGGTCGTTCGCCTCCTCCTTTGCTTCCTTCATGCGACCGCGAAGGTCCTTGGCCCGTGCCTCCTTGTCCAAGACAGCGGCCTCCGACTGGGCGAGCCGAAGTCGCGCGGTGGCGGTCTTGCGCAGGGCGGACGCCTGGCCACGCTGCACCGCATCCAGAGCCGCCGCCTGAGCGAGGAATTCGTTCGGGTCCTCGCTCAGGAGGACCTGCAGCGAGGTGTCGAGGCCTCCGGAGGTGTATGCCGCCCGGGCGAGGTCGTCGACCGCACCCAAGATCTCGCGCATCTCACGACGCTCCCGCTTGACCTTGGCCTTGAGGGCATCAAGCTGCCGACGCACGTCCTGGAGTTCGTTGCGAGATTCGTTGAATCGCTCGGTCGCAGATTCGGCCTTGGATTCCAGGTCCATCACCTTCATGCGGACCTGCTGAAGATCAGGAGCAGCGTGGGCCGGAGTTACCAGTACTCCCGACGCCACCAGAGCACCGAGGGCCAGCAGGACACCCACCGAACGGGCACTGCGCCTCATCCGCACGTGTGGCCTCCTCGTGAGCGTCCTATCTGGTCGTCCCCGGGGACGTGGCTCGGTACCGGCGAGCGGCTCTCCAACCTCGGACGGGCCTGGTAAGNCCCCGGTTCCCTCAAGGTAACAGAATGGTGACGACGTGCTCGACGGGTATCCTNGAAATGTCCTAGAAACATNTCACCCGGCCTGGCGCTCCCCTNGGACGAGGCGTAACGGCGGCACAAGGCCGGAATCGGCCAGAACACCGATGGCTCGGGCGTGATCACCGGCCAGTGGCACGGGGCTTTGGCGGGGATCCGGGGTGCCGAGCAGAACGGTGACGACGCAATCGTCGCAGGCGGGGCCCGCTACCTGGCAGGAGTCGCAATCAATGACCATGCCCGCACGCTAAACGCGGGGTCTGACACCGCCCTGCTGATCGGCTGTGGTCGCCGAGGTTCAGACGCCGCCATCTCCGGGGGCCTCTTGGCTCGGCCCACCGAACTCGGGCCGGGGCACAACCTCGACGTGATCGCTCGCCGAGCACCAACGGCAGGTCACCGTCTCGACGTGCTCCGCCAGCACCTCGTGCTCTTCCACGGCCACCTCACCCGACAAGGACGCGTGCCAGTACTCGCGGGATCGGACCGTCCTGGTGACGTCGAAGCGCGTCAGATTCCCGCAATGCCCACAGCGAAGACGCGAGGACTCGTCGGGTAGGGAAATAGCCATGGCGACGAACCTACCGGGCGATGTCAGACCGGCGGCCTAGCGTGCGTCGAGATGTCGATCACCGAGGGAACGACGACTCCCGGCCAACTGACCTTGGACGAGTTGGCCGCGGAGGAGCCGTTGGCGTCCGCGACCTTCGTCATCGTCGATCTCGAGACGACCGGTGGCCCAGCGACCGAAGCCGGCATCACAGAGATCGGAGCCGTCAAAGTCCGCGGGGGCCAAACCCTGGGAGAGTTCGCCACCCTGGTCGACCCCGACCGAAACATCCCCGCCCACATTCAGGCGATGACGGGCATAACTCCGGGCATGCTGCGCGATGCACCATCGGTGGCCGGGGCCGTAGCGTCTTTCGGCGAGTTCGCCGGTGACGCGATCCTTGTCGCCCACAACGCTCCCTACGATCTTGGGTTCCTCAAAGCCGCATGCGCTCGCCACCATCTGTCGTGGTTTCCCGGACGGTCGTTAGATACCGCGCGGCTCGCCCGCGTGGCACTGCACCCAGGCGAAGTGCGCAACTGCAAATTGGCCACGCTCGCCCAGTACTTTCACTCGCCCGTCACACCCGTTCATCGGGCACTCGCCGATGCCCGCGCCACCACGCACGTGCTGCACCGCTTGTTCGAACGCGTCGGGTCTTTCGGTGTGGTCACCTGGTCGGACCTGCGGGCGTTCGTCTCGCGGGTATCGACCGAGCAGCGCACGAAACGCCATCTCGCGGACGGTCTTCCGACCGGGCCGGGCGTCTATACCTTCGTCGACGCCCAAGGCGCACCGCTGTATATCGGAACGTCGCGCAATGTTCGTTCACGTGTTCGCAGCTACTTCTCGGCTGCCGAACAACGCGCCCGCATGACGGAGATGATCGGCATCGCCCAACGCGTGGAGGCCATCCCGTGTTCGACGCCGCTGGAAGCACGGATCCGCGAACTCCGCGCGATTTGCGTGCACCAGCCGCGGTATAACCGAAAGTCGCGTCGGGCCTCGACCACCTGGTGGTTGCAGCTCAGCGACGAACCGGCACCGCGCTTGGTCTCCGTTCGGGCAACGGCGGAAGCTTTCCCCGACTCCGGTTGGGGTCCCTTCCCGTCGCGGGGCGCCGCTCGCGCCGCCGCCGAATTCCTGTCCAGCGAAACAGGACTGCGCACGTGTACGCCGCGACTTGCCCGCACTCCTGCGGCCACATCACCCCAATGTTTGCGCGGTCACCTTGGGTCGTGCGCGGCCCCGTGCACTCGGAACGGGAACCGGGACGCCTACGCCGATGCCGTTCAGCGGGTGCAGCAGATCCTGGCCGGGGATCTGGCCAAGCTCATCGAAACTGGACAAACCCGCATGAGGTCCTACGCGCACGCAGAACAATTCGAAGAAGCAGCCACTCTTCGCGATCACATGTCAGCGGTGGTCGGTGTCAGCGAACGCTTCCACCGACTGCGTGCTCTGAGCGACGCCGGAACGATCGTGGCCGCAGCGCCTGACGGCCGGGCAGGTTGGGATATTCACGTCATTGACCGGGGCCGACTGGTGGCCGCGACTCACGCGTCCAGCTCGGACGATGCGCGTGCGTGCGCCCGTGCCGCCGTCACGACCGCGGAGGACCGAGCCGTGGGATCGGCATCGACGACCGTCGAGGAAATGTCGCTGCTCGCTCGGTGGCTGGAATCTCCCGACGTGCGATTGATCAGCGTCGAGACACCCATGGCCTGGCCGTCCTCCGCCGGATCACGCATGTTCTCCACTGAGGAAGCGCGCGCGGACCGTTCGACGTCCTCGCGCACCTCGCGGAGTCATCAAGGGCGCCCCGTAGGTCCCGCACCGGGAGTGACGACCGTAAGTCGGCTACTTCCCCCGGACGCGTACTAGTTCTCTGCCGCGTCGGCCACGCGATTGCTGGCATCGGCCCATCGAGAGACCAACGCCCACGCATCTCCGGATTCCAACACCGCTCGGGCCCGCGGTATCGCCGCTTCGATGCGCTCGCTCAGCGACCTGGTGTCGTTGCCGGTGTCGGTTCCGTTTCCGGTGCCGTGATTCGCCGCGGCATCGAAGGCCACCAGGGCGGCCGCAGCGTTCACCGCAACCGCGTCACGAATCGCCGCCACCCGAGGAGCGTCGTGCCCGCCAACGCTCGCCTCATCCGGGCGCAAGCAGGCCTCGAGAAGTTCCACGTTTCTCTCCGCCGTCCCACCTACCAGGAGCGACGCGTCAACCCGCGCGATACCCCACTCGCGTGGGTCGAGGACAACCTCCTGCAGGTCAGCACCCGTTGCATCCCAAGCCCGCGTCGTCGTCGTCGTGGAGATTTCATCGAGACCGTCATCGCCTCGAACGACGATCACCGACACGCCTCGATCAGCCAGGACCTGTGCCATCACCGGAGCCGATTCGACTCTCGCGCACCCCACGAGCATTGCTTCGGGGCGCGCCGGGTTGGCCAGCGGTCCGGCGATGTTGAACACCGTGGGCACTCCGAGTTCTCGACGGGTGGGCCCGGCGAATCTCAAGGCCGGGTGAAAAGCCGGAGCGAAACAGAACCCGATCNCGACCTCCCGAGCGCANGCGGCAACCGCATCCGCACTCAATTCGATGCGCACCCCGAGAGCCTCGAGCGCATCAGCCGATCCGGTCGCGCTGGACGCGGCCCGGTTGCCATGCTTGATGACCGGCGCTCCTGCCGCTGCCACCACCAGGGCCGTCATCGTCGAGATGTTTACCGAATTCGATCCATCCCCGCCGGTGCCGACNACATCGACGACCACACTCGGTCGCTGCTCGGGGTCGATGAGCACCGCCCGCTCCATCATCGAGTCGACCAGGGCGCGCACCTGCTCGGGCGATTCACCGCGCACGCGCAGTGCCGTCACAAAGGCTGCGATCTGAGCCGAGGTCGCCTGATCGTCGAGGATGCGATCGATCGCCCACGCCACACCGTCGGGGGGCACGGAAGTCTCGGACATCGCCGCGGCAAGCACGGTCGGCCACGTCCACGAAGAATCGGTCATCGTCACTGAAGGCTTGGCGGTCGCGATCGGATCCCTAGGAGGGCAGGGTGAGACGTCGCTTCAGCAGGTCGGCTGCCGCCTTGGCGAGCGTTCGAGGATCGAGCGGGTGGGACACCACCGCGTCTGCTCGGGACCAGGTGGCCAGCCATCCGTCCTGGGGCCGCCCGATCAGCACCAGGATCGGCGGGCATTGGTAGATCTCGTCCTTGAGTTGTCGCGCAATCCCCATGCCGCCGGCAGGGGTGGCCTCGCCGTCAAGAATCACAAGGTCGAATCGCTGCCCATCCACCTGGGTGATCACCATCGGCTCGGTGGCACATTCGACATAGGAGACCGGCGGTAGGTCCTGATCCGGCCGACGGCCGAGGCTGGACAGCACCTGCTGACGGACTCCCCGGTCATCGCTGTAGACCAGAACTTTCAGGGGCTTGAGCTCGTCTTCCGGGGCGNGAGAAGGGGGTGGTGAGGCCTCGCTGGAGTCGGGGCCGCCATCGGTCACACTCAAGGGATTCTCCGTTGCCACGGGCTCACTCTAGACCGGGGGCGAGTGTGGCGAAGATCGCTCGAAAATCATGCCTACCGGCCAGGCTCAATCCAGGAGGACATGACAGAATTTGACCGTGGCGAACACAACCTCGATTCCCGCGGCATACAGCCATGCTCCGGCCAACCGGCCGAACCTGGTGTCGATCGGAACGATCGTCTGGCTCTCGAGCGAGCTCATGTTCTTCGCGGCCCTGTTCGCCATGTATTTCACGCTCCGAGCNGTCAACCCCGAGGTGTGGGCCGCAGAAACGCAACTGCTCAATATTCCGTTCGCCAGCATCAACACCACAATCCTGGTTCTGTCCAGCGTCACCTGCCAGCTCGGCGTGTTCGCCGCCGAGCGCGGCGACGTCAAGGGCCTGCGGCGCTGGTTCATCATCACGTTCTTGATGGGCTCGGTGTTCATCGGCGGCCAGGTATGGGAATACGCCGAGTTGGTGCACGAAGGACTGACCCTGTCCTCGAATGCCTACGGATCCGCGTTCTACCTCACCACCGGCTTCCACGGCTTACACGTCACCGGTGGCCTTATCGCGTTTCTCTTCGTTCTCGCCACCACCTATGTGGCGAAACGCTTCACCCACGATCAAGCGACGCGCGCCATCGTCACGTCCTACTACTGGCACTTCGTCGATGTGGTGTGGATTGCCCTGTTCTTCATGATCTACGTCCTGCAGTAACCGAATCGACCCATCGCAAAGGAGAGGCCAGCACCCATGAAGTTCCTGTCAAGTCGTCGGCGGAAGCCCTGGGTAGTCGCGGCACTACTCGGCTTCGCGTTGCTCGTCGTCGGAGGTGGGTACGCCGCAGTCAGCACCACGGCTCCCGCGGAGGCTGCGATGGGTTCGCAGACGCAGGTCGAGGAAGGCAAGCGTCTGTTCCTCGAGGGTTGCTCGTCTTGCCATGGCATGGACGCTCAGGGGTCCGCCAACGGCCCGTCACTGATCGGAGTCGGTGCCGCGTCGGTTCACTTCCAAGTCGCTACGGGCCGTATGCCCATGGCTGCACCGGGTGCGCAGGCGCCGAGCAAGGAAGTCATCTACACCGACGAGCAGATCGCTGCTATGTCCGCGTGGGTGGCGTCGTTGGCGCCCGGCCCCGCGATCCCCAGTGCTGAGCAACTCGACTTCGCCGACGCCGACGTAGCCGAGGGTGGCGTCTTGTTCCGCATCAACTGCGCTCAATGCCACCAGGCCGCTGGTGGCGGTGGCGCCCTGACTCAGGGCAAGTACGCACCGAGCCTGATGGATGCGACCCCGCAGGAGATCTACGAGGCCATGTTGACGGGCCCGCAAAACATGCCCGTCTTCTCGGACGAAACCCTCCCGGTCGAAGAAAAGCAGCAGATCCTCGCGTACATCGACTCACTCCAAGAGGCGCCTAGCCCTGGAGGCATGTCCCTGGGCCGACTCGGTCCCGTCGTCGAAGGTTTATTCATGTGGACCGCCGTGTTCGCAGCCCTGATCGCCGCGGCCGTATGGATTGGAATCAAGGCACGATGAGCGACAACATCGACGCGAAGCTTCCCGCGCAGCCCGAGCACAGCTCCGATGGCACAGTCAAGCCCGGCTACCTGCCCGTGGCCCCCATCGAGCACAAGCCGCGCGTGACGGACACCGACCCCAAGGCTGCCCGCCGAGCGGAGCGACAGGTCGCGAGCATGTTCGCCCTGTCGATGATCCTCGTTGTCGTGTTCGTCATTGCCTACGTCACCATCGACGTCACGGCCGTCGTGTACGTGCCGGTGCTCGGTGAGATCGGCGCCAGCAACCTGGTTCTCGGGCTGACCTTTGGTGGCGCCATCTTCTTCATCGGTGCCGGGGCGATCCAGTGGGCCAAGAAGCTGATGCCCGACGTCGAAGTCGTCCAAGAGCGCCACAGCATGGAGTCGTCCACGAGCGAGGAAACCGAGGCGGCCGGAAATTACGAGCGCGGCAAAGAAGAGTCCGGCTTCGCGCGCTACAAGATCATCCGACGCTCCCTGCTCGGAGCCATGGCGCTGTTCCCCATTCCACTGGTCGTCATGCTCCGCGACCTGTGGCAGTCGGACGGTGAGAACCCCGTCGAGATGCTGTCCTCCACGTCGTGGAACGACGGAATGCGGATCGTCCCCGACATCGGTCATGACACCGGCGAGAACGTCCAAGGTATCCGGCCGGAGGAAATTCCTGTGGGTGGCCTGGTGTCGGCCCTGCCGCTGTCGATCAAGGATCTCAAGAAAGACGCCGTCGCGAACATGCGTGACCGGGGCAAGGCAGCCATCATCCTGGTGCGCATGGATCCTGAAGAGATCCGCTCCCAGCAGGGGGAAGGGTGGGATTACCAGGGGATCCTGGCCTATTCCAAGATCTGCACCCATGTGGGCTGTCCCATCGCCCTGTACGAGCACCGCACGCACCACCTGCTGTGTCCCTGCCACCAGTCGACCTTCGATCTTGCTGATTCCGGTGACGTGATCTTCGGCCCGTCCGCCCGGCGGATGCCGCAGTTGCCGATTCGCCTGGATGAGGAAGGATTCCTCGTAGCTCAATCGGATTTCCAAGAACCTGTCGGACCTAGCTTCTGGGAGCGAGGATGAGTACCACTAACCCCACGGCCCACCCCGTGGAGAAGGTTGGCGCCGCTGGCGCCACATTTGTTGACCAGCGCCTAGGCAGCAACAAGTTCCTCTCGCGCAGCCTGTCCAAGGTTTTCCCCGAGCACTGGTCCTTCATGCTGGGCGAGATCGCCCTTTACTCCTTCATCGTGGTCCTCCTCACCGGCACCTACCTCACCCTGTTCTACAAGCCCAGCATGGCCGAGGTCATCTACGAGGGCTCCTACGTCCCGCTCAACGGCATCTACATGTCCGAGGCGTACGCGTCTACGCTGAACATCAGTTTCGACATCCGCGGTGGCCTGCTCATACGGCAGATGCACCACTGGTCCGCACTCATCTTCGTGGCTGCCGTTGCCGTGCACATGTTCCGCGTCTTCTTCACCGGGGCGTTCCGCAAGCCCCGTGAGTTGAACTGGATCGTCGGAGTCGCTCTCACCACTCTCGCCCTCGCCGCTGGTTTCACCGGCTATTCCCTGCCTGATGACCTGCTCTCGGGGACCGGCCTGCAGATCATTCGCGGCATCTTGCAGTCGATACCGTTGATCGGCACCTGGCTCGCATTCTTCGTCTTCGGGGGTGAGTATCCCGGCGGGGAAATCATCTCTCGGTTGTATTCCGCGCACATCCTGCTTGTCCCCGGCCTGATCTTGGCTCTGATCACCGTCCACTTGATCATGGTGTGGACCCAAAAGCACACACAGTTCCCCGGACCGGGCCGCACCAACAACAACGTTGTCGGATACCCACTTCTTCCCATTTACATGGCGAAGGCGGGTGGCTTCTTCTTCATCGTCTTCGGCATCGTCGCCCTGTTGAGCGGCTTGGTGAACATCAACCCGGTCTGGATCTTTGGTCCNTATACGCCCGACCAGGTGACGGCCGGAACCCAGCCCGACTGGTACATCGGCTGGCTCGACGGCGCACTTCGTCTCATGCCGAACTGGGAGACGGTCATCGCCGGGTTCACCATCTCATGGAACGTGTTCATTCCATCCGTGGTGATCCCCGGGATCTTGTTCACCGGATTGGCCTTCTACCCCTTCCTGGAAGCGTGGGCCACCGGCGACAAGCGCGAACACAATCTGCTCGATCGTCCCCGCAACGCACCGGTGCGCACAGGGATCGGCGTCATGGCCATCGTGTTCTACGGAATNCTCTGGCTTGCCGGCGGCAACGATCTGGCCGCGACGACCTTCGACCTCAGCATTAACGCGATCTCGTGGACCCTCCGGGTGCTGTTGATCGTTGCTCCCCCGCTCGCGTTCATCATCACCAAGCGGACCTGCCTCAGCCTGCAAAGACGCGACCGGGATAAGTTGCTTCACGGCTACGAGTCTGGGCGGATCTTGCGTCTTCCCCACGGCGAATTCGTGGAAGTGCACCAGCCATTGAACGAGAAGGAACTGGCGGTCATTAGTTCCAAGCCCGATACAGCGGTTGTTCCCGCTCCGGAGAAGTCCGATATTGACGGAGTGCGCAACCCGCGCTATCTCGTTCACAGTCTCCAGCACCGCCTGTCCGCGTTCTTCTACGGCGACAACATTCCCCGTCCGACGGCGGAGGAAATTGAGGCCGGCCAGCATCACGCGCACGACCAGGCGGCACTGGAAGCGCCCTTGCACGAGTATGAGGAGCAGGACGTCATCGTGAATGCCCATGGAGGCGTCTTGCACCATCCAGGGATGGCGACAACGAACGCTGACCAGCGGTCGTCGTCAGAAGACAACACGTAGGGCGCTGCCCTTTCCCAGCCCCACAACGAAGCCCCCGCCTGTAGGCGGGGGCTTCTGGGTTCCAATGGCGTCCGAAAGCACCGCGGAGCGTTTCCCCGGCCCGCCGTGGACTCACCCCTGTGGCGCAACATCCATGAAAAATGACCCGAGTCGCATGCCGGGTGTGAAGGGGCCCGCATCCAAGTCACGATTGAAGAGCGCGCGGTTCAAGAGAACATCAACGCCATCATGCAGCGTCAAACGGCCCTGGTAGCCGCTGGCCTTTCCGTCCAGCTTCGTCGAGCGAAGCCCTTCGACTTCAAAGAGCGTGACGCGTCCCCAATCGCCGGTGCCATCACCGGGATCGTTGGCAAATACCCGAGCAGTGATCGTGCCGTTGCGACCGTCCCGGATCAGCGTGGGGCTCCCTACGTACAAGAAGCGATTGCCGGGGCCATTCCACCACGCAACGCTGGACGCTTCGTTGTCAGTGAAGGTGCGGCCTGTGCCATCAACGGCCCGAACGTTGAAGTCCATTCCGAGCCCACCGTTGTCACCCAATCCCACACTCGGTCCACCGATGCTGTAGAAGCTGAGACCTTCCCTCTTGAGGTCGGCGAAGACGCTCGGACCCATATCCACCGACAACGAACCTTGCGCCGGCGTCTTCTTGGTCGAATTGGTGAACTCGGCGGCCTGCGCAGGAGCCANCANGGCTGTGGCCAATGCAGTAGCGGCGGCCACCGAGACGATCGATCGGAAATTCACGTGAGACTTCCCTTCTGAAGACGAGTCATCGCAAGNNACACNCACTCGGTGTCCAAGGCAGCCTTTTCAACGCCTTGGTCCTTTTGCTGCGGAGTAACNCCACCCCTGGCAGNGTGTCGTCATGGCACTTCGCGTCTGCCCCCTGTGTGAGGCCACCTGCGGACTGACGATGACTGTCGATGGTGACCAGGTCACGGACATCCGTGGGGACTCCGAGGACGTGTTCAGTCGCGGCTACATCTGCCCGAAGGGCGTGGCGCTCGGTGAGCTCCACGCCGACCCCAATCGGCTCACCCAACCGATGATTCGTCAGGTGGACGGGACGCTAGCCCCATCCACCTGGGACGAAGCTTTCGACCTCATCCGTGAGCGTCTGGGCCCCATCCTGCGGGATCACGGTCCGTCGTCGGTGGGTCTGTTCTTGGGTAACCCCAACGTCCATAACTTGTCGGGGGCCTTCTACCTACCCGCATTCATCAAGGCCCTCGGCACAACTCAACGATTCTCCGCGAGCACGGTCGATCAAATGCCCAAACAGGTCGCGTGCGCGCTGATGTACGGCACGGCCCTCTCGGTTCCGGTTCCCGATATTGACCGCACCGACTACTTCCTCATCCTGGGAGCAAATCCTCTGGTGTCGAACGGCTCGATGATGACGGCGGCGGATTTTCCGGGACGACTCCGGGAACTTCGACGACGCAAGGGACGCGTCGTGGTGGTCGATCCCGTACGAACGCGAACGGCGGCGGCAAGCGATGAGCACCTGCCCATTCGTCCCGGCACCGATGCCCTGTGGCTGGCATCCCTGGCACATCTCGTCACTCAACACACGCGCCTAGCCGCCGCCGAACCGTGGATCGAATCTGCCGAGTGGGATCAGGTCACGTCGGGTCTTGCCGACTTTTCACCGGAAGCCACCGCGGTCTTCACCGGTATCNATGCAGCCGTNACGCGGCGTATCGCGCAGGAACTGTTGGATGCTCCCAGTGCTGCCGTGTATGGACGTATGGGCACCACAACATCGGGACTCACGAACGATGATGCGGTCACGCCGATGGCCACCCTGGCCTCCTGGCTGATCGACATCATTAACATCGCGATCGGCTCTCTGGATCGACCCGGGGGCGTCATGTTCCCTCTCCCGGTTGCCGGCGGTCCCTCCACAGAAGGGACACCCGGCACCGGGCACGGCGTACAGATCCCTGGTCGACGGCGCACTCGAGTACGCAAGCTTCCCAGCGCTCTCGGAGAGTTCCCCGCGTCCGCTCTGGCTGAGGAGATCGACACACCGGATCCCGATACGGGTGAGCACATACGTGCGGTCTTTGTCATCGGTGGCAATCCGATCGTGTCGACCCCCAACCAGGATCGACTGACTTCCGCATTCGGCCAGCTCGATCTGCTGGTCAGTGTCGACCCTTACCTCACCGCTACCAGCCGCCTCGCCGACGTGATCCTTCCCGTGGCCTCACCGCTGAGCCGACCGCAGCACGATGTCGTCTTCAACAACCTTGCGGTACGTAATCAGGCCCGTTACTCGCCCGCACTCCTGCCTATCCCGGATGGCGAGAAGGACGAAACCGGGGTGGTCGCCCAACTGGCGGCCATCGCAGCCGGGATTGTCTCCGGCGAGGAGCCAACCGCAGCGCAGATTGATGACCTCATCGCCTACACCGTCGCCGCCCAGGCAGGTAACGATGCGGCTTCCCGAGCCCACGGGCGATCGCCGGAGGAACTACTCGAGGCGGTGGCGCACCGCAGCGGTGTGGATCGAATCCTGGACCTGCGGATCCGGTCGGGTCCGTACGGTGATGGATTCGGTGCGTACCCCGACGGGTTGACCCTGCAGCATCTCATCGACACCCCCCATGGAATCGATCTCGGGCCGCTGCAACCTCGCTTGCCCGAGGTCCTACGGACCCCGTCCGGGCGCATTGATGTTGCGCCGCCCGTGCTGCTGGATGCGCTCGCCAGCGCCTCACACCTGCTCGCCAGCGACAGTTCTCCACCGCGATTCACCCTGGTAGGCCGGCGTCAACTGCGCAGCAACAACTCGTGGATGAAAGGTCTGCCAACCCTCACCGGCGGATCCAACATTCCTACCGTGCTCATTCACCCCGATGACGCCTCAGATATCGGTGTCCTTGACGGAGCGGACGTCACCGTGTCCAGTGCGAAAGGTTCCATCACCCTCCCCGCCGCGGTCAGGGATGACATCACACCGGGATGCCTGTGTATTCCGCACGGCTGGGCCGAGGCCAACGTCAACGCACTTGTCGATGTCGAGGCCATCGATGCTCTTGCGGGGACGGCCGTTCTCAGCGGACTGGCGGTCGACCTAGCGACAGCCCGCTAGCGACAGCCCATGAGCGTCAATCGCTGCTACACGTCGTAGCGATTAGGGCCCGGAGTCCCCGGCAGAGCGTAGAAGATGAACAGTACGAGGCCCCCAAAGGGAACGAACCCGAGCAAGTAGAACCAGCCCGAGAGGTCCCGATCGTGAAGGCGCCGCACGGAGACCGCGATGGACGGCAGGATGAACGCAAGCACGATCACCATGAAGATCAAGACCGATAACCATTGCAGGAATCCCGCGTTCTGGAAGATGATCAAGACGATGGTCAGGGCGATCGCCGCTGCGAACTGCACCAGCGCCACGAAGAGCACCCACCACCAGAACTCCGAGCGGATGGCCCGTCCGTCGAAATCGCCGTACTTTTTCCAACAGGTGCGTACTGCGTCACCGAACCCCATGCCGGTGGCCTCCTCGCATATTCCTTGTTGTGACCTAAACTCCGGTATCAAGAAGCGTGATAGTACACCTTCGTTCCCCAACCTCAGGCCCTGTTACGTCGCGGACCATTAAGCCGGGGTGCAGTAAGGGTGTGCGGTCGGACTACAGGTCTCCGCGTTTGTCCCACCTGCCTACATGCCTGCGATTAGCTGAGCCCCAATTTCTTGGCTGCATTTTCAAAGGCAAGGCGATCAGCGTCGCTCAGATCGGACCACCCAAGTTGATTGACGTCACGGGGGGCGACAGTCCCGCCTATTGGTTCAGAGGAACTCTGGTTCATTTCCGATTCAGGCTCCGGAACGGTCAACGTTTCATCTTGACTTGTTCGCCTACGTAAGGACCAAATGACGCCTGCCACAAGCGCCGCAAGAAGCAAGGCACCAACGATCGCCAGGGCCCAGGGCACAACGGAGCTGCTCGCATTCGTTGCCACGGAATCTGTCAGAGGCGTTTCGGCCGAGACTGGAGCGCCCGGCGCCTTCGACGAATCCGCCTCGCCGCCTTGATTCGAATCCACTGTCGGTGCGGTGGTGGGGTCTGGTGCGGTGGTGGGGTCTGGTGCGGTGGTGGGGTCTGGTGCGGTGGTGGGGTCTGGTNCGGTGGTGGGGTCTGGTTCGGTGGTGGGTGGTTCCGATGGCGCCATGGTCGGCGACGGCTCGCTCGGGAGGGGTCCTCCGCCGGCCCAGGCCGTACCAGAACCCAGCGAAAGCATTGGCAGTGAAATCAGGATGACAACTATGCGCACGAGCCCCTTTGTACGAACCTCGTTCATCTGTGCTGTAGCTCGCTAACTTGATTGCGATGGTGGCCCGAGGCGTCGCTCAAGTTCCGAACGCATCTGTGTCATGGATGCAAGGAAAGAGCGATTGGATGCTTCCACGCGGGCCGATTCTGCTGCTGCCGTGTCCATCGCCGTGAGGATTGTCTGGAGAGCTCCGTCAATCGCCTTGCGCATTGTGCTGGTCTCGTGCAGGAGGCTTGTCATGTCATTTTCCTGAACACGGATCTCATCGAGAGAGCTACTGAGCGACCCTCGGGCTTCGCTTCGCGCGTCATCCCGTAAGGAATCTGCCATTGACCGGGCGGCGTCAACAATCTGCCGTCCTTCCTCATTAGCAGCACTGATGGCTTCATCAGCAGATCGAAGCGCCACTTCCAAACGGGTTTGTGCCTCGAGAACTAAGGAGTCTGAAATCCTTCTAGCCTCCTCTCGAATGCGCTCGGCCTCGACTTGAGCAGAAGCCGCCATGGCATCAGCCTCTGTTCGCACGCGCTCCAAGATTTCCTCGGCAGCCGCATGCGCATTAGATGTTGTTTCTGAACTCGCAGTCTCAGCCTCTGTGACGAGTTGCGTTGCGCGGTCTTGGGCGCGCGCGAGAGCGGCCTGAATCTTCTCACTCGAGTGCCTTTGTTGCTCCTCAATCTCGCGCCGAATCTCCGCTGCCTGCGTTTGTGCGGCCTTNATGATGTCTCCAGCCGCTCCGACAGCAACGAGCGAAAGCTCATCAGGACTAAGGTCCTGAAGTCGCCTGTTGTCGTGAACTGCGGCTTTGGCGTCCGCAAGTTCCCGCTCTAATTCCTGCACGCGCTTTTGCAGTTGTTCGAGAATTTGCGCAGGGGTCAAGGAATCCCCCGTGCTTACAGGCGTTATCGACACAAATACTCCATCTCTTGAGGTNCCAATACTAACGACAACACCGGCGTGTCGCCACAAATGTCAGGATTTTCCCTCTAAGATNAGCGCTCGCCGCTGGACCATAGGTCCCATTTGCGGTCAAGAAGACGGGCATACCGTGGGTCGCTGGCGTCGAGATATGCCGAGCGGCCCTCACGACTGGTGAGAGCCTCTTTGGCCGCACGACGACCCTCTTCTGCCTCAGAGCGCCTCCGTGTCTCGTTGACGAGGCGCTCCCGNGCTTCTTCCAACTCAAGGCGTACAGATTGAAGCTCTACCTTCACTGCGGCCAATTCGTCTCGGTCCACCGCGGTCTCCCGGTGACTTGCCTCCGTCATCGACCGCGCCTCAACCAATCGGGCACGCTCATTATCGAGAGAAGATCTAGTTCCCTGCAATAGATCTCGCTCTTTGGCCAGTTCATCTTGCAGGATCGCAGCTTCGTGTTTCGCTTGTCGGGCTGCATTCTNGGCGCTGGAAAGCTCATGNTCGCGGCTCTCCNTNTCCTGCAGCCAGACAACGCGCGTCTGCTCGAATTCAGCCCGCGCAGTATTCAACTCGGCCGCCTGCGCCTCAACATCGCTCTTCCACTCNTCTAATGATTGTTCGCGCACTTGGAGATCATTCGCAAGCCGGCTCAATTCCTCTTCCCGACTCTTGGCCGAGATCTGTTCTTCATTGAGTCCGTCCTGCTGCTCCTCAAGGAGNNCCTCTCGACGACGCATTTCGTCCGACCGTTGGGCTAAGTCGTCGTCCCGAAGCGACACAGCTACCTCACGTTCAGAAAGTCTCTCTTCAAATTCACTCAGGGCTTCTTGCCTCTCATCCAGGTCCCGGACCACCTGAGTCGCTGACTTCTCACGTCGCTCGACCTCTTGCTCTCGAGCTTTCATCTGGTCTTGTTGCGCGAGAAGTGAGGCTTCCCTGCTTTCTAGATTACTGAGCTCCTGCCGGCTAACTTCCACCTGCTGCTCTAGAGCAAGTCTGTCTTTCAGTAGCTTCTTCTCCAGCAGATCTATTTCGGCCGCATCGGTCACCAACTTCTCACGAGCCGTCTCCATTTCGTCTCGCAAATCTTCAAGTTGCTCTCGCAGCGACTCAATATTGGCCTGGTCCCTTACGATCTGAACGCGCTCATCCTCCAGCGCAGAGCGTGTCCCTTCAAGTTCAGCGCGTAGTTCGCGCAATGCAGCACGCTCCGTACTGAGTTCACGCTGTTCACGTCCAATCACTTCGTGTTGTTCACCCAGTGCATTCAATACGGACGACGAGTCGTCATCCCTTTGGGACGTGAGTAAGCGCTCCCTAGCAAATGCCGATTTCGCTTGCTCAAGGTCGGCGCGGTCTTCTGCCAGTTGTTCTTCTTTCGCCTTCAGTTCCACATAGAAGTTTCGGACCTTTTCCTTCAGTGCTTGAAACTCCGGACTGCTTTCGCTCACGGCATTGACGCTGGTGTCGTAAACCTCATCCTGGACAGAATCGCCTTGACTTTGGTTCTGCACCTCAGCAGATGTCTCTTCGGGCTCAGAGTCTTCTCCTGCATTCACCGGTGCGGTGTCGCGTTTGTTCAGGCTTCGACGTTGTTTGACAATTCGAAGAACGTGAGCTCGAGTTTCCTCGGGTGAAGATTGCTCGACAAGGTCGTTCACGGTAATCCGCTTGGGCCGCGGTTCCACTTGAACTAGCTCAGGGCTTGTCTCTGAGTCCATGGACACAGGCTCGTCGTGCCCAGGCCCCATCGGATTCTCCTCACGCGGTGCCGGATCGTCGGATCCAGCACTGTTATCGCCGCTAGGAACTGTCGTGGGAAGAATCGGCAACAGCTGCTCGGACGTTTCTTCCGAATCGTGGTCGGCGTCACCGTCTACGTCGGATGTGGTGAGCGGAGTATCGCTCCTCACCAGTCCCTGCTCTAAGGACACGCGCTTGGCTCGCCGCTTGCGACGGCTCACAAGCAGGTCAAAAATGACGAAAAGGAGAACGCCCAGCAGGATCAGGGACAACAGGGGGTTACCCGCAACGAAGTCAACGACGCCGGACATCAGTCACCTCAGCCCTCTCACACACTCTTTTCAGAAAGCGACGAAATTATGCCGTATTCCCCCGAATTTGGTGCAAGGACCCCGGGTGGCAGGACTCGCTCACCAATGCGCGCTGAGCGTCGGCGCCGTCGGACAGGCCTAGCGAGCGAACTCGCCCCGGTAGTACTCAAAGAGCCAACCCACGATGCCTAGCAGCAGCACGGCACCACCGAGAACAATGACCCATACGGCGAAGACCAAACCCATGGCAATCGTTGCTGCCCCCAGGCCCACCACGAGCGGCCACCACGAATGGGGGCTGAAGAATCCGTATTCCGGATCGGCCTCATCAATTTCGCCATCGGATCGGTCTTCGGGCCGGGGGTACACGCGCTTGGCGGTGTAGAGGACGTAGAAGGCGACGAGAAAGGCGAGTGCCCCAGTCAAGACGAGAAGGGTGGTGCCGACCTCATCGCGACTCAGGTACCAGTAGGCCCCGCTGATCGCCCAGAAGAAGAGGAAGCCGAGTGCGAATGTCCAACCTTCGATCTTCACAGGTGGCCTCCACCGGATTGGCTGGCGCTCGTGCTGATCTGGGGTTGTGACCGTGCACTGGGCGGCGCCAGTTCCGGGTGGTGGAGATCGAATGCGGGGCGCTCACTTCGAATGCGGGGAAGCGACGTGAAGTTGTGCCGCGGTGGCGGACAACTCGTTGCCCATTCCAGCGAGCCTCCCCATCCCCACGGATCGTCGACGGTGACCTTCGGGGCGTTCTTCATGGTCGTCAAGACATTCCAGATGAAGAACAGAGTCGAGATGCCGAGGATTGCTGCACCGACGGTCGAAACGATGTTCAACGTGGTGAAGCCGTCGACCGGCAGATAGTCCCCGTACCGGCGTGGCATGCCCTGCACTCCGAGCCAATGCTGAACCAGGAACGTGACCTGGAATCCGATGAACAGCAGCCAGAAGTGGATTTTGCCCAGACGCTCGTTCAGCATCTTGCCGGTCATCTTGGGCCACCAGAAGTACAGACCCGCAAACATGAGGAAGACCACGGTTCCGAAGACGACGTAGTGGAAGTGAGCGACAACGAAGTAGCTATCGGATACGTGGAAGTCCAGCGGTGGTGCCGACAAGATAATTCCGGTCAGGCCTCCGAACAGGAAGGTGACCATGAAACCCATCGTCCACAGCATGGGCGTGTCGAAGGAGATGGAGCCCCGCCACATGGTGCCGATCCAGTTGAAGAACTTCACGCCCGTCGGTACGGCGATCAGCATTGTCATCAAGGCGAAGAACGGCAGATATACCGAACCCGTGACGTACATGTGGTGCGCCCACACTGCGAAACTGAGAGCTCCGATTGCCATGGTGGCGAAGATCAAGCCCTTGTAGCCGAAGACGGGTTTACGAGAGAAGACCGGGATGATCTCGCTGGCGATGCCGAAGAACGGCAGCGCGATGATGTACACCTCGGGGTGACCGAAGAACCAGAACAAGTGTTGCCACAAGATGGCTCCACCGTTTTCGGGCAGGAAGACGACCGAGCCGAAGGTTCTGTCGATGAACATCACCACGAGAGCAGCGGCAAGAACGGGGAACGCCACCAAGACGAGCACCGAGGTGATGAAGATCGTCCACGTAAAGATGGGCATCCGGAACATGGTCATGCCCGGTGCTCGCATGGTCATGATCGTCGTGACGAAGTTGACTCCACCCAAGATGGTGCCGAGACCGCCGACCGCCAAGCCGATGAACCACAGGTCCGCGCCGGCGCTCGGGGAGAAGACAGCGTTGCTCAGCGGCGCGTAGGCGAACCAGCCGAAGGAGGCGGCCCCGCCGGGGGTCAGGAAGCCGGCGGCGACGATGAGGCCACCGAAGAGGAACAGCCAGTAACCGAACATGTTCAGCCGGGGGAAGGCGACGTCCGGTGAGCCGATCTGCAGCGGCATGATGACGTTGCCGAATCCGATGAACAGCGGCGTGGCGAACAGCAGCAGCATGATGGTGCCGTGCATGGTGAACAGCTGGTTGTACTGCTCTAGGGAGATCATTTGCAGCCCGGGCAGGGCGAGTTCTGCTCGGATGACCAGCGCCATCAGTCCAGCGATGAAGAACCAGATCATCGACGTGAAGATGTACATGTAGCCGATGGTCTTGTGGTCGGTCGATGTCGCCCAGTTGACGATCGCCTTGCCGATGCTCGGGCGGCGCGGGGTATAGACCGGCGCTTCGGTCGTCGTGCTCGTGACGGGGGGCTCGTTCAGAAGAGTCATAGCCTGCGCTCCTCGGGGCGTTGTCCATCGCTGTTGATGCGATCGCTATCGAGTTTCCCTGTTTGACCCTTCGCGCGCAGCTCACCCATCTTGGCGTCGAACTCGTCTCGCTCAACCACCTTCACCTGGAACAGCATCCGGGCGTGGTCGACGCCGCACAGTTCCGCGCACTTGCCGGCGTACGTGCCGATCTTGTCCGGGGTCAACTCGAAGGCATTGGTTTTCCCGGGAACGACGTCCATCTTGAACAGGAAGGACGGAACCCAGAAGGAGTGGATGACATCCGGTGAGTTCAGCTCGAAGCGAATCTTCTCGTCCACCGGCAAATACAGGGTCGGTGGCTCACCGGGTGAACCCTCCCCGTAGGGAACACCTACGTCGTAGGTGTCTTGATCGACATAGTTGAAGGCCCATGACCAGCGGAAGCCCACGACGCCGACCGTCTGCTGCTGGTCGTTGTCGAGGGTCAAGATCTCACTTTGGTCCCGAGCCGTGAACCAGAAAAGGCCGAGGATCATGATGAGCGGGACGATCGTGTAGAGCGCCTCGAGCGGGAGGTTGTACTTGGTTTGCTCCGGTACCTCGTTCGCGTGCCGACGCCGGTACGCGATAGCGGCCCAGATCATCAGCCCCCAGGTGACGATGCCAACGGCCCATGCAGCGATCCACGATCCGTTCCACAGGTTCTGAATGATGGGCGCCTCCACCGACGCCGGCTCCGGAAGGTCGAAGAAGAACGCCTCGTTGGCGGTGCATCCGGTGAGAGCCAGACCCGTGAGCGCGAGTGCTGCGGTCCCGAGGAGAGCCCGGCTCGACCGGGATCGCTCGGTGTTCGCACGCAGACGGGCAGCCACGTCGTGATTCACGAATCACCCTTCTTTTCCAGCGCCAACCCGAGTCTCTTTCCAGGGGGAAACCCCCTACGAAGACTAGCGCACCGAGCACCCTCGAACCCCCCGGGGAGAGGGAGAAATAAGCCGATGGAGGGTGACATCCACCACTCCCGCTAGCGTGCGGCTATGTCCGATCCGCAGGCACCGGCCTCCGCCGCTGAAACACGCAAAATCTGGCCGGACCCTGGACCTGCACCGCTGGCCGGTTACCTCGATGCCGTCGCGGGCCAGCCCGTGCTTCCGATCGCAACCCAGGCCCTGGTCGCAGCCCTCGAGCAAGGCTGGTCCGACCCGGCTCGACTGCACCACCACGGTCGTCGCGCAGGGCTGGTTCTCGATACCGCGCGCACGGCGATCGCCAGCTTTCTGGGAGTGCCAGTGGCCTCCTGTTTCGTCGGAAGCTCCGGTTCCGATGTGTTGCGGGCGGCCGTTATGGGGCTCTACCAGGCCCGACTCTCCGCCGGAGCCCCTGCGCGCATCCTCGTTGGCGCGACCGAATCCATGGCCGTGACCTTCGCTACCCGCGCCTGCCCCGGCGTCGAAACCATCACCATCCCGGTCGATGCGTTCGGCCGCATCGACACCGAAGCACTCTCCGCCGCGATGAGTGATGGCGCGGCTCTGGTCTGCGTTCAGCAAGCCAATGCCGAAGTCGGGACCGTGCAGCCGGTGCCGGAAGTTCACGCTCTGTGTCGGCAGGCGGGGATTCCGATGGTCAGCGAAGCCACCCAGGTAGCCGGCCATCGGTCCGTCGGCGACGCCTGGGACGTCCTCGTCGCCGTTCCTCGTGACTGGGGTGGGCCCCCGGGGAGCGCGGTGCTGGTCGTCTCACCCGACGTTCGATGGCGACCGGACGAGGCTCCCGACCGCGGATGGGTCGGTGGCTTCCCCGACGTCGCGGCCGTGGCAGCAGCCGCGACCGCGGCGGAATACGTCGAGCCCCACTGGGAAGCACAAGCCGCGCACCACACCGCCATGATCGATCGCATTCGAACTGCCGCGGAAACATGGCCAGGGGTTCAGGTTGTCGGAGATCCCGTGGACCGACTCCCCCACATCGTCACTCTCGTCGCCGACGGGGTCGTCGGCGAAATCGTCGTCACCGAGTTGGACAAGCAGAGCATCGCGGTCGCCAGTGGATCCGCGTGCACGGCCGACACCCGGATGCCCAGCCACGTTCTCGAAGCGATGGGTGTTTTCGATCCGACCAAGTCGGGAAGCCTGCGCGTGTCCTTGCCCTACGGATGCACCGACGCGTCAATCGACGTTTTCCTCCACGAGGCGCCCCTGATCATCGCGGCCGCGCGCGGCTAGTAGCGATCGGCCGTGGCGTCGCCGCCCAGACACGGTTTTTCGTTCACCACGGTGGCCAGTTTCGCGAGGTACTCCGCGCGGGTGATCTCGATCGCGCCCAGGCTCGCCAGATGATCGGTGCGCCACTGCACATCAATCAACCTTTCGCCCGGGCAGGCACGCAGGATCTCTACCAGTGCGACGAGTGCAACCTTGGACGCGTCGCGCCGTCGGTGAAACATCGACTCCCCCGCGAACAATCCACCCACTTCGACCCCGTACAAGCCGCCAACAAGTTCACCGTCCTGCCACACCTCGATCGAATGCGCATAGCCACGTCGGTGCAGTTCTGCGTAGGCGTCGACGAATTCTTCGGTGATCCAGCCATGTGGTCGGTTCGGGTCCGCGCATGAGCGAACGACGTCTACGAAGCACTGATCCACGGACGTGTCCATGCGCCGCACGGATGACGCCAACGACCGCGACACCTTCAGAGATGCCGGGTAGAGCACACCCCGCGGATCGGGTGACCACCAGCCGAGCGCCTCGCTCCCACCGCTGCCATGACCGGTGACGGCGACGTGCATCGGAAACAAGCCCTGCCGGTAGGCCGACACAAGCGTGCCGGGGTCGAGCCCTCCACCGATTGCTACCAGGTCTTCCCCGGGTTCGGCGACGGAGAGGTCGACCAATCCCCACTCGGCGGGTGGCAGAGGCTCGGACATATCGGCCGACCGGACGCGCAACCAGGGTGCGCTAGGGGCGGGGGCAGGACACGTGCTGGTTGATCTCGGCGGCAGCGTCGTCGCCGTACGCCGTGGCCAGTCGCTGCAGAAAGTGTTGCTGCGCGAGTTGGTATTCCTGGGTGCCGATCGTCTCGATCACGTAGGTGGCGACCAGGGACCCGACCTGGGCTGACCTCTCGTCAGAAAGACCCCACGATTGGCCGGCGAGGAACCCGGCACGGAACGCATCTCCCACACCGGTCGGGTCGGCCTTGCTCTCCTCTTCCGGAACGCCAACGAGAACGGGGTCGCAGCCACGTCGCTCAATGCGGGCGCCGTCTGGGCCGAGGGTGATGATGCGAACATTCACAATGGCGGCCAGGTCAGCGGCCGTCCAACCGGTCTTCTGTTCGATCAGGGCCGCCTCGTACTCGTTCGTGAACAGGTACTCCGCTCCCTCGATCAGGGGCTTGATGTCGTCACCGTCCATCCGGGCGAGCTGCTGGGACGGGTCTGCGGCGAAGGGATACCCGCGGAAGCGGCATTCGTCGGTGTGACGGCGCATTCCCTCCGGATCGTTCGCCCCGATCAGCACCACATCCGCGCCCCCGACCTGATCGACAATGGGCTTCAACTCNATGTTGCGCGCTTCGGACATGGCCCCGGGATAAAACGACGCGATCTGGTTCTGCTCTGTGTCCGTCGTACACACGAATCTCGCCGTGTGGTGCGAGTCAGACACGTGCACACCGCGTGTATCAACGCCATGACGCTGCAGCCAAGACTCGTAGTCGGCGAAGTCAGGACCGACGGCACCGACGAGTACCGGGCTGAGCCCCAAGCACCCCATACCAAAGGCGATGTTGGGCGCGACGCCACCGCGTCGAATCTGCAATTCCTCCACGAGGAACGACAGCGAGACTTTGTCGATCTTGTCGGCCACCAGCGAGTCCGAGAACTTCCCGGGGAAGCTCATNAGGTGGTCGGTTGCAATGGATCCGGTGATCAAAATGGCNACGAGCACGGACCCTACCTGTGATGGCGACTATTAGCCGCCACTCGCATGGCCGCTTTTCACATGNTCGGCTTTGCGAACGAGCAACCTCCGAGCCCGTCCGCGCCCGGACCANTAGCGANGAACGCCTTAGTGGAAGGAATCACCGCAGGCGCATGAACCCTGGGCATTGGGGTTGTCGATGGTGAAGCCCTGCTTCTCGATTGTGTCGACGAAGTCGATCGTCGCGCCACTGAGATACGGGGCACTCATCCGATCGGTGACCACCCCGACACCGCCGAAGTCCTTCAGGACGTCCCCATCGAGGTTGCGATCGTCGAAGAAGAGCTGGTAGCGAAGGCCCGAACAGCCACCGGGTTGCACGGCGATCCGCAGCGTCAGGTCGTCGCGACCTTCGGCCTCCAGGAGGGTCTTCACCTTGCCGGCAGCTTCGTCGGTCAGCACGATGCCGTCGGCCGTCTCGGTGTCCATCACGTCGCTCATGTAGTCGTCCTTCTTCGTGGAACTGCTTCGTGCGCCTCCAGGGGTGACAACCGCCCGCGACGCCGGATTATTCCCACTATTGCATGATCCACGACGCAGGGCCAGCCGCCCTGCCTGCGGGCGCGCCCGGTTTGGCAGACTCTCCCCATGGCAGGCACGTTTGTCGAACCGGAGCCGACCCCGCTGGCNTTGCTCCTNCTCGGTCAGCAGGCNGATCCGGATAGCGAACGAGGGGTCGAGTGCCCCGGGGATCTCCCCGCGCCCTCGGACCCCGATCTTGTCGCGCGTGCCCTGGCAGCCCGGCAGGCACTGGGCGACCGGCTCTTCATCCTTGGTCATCACTATCAACGTGACGAGGTCATTCAATTCGCCGATGTCACCGGGGATTCATTCAAACTCTCCCAGCAGGCCGCCGCACGACCAGAGGCGGAGTTCATTGTTTTCTGCGGCGTGCACTTCATGGCAGAAAGCGCCGACATTTTGACCAGCGATGACCAGAAGGTCATTCTTCCGGACATGGCGGCTGGCTGCTCCATGGCAGACATGGCGGAAATCAGTCAGGTTGAGGAATGCTGGCGCACCCTCGAGCGAGCGGGGGTTGCCGACAGAACGATTCCCATCACCTACATGAACTCCAGCGCCGCCATCAAGGCCTTCACCGGCAAGCACCACGGCTCGGTGTGCACATCGAGCAACGCCGAGCGGAGTTTGACCTGGGCGTTCGAGCAGGGAGACAAAGTTCTCTTCCTTCCCGATCAACACCTCGGTCGCAACACTGCGGTGCGTGATCTCGGCTTATCTCTCGATGATTGCGTGGTCTACGACCCTCGAAAAGAAAACGGTGGCCTGAGCGATTCTCAAATCGAGGCTGCCCGCGTGATCTTGTGGCGTGGTCACTGCTCGGTGCANGGACGATTCACCGCCGAATGCGTGGACGATGTCCGCGAACGTGTACCGGGAGTGATGGTGATCGTGCACCCCGAGTGTGACTACTCGGTCGTGGCCAAAGCCGATCAGGTCGGATCCACCGAGAAGATCATCACCGCCATCGACAGTGCTCCGGCCGGATCGAAGTGGGCGGTGGGCACCGAGTTGAACTTGGTCAAGCGGTTGGCGCTGAACAATCCGGATAAGGAAATCGTCTATCTCGACAAGACCGTGTGCTTCTGCTCGACCATGAACCGCATCGACCTACCCCACTTGGTGTGGGCGCTGGAAAGTCTGGCGGCCGGCCACGTCGTCAACCAGATCGATGTCGATTCCGAAACCGAGCANTGGGCGAAGGTCGCGCTCGATCGAATGCTCGCCCTTCCCGGTCCCACTCCCGCGCGCGANTAGCGGCTCGNGACGAGCAGCCTCTGACANGTCNACAAACACGTTNACAGGCCGGGGGCGTTCCANACGGCAAACCANCGTCCGAGGTTCTTCTCCANCGGCAGCTCACCCTCGAGCAGGTCGCGCACCTGAAGCTCCAGNACGTTGTTGCGCTGCTCGTCGCTGCCCTGGGTGGGCGCGAACGGATAGAAGGTACCCGCCTTGAACAAGTACACGAGGGCGAGTTGCTGGTCGTCCGGCCCGCGGAAAGACACCAGGGAGCACAACAACTGCGGGCCGAAGCCAGCCTCAACCAAGGAGACATTCACCGCATGCGCGTCGGTGACAGCGGTCACGACNTCGACCGGATCNGTNGCGAGAACCACCCAGTCGTAGCCGAAGCGGTCTTCNGCNATATCAACCGGCGGGCCCGCGTCGGCATCGAGCANGGCACGCACATCGGCTTCTATCTCCGCGAAGGCGCGNCCCTCGGGAGCTCGGAAGGCNACGGCCGCTCGGCCCGTCGGGGTGAAATCGAGNGCGGCCTGCACGGTGATNGCCGCGGACGGCACNGCGAANAGGGAGTCGAGGTTGGGCCCNACCGGCTTGCGGCGACCGAAGACTGCGTCCAGAAGGCCCATCAGTGCGCCGCCATTACCGCTGNCCGAGATCCCTGGCGATGCTGGCCAGCTGCGCCAGACGCTTTTCCAGNGGNGGATGNGTGGAGAACCACTGCTCNAGCGTGAATTCGCGCTTTCCCGCNACGGCCGGAGCGAANGCGAAGGCGCTCACCGCCTCCATCTGTCGGATATCCCGGGTGGGGATGGTCGCCATATCTCCCGAGATCTTGGTCAACGCGCTGGCGAGGGCGCTGGGTTTGCCCGTCAAGAGGGCGGCCCCTCGGTCCGCTCCCAACTCTCGGTATCTCGACAGCGCGTTGATCAGGAGATAGGAGACGAAGTACACGATGACGCTGACCACCATCACGCCGATGAAGACCAAGGCGGTGTTCTGATCACGTCGGCCACGCATCATCGATCCCCACATGGCACTGCGCACCATGAAGCCCGCCAATATCGCGGTAAAGGACGCCACCGTCATCACCGTGACGTCCCGGTGCGCGACATGGGAGAGCTCGTGCGCCAGCACTCCTTCGAGCTCGTCACGATTGAGGCGACGGAGCAAACCCGTGGTCACCACGACAACCGATCTGTTCGGAGACCGTCCCGTGGCGAAAGCATTCGGCGCCTCGCTATCGGCGATCCCCACACGGGGCTTTGGCATATCCGCCATGGCGCACAGTCGGTCGACAACAGCGTGCAGCTGCGGAGCCTGCTCCGGGGTCACTTCGACGGCCCGCATCGCCTTCATGGACAAGGTGTCCGAGAACCACCATTGCCCGAATAACAGTGCGCCGCTGAGCCCCAGGATGAGGATCGCACTGAAGCCCAGGGCATACAGGGCGGCTGCGAGCACGACGTACAGCAGCCCGAGGCCGAACAGGGTCCCGAACATGCGAGTCGTCAAACCCCGGTCAGTGCCGTATCGCGTGCGCGCCACAGCGACGGACCCCTCTCTTCGCAACCGCTGGTGCGAACCGAACTTTGATAGCGCTCGTGACTTAGTTCTCGATCTCCGGCTTGCTCTCTGCCGAACCGAGTTCGTTCTTCATCGCCGCCAGTGTGGATTCGACCTCCGCTTGGCTGGCCATCTGCTCGAGTTCGGCGGTGATTGAGTCCTTGCCCATGCCCATCGGGTCCTCGAGGGCTCCGGTTGCCATCAATTCGTCAATAGCACCGGCCCGCGCTTGCATTTCGGCGGTCTTGTCTTCGGCCCGCTGGACGGCCATGCCGACGTCGCCGAGCTCGTCGGAGATACCGGCGAAGGCCTCGTTGATCTTGGTGGTCGCTTCGGCAGCCGAGTAGGTCGCCTTGATGGTTTCTTTGCGGGTCCGGAACGACTCGACTTTGGTTTGCAGTTGCTGTGCGGCGACGGTGAGCTTCTCCTCTTGCTGCTGCAACTGTGCCAACTGACCCTGCAGGTCAGCGATCTGCTGATGCAACCCGCTACGGCGAGTCAAGGCTTCGCGGGCGAGATCCTCCCGACCCTGCGCCAGCGCGGCTCGGGCTTGCTCTTCCAGCGTGCTTTCCTTCTGCGATAGGCCCTGGAGTTGCAGTTCGATGCGCTTGCGGCTCGTGGCGACGTCCGCCACGCCCCGGCGGACCTTCTGCAGCAGCTCCAGTTGCTTCTCGTAGGAGTAGTCGAGGGTTTCGCGAGGATCTTCGGCACGGTCGAGTGCCTTCGATGCCTTCGACTTGAAGATCAAGGTGAAGCGCTGCCACAGACCCATGGGTCCCTCCTTCGTCGTGCACGCCAGCAGGTACGCGTGACTGACAACAGCCTAAGCGGGAACGTCGATGTTGGCTGTCCCCGCCCCCGCAGGTGGCGTTCCGCGCATTAGGCTGACCGCATCATGGCTGGTTTTCCGAAGTTCTGGGGCGGCACGGAGCCCACACCGAGCACTGAGCCGCATCCCGATCCCAACGACCCTCGTGCACCCAAGGGTCGCGCGACGCCGTCGCGCAAAGAAGCCGAGGCGGCTCGCAAGCAGGGTCTTCGAGCATCGAGCCGGGGGCGCAAAACCAAAGAAGGCAAGAAGGCCTCCCGGGAGGCCGACCGTGAGGCGCGCTCTCGCCAGCGCGCAGGAATGATGGTGGGCGACGAGCGCTACATGCCGGCACGGGATCGCGGTGCGAACCGTCGATTCGTGCGCAACTTCGTCGATGCTCGCTTCACGATCGCCGAATACTTCATCTTCATCGCCATCGCGGTCCTGCTCTTGGGATTCGTCCAAAATCCCGCGATCCAGTCATTCGTCTCTCTGGCGTTCTTCGCCGTGACCGCCCTGATCGTCATCGACACCGCCATCCTTCTCATCCAAATGAACATTCGGGCTAAGAAGGAATTCCCCGACAAGTCGGATCGTCGCGGACTGATGCTNTATGCGGTGATGCGNACGCTGCAACTTCGACGGCTTCGTCTTCCGCCACCGATGGTGACGCGCGGCGGCAAGCCGATCAAGCGCGGTGCCGACGGTAAGCCGATCAAGGACGCCTGAGCGGCACCTGTCGCCCTGCACGAGTTTCCCCCCGCAACGTGCGGACTACCCTGACGTCGTGACGAGCACGAACGACGCGAGTGCCCCCAGTCAATGGTGGCCTGCTCCGTTGGCACACACCGCCGTCGATGCNGCTGTGCANGTTCCGGGATCNAAATCCATGACGAACCGGGCGCTCATCCTCGCGGCACTCAGTGACGGCCCCAGCACGATCAGGCACGCGCTGCGCTCACGAGATACGGAATTGATGATCGATGCCCTGAGGTTGCTAGGCGTGGAGATTTCTCTTCTCGACGGGGATTCCCACCTGAACATGACCGTGGAGGTGGTTCCTCACTTCCTCGGATCCGCAGACGCTCGATCGATCGATGTCGGCCTGGCCGGCACGGTTATGCGATTTCTGCCTCCGGTCGCCGGACTCACGCACGGCAACGTGATGTTCGACGGTGATCGCGCTGCCCGCCGGCGTCCGATGGCAACGTTGATCGAAGCGATGCGTGATGTGGGCATGGAGGTCGACGACGCCGGCACGGGCACGCTTCCCTTCCTCGTCCATGGTCGAGGTGCGATTCCCGGCGGAGAGGTGGTCGTCGACGCCTCTCGCTCCAGCCAATTCGTTACAGCTCTGCTGCTGTCGGCCGCCCGCTTCGACGCCGGTGCCACGATTCATCACGTGGGGCCGGCCGTGCCCAGCACTCCGCACATCGACATGACGGTGCGCATGTTGGGCAGTCACGGCGTCCAGGTTCGCCAGAGTGAGGATGCACCGGTCGTTCGTCACTCCCGATTCACCTGGCATGTCGATCCGCAGGAGATTCGCGCCCACGATTGGATGATCGAGCCGGATCTTTCCAACGCACTGCCCTTCATCGCGGCAGCGATCGTCACCGGTGGNCGCATGCATGTTCGTGATTGGCCACAGGAGTCATTCCAGCCCGCCACCGAGGTCCTCGAGGTGCTCGGTGCCTTCGGCGCGCGGGTGACGCGAGATTCCGCGGGACTCATCGTGGAGGGGCCATCGGAGAGCGAGGGAATACGCGGGATAGACGTCGACCTCTCGGCCATCGGTGAGACCGCCCCAACGATGGCTGCGATTGCCGTCTTCGCTCGCTCGGCCAGCACGTTGCGGGGCATCGGCCATATCCGGGGCCACGAGACCGACCGTCTCGCCGCCTTGGAAACCGAAATCACCGGATTGGGCGGCTCAATCACCCAAACGAGCGACGGCCTGCGCATCGAGCCGTCCACCCTCCGCGCGGGGACTTTTCACACCTACGACGACCACCGCATGGCCACCACCGCCGCCATCATCGGCGCCCGGGTGGAAGGAATCNACGTAGAGAACATCGACACCACTGCCAAGACGCTGCCGGATTTCGCCAACCTGTGGTCCGCGGTCATCACGTGACGGANCAGCGGTGAATCGCAACGAACGNCTCGACGAAGACGATGTTCGTGTTCGTCCCGGTCGCTCCAAGAGTCGNCCTCGCACCAAGGACCGGCCCGACCACTCCCAGGCNCAATCGGCAACNGTCGTCACCGTCGACAGAGGACGCTTCACCATCATTGACGCCTCCGGTGACCGTCACTATGCGGTGAAGGCCCGGGAGTTGGGCCGTAAGGGAATCGTGGTGGGCGACCTCATCGACGTCGTCGGTATGGATGACTCGACCATCGTTCATCCAGACGGTCGGGAGAATTTCGCGCGCATCGTTCGTCGCCTGCCCCGCGAGACAACGCTCCGTCGCACTGCAGACGATGCTGACCCGGTCGAGCGCGTGATCGTGGCCAACGCGGATCAACTCGCCGTCGTTGTCGCGAGCACCAACCCGCAGCCGCGTACCGGCTTGATCGATCGAGCGCTGATCGCCGCTTTCGACGCCGGCATCACTCCCCTACTGATCGTCACCAAGACAGACCTGGCCCCCGCGACGGAGTTGACGGCGCTCTACGAGCCGCTCGGTCTTCCCGTCGTGGAAGTCGCGAACAAGGAGGTCACGACACACATTCGCGGCCTGTTCGCCGGCCACCGGACGGTGCTGATCGGTCACTCGGGTGTGGGTAAATCGACCCTGGTGAACGCGCTGGTGCCGGATGCCGAGCGGACCACGGGAGGCGTGAACGAGGTGACCGGAAAGGGACGACACACGTCGACGAGTGTCGTGTCGCTGCCGTTTACCGATCACGGCTTGATCATCGNCACCCCTGGAATCCGTTCCTTCGGACTCGCACATGTCGATCTCGACCGCGTCATCCATGCTTTTCCGGATCTACGCGCCGCGTCGGACAACTGCCCACGCGGATGCTCGCATGACGAGGAGCACTGCGCCCTGGACACCGATCCCGACGTGAACCCAGCGCGGGTGAGCTCTCTACGACGGGTCCTGCGCAGCCGGGCGGAGGGCGAGAGTCGCATCTAGGGCTCGATGAACTGACCCGGCGAGGTGTTCTCGATGATCGCCTCCCACACCGACGCCGAGCCTGAGTGGCCGGTGAGGATCGTGAACCACACCAGCACCACACTGGCGAGCACCACAAGCCCGCCTAAAGTAAGCAGCCACCACGGCCGCGTTCGATTTCCCGGCACGCCGCGCGCGAACAGCCAGTAAATAGTCCACAAGACGATGAAGACGGTCGCGATGACCGGGAGCACTTGCCCGTAGTTGTAGTGCGGATCGGGATAACCGACGCGTGAGGCGAGTTGGTTCCCGCTGAATCGACTCACCCACGACGCCGCCACAGCGACGGCACCAACAATCGTCGTTGCTAGGCCGAGCCGATGCACCCACGATCGCCGAAGGACGACCGCGATCGCCCCGAGAGCAGCGAGAGGCAGGAGCACGACGACGGCATGGACGACGAGGCTGTGGGTGGGAAGCCCGAAGACAGTGTCCAGCGGATTGGTCACCTGCGAATGCTAAGGGCTCGCGGCGGCCACGACATGAACCTCGCGAATCCGGCACCAGGGTGCGTGCCCTAGATTGCCCACCCATGGACGATCTCTCTTTGGCCTTGTCTTTGGCTGACGCGGCCGACGCGATCGCCATGGACCGCTTTCTGGCGAGCGATCTCGTCGTGNAGACCAAGCCGGACATGACTCCGGTCAGTGACGCAGATCGAGCGGTGGAGGCGGAGTTGCGAANAATCCTGGAGCGCGATCGCCCCGCGGATGCCGTTCTCGGTGAGGAGTTCGGTGCGCGGGCGGACAGGCTGGACTCGACGCGGGAGTGGATCATCGATCCCATCGACGGCACGAAGTCCTACGTGCGCGGTGTTCCCATCTGGGCGACGCTGATCGCCGTTCGTGAGGGCGATCAGATCATCACCGGCGTCGTGTCTGCACCGGCGCTCGGCAAACGTTGGTGGGCGACCCGAGGCTCTGGAGCTTTCACGTCGTCACAGCACGTCCCGTCATCGCAGGATCGCGCGCGGGGTCCGCTGTCCGCGAGTCGGGTGTCACAGCTCGGTGACGCCTCGTTCGGCTTCTCCGATGGCATCGGGTGGGATCAAGGAGTGTTGAACAGGCTTCTGGACGCTACGTGGCGTCAACGCGGTTACGGCGACTTCTGGTCGCACATGTTGGTGGCCGAGGGCGCCATCGATATCGCCGCGGAGCCGGAGTTGAAGGTGCACGACGTGGCAGCGCTGGTGCCCATCATCGAGGAAAGTGGCGCCCGCGCGACGACCTTCACCGGCGATGCGGTGCGATGGGACAACCCCACGNTCGAGTTCTCGACGGTGACCACCAACGGGCACCTGCACGATGCCGTGCTCGACCTGATGCGCTCCTGACGTCGAACTATTGGCCTATCGAGCGCCCGGCAGGAATGTCATTCGTCACCGCGGGTGCACATGCAGGGGCATGCCACCGCTCGGGCGAATAGTCACCAGTGGCTCTCCCGGTGGAAGACTCTGACCTTCGGGGAACTCCACGCGGAACTGTCGGCCTAGCTCGGAGATCACCATCACCGCTTCCACGTACGAGAAGTCGCGGCCGATACACAAACGCGGTCCCGCGCCGAACGGAATGTGTGTGAAGCGGGGAACGTCCGAGGCAAACCTCGATGGATCGAAGACTTCGGGGTTGTCCCACAGATCCGGATGGCGGTGGAGGAGCCACGGACTCACGATGATCAAAGCGCCCGCCGGGATCTCGACTCCGTCGATGCGATCGCTGGATCCGGCGGATCGGGTGATCAACCATGCCGGGGGGTACAGGCGCAAGGTCTCTTCCACGACGGCACGGGAGTACGTCAGGTGGGGAAAATCGCTATAGGCGATAGCCCCCGAAGGAGCGACAGATTCGGCCTCGCTCGCCACCGCATCGGCAACCGTCGGGTGCTCCGCCAGCAGACCCCAGGCCCACCCCAAAGCGCTCGCCACGGTTTCGTGGCCGGCGACGATGAAGGTGACCAATTGATCGCGGATTTCTTCGACGCTCAGCGGTTGGTCGTTTTCGTCACGCACCGATAGCAGCATTCCGAGGAGGTCTGCTCCCGGATCACTCGACCGCGCGGACATCATCGTCGACACCGCTGCGTCCAGCCGGGCGACCGACCGCTTGAGTACGCGATTGGCGGGTGTGGGAAGCCACGATGGTGGCGTTATCGGAATGCGCGCCCGGGCGATAACAACATCGAGGGCCTCGAGAGTCGCAGCGGCGATCTCTGCTGATTGGCCGGTGAGGTCCGTACTCATCAGCGACCCGGCGACGACTTCGAGCGCTGCGTTCATCATGAAGGCATCGGCGTCGATCACCGTGCGTTCGTCTATTCCTTGCCATTCGCGGGCGATTCGCGCGGTGGCCTCGGCGACGTGCGAACCGAGGTCGGCCAACGCATCGTGGTGAAAGGCCGGTTGCAGTACTCGTCGTTGGGCGCGCCATGTTGGGCCGTCCGATGTCAGGAGCCCATCCCCTGTGACCAACGACAACGCGCGGTACTGGATGGTCGACTTGCCGTAGTTGCGCGCGTTGTCGACGAGCACGCGGCGTACACCCTCGGGGCTATTGACCAGATAGGTCGGGGGCCGCGGGATGGGGAACTGAACGACGTCGCCGTGTTGCCGCCACACCTCGTTCAGATAANTCAGCGGATTACGTCGAATGGCGCCCATGGAACGCACCATCGTTTGCCCCAGCGGGCCGGGGGCAGTGACGGGCGTGCGGAAGTAGTGGGTGGGCGTCTTGGTCACGACGTCAGGATCTGGTTCTCCTCGACCAGTAGGCGCACCCGCGCCGACACGTGGTCGAGCGAGTCTTGGGCTACCGCCTTGCCGATGTCCGTCGCGTAGGCAGCATCGAAATCCTCGCGTGAGTCGAACCACAACTCCGCGACGCCATCCACGTCCTCGGCATCAGCAACCAGGTTGAAGCGAATTTCGCGCACCTTGGGTAGCTCGCGCGCACGGGGTGCGTGTTCCTCCAGCCACCAGTGCGCGAACTCCTGAGAGGACATGTCCGATCGCTTCGTCAACAAAATCATTGCCTTGAACACCGTTGCTACTCCTGCCGCTTAGGGTTTGCGAACGCGGGCGCCGGGACGCCCTCCGCAGGACAATGCCAGAGCGATGACGATCTCGTCCGCGTGGGGCGCATCGGGAATGGCGATGTCGACAGCGTCCATATCGTCGAACACCCATCGGTCGTCCTTATTGCCTATAGGCATCGTGATGGGCGCACCGGGGCCGCCCAACTTCTTCGTGCCAGGGATGATGTCGACTCCTCCCCCGATTGCTGCCCGCACAGGAGCACCGAAACGCGGGTGCAAGATGGCGGCACTGTGTTCTCTGTCGCCGTCCACACCGACGATGGCGCCCTTGCCGTAGCCCCGCACGTCGGCTCCGGTGAGACCGACCGACTGCAGTGCGGCGATGCACTTGTCGATGAGGAGTTGCGCGGATTCTGCCCCGAGCGCTTCGAGTTCATCGAGGTCGTCGACGCGGCCGCGCCCGGCGAGCGGATTCTCGACAACGACGGCACTGGTCGCCACTACCGTCGCGGGGCTGATGTCCGCGCCGGCCTCCCGCTGCGTTTCGTGAATTCCTGTGTGGATCGAGCGGATCTTCATCCCGCAACCTCCTGAACATCGAGTGTCGGTCTATACAACGTCGTGCGTTCGATCAAGCGACGACCGACCTGCTGCAACGGCGCGTGTAAGTCCTCTGGGTCGAGCCCTTGCCCGTGAGTGGCACCCGCGGCACGGGAAATGTTCTCATCCATCAAGGTGCCACCGACGTCGTTGACTCCCCCCTGCAGCAGCTGCAGCACTCCAGGGATACCCAACTTGACCCAGGAGGCCTGCACGTTGTCGATGGAGCCGCGGTAGGCGATCCGTCCGATCGCGTGCATCAGGACAACTTCCCTCCACGTCGGCCCGCGACGGGCTGCGCGTTTCAAGTAGACCGGCGACGCCATGTGCACGAAAGGCAGCGGAATGAATTCCGTGAAACCACCCGTGCGATCGTTGAGATCTCGCGTTGCCAGGATGTGGGCAATCCAGTGTTCGGGGTGTTCGACGCTTCCAAACATGATCGTGACGTTCGACCGCAACCCGAGCGAATGCGCCGTTTCGTGGACCATCAACCACTCGTCAGTCGTCACCTTGTCTGGACACAAGATCGCTCGCACGTCGTCGTGCAGGATCTCCGCGGCCGTCCCCGGCAGCGATGCCAGTCCTGCTTCCTTCATCCGCGATAGGTAGGACTCGAGGGGCTCACCGAGACGGCGCGAGCCTTCGAGCACTTCGAGCGCCGTGAATCCGTGCACGTGCATGGTCGGGACGGCTTCCTTCACCAACTTCGTCACCCGCACGTAGTAATCGCCATCGAAGTCCGGGTGAATTCCGCCTTGCAGACACACTTCGGTTGCTCCGCGGGATGCTGCCTCGACAACTCGGGCAACGATTTCCTCGTCATCGAGAAGGTACGGGCGTCCACGCAGATTCAACGACAGCGGACCCTTGGAGAAACCGCAGAAGGTGCATTTATAGGTGCAGACATTCGTGTAGTTGATGTTGCGGTTACGGACGAAGGTGACGGTGTCGCCATTGGCGTTCGCCCTCAGCTCGTCCGCGAGTTCGGCTATCGCCGGCACCTCGCGACCACGGGCCGCAAACAAGATCGCGAGTTGCTCGGCTTCGACCCGCTGCCCCGAGCAGACACCGTCGAGGACTTCGCGGACGGCACCGCCAATGGAAACGTGGTGCGGAATGAGCGTGGTCGGTGTCCGGTCCGCTCCTGAGTACCAGGCGCTGGACCGGCGTCCGATCTGTACCACTTCGGCTCCTGTTCCGACGTTGACGGCGTCGGCATAGGTCTCCGGGAACACCGACCCGGGGTCGTCTCGGGCCAAGCCCTCGGCGTCGCTTCGATCCAGGACGGCGAAGTGCAGACCTTCGTCCAACCACCGTTGCCGGTCGCGCGCGAACTCGGGATAAATGGTGAGCCGTGGTGCCAACTCGAGTCCGCGCGACGCTGTCGCGTCACCCAGAGCATCCAGAGCCGGCCACGGGCGTTCAGGGTTCACGTGGTCCGCCGTTACCGGTGAGACTCCTCCGAAGTCGTCAATGCCCGCGTCCAGAAGCGCTCCGATGTCGTCGACGAGATTCGGTGGTGCTTGCACGCGAATGTCCGCCGGCAAGATCGATCCCGCTAATTGGATCGCATCGACAAGGTCGTCCATCGAACACGCGGGCGCATCACGCATGGCCGTCCCGTCCTTGGGTACAAAGTTCTGAACGATGACTTCCTGCACGTGGCCGTGACGTCCATGGATCGATGCGATCGCTTCGAGCGCCTCGATGCGGTCCTGGCGGGACTCCCCGAAGCCGACCAAAATCCCTGTGGTGAACGGGATGGACAACTCCCCGGCCCACTCCAACGTCGCCAAGCGGCGCTGCGGATCCTTGTCGGGGGCTCCTCGATGCGCGGCGAGGTTCGGATTGAGGGATTCGATCATCATTCCCTGGCTCGGTGCCACCGTGCGCAACCGCGCGAGGTCATCCTTGGAGAGCGCGCCCGCATTCGCGTGCGGGAGCAAACCCGTCGTCTCGAGTACGTGTCGACAGGCAGCAACCAGGTAGTCCACCGTCGATGCGTATCCGTGCTCATCGAGCCAGGCAGCCGCCTCGGGGTAGCGATCTTCGGGGTACTCACCGAGGGTGAACAGAGCTTCGTGGCACCCGGCGAGTGCACCCTGGGTCGCGATCGCTTCGACCTGATCCAACGTCAGGTACGGGGCAGGCAGGTGTCGCGGGGATTGCGCGAACGTGCAATAGCCGCAACGGTCTCGACACAGATGGGTGAGCGGGATGAATACCTTCGGCGAGAACGTCACGCGACGGCTCGTGCGCTGTCTCACCAGGCCTCCTTCGATGCTCGAAACGACCGCGGAGACAACTCCCGAAACAACCGCGACCTCGCCCATCGTGGCACATTCGGCGCGACCGGGCTTTCGTTGGCGCGAGTTACCCGAAGGCGCACGTCTCTCGGTGGATCCGGGTGATAGTCAGCGAAACGTTTCGAACACAAAAGGCCGATCGGCCGTCGCCGCCGTCAGGCGCTCACGCCTTCGGACACTGCACCGGGCGTGAAGGTGCGCACGCCGGCCCGCGAGGCGGTCCAGGTCCATCCGGGCTCGCGCTCAGGAGCCTCCTCGCTGACGATTTCCAGTCCTGCGGCTGCTGCCTTGCCGAAGGCGTCATCGACGTGGACGACGTTCTCCCAGCCGAGATTGCGCATCAGCGAAACGACAACCGATGCCCGGTAGCCCGATCCGCAATGGACGTACACCGTGCCCTGCCGTGGAATCTCGTTGATGCGTGCGGCCACGTCGTAGAAGGGCATGATGGTGGCGTCTTTGATGTGGCCCGACTCCCACTCGAGGATCTGGCGGGTATCGAGGACGATGTCGCTCGAGCAGGGCTGCCACTCTGCCGCGAGAGTCGCAAAATCTATCCGTCGAATAGATGCCGGAGTTTGTCCTTCCGACATCCAGGAAGTCACATCACCTACGGCCTGACGGACCGGCCGGTCGATGCCGATCCGGACGATTTCGCGTTGCGCGGTCGCCACCTGTTCACGCGTGTCACCGATAAGTGTGAGCGGTGTTCCCCACGGAATCATCCAGCCGAGGTAGTTGGCGAACGAGCCGCTCAGGTCGACGTTGATGGAACCGGGCACGTGCGCCGGCATGAAGACCGCGCGCGATCGCAGATCCACCACCCACTCCCCGGCCTCGATGCGTCGTCGCAACTCGGCTGCGTCTGCCAATTCGGGAGCTGACAGATCCACGCCGGTGGGACCCGCCGCGTTGGCAGGACCCATGTGTGCGTAGTAGGCGGGAAAGACGTCGAGTCCAGCGAGAACCATGTCCACGAAGTCGGACTCCGTTTGGGTCAGGGCTGGGTTGTTCTGACGCTCCTGCTCAAGGGAGGACTCTGTGCCGGTCGTCTGAATCGACGAGCAGAACGAGCCGAACCCGTGGGTCGGATAGATCCGGGTTTGGCCGTCGAGTTGGTCGACGAGCTTGTGCGCCGAGTGCCATTGATCGGCCGCCTGTTGCATCGTCGCTTCTGGTGACACAAGGTCGGGGCGGCCAACCGTGCCGAACAGCAGCGACCCGCCGGTGAACACCATTCCGGGGAATCCGTCACCTGCACTGCCGTCTCGGGACACGGCGAAAGAGATGTGATGCGGGGTGTGGCCGGGGGTATGGACGACCACGACCTCGAGTTCACCAACCCCGAAGGTGGAGCCATCACCGACGACGTCGACGTTCGGCTGATCGAGGAATGCCAGGTCGACACCCGAGGGAACGACGTACCTCGCCTGGTGGGCTGCGGCCAGGTGATACCCGCCGGTCACGTAGTCGTTATGGATGTGCGTTTCGGCGACATGGGTCACCGTGAGGCCGTCCTCGATGATGAGCTCGTCGATGCGATCGGTGTCGCGTTGCGGATCGATGACCATGGCATGGAGACCGTCGTGGACGATGTAGCCGCGATCCCCCAAACCCGGGGTATCNACGATGACNACCTGGACGGCATTCGGCTCACTCATGCGNCCCATCCTTGCTGCTNGTATGNNATNGACANCNTATCCTAATACCCCCNGGGGTATANGGTCAAACCGACCTTCCGTTGATTGCATCCGTTGGANCGATNGCGAGTCGAGCATGTGAATTTCGGCACAAACAGGGGGCTCGCCTGGCGATTGAGACATTTTTGCGACACAATAAAGACCTAATCGAGAGACCCTCGATACGACAACAGAAAAGGAGCGATCCTCCATGAAGCACCTCGGATCTATCGTCCAAACCCTCCTCGGCGGCATCCGCCAGGACGAGGCAACCACCCAGCGCAAGCAGATCTACCGCGACTGGGATCGCGAGCGGCGTAAGGCCCTGACTCCGTCGGATCTCGCCGAGATCGACGCGATCTTCTCCCGCGCTCTCTAGACGACGCCTCAGCCACGAGTTCTCCGCTTGGCCGATCGGCGGTTACCCGGCGATCGGCCGGGCGGATTCCTCCGGCCTTTGTCGCGGGCACTGTTCCCCGCCGCTAGTCGAAGTCGACAGTGAGAGCGGCGTGGTCACTCCACCGAGCGTCGTAACTTTTCGCGCGCCCCACCGACGCTGAACGTGCTCGGGCCGCCAGAGCCGGCGTCGCCACCTGGTAATCGATCCGCCAGCCAGCATCGTTGTCGAATGCCTGCCCGCGCCACGACCACCAGGTGTAGGGACCGGGCCCCTGCCCTCCGCATGAGCGGCCAAGATCGGTCCAGGGTCCTGCGAACCACCGATCGAGATAACGGCGCTCGTCGGGTAAGAATCCAGCGCTGGTGAGATTTCCCTTCCAGTTCTTGATGTCCACCTCGTGGTGCGCGATGTTGAAATCGCCACACACCAACGCGTCGACGCCGTTGCGGCTCGCGCGACGGGCCAAGGCGCGCAAGCGAGCATCCATGCCTTCCAAGAACGCGTACTTGGCCTCCTGTTTCACAGTTCCGGCCTCTCCCGAATGCACATACACGCAGGCGACGGTGACCGGGCCGGTCTCGGCGTCGAGGTCCACCTCGATCCAACGGCCCTGACCGTTAACCGCCTGCTGTCGAAACGTGTCTCGAACCGCCAAAGGCTCCCCGGGAGTGAGGACCGCCACCCCGGCACGACCCTTCTCCGGTGCTTCGGACAACGCCACGTGCCACGAGGACAACGGGGAATCGGCCAAGGTCTCCTCGACCTGTGCTCGGGTTGCCCGAACTTCCTGCAAACACAACGCGTCCGCGCGAGTGCGCGCGAGCCACTGCAGTCCACCGCGGCGAGCCGTCGCACGGATTCCATTGACATTCGCCGTCACGACCCGAAGCCCCATCCTCGTGCCGCCCATCATCTGCTCATCTCGCGTTTGTCTACCGGTTGTCGCCGCACCCTAGGCCGCGGCCGCCCAATCGACCTCGGCTGCCACGCGCAACGCCTGAGCTCCGATCGTCAGGGCCGGGTTCTGCGCGCCACTGGAGGGGAAGAACGACGAGTCGACGACGAACAGGTTCGCGATCTCGTGCGACCGGCACCACGGATCGAGGACACTGGTCGTGGGATCCAATCCCGCCACGGCCGTCCCGCACATGTGCGAGTTGAGGGCGATGTCGAAGCGTTGCTCGAAGATGCCCACGTACCCCGCGCCTCGCAGGATCTTCTTCGCGCGCGCCAGCAGCAACTCGTGCCGGTCGTAGTTCGTTCGCCGCCACGAGACATGGATGCGGCCGCGGGAGTCGACGGTCACTCGATTGTGGGGGCTCGGCAGGTCTTCGCTCATGACCAGGCACTCCAGGCTTCGCTTCGCCATCTGATTGAGGACCGTGAGCGGAACTTTGGTCGCGTGAGTCTTCATCATCGACCCTTGCACTTTGCCAATCAGTTGGATGGTGCCACCGGGGATGCCGTCTCCGAGGTCCCGATAGAAGTCGTTGATCGCCATAGTCTTTTGAAAGACGACGTCGTTTGTTCGGCGTGGATCGACCGCCGCGATGTGCGTATTGCTGTGGACCATGTAGTTACGACCCACCAGCCCCGTGGAATTCCCTAGCCCGGCGGGGTGATGATCGTTCGCGGACGTCAGTAGCAGGGCGGCACTATTGGCGGCCCCCGCAGAGATAACGAACGCTCCCGCCTCGATGCTGAACGGTTCGCCATGCACCGTTCCTTCGATAGCCGTCACCGCCGTACGGCCAGCAACGATCCGTTCGACCTTGGCCTCGGTGAGGATGCGCACGTGGCCGGTCGCGCGCGCAGGCTCCAGAGCGCAGGTCTCGGCGTCGGACTTCGCCCCGAGGCGACAGGGGAACCCATCACACGTGCTGCACCGAATGCACGATCCCCCCGGGCGCAGATCAACACCCATCGCAGTACTCGACGGGTGCAGTCCTTGCGCACGGAGTCGCCGCATCGTTTCGGCGACATACGGCTCGTGCTCCAACGCCGGGTACGGATAGGGCGCACTCCGCCACGGCTCGGACGGATCCTCTCCCGTTGTTCCATGCACGTTGAACAGTTCTTCTATCGCTTGGTAATACGGCTCAAGATCCGCGTACGCGAACGGCCATGCCGGACTCGTGCCCGACGGGTAGTGGGTTTGTTCGAAATCGGCTACTCGAAGCCGCGGAAGACTGGATCCATATACCTTGGTGTTGCCACCCACCACGTAATGCACGCCCGGCGCGAACTCCCGCTCGTCGTCGTCGAGCCACATCTCAGTTGGCTTGTACCGACGCTGCACGAAGACCGCTTCCGGTGACCAGTTCTGCGGCTCACGCGGCAAGAAACCTCCCCGCTCGACAACCAGGACGTCTATCCCCCGCTGCGCCAGACCCCATGCGAGGCTTCCGCCCCCCATTCCCGATCCGACGATGACGACGGAGGCGCTGTCGCGATGCATTCTCGAACGCTAGTCCGCGATGAGACGGTCGATGACTTCACCCACGTCGCGTCCGCTCACATCAGGGGCTCCAAAGTTCCCGTCGAACTCTCCTTCCAGCCGCGAGAGCCACGCGGTCCGCATGCCAACACCGCGAGCACCGGCGAGATCCCACGCGTGGGCGGCCACCATCCATGTGGCTGCGGGATCGGTCTCGAGTGCACGACACGCGTGCAGATACGGCTCAGGCGACGGCTTCCACCGCTGGACATCCTCACAGGACAGGTGACGGGTGACCAGGTCTGCCATACCCGCACGCTGAAACAAACGCTCGACGTTCGACGCGTTACCAACGCTCAAGGTCACCATGTCCATGCCGGCCGACCGGGCGCGGGCCAACGCATCTGCCACCTCCGGATGCGGCGTCAACTGCCCGAACGCGTCGAAAAGCTCTCGCACCTGTTCGTCTCCCAGGCGTTCGGGTGCCAGGGAGATCAGGGCGCTCCCGGCAACGTCGGGAAAGGTCCGGTAGGTGCCGGCACCCGTCAATGCGAATCCATTCCGCAGTGTGCGCGCAAACCACAGTTCTCGGCCATCCGGCACTCCCCAGTTGGCGAACAACGCGTCCAGGGACTCAAGGGAGAACAGCGTTTCGTTCACATCGAGGACGAGTGCCTTCACAGCAACCACGCCCATGAGAGTAGACGCTAGCGGTAGAGGACAATGGGGGTGTGAGGGATTCGATCTACGACCTCAGTTTCACCTCGAATGCCGGTGAGGAGGTGCCCTTGGAGCAATTCCGAGGCCAGCCGATGCTGATCGTGAACACCGCGAGCAAGTGCGGCCTCACCCCTCAATATCGGGGTCTGCAAGAGATCTACTCCGAGCTCGGACCCGAAGGCCTCGTCGTCATCGGCTTCCCCTGCGACCAATTCGCCAACCAGGAGCCGGGCGATGACGATCAGATCAAGGAATTTTGCGAGGTCAAGTACGGGGTGTCTTTCCCGCTCTCGACGAAGATCGACGTCAACGGCTCGAAGACCCACCCGGTGTTCTCTTTCTTGAAGGACCAGACCAACGGCCTTCTTGGATCGGCCATCAAGTGGAACTTCACCAAGTTCCTGGTGTGGCCAGACGGAACGACCGTCAAGCGCTACGGACCTCAGACCAGTCCCGACGAGGTGCGACGAGACGCCGAAGAGATGCTGCACGGGTCGTCGTAGGACAAGGTCTTTTCGTCTCTCACACCCTGCGCCACTGCCACGTCCTGCAAGAGGCGGACGCGCGTGACCGTGCGGACCAAACTCTCACCGGCCCCCATCGGCTCGCGACTATCTCTGCTTGCTACGACGACGATTCACGAAATAACAGGAGCCCAGGGCGTGTGCCCTGGGCTCCTGCTCTGGTAGCGGGGGCAGGATTTGAACCTGCGACCTCTGGGTTATGAGCCCAGCGAGCTACCGAACTGCTCCACCCCGCGCTGCCTATTGACGAGCAGAGGCTAAGGATACGCGACTGACAGCACACGCCGCCGATCGGGTCAGGTGACCGTTTCGTCGGGTACACCCTCATCGACTGCTTCTTCGCCACCGCCATCGGGCGGTGCGGCCGCGCCGCCACCGGTGATCTGAGCCTCTGCCTGGGCAGCCCGCGCGAGGGCCTCTGCCAGTCGGTCTTGTGCCTCTCCGTAGGCGGCGAAGTCTCCGTCGGCGAGGGCATCCTGCCCGTCTTGGTAGGCGCGCTGGGCGTCGTCGATGGCGATCGCTAGGTCCGTTACCGGGTCACCGGTGGACGGTGGTGCGGTCGGTTCCGGGGTGGGTTGCGGGTTTAAGCCCTCTTCGGGGATCGGGTCCGGTTCGGGCTCGGCAACCGGTGAGGAGCCCAAGACCTGACGCAGAGCGCCAGTCAACGTGTCGTCCAGCGCAACGTTGGCTCCGTACCCCACGAGCACCTTGCGAAGCAGCGGGTAGCCCTCTGCGGCTGCCCGCAGATACACCGGTTCGACGTACAACAGCCCGTCATTAAACGGCAAAGAGAGCAGGTTGCCGAACTCGATCTCCGACCCGCCTCGGCGCAGGAGTGATAGTTGTGAGGAGACCGTCGGGTCGGACTCGAAGTTGTTCTGCACCTGTTGCGGGCCGGGTGTGGTCGTGTTCGACGGTAGTTGCAGAACTCGGATTGTTCCGTAGTCCTCCCCCGGTGCAGAATTCACCGCCATGAATGCTGCGAGGGTTTGGCGTCGTTGCGGTGCGAAAGTCGTGGTCAAAGAGAAGGCCGGCGACACTTCACCTGGCATCTGCAGCGTCAAGTAGTAGGGCGGCTGGAAGACCTGCGCGGGCGTGACGGTCGGATCGAACGGCACGATCCACACATCGGTGCCGTTGTAGAACGTCGAGGCGTCGGTGACGTGGTAGCGCGTCATGACGGTGCGCTGAACCTTGAACAAATCCTGTGGGTACCGCACGTGCTCGATGACGTCGTCCGGCATGTCCGCGCGCGGTTCGACGACGTCCGGGAATGCCTTGCGCCACGTCCTCAGCACGGGATCGGATTCGTCCCACGCATACAAACTGACGGTCCCTTCGAAAGCATCGACGACGGCTTTCACCGAGTTGCGCATGTAGTTGACCCGGTCGCGGGCGATCAGGCCCGCAGCGAAGTTTGCGCCACTGATGGAGTCCGCCGTTGCTTCACCGAGAGACACGCGACTGGCGTAGGGGAAATCGTTAGACAGGGTGTATCCGTCGACGATCCACTTGATCCTGCCGTCGACCACGACGGGATACGGATCTTGATCCAGGGTGAGCCACGGAGCAACCTTCCCCACCCGGGTCAACGGATCCCGGTCCCACATGATCTGCGACTCGGAATTCACCAAATCCGAGAGCAGGATGTTGGTGTCTTGAAATTTGGTCGCGAAGAGCAAACGGCCGAACAGCGTTCCCATGTCCACGCCACCGGAGCCCTGGTAGGTGGTGTTGGCCTGCCCCGATGGGCTTGCGTCATCCGGGTAATCGAGTTCCACCGGTGGGGTCCCCTCGGGCGCACCGACGATGGAGTACGGCGGCGAGAACTCGCCGAAGTAGATGCGCGGTTGCTCGAGGTCGAGTTCACCGATCGGCGGGATGTCACTGGCGAAGAAGTCGGGCGTCCCGTCGGACTCGGCAGTGTTGTCGTAGGCCGAGACGAAACCGTAGCCGTGGGTAAACACGGCGACCTCGTTCGTCCAATTTCGCTGGCCATCGGGGATACCGGCGAGATTGATCTCACGAGCGGCCACCACGGCTCCACGCTGTCCGCCCGGCAGGTCGTAGCGGTCGACATCGAGTCGAGAGTTGAAGGAGTAGTAACCACGAATCTGCTGCAACTGGTTGTACGTGGGGGAAACGACCGCAGGGTCGAGCAGACGGATGTTGTTGATGGTTCCGGCGCTGGCTTCGACGATCTCCACCGACGGTGGGGAGACCGAACCGGCGTACTCTTCGATCTTGGCGTCGTCGATCTTGTACGCGGTCCGTGTCGCCTCGATGTTGCGTTCGATGTACGGGCGTTCGCGGACCAGTTCGCTTGGGCGAACCTGAAACTGCTGGACGATCAGCGGGTAGACGCCACCCACAATCACCGAGGTAAGCACCATCAGCCCGAGGCCGATGAGCGGAATGATCCATTGCCGGCGGAACGCATTGAGCAGGAACAGCAACCCGACGAGCAGCGCGACGAATGTCAGGATGTTCAACGCGGGAAGCTTTGCATTGACGTCGGCGTACTGCAGACCCGTGAATCCGCCCGCAAGATCGCTGCTTTGGATGACGAGGTCGTAGCGGTCGAGCCAGTACGCGATCGCCTTGAGGAACAAGAAGATGGCCACGGTGATCGAGATTTGGACCTGCGCCGCCGTCGTCGCCCGGTCACCCTTCGGCTGCAGACGCAGACCACCGAAGAGGTAGTGCACGACGACACCGAGCGCGAGGGCGATAAAGGTTGCGGCGAAGGCGAATCCGAGGAGGAACCTCAAGAACGGCAGTTCGAACGTGTAGAAGGACACATCGAGACCGAATTGCGGGTCGGTCATCCCGAAGGGTGTGGCGTTGCGCCACTGCAGGAAGCGTCCCCACTCGCCAGAAGCCGCCAGTCCGCTGAAAAGCCCGAGAACAACCGTCAAGCCCAACAGCAAGCGTCCCTTGAACGGTTCGATCGCCTCCCGGTAACGCTCCAAGCTGGCTTGCTCCGGGGTTGTCCCGGCGAAAGCCGGCCGCGTTCGGTAGGCGATCCACGTCGCGAGCAACACAACCAGGGCCATCACGATGCCGAAAGCGAGAAANAGTAGACCCCTGGTCAGGATCGAGATCGTGTACACCTGCGGCTTGTCGACGGAGGNGAACCACAGCCAATCGGTGTAGAAGCCCGTGAACAGTACGAACGACACGACGATGGCCGCTAAGACACCGATCGTTGGCAGCAAGACGCCTCCGCGTCGCCGCTCAGGAGCTTCTGGGCTGGCACCCCCCGTGGGGAAGTTGAACGTCACGAGANGAACCTACGACACCAGCGGTGATCAGTCCTGCGCAGGGCAGGACACTGTCGGCTCGCCGGCAACCCACGAACGGATTGCGTCCACGGTGTCATCCAACGTGGCCACCGGAACGACGGTCAGGCCGTTCGGGATGTGACCTGCGGCCTCAACGCAGTGGCGCTCGGGCATCACGAACAACTCGGCGCCGGCGTTGCGAGCCCCCGCGAGCTTTTGGCGAATGCCACCGATCGGCCCGACGCTGCCGTCGGGCTTGATCGTGCCCGTTCCGGCAACGTGGCCACCGCCGGTGAGATCTTCGGGGGTGAGTTTGTCGATGATTCCCGTTGCGAACATCAAGCCTGCGCTGGGCCCTCCCACATCTTGCAGCGTGAAGTCGATGTCGAAATCGGGCGTGAAGTANATNCCGACCATNGCACCGATNTACGGNGATCCTGGGCGGTCGGGATTCTCNTCGGACGTGATCTCGACCTCGATCAACTCGCCGTNGCGTTCGATGTCGAAGACGAANGTCGTTCCGATCGGTTCGGCTTGGATCGCGTCGACNACATCTGATGGTTGCTCGATNGCNANTCCNTCGATGGCCACCACCTGNTCCCGCGGTTGCAGNCTCTGCCCCGCGGGCGCGTCGTCGAACACGGCCGTGAGGACAACCTCGGTGGTTGCAGGAATCTCCAGATAGTTCAAGGCGGCGCCGATGGCGTCGGACTCGGAGGTGCTGAACAGGCGAGCCTGCCGCTGGCGCACTTCGTCGCCGGTGATGTCATCCGGGTAGATAAGTTCGCGGGGCACCACTGCATCGGCAGTGCTGAACCAGGCTCCGATCGCTTCGACGAACGTCAGCCCGCCTCGAGGGCCGCCCGACTCGCGCACGGTGGTCATATCCAAATTTCCACTGACCGGGTACGTCGTCGTGCCGATGATCGACAGGAAGGGTTCTCCGTCCGATTCACCGATCACGTTGAAGGTGGGCCCGGGTGCGAGTTTCACGTACGGCACCGGCAGCAGCAGTGCCACCGTCACCAAGGCAGCCACCGATGTCGCGCTCACGAGGGCGACACGGGCACGAGGACCCATGCCGTGAACGTGCTCCCGCCATTCCCGCGGGCCCGGTATCCGGCGCGCCACTAGCGCGGGTTATCCGGAGAGCGACGCGAGGAACGCTTCGCACGACGCGACGAACGTTCCATCGCTTCGCGCAGTCGCAGACGCTCGGCCATCGGGTCCGGTTCCGGCTCAGCGACCCGGGATCTCAACGCGACGAAGGCGATAGCCAGGGCCGTGATGACGAGAGGGATCGCCCACCACACAAGAGCCGACACCACGTAGTCCTTTCTGCCTGACCCACACCTGCCCAATTCGAAGAAAGTCGCTCGCGAGCTATCTACGGCGGGCGCAGTTCTTGCGAGAGTACGCCAGCATCACCGAGGCTGCGATCCGCACCCCCGAGTATCGGACCTGTGCACCGTCCGACTGTGTTGTCACGACTGCACTTCGAGCACACCCAAAGCGGCGTTGACGATGGATCCTGGAGTNAANTCGAACAGTTGGTANAGATCCGGAACGGTTCCACTCTGCCCGAAACTGTCGACNCCGAGGCTGACCGCCGCCACCCCCATCGCCGAGCCNAGCCACGCCAGCGAGTGGCTCGCACCATCGTGGATGGNGACGATNGGCGCGCGATCGGGGAAAGCTCCCCTGAGCGCTCCCGGCACGCTCGGGGTGGTGGCGGTGCGTACTCCTTGTCGCAGAGTGCGCTGCCAGGCTCGATACCAGCGATCGGCGCTAGTGATGTCGATGACGTGCGCAGCAATGCCTTCTTCTGCCAACTCACCGGATGCTTCGAGGACTTCCGGCATGATCGCCCCCGTGGCTGCCAGATGCACCACGGGCACCGAGTGGCCCTCCTCCCGAAAACGCCCGAGATCGTCGTAGGTAGTGAACGCGTCGATCAATCGGTACCCACCGGACAGAACCTGACGTCGAAGCACCGGCTCGCCGAGTCGCTCCCGTGCGGTCGCGAAGGCGCTCTGGTCGATAGGTCGGGTGGTGAGCCGGAAGTAGTAGGCACCATCGTCGAACGGCGCGGCGGTCTGCGCATCGGTGTTCCCAGCCGCGATACGACCGACAGCGTCACACAGGAGCCAATCGAGGGCAGCACCGTAGGTGGGTTCGATGTACGTGACGTTGGGAAGCTCCAGCCCCACGCTCGGTGTGATGGTGGATTGATGCGCGCCACCCTCGGGTGCCAGGGTCACGCCACTGGGCGTTCCCGCAACGATGAACCGCGATCCCGAGTACACCGAATAGATGAAGGCATCCAGGCCGCGAAGGACGAATGGGTCATACACAGTTCCGATGGGAATGAGTGGTTGACCAGACAGATCCCACGAAAGCCCCAATTGACCGAGCAGCAAGAACAGATTCATCTCCGAGATGCCTAGTTCGATGTGTTGGCCTTGCGGGCCTTCTGACCACTTCATCACCGGGTCCTCGGACCACAGGCGCTTCTCCACCGGACTGAACACACCAACCTTGTTGATGAAGCCACCCAAGTTCGTACTAGTTGCGACGTCGGGAGCGGTAGTGACTACGTAAGGCCGCAGCGAATCGTCGCGCGCTAGTTCCACCATGATGCGGCCGAACGCCTCTTGAGTGCTCATGGGTTTCGTGGAACGGATGCCCACCTGGGAGGGAACCTCGATGTCCAGGTGCGCTGACGTCGGTGGTCGGTGGAGCACCTCGCGCCGCTCGTTGCACACGATGCCTTCTGCAGATCCGGCATCGAAGCGGTCCCACTCGTCTTCTTGGGTCAGGTTCACAGCGCGTCGGAAGTCATCGATCTGCTCTGGGGTCAAAAGCGCCGAGTGGTTGCGGGGGTTGCCCGCCATCGGCAGGCCCCATCCCTTGATTGTGTAGGCGAAGACAACGCTCGGTCGATCTCCCTCTTTGTCGCAGGCGACGAAAGCGTCGGCAAGCGATTCAAGATCATGGCCACCGAGATCTTTGACCAAATCGGCCATCTGGTGGTCGTCCATGTCGGAGAAGAATTGATGCACCGCCTCGGGGGCGTTTTCCAAAAAGCGTTGTCGAACCTCAGCGGGAGCGAGTCCGAAGAGCGACTGATACTGCTCATTGGACATCTCATCTATCCATGACCTGAGCGCATCGCCACCGGGCATCGCAAAGGCGCCGCGAAGTTTCTTGCCGTACTTGAGTTCGATGACGTGCCAGCCGGCGGACTCGAAGTGTCCGGTCCATTGCTCAAGGCGCACCCCCGGAACCACTCGGTCCAACGATTGCCGATTGAAGTCGACCACCCACATGACGTTGCCCAGACCCTGGGTGGCCGGATCGGCGATCGCCTCCCAGATGTTGCCTTCATCGAGTTCAGCGTCACCGACCATGGCGATGTAGCGCGCGGGAGGCCGATCCCCGAAGTGTGCATCGACGTATCGACGCGTCGCCGCGGCAAACAATGGGGCCGCGGGCCCGAGCCCGACAGATCCGGTGGAGAAGTCGACCGGGTCGGGGTCTTTTGTCCGGGAGGGATACGACTGTAAGCCCCCCTTCGACCGCAGCGTCGTCAGGTAGGAACGGTCCAGATTTCCCATCAAGTACTGGATGGCATGGAAAACCGGNGCAGCATGCGGCTTGACCGCGACCCGGTCGTGACCGTTGAGGTGATGCAGGAAGAGTGCGGTCATCATGCTGACGACCGACGCGCTCGAGGCTTGGTGTCCCCCTACTTTCACACCGTCGACGTTGGGGCGTTCATTGTTGGCGTGATCGATCATCCGCACCGCGAGCCAGAGCACGCGGCGTTGAATGGACTCGAGTGTGCTGAATTCCTCGGCAGACTCGTCGATCATGCCCGCTCCCCTTCCCTCCACCTCGGTGGTGTGCTGCTCGTTCGCCTAAAGCCGTCTGACGGAAACCGTCTGACGGAGACCATCTGCCGTAGACAAACGATCGAACTCCGTGCCCATGAACGTACCCCTCGCGCCAGGTGCAGGCCATGCAAATGTGAAGCCCCCGGGTCGCGTAGCGGACACGCGCCTTCCCCTTGCGTGCGTCCACCCGTTATCCCGAGGGCTTCGACAAAGAGACGCTAGGGACGGTCGAGGAGCCTCGTCAAACGGTGACGCGAAATTGTTCACCGGACCTGTGGACACATCTGGGGAAAGATTGGGGGAAAAGCGGGGACGAGGTGTGGACTATCCGTGCATACGCTTGTGGACAACGTGAGGAAGACGCTCCTTGAGACCGCATTCCAGGAGGCGCCGACTACCCCCAGGGTGTGGACAAATATTCGTTAACGAATGTCGACGTGATCGTTCACCTGAAGGACACCCACATCAGCTCTGAAGGGCGATCCTTGGGCGAGGACAGTGCGCGCACGGCGTCATCGCACAGAGCCTGAACGGACGCATCGACGTCCGGCAGCGAGAGGCTGGGAAACCATGCGAGGTCGTCGCTCTCGTCGCTGATCACCGGCGGGATCGCGTTCGGCACGACAACAACAAACTGCATATCCCAATGCACGCTGGCCAGCACCCGCCCATCATCATCGCGACCGCACGGAACATCGTGCCGATCAAGTCGAACCGGCACACTGCTGATACGACCGCGGGCGATCCCGCTTTCCTCGCGTACCTCGCGCACCGCGCCGTGGAGCACCGATGAATCGTCGGTTTCGAGATGGCCTCCGAGCTGCAACCAGCGGCCGACCTTGGGGTGCAGCGTGAGCAGGATGCCGCGGCCTTGTTCCTCGACGACCAACGCGCTCGCGGTGATGTGCCCCACCCGGCAGGAACGCCACACACCGTCCTCGTGGGCGTCGAGAAACTCCTGGTACTCCCGGGCGAGCGCGCGTTGATCCGGATCCTGGTGCGTGAAGGCCGTCAAAGCCGATCGTGCGTCGGCCTGCAGTGTCACTGGGTGGAGCCGTCGCCGGATTCGTCGCCGGATTCGTTTCCGGACTCGCCGCCGGGAGCCTCAAGCCCCTCAATCGTGTCGGGAACAGCGCCAGAACCTTGGGCAAAGCCGAGCGGATCGTCGAGGTCGTCAGGAGTGGGCAACAAGTCCGGGTGCGCCCACAGAGCGTCGCGCGCCTCGGCTCCTCGTTGGCTACGGATGGCGGCGAAGACAGTGTGCGCTTCGCGCAAGGCCCGTGGCCTGAGTTCCATTCCCACGAGGGCAGCAAAGGTTCGCTCCGCCGGTCCCCCGGCAGCGCGGCGGCGGCGCATCGCTTCAGTGAGCGCTGCACTGGCGGGGAGCCTGTCGCCGCTGGCTTGCGACACCACTTCGTCCACCCATCCTTCGATGCACGCCAACAAGGTTTCGAGTCGGGCGACTGCAGCCTTTTGTTCGGGTGTGTCCTCGGGCGCGAGCAAACCTCCGGCCAGCACCTCTTGCAGCGCCTCGGGGTTGGAGATGTCGACGCCACCCATCGCTTCGGACAAGCGCTCGGAGTCGACGCGCATGTACTGCGCGTACTGCTCTACCGCTCCGAGCACCCGGGCTGCCAGCCACGGGACGTGCACGAACAGCCGTTGATGNGCGGCCTCGCGCAGCGCGACGTACATCAAGGCATCGGACGGTGAAACCTCCAGCCCTTCGGAGAAGGACGCGACGTTGTTGGCCAGTACAGCGGTCTGAGGAGTCTCCGTCAGTGGGATTCCGATATCGGAGGCAGACAGCACCTGATCCGAGAGGGCAGCCAACGCCTGGCCGACCTGCATAGCAAAAGCCGCAGCTCCGAGTTGCTGCACCATGCCCATCATCGGTTGCAGCATTTGCATGAAATCGGGGGGAATGCCGTCGGGCATCATGTCTCGCAGCTGCGCCGGCAGTGCCGCGTTGAGCTCATCGCTCGACATCTGTGACAAGTCCGTGCCATCCGGAGTGAGGCCTGCGACGGCCCCGGTGACGTGTTCAGCGATCGGCGTCACGATCCGCTTCCATGCCGGGCCGGTGGTGACCAGCCACTCGGAGCGAGACCACGCCTGCGTCGGGCTTCCCGCAGCGGGGAAAGTCGTCACCTCGTCCAGCCACAACTCCGCCAAGGCCACCGCGGAAGAGATCGCCTCTCGTTGCCCGTCGGAAATGGACGGATCACCGGCGGACGTGACGGCCTTGCGGGCGACATCCTCGACGACCGGCCAGTTAACCGGGCCGTCCGCTCCCGGGGCACCGGCCGACTGCATCATCTGGCCAAGTTGCTGCAGGGCTTGACCGAACGCGTTCATGTCGAAGGGGTCGTCACCGGAACCCGGTGCTCCGAAGCCGAAGGGCGTGCTCATAACCCCACGGTAACCGCACGCGTAAGGCCCGGACACCGCTGGCATGTCGCCAGGGGTCCGGGCCTTACAGAAAAACTCGTGGCGACCGAACTTTCTGAGCGGAGGTCGCAGTCGGCGAACTAGGCCTTGCCCAGGATGCGGGTGACCTTGGTGCCGCACTCCGGGCAGATGCCCTTCGCGAAGCGGCGGCTGTTCTTCTCCTCGACGTGACCGGTGAAATTACGCTTCTCCTTGCACTTCACGCAGTACGCCTCGCCTGTGTATTCCTCGGCCATGGGGCCCTCCTTGCCGATCATCCGCCATAGCGGTCGGTGGCTGGTGCCACCTGATGCCCCGTGGGGGCGTTTTCACCCTAGGGCAGCATTACCCCTGTCTCGGGGCCTGGAAGCGCCGCGCCGCCCTCCTATATTCGGATAATTCGGACAAAGAATGCCGTTTCCTGACCCCCGAACCCTTGTCTGACGGGCTCCGGATCGATTCGTCCCACCCCTGCATTCAGCCCTGGGCACCCGACGACAATGGCCCCGTGGCAACCACAAGCACCGATTCACCCGACCATTCCCGCGGCGAAACCCGGGACTACGGAGCCTCGGGCGCCCGATCTCAGCAGGGCGGTGCGGCATCGTTCATCGATCGCAAGCGACTCTTGGCCGACCTCGACGAACTTTTGCGCATTCCCTCCCTAGGCGGGACCCCGGCCGAGGTGGACGCCCAGCGTCACGTTGCCGACCGATGGGCCGGTGAGGGGTTGGAGGTGACGACATGGGACATCGACGTCGACGCCACGGCAGCGCGTTCGGACTTTCCAGGAATGGAAGTGGAACGCGAGCGTGCACTCGGTGTTGTCGCACGTTTNCCCGGCAGTGGTGGCGGCCGGACGTTGCTGTTCGACGGTCACACCGATGTGGTCCCTCCGGGAGACATCGGCGCGTGGACGGGCGATCCCTTTCTTCCCCGCACCATGCCGCGCGACGGCCGCGATGTCGTCGTGGCCCGCGGCGCCTGCGACATGAAAGCTGGACTCGTCGCCGCGTGGGAGGCGCTCCGGGCTGTTCGCCAATCGGGGGTGCAGTTGCGTGGGGACGTGTTGCTCTGCCCCGTCAGCGGCGAAGAGGATGGCGGCCTGGGAACGTATGCGGCTCTCGAACACCTCTCCGGCACACCCATCGCCGGATGCATCGTCCCCGAGCCCACAAATCTGGATCTGGTGCCGGCGAACGCCGGCGCACTGACTTTCCGTCTGACCGTCAACGGAGCGGCCATTCACGCATCTCGCCGATCCGAAGGTGTCAGCGCGGTCGAGAAGTTTGTCCCCGTTCTCGCGGCGCTTTCCCATCTGGAGGCCGTGCGCAACGCATCCGTCGACGAGTTGATGCAGCGATGGCCGGTCGCCTATCCACTGTCCATCGGAACAGTGCACGCAGGTGATTGGGCGTCCACGGTGCCCGATCTCCTCGTCGCGGAGGGCCGGCTCGGCGTCGCCCTGGACGAGTCGGCGGACAACGCTCGCGCCGAACTCGAAGCAGCCGTCNCCGACGTGTGTCGTTCGGATGCGTGGTTGCGCGAGCATCCCGTGACGGTCGAATGGTGGGGTGGTCAATTCCACGCAGGCCGAACAGATCCGAAGGCGGACATCGTCTCTCTCCTGCGCGACACCCACACCCGTGCGGCCGGGCACGCCCCGGAAACCTACGGCGGGCCGTACGGATCCGATCTGCGTCTGCTGGTCGGCATGGGCGGCATTCCGACCGTCCAGTACGGCCCGGGTGACACGCGCGTGGCGCATGCACCCGACGAGTATGTCGACATCGAGGACGTGGTGACGTGCGCCAGCGTTCTCGCCGACGTCATCGTCGACTTCTGCTCGTAATCACCGCCGTCGTCAGCATGACCACCATCGTCTGCATCCCCACGATTACCGACCCCTAGCCGATGCTGGCTGTGGATTGCACGTCGCCTTCCACAGTCGATGCCGAGCATCGTTGCCTCATGCCACGCAACACGTGTCCGAGCCTTCGCTCGGACACTCCCATCATTCGACACAGTGGGCGCCTAGCCCAGATCGCCGATACGGCTGCATTCACCGCATCGACCGCAGAGACCGATTGGCTAGATCGCTTGTGGAGTTTTCGTCACGACGACGAGGCCCTTGCGGCATTTCCCGGGAGCCCTGATCGCGCCCGTGATCTGATCACGCACGCGCGGTCTGTCGGAGCGTTGGACGATTCGACCGAGTGCTGGTGGCTCACTCCCCAGCAGCGNCTCGCCGCCGCACCGGAGCTTGCGTCTCTCGCGCATTGGCACGATCACCCGCCCACGGCGCTGGCGTCGCGCATGGGCACCGTAGTCAACGTGANAGGAAACCCGGCAATCGCTTCCGTCGTTGCATCGGTGACGGGAGCGAGCGGCTTTCGACTAGCCCGCAGTGACCACGAAGCCGACTGGTCGTCGATCACGATCGCGTGCGCAGTGACGCTGCCAGAATCCTCGGAATCCGTACTCGCCTGGATGTCCCAGGCGGCTCAGTCTCGACCCCACCTGCCCGTCGTGGCGTACCGCGGTCGCGCCAGCATTGGACCGCTCGTCGTGCCCGGTCATTCGGCCTGCCTGCGCTGCGGGTATTTGCACCGGCGTGACCGGGACCCACACTGGCCGGAGATCGTTTCCCAGTGGATGGCACGCGATCACCCCACGTCGGATGACCGACGCGAGTCCAGGCGAACACAGGGCGCCGATGCGCTGCTCGCGATGCACGCAGCCGCGCACGCTGTCGCTGTAGTGCGGCGCTGGACCGATCGACCGCAGGACTCCCCCACCCGCCGGATCTTCCTCGAGGCACCGGATTTCACTGTCCGCGACGAACCCACGCACCCGCACCCGGCCTGCGGTTGCTGGTGGGGCACCGATCCGTTGGCCCCGCGTGGCGCCTTCACTATTGGCGAGGAGCCCGCGGCTCGCACGATCGACTGACCTCGGGGACAATAGTGCGATGCCGGAAATCCCGAAGAATGCGCTGACCCGCGGCGTGCGGATCGCGACCCTCCCGGCGTCATACGCCGGGCGCACCGCGTGGGGTTTCGGGAAGAAGGTGGGCGGCAAGCCAGCGGACGCCGTCACCGCGGAGATCCAGCAACGCACCGCCGAGCAGATCTTCGCGGTCCTCGGTCAACTCAAGGGCGGGGCGATGAAGCTCGGCCAGGCGATGAGCATCTTCGAGGCAGCCCTCCCCGAGGAGATGGCCGGCCCGTACCGGGCGACGTTGACGAAACTCCAGGACGCCGCACCGGCGATGCCGGCCGAAACCGTCCACGAAATTCTCGCGGACTCTCTCGGTCCCGACTGGCGAGATCGATTCGCCGACTTCGATGACACTCCTGCGGGCGCCGCCTCCATCGGCCAGGTGCACAAAGCGGTGTGGCACGACGGTCGCGAAGTCGCCGTGAAGGTGCAATACCCGGGAGCCGACAAGGCGCTGATCGCTGATCTGAATCAGATGGCACGGATGGGGAAGATGTTCTCCTCCCTGGTTCCCGGCCTGGACTTGAAGTCGCTGGTCGCAGAGCTGAAGGAACGCGTGATTGAGGAGCTCGACTACCTCGGAGAATCGCGCTATCAGCGTCAGTTCGCCGTCGCCTTCGATGGCGATCCGGAGTTCCGTGTTCCCCACGTTCTCGCCGCGGCACCGCACGTGCTGATCACCGAATGGGTGGATGGGCGACCGATGTCGGACATCATCGCCAACGGAACTCCTGAGGAGCGTGACCGCATCGGACTGCTCTACGAGCGGTTCCTGCTCTCCGGCCCCGCTCGTGCCGGACTGCTGCACGCGGACCCGCATCCCGGAAACTTCCGCATGACGCACGACGGCCGACTGTGCGTGTTCGACTTCGGGGCTGTCTCGGTGCTTCCCGACGGATTACCGCCGGCCATGGGCACGCTGCTGCGTATCGCGCAAAGCGGTGACGCGGACAGCGTCGTGCAGGGACTGCGCGACGAAGGTTTCGTTCTGCCGCACGTCGACATCGACCCCGAACAGTTGCTGAACTACCTCGACCCGTTCGTGGAACCAGCCCGCCACGAATTCTTCCACTTCAACCGTGCGTGGCTGCGCGGTCAGTTCACACGCATCAACGACGTTCGCGGACCGGACTTCGCGATCGGCTTGAAGATCAACCTCCCGCCGTCGTACGCGCTCATCCACCGCGTGTGGCTCGGCAGCATCGGGGTCTTGTGCCAGCTCGACGCGACGGTTCCGGTGCGCGGCGAGATCGAACGCTGGGTGCCGGACTTCACCGAACCGACGCCAGCCGGAAGCTAAGCGCGGGCTCGCACCATCTGCACGACTTCGTCTCCGTAGGACTCGAGCTTGGCCGGGCCCACACCCGGGATCGAACTCAGCGCNTCNGCATTTTCCGGCAGCTGCTCNGCGATGGCGATCAGCGTCGCGTCGGTGAACACGACATAGGCGGGGACCCCTTGGGTTCGTGAGTGATCGAGCCGCCACTGCTTCAGTTCCTNCAGGAACGTCTCATCGAATGTCGCCGGGCACGTCTGGCACCGCCCGATGGTCCGCTCCCCCGCAGTCACGAGCGCCTTCCCGCACGAGCGGCAAGCCGCGGGGCCTCGCCTGGATCGGGGCTTGCTCCGGCGCGATCCGTCACCGCGGCGGACCGATGATGCGTCCGTGTCGTCCGTGGAGCCCATGCGCTGAAGGAAGCGACTCATCTGTCGGGTCGCACGCCCTCCCGGTTGCCGAGATCGCGCCCACGTCACGTGTAGTTCGCGCTCGGCCCGGGTGATCGCCACATACAGCAACCGTCGCTCTTCCTCGAGTTGATCGGCGGTCTCGGCATGCTGCAAGGGAATGAGTCCGTCGCTGCAGCCAACGAGGTGCACGGTCCGCCACTCCAGTCCCTTCGCGGCATGGATCGACGCCAAGGTCACGCCATCAGCAACGGGAGCGAACTGTGCCGCGGCTCGCTCGTCGAGGTAGGCGATAAAGGCTGCGAGATCTGGTGTTGCGCTTTCCTTGGCAAGTTCCACCAGTGCCGCGAGAGACTCCCACTTCTCGCGCACGGCACCGGTGGTTGTCGGTTGTTGCGCCGACCAGCCCATCGCGCTGAGCACGTCGGCGACCGTGGCCGCCACATCCGCGTCAGCGTCCTTGCGACCACTGTCCGCATCCGCCGCCCGCGCCGCTCCCCGCAGTCGCGTTATCGCCTCGCGCACCTCAGGCCTGTCGAAGTAGCGCTCAGAGCCGCGGACGGTCATAGGAATGCCGAGTTCGGCGAACGCTGTTTCGAGTTCCACTTGCTGAGCGTTGATGCGATACAAGACGGCGATTTCTCGCGGTCGAACACCGGAATCCATACTGGCCTTGATGCGCTTGGCGGCGGCCTGGGCTTCGGCGACATCGTCCTCGAAGACCTCCACGTCCGGGGCCTGGCCGACGTCTCGTCGTGACGTCAAGGTGACGGCTTTCGCCGAGGACGCGCCGGCATGAATGACCCCGTTGGCGAGTTCGACGATCTGCGGTGAACACCGGTAGCAGCGAACCAGTCGGACGGTCGTGGNGCCGGGGAACTCTTGCGGGAAATCCACCAGGTAGTCCGAGCGCGCACCGGTAAAGGAGTAGATCGTTTGGCTGGGGTCACCGACAACGCAAATGTCGTCGCGGTCACCCAACCACAACCCGATCAGAGCGTGCTGGACGGGGTTGACGTCTTGATACTCATCGACCGTCAGCCACCGATACTGCGCCCGCACCTCCCGTGCGATCCCATCGTCGGACGACAATGCGCCAACCAGCACGATCATGACGTCCTCGAAGTCGATCACGCCTCGGTCGGATTTGGCTTGCTCGTAGTCGGTGAGAACACGGGCGAGTTGCCCGGGCTCCAGGCTGAGGTTTCGTTGGACCGTCGCGGTCGGCAGGGTGTGCTGGTCAAGGAAGTTGACCCGCGCCCACTCGATATCGGCGCTGACGTCTCGAACCATCGAGGTGTCTGAGGAGAAATTGTTCGCCGACAGTGCCGTAGCCACCAGGCTCGCTTTGCTCGGCAGCAGGTCGGGGAATGCTCGGTCGGACACCCGCGGCCAGAAATAGCGCAGTTGACGCAAAGCGGCGGCGTGAAATGTTCGGGCCTGCACGCCCTGGACGCCGAGATCGCCTAGTCGCGTCTTGAGTTCTCCGGCGGCTCGGTTGGTGAACGTCACGGCAAGGGATCGCGCGGGATCGTGTTCACCGGTGAGAACGCCGTAGGCGATCCGATGGGTTATCGCGCGCGTCTTGCCGGTCCCGGCCCCGGCGAGCACCGCGACGGGTCCGGACAGGCTCTCTGCAACGGCCCGCTGCTCAGCGTCGAGGCCTTCGAGAACGGCGGCGGGATCCATAGGCCGATGCTTCCACGGCGCACCGACAGTCCGCGATGAACCCCACAGGGTCAGTGGGTGAAGGCGAGTTCGATGAGGATGATGCCGACGCCGAGGAGTCCGTAGATGGTCGCCCACAGCCACTGCCTACCCCGGGGAAGCCCGGAGCGGCGAGCAGCGAAAGCTCCCCAGAAGAACAAACTGGCGACACCGAGCGCCTCGGCTATGCGGACCACGGCGCGAGGATCTTGCTGCACGGTCAACCACACCAATCCGAGGGCAACGACGGGTACCCCGACCGCGACGTACTGCACGGCGATGCCCAGGAGGTGTCGGCGCTCTTTGGCCGATAGGCGCTTACCGGTGCGGATCTGCACGTCGAGCGCGTCGGAGAACGCGTGCGCGAGGGACAGTGCCAGCAGAGGCGCGAAGACGACGACCACGAGGTCCATGAAGGGCGTGCCGGACCACGACTCGGCTTCCTGGTTATACACGGCAAGCGCCACCATCAAGATGATGGTGGCGTAGATCAGCCGGTGCGGATCGAAAGCGATTTTCCCGACGTATAGCTGGACGTGCTTCTCGTCGTATTCGCTCTCTTTCTCCACCCCGTCAGACTAGCCACGACCCAAGGCTTCGTCGGCCCATCAGGCGTGGACGAGGGGAACGCGACACATTGCGGCCAGATTTGTCGCATGGTCCGTGGCAAACCACCGCGCCGAGCAATTCCTGGGAACCGAATACCCCAAAGGACCGTTTTAGGGACGAGTGAAGGAGCTGTCATGGTGGCGAAGCGCTGGTGGCGCCGACCCGTCGTCATCGTCCCGACGGCGATCGTCGCGGTGACCGCACTGACCCTCGCGCTGGCGGCATTCCAGCCGTGGCGACTCTTCATCGACGTGACCGTGGATGAGGCATTGCCCACCGTGGCTGTCGAGGAGACCGTCGAACCGAGGTCCGACGCCTCCGCGCAGGAGGCCGCGGGTGACGCGAGTCAAGACGCGTCTGCGGACTCAAAGGCTGAGGAGCAGTCGGCTACCGAGTCCACAGCGGGCGCCGATTCCGCCGCTAACTCGGGCGCGGATTCCCCCGCCGACTCGAGTGCTGATGCCAGCGCTGAGCCGAGCGTCGCGGAAACCCCGAAGCGGACCGTGACGGCCGAAGGCACGTTCATCTCCCATGAGCACCCGACGGCGGGCACGGCGCGCATCATCACCCTCGAAGATGGCAGCCGGGTCCTTCGGCTGGTGGGCCTGGACACCGACAACGGTCCCGACCTCAAGGTCTGGCCCGCGGCAGCCCCCGTCATCGAAGGGCGAGACGGCTGGTTCGTTTTCGACGATGACGAGTACCTCAGCCTCGGGGCTCTTAAGGGCAACAAGGGAAACCAGAACTATCCGATCCCGGACGACGCCGACATCTCCGACCTCACCAGCGTGACGATCTGGTGCGAGCGATTCAGCGTCTCCTTCGGAGCTGCTGAACTCATCAGCACCTGATCACCCCGATCAGGTCGGTCGCAGACTTGTAAGGATGTAGGGCGCGAGGAACCTACGACGTCCCTCCGCAGGGGTAGACGTCTTGCGCAGCCACGATGCCACGATCGGTCGTGGTGAAGCCACCAAAGGCTGCTTCCGTCGGCGCGACCCACGCGATCGGTACGCGAACGCGGGAGTCGTCCATCGCTCGCAGTTTCACTGCGCGCACGTTCACCGACAGTGACACCGACGCCTCGGTCGTACCCGCCCAGCACGGAGAGCCACTCGAAGCCTTCACCGCCTGGGAGCGCTCTACCCATTCCCCCGGCTCGTACCCGGCGTACTGGAAGACGATGAGGGGGTTCGCGTTGATGCCAGGGCCAGATCCTTCCTCGGGTGGCTGGATCATGAAGCTCATCCCGCGAGTGTTTTCTGTGGGAACGACGAAGGTCACCGAGTCCCCACGGACTTTCCGCTTTGTCGAGAAGTCGTCGTTCCAGCTGACTTCTTGTCCGCCGTTATCGGAGGCGAGGATCAGTTGCTGCGGGGTGATCACGCACCCCTTGCAGCCGTTGCCCGTGAAGGTGAGTGTGACGCGGGTCTGCGTCGGGGCACTGATGGGAACCGGATCGGGTTGCGGCGGTGAATCGGCGATCGCCGGTGCGGCTGCCAGCCCCACGGTGACCATGATCGCCGCTGCTCCCGCTGCCACTACTC
>PBWE01000009.1 GCA_002728915.1 Micrococcales bacterium
GCTAGCTCAATGGTAGAGCTGCGGACTTTTAATCCGTAGGTTCGGGGTTCGAGTCCCCGGCGACCCACAAAGACGCGACAACCAGCAAAATCATGAGTATTGACACGGCTTCTCTATGAAAGGATCAGGGTCTCGCTGGAAAGGAATTCCTGTGACCGACCTTCTAGCTGGTGTTCGCGCTGGGAATATTCGCGCCGGTGATGGTGCCATGGGCACCATGCTTCAGTCGGCGGGGCTCGATGATGGCGGTGCGCCGGAACTGTGGAACGTTGATCGCCCAGAAGAGATCGAGCGGATCCTCGCAGGGTATGCGGATGCTGGCGCTCAATTGCTCACCACGAATACCTTCGGGGGGAGCCGGCCCCGGCTTCTTATGCACGGCCTCGACGACCGCGTCCACGAACTGAATCAGGCAGCTGCGCAGATCGCGCGCAGCGTCGCCGACTCCCACGAGGGTGTTTTCGTTATGGGGGATGTGGGGCCATCGGGGGAATTGCTGGAACCCATGGGAACGCTGACCGCCGAAGCGGCCCGAGAGCTCTTCGCCGAGCAGATCAAGGGCCTCGTCGACGGTGGTGTGGACGGCATCATCATCGAAACGATGAGCGANCTGACGGAAGTGCGGGCCGCGGTCGACGCNAGTCGTCANGTGGCTCCGGANATTCCGGTTTTCGCGACNNTGAGNTTNGANACCAANTTGCACACGATGATGGGTGTGTCACCGGAGCAGGCNGTTGTCGAAGTGTCGGCGATGGGTGCGGATGTGGTGGGTGCAAACTGCGGACGCGGCTTCGACGAGATGGAGTCGATTGCCCGNAAGATGGTCGAAGCGCGCCCGGACGGCTCNTTNCTGCTGATGCAATCGAACGCGGGCTTGCCNGAGCTTGTCGGTGCGGACTTCGTCTACAACGGAACGCCAGACGGGATGGGTGACTTGGCCCGGCTATTGAAGGATCTTGGAGTGGACGTCGTCGGGTCCTGTTGTGGTGCGACTCCCGAGCACACGGCGGTGATNCGCAGCGTGATGGTGCCGTAGTCGCGCGGCTANCTCGTTGNGTAGGTGTCGCGAACGATCAAGATNGAGCACCGAACGTGATGAGCCAGGTAGTCGGCCACGGAACCCAGCCTGAGACGTTTGCTGCCCGTCAAGCCTTTCGTTCCCACGACGACCAGGTCACATCGATGGTCGGCGAGAAAACTGTCGATCTCATGTCGAACGTTCACCGTCAACGCGTTCTCATCGTGCGGTACAACCCGGCGATCGACTGCCAGTGCATGGGACTCCAGCAGCTCGGCAGCGCTCTCGACGGCCGCAGGCGCCCTCCCGTCTCCCTCGTCCACACTCAACAAGGTGACGCGGGTAGCCCCAATCCACGGTAGAGCGGCGACGATCCTCACGGCCTGCTCGGAGTACCCCGATCCATCGACCGCAATGGTGATGTGTTCGACGGTGTGGTTGTCGTGAGCGACCAGCAATGGAGCCGATGGATTGTCCAGGAGTGCCTCGGCGACGCTGCCCACGTGCAGCCGTTTGAGGAGGCCGGAGCCGCGTGGCCCGATGACTAGTAAGTCTGCCGGGGTAGTGGAAAGGACCTCTCGCGGATCACCGTCGGCGACCATATGCGTCAGCGATGCCACCTCCGCCTCGGCGGGGAGATCTCTTGGTGAGGCAGGAGACCACGGCTGCGGTGGCTGGGGATCGCGGTGGTCGACTCCCTGACGCTGAACGGTGAGTACGCGCACCTGCCATCCAGGCCATGACTGTGCGCTAATCCACTCCCATGCGTGGGTAGAGCCATCAGAGCCGTCGTCGGCGAACAGAAGAAGTCGATCCATGTCTCCACTAGAACACGGAAGCGCGCGATGTCCAAGTCTGGGTGCCAACAATCACGACACCTGAGCCGCGCATCACAGGTTCGGGTTGATGACCACTTTCAAGCTTTCTGTATCCATCGACATGCGCATGGCCTCGTCTACGTCTGCGAGCGCGTACTCGTGACTGACGAAGTCGTCGAAGGGGTATCGATCGGCGTATCGCTCGAGTAGATCCATGGCGGGTCCGTAGCCCGTGGAGGGATGGTTGGTCAGACCGATGAGCCGAATGTTTTTGCTGCAGATGTGCCGGTGAATATTCATGTTGATATCCCCGGTATCAGCGAAATTTCCCATCTCCAGCATCATGCCGCCGCGCTTGAGCATCTCGATGCCCTCGACAAAGGAGGCCGGGGTGTTCGCCATATGCAGCACAACGTCTGCACCTCGCCCACGAGTCATCTCCATGACCTGGTGGATGCGCTCCTCGGCGGATGATTGCGAGACGTTCAGTGTCACGTTCGCGCCGCACCGTTTGGCGAAGGACAACCGGTGCTCGCTGAGGTCGGTGGCGATGATCCGACCCGCCCCCATCATGTCTGCCTTGACGATGTGCAGAAGGCCGAGCGGCCCGGAACCGATTACCACCACGGTGTCGCCAGAATTGAAACCCTCGATCGCGTAGGACGAGAACTCCTTCAATTTGTCGAGGGACGCCGTGCAGGCCATGAGCTCGGCGAGAACAGCGACGCGTGGACTCAGGCCCGAAGGAACTTTGTAGACGAACGTGTCAGGACGGATGTACATCTGCTCGGCCCAGCCACCCATCAGATGCGGGGGATCGGCGGACGAATAGGAGTTTCCGTAGCAATCGCTGTTCTCGCACCACACGTATCCCATGACGTGTGTGCATTCGTAACACGAGCCGCACACGATGTCGGGGCACATCGTGATGCGATCCCCGACCTTCAGTGGTCGACCGTAGAACTCTAAGGACTCTGCCGCGGTGGGTGTGATTTCGGAAATAAGTCCAACGTTCTCGTGACCTTGAATGATGGGGAACGGTGTGTCCGTCTCCGCCGGGGTGCCGGCGTACTGCCTTGTTTCGCCGAGGTACGTGTGCTTATCCGTGCCGCAGACGCCAGACATCTCGATCTGCATGAGCAGCGCGCCGTCTTGCAGTTCTGGATATGGGAAATCTTGAACTTCATACTTACCCGGTGCCGAGAGGACTGCGGCGCGAACGTCCATGACGACCTCCTGGATTTGGCCCTGCAGCTAGAACCATAGATGGCGGGCCCCATGGAAACATGGGACCCGCCAAAAGTGATGGCAATTACGACGTTAAGTCGAAGTTGTATTGCCGAATGAGCGGCTTCACGTTCTTTCCGCCGCTAGAAGTAATGGTGACAGTGCACGTACCTTCATTCGAAAGTGCGGTTATCGACGAGTCCTCGACCGAGCAGGTTGTACTGCTGACGGTGGGGGTAAGTCCTGACCCGAGACTGACCTTGAATGGTGTAGCGACGCCCTCGACCAGGGCTGGAGCAGAGCGCTTCGTCACTCGCTTGCCATCCACCATGACCTTGATGGTGTCGTTGCGACGGTCCTTCGTCAACGCGTTGAACTGCGTGGGGAACACCCGCAAGTAAGCCGGGTTGCTTGACTCGCGGCCGGCTCCCAATATGTAGACGGCGCAGGTGGTGGAGCGTGGATTGCCAGTGTCAACCCGGCAGTCCACAAGTTCAGGTGCATCGGGTGCGCCCTGCGGATTCGGGTTTACCCCGTAGAACTCTGCGTTGACCTTCAAGGGGAATTGGGCAGAACCACCTCGAACAGAGCCGGCCGGAAGATAAACCAGGGTCCCCGTGCCTCCGTCACACTGCGTTGGCGCGGAGCGCGGATTTTCTGGCACCGCGCAGTGCAGCGCATACATACCCACAGTCTCGGGAAGACCAGAGACAGCGACGTCCAAATTGACACTCGGCGGCAGCGCGGCGAGAACCGAGTTTGCCGGTTGCTCAGCGATAGTGACATCGAACCCCCCCGGGGTGGCATGCGCAGATGCCGTGGCCGACCCCACGAGAGCACCGGCAGCTAGCAGCGTCAAGCCAATGCGAAGTGAGAACATTCTTTCCTCCATAGTTGGTGCCCGGTTCCGCCGAGCGACGGTCTAGCGGAAATCGACGGGGATGATGACGTCATGGGACCGGTCTTGGGAGCGGGTATGGTCCGCGCGAACCGCGATGGCGCATTGAATGCGGCGGCAGTCCACGTTGCCGATCCTCGACGAGACATACAAGGTCACTTTGAATCGACCCTTCTTCTTGAAAGGGGTAGCAAGATTTCGGGCGTACGGAGGTGGGTTAGACGACACCCAGGCCGAAGATTGGGAGGAAGCATCCAAGTTGACGCCGCCGCCGCAGGGGCTTGGGGCGTCACCCTCGTTTGGTCTTACACATAGCGCGACGTAAACACCTATGCGTGGATTAAATTGGCGACCTCGCACCACCACGCGCTGCCCCGAAGGATCCAGATTTTGGGTCTCAGAGACGATGACGCGCTGTCCATAGTCCCCTTTGGCCACAGCGCGCGAAGAGTCAGCGGCTGCGCTTGGTACGGCTAGCAGCAATGACGCTAGGAGAACGACGGTGACGGATGTACTGCGCACAAAGATCTCCACGTAAGGCGTCCTAATCGTAAATAGCAAATCCTTAAGTTACGGGCTTTTTTGCAGACCTGCATTTTCAGGTCCTCAACTGAGGCCCACCCGCTCCAGCATTTTCAGCGTGCCAGGAAGGTCCTGTATTTCAGCGAGAGGGATATCCGGTCCCGACACTTCTTCAATAGGCGGGACATGAGCGGGCCCCGGAATGCCCTGGGCAAGCGGATATTCGGTAGTTGTGTCAACGAACCATTCTTGAGCCGCATCCGACAAGAGCCACTCAATGAAAGCTGTTCCTTCAGCGGGGTTTTCCGAGGCGCTCAAAACGCAGGCGCCCGCCACGTTTACTAGACCGCCTGGGTCACCAGGTTCCGTGAAGGCCAGCGCCACGTTGACGTTCTCTTCGCCAATCTCGTCTGCAAGCCGGTACCAGTAATAGTGGTTGATCAATCCAAGCTGAACTTGGCCGGCGTCAACCGCATCCTGAATCGCGATGTTGTTGTCGTATCTTTGGACGTCGTTATCGATAAGACCTTTGAGCCATGTCTCCGTGACCTCTTCTCCGAATGCAACTCTCATTCCTGTCACGAATGCTTGGAATGAGCCGTTAGTGGGCGCAATCGCAACCTCCCCGGCCCACTGGGGCTCGACCAGGTCCAGTACTGACGTTGGAACCTCGGTCAGGTCTAGCTCAGAGGAGTCGTAAGCTATAACTCGAGCTCGGCCCGTCACCCCCGTCCAATTTCCAGTTTCGGCCCGGTAGGCAGCAGGTACTTTATTCATGATTTCCTGTGATGTAGGAAGACACAAACCGGCCGCGTCAACTGCACCAAGTGCTCCTGCATCCTGAGCAAAGAAGACGTCTGCCGGTGACTTGAGACCTTCTTCCTGAATCTGGGCAGCTAATTCTGCCGTCTTCCCGTAGCGCACCTCGAGATCAACGCCGGTATCGCACACGTATTGCTGTAGCAAGTCACCGACAAGGTACTCACCTCTCCCTGAGTAGACAGTCAGGGATCCAGCATCACCAGAAGGTTCGCACTCGCTTCCGTCGGCGAAGTCGTCCCCCCCACAAGCCGAAAGTGCTGACAGCGATATCGAGGCCAGAAGCAGCGGCGCAAAGACCTTGTGGCGGAAATTCATCTTGACCTCTCTTGCTTTTGAATACGAATGGGGGGAGCACAGGGCACGACCCTCCCGAGTGCTTTCTGTTATTTAGGTAAGGCTTTCCTTACCCGCTTGGCAAATTTAGGTTAGCCTAACCTTATGGAAGATGCTACTTGGGGTCGGCCCCTGGACCTGAGCGATCTCGCCGCCGATGTAGACCCCAACACACCAGCCATCTGGACCCCGGAAGGCACCATTACGTACGGGGAATTGGTCGCACTCGTACGCCAGCAACAAAGTCGCTTGCCCGACCGTCGCTCTCTGATCCTGCTAGCTGTTGACAATTCACTGGGTAGCATCGTGAGCTACCTCGCGTGTATCGCATCTAATCTACCGACGATCCTTCTCCCACAGGGCGACGACAACTTCTCGTCTGAGGTTGCCCTGCATTACGACCCGAACTTTATTGTCGACGGGCCTTCAGGACGCGTGACCCATCGCTCGGCAGCAGAACACAAACTGCATCCTGAACTCCAAATTCTTTTGAGCACATCTGGCTCCACGGGATCACCGAAACTCGTGCGCTTGTCCGAGAAGAATTTGACCGCAAACGCGACGTCGATAGCGCAAACACTGAATCTGTCGAAAGAAGACAGATGTGTCGCCAGCCTTCCAATGTCCTACTCCTACGGGCTTTCCGTCATCAACAGCACGATTGCGGCCAGAGGCTGCATCCTTTTGATTCCCGGAACGGCCACGCAACCAAATTTTTGGAACCACGCACGAGCCTCAAACGCTACGACCTTGAGCACTACCCCATACATGTGGGACCTGATTGAATCCCAGGGCTTGAATGTTTTGCAGATACCGACCCTTTCACGAATCACCGTTGCCGGTGGTGCTTTACTTCCATCCAAGGTCACCAAGTATGCCCACCTCGGACGTGTAACCGGATGGGATCTGTACGTCATGTATGGGCAGACGGAAGCAACAGCACGTATTTCCATTCTCCCCCCAGATCTTGCCTTCGATTGCCCCGACGCTGTCGGATTCCCAATCGAAGGTGGATCTGTGCGCTTGGAACACATCGCCGGTCATCCGTTAACCACGGGAGAATTGATCTACCGCGGTCCCAACGTCATGATGGGTTACGCGACTTCGGCTCAAGATCTGAGCCGTGGCCACGACTTAACGGAGCTCGCCACAGGTGATCTCGCCACGATTGACAAGTCGGGCTGCGTACGAATCGTGGGTCGAACCTCACACATCACAAAAGTTCGTGGTCACCGTGTTGACTTACGGCATCTTGAATATACGGCAAAACAAAGTGGACTCGAGGTTGCTTGCATTGCGAGCGCAAAGCACATAAACGTCGTCACAACGTCCATCACGCCGGAAGCAGTTCTATCAACAGTGTGCACAAATTCCGGCCTTCCTCCCGACGCTTTTCAACTTTTCCTAGTGGAGGCATTGCCTCGCTCTCCAAATGGCAAAGTGTCAATGAAGCAAATCCAAGAGATAGTCGAGACAGAGTCTTGCTTGGTGTTGACTGTTGACCACCCTGACTCCACCATCGACGCAGTCTTTCAACGCCACTTGTTGCTTTCCCACGTCGACCCTGACCGTTCTTTTGCCGACTACAGGGGGGACTCCCTGAACTACATATCGGTATCAAACGCTCTGCAGAGATTAATTCCTCATCTTCCCGGTCATTGGCCATCAATGACAGTAAGAGACTTAAAGGCACTTCAAGATCGACAGGGACCCGCGCGTCGAGTTCGGTGGGTGGAAATGCTGGAGACAAGCATCTTGGTAAGAGCCGTAGCCATTGTTCTCATCGTCTTGAACCACACAGATTTCGTAAAGATTCCGGGCTCTGCGCACGCACTTCTACTACTTGCAGGGTACGCCTTTGCACGGTTTGTCTTGCCCGCTAATCTCAGCGAGCCCTACGTGAGACGAACAACACGTTACATCGTCTCTTTGTACACGCCAGTACTCATGTGGCTGATCTGTCTTGTCGTGATTAGTGATCAATACGGGCCGTCTCTCTTCTTCGTCAACAGTCTCAGTGATGAATTTAATGGCCCGCATCTCAGATATTGGTTTGTTGAAGTTCTGTTGTACGCACTTGTGGCCTTTGGCTTGCTCTTCACGTGGCAGCAATTTCGAGATCTATTGCGATTCAAGCCTCTGCAGGTCACGGGGCTTCTCGCAGTGGCCTGCTTCGCCTTGAGCTTACTTGTTACTAGTCCAGATTCTCTGCATCGCGCGTACTCCCCAGTAGGCACCCTTTGGCTCTTTGCTGCCGGACTGACCCTGTATTACCTAGACAGCAAAAAAATCGCATATTCGATTCTCTTGAGCGGCGCGCTCTTAATATATTTTGATGAGTTGCTGAGAGCACTTGTATGCACCGCACTGGTTTTACTGGTTGTCTGGGTGGATCACATCCGGCTTCCGACCTTCCTGGCCAGAATCTTCTCCATACTTGCCTCAGCGTCTCTGATCATCTACCTCACGCACTGGCAGATATATCCACCGATCAAACACGGGATCGATTTCGCGGATGGTGCTCTGGTGTCAGCCCTGGTGTCCTTGCTCATCGGTTGTGTGGCATGGTTCTTGTTCAATCAAATGTCATTGCGACTCTCTCGGGCTTTAACCTCGAAACAGAAATCACCGGGAACACCACATATGCAAAAGGAAGCGGTCTCCGCTGATGTCTAGTCGTGTGGGCATTGACTTCGTGCACACAGGTCGCATCCGCGACCTAGTCGGTGCATCTAGCCCTGCTGAACTGCGGAGAATTTGGACTGGTCGCGAATTGGAGGAGTGTGATGGACGTCTCGACTCCCTCGCCGGGCGATGGGCCGCGAAGGAAGCTGTTCTGAAGTGTTTGAGGTCGGGGATAGCGGAGCACCCTCTAACCAACATTGAAGTCTTGAAAAGCCCACTGGATGGCTCGCCTCACTTACGGCTGCACCGCTCAACCCTGTATTTCAGTCTCCTGAAGGGATTGAGCCGATGGACGATTTCAATATCGCACGACATCGGAATAGCTATTGCGATCTCTGTCGTTGAAGAGTCGACTCACACCAATCCGCATCGTCCAAAATCTCAAGATGCCTCGAGGAGAAGATGAAAATGAATCGCCGTGAAGCCGATCCGAGTGGAGCACAAAGGGCGAGACAGGTATTAGCCGAGGCAGACACCTTTCAACTTCTGCGTCTAGAGCCGGTGACGAGTCACTTTGATGTAGAAACGTTGGTGGTTTGCCCCTGGTCTGGATGCGTCACGTATGTCTTTGGAGACCTTGCCGACATTCCCTCGGGACAGATACGTGTTTCGATACGTGCGGAGAGGCGAGAAATCGGCACTCTCACCATGGGTGGGAGTTTCGGCCGCCCACAAGTGATCGATCCAGAGCGATTGCAACACACAAAAAAGTTAGACGATAAGTATGTCTCTGATCTCGGCGCGAAAACGCTTATCGGCGTGCAACTTATTCCTGACACGATTCGTGTAGATGTGGTGTGTGACACTGAAGCTGACATACACCGAGTGCAGTCCTTACAGGTAGCGCCGTTGGACTTTTTTCACGTGCGTTTTGATTCCTGGTCACTTGATCCAAAGGCGTTTGTATCACACCTTGAGAGCGAGCATCAGCGTGAACTCAGGAACCTCGTAAACGTGTCCACACCGGAAGTGGGCGCCGTTTCGACGTTTATTTGCATTGATTCTATGAATCGAGATGCGCTTCAACTCGTATGTCTGAATGATGATGGATCAAGCACCATTTCGATCCCGTACGGGGCTTTCCTGTCAGGTCCGCAAGACGTCGTGCGATGGGTGATGAGTTACACGAAGTAGCGGAAAATTCATAGTGATGTCTTTACGACCGTGACCATGGGCGATTTGCCGCTGGTCGCTGAGCGGCTTCAGTTGGTCTCATGGAGCCGGGAGAGCCACGAGGACTCCCTGTCCTCAAACTCGTCGTGGCACCCTTTTTCGTCGACGTCGGCAGAGACTCTCGTCCGAGTTACTTGCTACGCGTAACGGCTAGGGGTACCCGCTTCGCTTCTCACAGTGGCGATCACATTTTTTCATCCAGGCGGGTGCAATGTGTGACCTCGCAGATGTTGTGCGGCACCGCCTTCGACACACGTGCGTAGCTCACGCATCCCGGCGCAAGATGGCAATAGGGGCTGCTAGACCGCCAGGGAGCATTCTGGAATATGCGTCACGTAGGAGGACATGCAGAGAGTGGGTCGGAGATCACCTGCAGGCTCCCATGACAAGAACACTTGAAGGCGATACCGACCAAGCTCAGTAGTCGGTGACCGCAAAATGATTTGTTTAGCCGCCTCCATTGACCCCCGGCTGCACTATGTATTGACCACGGGCATGCCCTAACCCTCTTTCAGACTCTCCGAGACCTCTCAGGCAGCAAGGCCATCAAACGAGAATTCCGAATTGACTGGACAGCGGTTCTAGCCATGCTGCGACATACTCAGTGGGTGCGAATTTGGTTTTCCTGTGTCGCCTTAGCGGTCATGACCGCGACGGTCAGTGCCTGCCAATCCTCCAGCATGACCTCACCGAGGTCGGAGCCGACTGCCACTTCTTCAGCAACCCCCAGTTCTGATCCCTCTCAGCTGCCACTGAATTCTGGGGAGAAAACTTCCTGGCCGGTAACGATTGGGATCCAACAGTTGGCGCCGATTGACTTCGTAAGCGATCCAATTAACGGTGACCAAAGGATTCTTGCTTTGGCTGCTGGGTCCGCGGAACTTGTAGACATGCTCGGGGCTGGCGGACAACTCGTGGGGCAAGATGAGACGAGCGAGCGCCGCACCGACGTCCCGGTAGTCACGCTGGGCCATCAGATTGACATAGAAAAGGCTCTTGAGGTCGATCCAACGCTTGTTCTCGTGGATGAATTGATTGGGCCGCCGGAGGCAATCGAAGCACTGAAGCAAGCTGGCGCTGACGTCGTCACCGTGCCTCCGGTATGGACCCTCGCCGACGTTCCACAGCGCGTGGCAGCGCTCGCTGACTCGGTGGGCGCTTCGGATGATGTTGCCGCACAGTTGGGCTCGGCACTTGCAGTATCTGATCCCGCACCTGCAAGTACGTCACCAAGGGTCGCCTTTCTGTATCTGCGGGGGCCAAGTGCCGTCTATTTACTCGGTGGGTCGGAGACGGGGGCCGATGCGCTTATCAAGGCTGCGGGGGGCATTGACGTGGGTAGTGACATCGGCTTGAAGGGTTTTGTCCCCCTTACAGCTGAGGCCTTGATAGAAGCGGACCCGGACATCGTTTTGGTCATGACCGAAGGTTTAGCTTCGGTGGGTGGCGTGGATGGGCTTGTCAAGTTGCCGGGTGTCGCCCAAACGGATGCTGGAATGCAGGGACGTGTGATTGCCGTAGATGATCGGGTACTTCTTTCTTTCGGAGCCCGCGCGCCATCTTTAGTCGCTGCGCTCCGTGAGATCTTCGGTTCCGTTGAGAGAGAGTGAAGGTGTCTTCAGGGGGTCGCTTCGCGCTCATCATGATGATCGGGGTCATGGCATTGGGCGTTGTTTTCGCCGCGTCTTTGGTGACAGGGTTTGCTGACGTCAGCCCGCAGATCGTGTGGAGTATCCGTGCGCCGCGGGTCGTACTCACCCTTGTCGTCGGGGCGGGTCTAGCTGTTGCCGGTGGACTGCTGCAGGGAGTTTTTGGGAACCCTCTAGCGGCCCCCTCCATCGTCGGGGTTTCGGCTTCAGGTGCGGCCGGTGCGAGTATCGGAGCAGCACTGGGCATTCCCTTCAATTCGATACCGCTTGCGTTCATGGGGGTGATGATTGCCGGAGTTGGACTGATTGTTGTGCGTTCAATCGCTAGTCGTGATGGGAAGGTGAATTCAACAGCCCTGCTGCTCGGCGGAGTGGCCATCAGCTTCTTCTCTCTGGCGCTGGTGTTGCTGGCTACTCCTTTCGTCAACAGGGAAGCTGGGCGGTCTTTCTCTTTTTGGGCTAACGGATCCTTCGCATTGGCGACTTGGTCCGGAGTCATTGCAGTTGCACCTTTGGTTATCGTGGGGATTGTCATAGCTTTTGGGATCGCGAGCCGGGTGGACCCGCTGTCTCTCGGCTCTATCGCTGCAAGAGCCCTGGGGGTAGATGCCGGCCGAGTGACGCAGTTCGCGCTAGTCGCTGTGGTGCTGTTGGTTGCACCCGGTGTCACGGTCGTTGGCATTATCGCTTTCGTTGGACTCGTGGTTCCCCATGCCCTTCGTTTTTTTCTCGGACCGCGCAACACATTCCTGTTACCAGCTTCAGCCGTCTTCGGTGCGCTGTTGGTGGCGAGTGCGGATTTCATTTCCCGCAACATGCTTGCCCCCGCAGAAATACCCGTGGGTGCAGTTACAGCACTGGTTGGAGCACCTGTCTTCTTGGTGCTCTTGCGCCAGATGGTGCGTCGTGGGGTTGTGAGCACCTGATGGCGTTGTTGGAACTGAAAGGGGTATCACTGCTCACAAATGGTGTTGAGCGAGTCGCGTCGGTGAGTGCATCGGTCGACGCGGGTCAGCTTGTAGCGATCGTCGGTCCCAATGGCTCAGGTAAGTCATCTCTGCTGGGTTTGATGGCTGGCCTGTTGACGCCTACGCGCGGATCCGTTCTGCTGGATGGTCGACTGGTATCGAGTATGGGGCTGCGAGAACTTGCCTGCCAGCGTGCGTGGTTGGGTCAATCGACACCGGGCGCCGACAGTTTCACCGTGGCAGAGATTCTGAACTGGGGGAGGAGTTTCGTAGCCAGAGAGACCATCGATGCACCGACCGCANTTGACGATGTAGTAGAGGTGTTNGAGGTGCAGGATCTGATGACCGCACGGTTGCACCGGCTGTCCGGTGGCCAAAGGCAGCGAGCTCACCTTGCCCGCATCTGGCTACAGGGAGCACGGATCACGCTGTTGGATGAACCCGATTCNAGTCTTGATGAAACCGGTCGGTCTATGTTGCGCGGTGCCGTGCAGGCATGTGTGCGGGCGGGTCGGACAGTAGTTTTGGTTACACACGATCGTGGCTGGGCAATGAGTGAAGCGGACCTCGTGTGGGAGGTTCGCGCGGGCCGACTTACTGTCGACTAGCGTTCAGGCATGCTCAAAGGTACTGACCCCNTGCTCAGCGGTGACCTGTTGAAGATCTTGGACGACATGGGTCACGGCGATCAACTTCTGCTCGTGGACCGGAATTACCCTGCCGCAGCGAGCGGTAGGCCGGTCATCCGCTTGGNAGAGGTTGGNGTCCTGCGTGCGGCTCGAGCCATCTTGAGTGTGTTGCCNCTCGACTCGTTCATCGACCACCCGTTGGAGCGTATGGAGGTCGAGGANGATCCCGTGAAGACGACGTCCTTGCAGAACGACCTTCTGGCTCTCGCCAGTGAGAGCGAGGGGCGCAGTTTGGAGTATGGCGTCATTCCGCGCTTGGACTTCTATCGGCGGGCATCTGCCGCGTACGCGGTGGTGCATACGTTGGAGGACCAGCCCTACGGCTGTTTCATTCTGCACAAGGGCGTTATCTTCTAGCCAGTAGCGTGACCAAAACCGACGATGAGGGAAATGGAGAAGACATGCCGGACGACGACATTGAGATCGGTGAAGACATCGAGGTAGAGGTTGTCCTCGACGAGGACGCCAACGTGATCGGCACCGTCACCGACGATCTTGTCGTCGCTTCCGCCCCCGAAGGCTCACTCGTGGACGAGACGATCGACGTACGAGACGCTGACGGCAACCTCATCGTCGAAGACGAAACAGTCACGGTGTACGACGCGGACTCACATGTGGTCGCGAAAAGCGAAACGATCACTCTTCCGCTCGACTCGGAGTAGTTCTCTACCGGAAACGAATATGTTCGGGTGAGAGATCCGCAAGCGTTCGAACGCCCAGTAGCGCCATCTGAGTAGTGACCTGCTCACGGAACAGCTCCACGACCTTGCGTACGCCCGATCGTCCTCCGGCCATCAGGCCGTAGAGGTGCGCGCGACCGACGAAAACACCGCGCGCTCCCAGTGCCACGGCAGCGAGCGCATCCGCGCCGTCGGTAATGCCACCGTCGAGGTACACCTCGCAGTCCTCGGGAACCGCTGCGACCACATCCGGGAGCAACTCCATCGGAACCGGCGCACGATCCAGTTGGCGTCCGCCGTGGTTGGACAAGACGATTCCGTCGACGCCGGCGGCCGACAATTCCTTCGACGTGGTGACGGACTGGACCCCCTTGGCGACGAGTTTGCCGGGCCACCGGTCTCGAAGCCATGAGACGTCATCGATCGTCAACGATGCATCGAAGACACGGCTGAGCAGTTCCCCGACGGTGCCCTCCGAGTTCTTCAAGGACGCGAATTCCAACGGCTCATGCGTCAAGGCGTTCCACACCCACGTGGGATGCAGCGCCATATCGAGGGCCGTGGACACGGTGAGTTTCGGAGGAACGGTCAGACCGTTGCGAATGTCTCGACGACGGATACCACCGACGGGAGTGTCGATCGTGAGTTCAATCGTGCTGTAGCCGGCCGACTCGACCCTGTCGAGCAAGTCGTGGGTGATGGAACGGTCTTTCGATATGTACAACTGGAACCAATTGTTCCCCCCGGCAGCAACCCTTTGCAGGTCTTCCGGGCTGGTGGTGCCGAGTGTGGAGAGAACAAACGCAAGGTTGTTATCGCGTGCGACGGACGCAGTGGCTTCCTCTCCGGCGTGATGCATCATGCGCGTGAATCCGGTGGGACCAAAACCGATCGGGAGATCCACCGGTGTACCGAGGAACGTGGTCGAAGGGTCGACGTTCGAAACGTCGACCAGAGCGGTGGGCCGAAATTCGACGGAACGGAAAAGTTGGCGCTGACGCAATAGAGCAAGTTCTTCTCCGGCGGAGCCGTCGGTGTAGTCGAACACCGCCCGTGGAGTGAACCTCTTCGCGATAGCGCGGATATCGCTCAGGCTCGCCGCTCTCGCGAGCGCCCGCTCTCGCGAGTTCAGATTGGGGGTTTCGAACTGCGCGAGTTCTCGGATTTCCGACCATCGAGGAATGCGCACAACACTCAGGATAGCGGCTGACGGTTCAGTGCCTGAACGTCACCGCGTGCGCAGTAGCACGAACTGAAAGCGTCCTTCGACGAAATACGTCTGGCTGTATGCGACGGGGGTTCCGTCGCGGTCGAAGTGCACTTGGTCGAGAAGGAGGTAGAGACCGTTATCGGGACGGTCATCGCCCCAGCCAATGTCGGCCGAGTGGACGGCGTGCAACTCCGCGAGAGCCCTGACCGAGACCAAGCCGATCCGGTCCATGGACGCGAACATAGAGCCGTCGCCGAAACTGTTCTCGACTTCGGCCGTCATGTCACCCGCGGGCAGAATGTCGTACGAATACGCCACGACTTCACCGTCGGCGGTGATGGCGCGCTGAAGCTCGAGAACGTCTGCACCACTGTCGAGGTGAAGCCGGGTTGATTCTTGGCGTGATCCGGGGCGGCGTGAGATCAAGTGGTACTCCACACCCGGCTCGAGGCCCATCTCGGCAATCGTTTCGGTGATCGATCGAAGTTCTTGAACTCCGGACCGGATCTGGCCACCGAAGTCGACCACGAACATGCCTGATCCGTGACGAATGTCGACGAGGCCTTGGGATTCGAGGGCCTTGGCGGCGGTACGAATAGTCACGCGGGAAACTCGGTAGGAGGCGGCTAGATCGGTCTCACTGGGAAGCCTCGCTCCGGGAGGGAACTCACCCCCGACGATTCTCCGGCGGAGGTCTTCGGCGATTTCTCGACCGAGAGGTATCCGCGAGGTTCCTCGCGTCGCACCCGTTCCTGTCACGTCGGTTCCACTCACAGTTACCCCCTTGGTGCGCTAGCCTAACCGCCACTTGTAGGACAACTGCTCAGTTGGAGATCTCGTGGATGACATTCGTGCGGTCCAGTGGTCGAACCAAGCCTTGGTCCTGATCGATCAGACCGAGCTTCCGACGACGGAAACGTATGTCACGTGCAGCCAAGTAGACGATGTGGTCGACGCGATCATCCGGCTCGTGGTGCGTGGCGCCCCGGCGTTGGGTGCCGTGGGTGGCTACGGAGTGGCCGTCGCGATGTTGCAGGGTGAACGGGAGAATTGGGATGCCGCCCGCCTCGAATCGGAGATCACTCGGATCCGCGATGCACGACCGACAGCGGTCAACCTCGCCTGGGGTGTGGACCGCGTGCGGCCCATGGTCGCCGGTGGCGTCGACGCGGTCCTAGCCGAAGCGGATCGGATCGCCGAAGAAGACGAAGCAGCCAATCGCGAATTGTCGCGACGAGGAGCGGATTGGATTCTGGCCAACACCACGACTCGACCGCTGCGCATCCTCACGCACTGCAATACGGGCTCCTTGGCGACGACCGCATGGGGGACAGCCTTGGGGATCATTCGAGAGCTGCACCTGCGTGGTGACGTTGAGGAGGTCTACGCCGACGAAACTCGTCCCCTGCTGCAGGGTTCGCGGCTGACGTCGTGGGAGTTGACTCAGGATCAGATCCCGCACGTCATCCAATCCGACGGCGCCGCCGCCTCGACGATTCTGCGCTCACTGGTAGACGTGGCGATCATTGGAGCGGATCGCATCGCGCGGAACGGAGACACGGCGAACAAGATCGGATCGGTCTCCGTCGCCCTTGCCTGCCACGCAGCCGGCATCCCCTTCGTTGTCGCTGCTCCGTCGTCGACCGTCGACCTATCAACTGCTTCCGGTGACGAGATCGAAATCGAACTTCGCGATGGATCGGAAGTCACATCAATCGGGGGTGTCCAGGTCGCACCCGCCGGGGCTCAAGGATTCAACCCCGCCTTCGACGTCACCCCCGCTCGATTCATCTCCGCCATCGTTACCGAACATGCTGTCGTGCATCCGAGTGCTGAATCGACGGTCGACGCTCTGGTGCATCAGGAGGCACAGTGAACGACCAACTGACCCCGCTTCGACAACTCGTCGACCGTTCGAATCGCATTGGTGATGACGCGTCACTCGTCGTGTACGGGGGAGGCAACACGTCGGCCAAGGGAAGTGTCGTTGATCACCTCGGGCGAGAGCAGCAGGTGATGTGGGTTAAGGGCTCCGGCGCCGACATGCGTGGGTCGATCGAAACGGACTACCCGGCGTTGCGCCTTGCGGAACTGACAGCACTGCGTGATCGCGGTGAGATGACCGACGAAGAGATGACCGATCTGGTGACCCGGGCTCTGATGGATCCCGGCGCGCGGCGCCCCTCTATCGAGACCCTCTTGCACGCCTTCCTGCCGTTCACCCACATCGACCACGTGCACGCCGACGCCATCTGCGCGCTGACGAACCACGCCGGAGGAGAACGCGTCACACGCGAAGCCCTGGGAGACGGGTTCGCCTACGTGGACTGGATTCGTCCGGGCTTCGAGCTGAGCAAGATCGTCGGCGACTTGGCTCACTACGAGGGGGTTGTGCTGGCCCACCACGGCCTGGTGACGTGGGCCGAGGACTCAAGCGAGTGCTACCAGCGGACGATCGAGGTGGTTGATACCGCACGTGCGTTCGTTGCGGAGCACTCCATCAACCCTGGGCCCCCACCTCGGCACGACGATATGCCGGATGAGGAGTTAGAAACTCTCCTGCTGCACCTGCGCGGAGCTCTCTCTCACACTGGTCACCGAGTGCTGCGTGTCGATGATCGACTGCGAGAAGTTGCCGACCATCCGCAACTCGACACCATCGTCGCCGGTGGAGTCTCGAGTGCGGACCACATGTTGCGCATCAAGCCGCTGTCTGTTGCCCTGTCTGATACGGGCCCTGAAGAAGTAACGCGGGCCGTAGATGAATACGCGAGCGCGTACGAGTCGTACGTGGAGCGCAACGCCGATTCGATGCCCGAGGGGTATTCGGGCCATGACCCGATGCCTCGGGTTGCTCTCGTCCCCGGAGTCGGCGCCATCACCACCGGTCAGAACACCGCCGACGCGAAAGTCGCGGCCGACATCGCGGTCCACACCCACGGTGTGGCGCGGACGGTTCTCGACTCCTTCGGTGAGCCGCAGCCCTTGAGTGACGTCGAGACGTTCCGCTTCGACTATTGGCCGATGGAGCTATACAAGTTGAGCCTGAAACCGGCACCGGCCGAGTTCGCGGGACGCGTCGCGATTGTTACTGGAGCAGCCGCGGGAATAGGTCGGGGCATTGTGCTGTCTCTCGCGCGGTCGGGCTGCTCGCTGGTCCTCGCTGACCTTGATGCCTCCGGGCTCGACGAGGTCGCCTCGACGATCGTCGACGCCGGAGGACCCGAACCGGTCACCCTCGCGGGCGATCAGTCAGACTCCAGCGTGGTGCGCTCCACTGTCGCAACGGCTATCCGACATTTCGGCGGACTTGACGGCGTGGTCATGAACGCTGGGATCGGTGTGACCGGCTCGCTGGCGGAACTCACGGACGAGAAGTGGCGTGCGGCCCTCGACATCAATCTGACCAGCGCCTTCGCGTTGACCCGCGAGTCCATGCGCGCGCTCCAGGTGCAGGGAATCGGTGGATCCTTGGTGTTCGTGGCGAGCAAGAACTCCTTCAGTCCGGGAGCGGACTTCGGTGCCTACTCGGTGAGCAAAGCGGGAATGGTCCAGTTGATGCGTATCGCGGCGTTGGAAGGCGGGAAGTCAGGCATCCGGTCGAACGCGGTGAATCCAGATGCGGTCTTCGACAATTCACGCCTGTGGGATAGCGGTCTGCGAGAAGAGCGTGCGGCTGCCCATGGAATCCCCCCGGACCAACTGGAAGATTTCTACGCGTCGAGGAATATTCTGAAACGTCGGGTGACGACCGCCGATGTCGCAGCATCGGTGGAGTTTCTTCTCTCAGACCGTTCGTCTCGAACAACAGGATCGGTGATGACCGTCGACGGTGGAGTGGCCGGAGCGTTCCCGCGCTAGATTAATGAGGCCGTCCCGCTCAACTGAACCGTGTAAAGCGACTAGACCGACTAAACCGTCTGCACCGACTGCACGAGTTGGCGAGCGTTCTCGGCCAGGTCGCCCCGATGAAGCGCTCCACCGACGAGGAGTGCGACGTCGATGCCATAGAAGTCGGTGAGTTCGTCGATTCGATCGAGCGTCATGCCGCCCCCGGGGCTCGGCCAGGCCGACGCAAGCGAGCCGAGTGGAGCCAGGCACTCCGCTTGGATCGTCGAGCATTGCTGGGGTGAGAAGCTGAAACGCCCCCCGTGGTTGGGGAAGATTGAGATGTCGGCCCCCGCCAATCGCATCAGTGTCCCGAACATGATCCCGTGGTCGATTCCCTGGTCCGGATTCACCACATTGGATCCGAGGAACGAGGGGTGAGCCATGATGGGGAGAGCCAGGTCGTCATCATCAGCCAGAGAGCGCATCGCGTCGAAACCAGAGATGCCGGGCAGGATCAGCAACGCTCCTGCCCCCGCTTCCTTCGCGAAGAAGGCCGCCTCCCGCAGAGAGTCGGCAGGGACATTCAGGCTCGGCATGTATGCGGACGGGTGGCCGGTCTCCGACGCTGCCTCGTTCACCGCTTGGGCGATGGTCGTGACGCGGTCGCGCCACGTGGCCCAGGGTTGATCGGCGAGTCCGTGATCGTCTTTGATGATGTCGAATCCGGCGGTTGCGATGGTCCGAGCCATGGCCGCCAGCGTCTGCGGGCTGGACCCCATCGGCTTCACCGCAGTACAGACAAGGGGGCGATCGGAAGCGCCGAAGAGAGACCTAAGTCCCGGGATTCCGAAACGGGGGCCACGGAATTCCTCGAGGATCGAGTCGGGTAAGCGCAGGCCACGGACCCTGACCCCGGGGAACAGCGAGACGTTGCCCCACAACAAGTTGAGTACTTGCACCAGGCCACCGCCGGCCACGCCCGGGTCGTATCCAATGGTGATATCACTGCCGTCATCGTTGAGTACCTGACCGACCACGTCCTGTTGAATCCACTCCGGTGCGAGCTCGAAGGGAAACTCGATGGTCTGCTCGACGCGGATCGCGTCGGCGATTGCGCGAGGGTTATCGGCGGTGATTCGGTAGTCGATTTCGATGAGGTCGCCAGATGCAGCTGCGTTCACAGCGCTTCGACCTTCGCGTTGCTGTGTGTTGCGGCGACGCGTACCTCGGTGAGATCCGAGGCAGAGACTCCGAGAGGTCGATCGAGCACGTTCTCGGCGACTCGCACCAGCGACAGGGCATCGAGGTGGTACTCGGCGAGCAGGTATGGCTGGGACGCTCCATGCGCGTAGGTGTCTTGCAGGCCCATGCGGTGCAACGGNGTGGCGATCGAGTTCTCCGCCATGACCTCCGCCACAGCTGANCCGAGGCCGCCGGTCGTCAAGTGGTTCTCCATGGTGATAACCCCCGCAGTCGCGGAGCGAAGCGCAGTGACGATGGTCGGATCGGTGAAGGGCTTCAGGGTAGACACATGAAGATGGGACACCGACACGCCTGCTGCGCGGAGCGCGGGAATGGCGCGCAGGGCTTCCTCGGTCAGGATCCCGGAGGTGAGGACGACGAGTTCGGCCGGTGCGTCGAGAGCGTCTCCTCCGAGACTGAGGACCCGCGCCCGATTGAACTGCATTGGTTCGTCTGCGGGGAACAGTCGTGGAACTTCACCGCGCAGCATGCGAACGTAGACGGGCCCGTCCACGGCGTGGGCGACGTCGACGACCGATTCGACCTCGGTNGCATCGCCGGTTTCCANGATCGTCATGTTGGGAATAGCGCGCATGACCGCGACATCATCGATGGCTTGATGGGTGACGCCCCCGGGAGTAGTGATGCCGGGAAGGAAGCCCACAAGTCGAACCCTGAGGTTGGGGTAGGCCACGGACATCTGCAGTTGATCCAGCGGGCGGCGATAGAGGAACACCGCGAACGTGTGAAGCCAGGGCTCGAAGCCCTCCCGCGCCAGACCCGCGGCGAAACTGATCATGTTCTGCTCTGCCATCCCCATAGAGAAGAAGCGGTCGGGGTAGGTGTCTCGCCACTTGCCCACCTCGCAGGAGTTCGTCAAGTCTGCGCTGAGAACGAGAACCTCTGGTTTGTCGGCGGACCAGTTGATGAAGTTGTCCACGTGGGGACGGGTCACGATCTCGATGTTCGAACGAGTGCTCATGCCTGACCCCTCGACGACGAGGCGGGCTCGCTGGAGACGAGAGTTTCGTAGAACTCCTCATACTTCGCACGCTCGTCGTGACCGGTGAAACGCAGGTAGTGCAGCACCGGTCGGCGCTCGTTCATCAAGGGCACGCCACGAACGGGGTCGGTATAGGCCAGAACAAAGTGCGGGCGCCCGGTGGGCCGTTCCAAGGCGTGGGTCAGAGCGGCGATGTTGTGTCCATCGACCGAATCGGCACTCGCGCCGAACGCCTTGATCTTCGTGGCCAAAGGTTCGATGTTCATGACCGAGTCCATGGGGCCGTCGCACTGGGCTCTGTTGACGTCGACGACGACGCGAACCGAATCCAAGCCGTAGAACGCGAGTGCCTGGATCGCTTCCCACGTCTGGCCCTCTTGGAACTCACCGTCGCTCATGAAGACGAAGGTGCGTCCCGTCTCACCCTTCAACCTCCTGCCGAGGGCGATTCCCCCTGCGGTGGACAGCGCTTGCGCCAGGGAACCGGTTGTTGTTTCGAAACCGGGTGAGTGCTCGGCGCCGATCATTTCGACGGTCGATCCGTCCTTGTTGAATTGATCNAGAGCGGCCTCGTCCAGCCGACCGGCNTCGATGAGCGCTGCGTAGACCACCAGTGCGTAGTGCGCAGGGGAGATGATGAGTCGGTCGAGGTCGGGANCGGGTTCCCCGTGAAAGATGCCGCCGGAGATCCGCGGCGCCNCGGGTCCTGGGACAGCGTCGAAGTCCGCCGGGTGCAAGGGCCCGTCGGTGGGAGCCAAGTTCAGGACGTTCCCGTAGAGCGAGGCGAGTAGTTCCGCCGACGAGCACGCCTGGCTGAGATAGCCGCCGTTGTTGGCGAGCACGTGTGCGAGGACCCGCTGGCGGATCCCTTGGGCGATCTGTTCGGCTGTTGGGGACGCGGAGAAAGCCATGNCGCAAGGCTACAAAGTCATAAGTCGTCCTACAAGTTTTCCCCACTAGAACTCCACAGGACCGCGCCCGGTGACGAGCGATCTGTGGCACGGTTCCCCCGTGACGGAGCAATCCCTCGTAGCCGGTGTAGACACCTCGACCCAGTCAGTGAAGGTGGTGGTCCGGGATGCCGACACCGGAGCCTGGGTTCGCGAGGGGCGTGCATCGCATCCAGACGGCACCGAAGTCGCCCCCGAGGAATGGTGGACGGCTTTCGGCGAGGCCTGTTCGGGCGGACTGCTCGACGGCGTTTCGGCCATCTCGATCGCGGGGCAGCAGCACGGAATGGTCGCCTTGGACGANAGTGGTGATGTTGTTCGGCCCGCCTTGTTGTGGAACGACACTCGATCGGCTCCCGACGCGAGCGACCTGGTGACCGAACTCGGTGGCCCGGCCATGTGGGCCGACGCGGTAGGAAGCGTCCCTGTCGCGGCGTTCACGGTGAGCAAAGTGCGATGGATGGCTCGAAGCGAGCCGGACAACGCCGAACGAACGTCGACCATCATGCTCCCGCACGACTACCTGACATGGATGCTCGCCGATCAGCCCCAGGAGGCAAGCACCGACCGAGGTGATGCCAGTGGTACGGGTTACTGGTCCCCGATCGAGGGTGAATACCGGCGCGACCTGATGCAGCTGGCTCTGGGAAAGGACGTGCAACTCCCGCGCGTTGCCGGGCCAGACGAAACCGTTGGTGAGGTGGGCGGTCGCGCCCGGTCATTCCTCGGAATCGATGGATCGTCACCGATCGCCATCGGTCCAGGAACGGGCGACAACATGGGCGCAGCGTTCGCTCTGGAAATCGCTCCCGGAGACGTCGTGGTGTCCCTCGGAACGTCAGGCACCGCGTTCGCGGGATCGAGTCAACCGACCAAAGACCCCACCGGGCTGGTCGCCGGCTTCGCTGATGCCTCCGGTGTCTTCCTGCCTCTGGTGTGCACGCTGAACGCCGCGCGCATCCTCACCAGCACCGCTGAACTCCTCGGCGTCGACATGGAGTCCTTCGCCGCGTTGGCGCTCGCCGCCGAACCCGGTGCCGGCGGACTCGTCATGCTCCCGTACTTCGATGGGGAACGAACCCCCAATCTGCCCGATGCTCGNGGATCTCTTCACGGCATCAGTCGGGAGAATCTGACACCGCAGAATCTCGCGCGGGCGGCCGTCGAGGGAATGCTCGGCGGACTTGCCGACGCGGTNGACGCGCTCGTCGATGTGGGTGTTCAGCCGAGCCGGGTGCTCGTGGTCGGCGGCGCGGCGTCGAATCCGGCNGTGGCNGANGTCGCAGCNACGCTNGTANANGTCCCGGTGCAGATACCTCCCNCGGGTGANTACGTNGCNGACGGNGCGGCCCGGCAGGCGGCNTGGATTCTGCGCGGCGGGGAACAACCNGCATGGAGTGACGTNCGTCCCGGCGAGACGGTCTCTCGCGATCCACAACCGGTTGCCCAGGTGCGGGAGCAGTATCGGCAGGCGCGGGANGCCCTNTACGCGTGANTTTGCCGCCGGTCGGGCACGCGTCTTGTCGTCGAGGCGCGTGTCGTCGAGGCACCGGCAACGAGGGCCGGGTTCGAAATTTGGGCGAAATGGCTCCCACGGCGGTTGAAAGTTCAGCAGAATGAGAGCGCCGCCTCCCCCGGCGGCGATCGGTATGCACGGCATACCCCAGGAGCCCGCGCGTCAACCCCCCAGCCGCGCGGGTTCCGTCTTTGTTGCGCGTCAGGCGCGGGACTCGAACATTCCCAGCAGAGCGGCGACGCCCAGCACCGATCGAGGTGCGTAGGCGGCCCGCCACAGTCCGCCGTGGTTCGCTCCCTCGGTGAAGAGATTCATCGGGTTGGACAGCGGGGTCGCGGGTTGGGCGCTCGACGTCGGGTTGCGAAGGTCGTGCACCAACATCGCAGCCATCAGCGTCGTGGATGTCGACGGATCGAATACCTCGACCCCGAAGCGGTCGGCCCCGGCATACGCCGCCGCGAGAGCCCGGTTGCGAACAACGGAGCGGGTTCGGGTCGCCGGCGCGAGATTCAAGGAGACAGAAACGCCGTCGGCTCGGGCGGCGAGAGCTCGCCAGCGTTGAATCCGCTTCGCGAGTATGTAGTTAGGCCCCTGCTGGGGGATGATCGAATCGTTCAGGCCGACCTGTTCACCGTTCGGTGTCGAATAGATCTGCGGGTAGTTCGGCTCGAACTGCCTCGCAATGCGAAGAGGCGCCTGGAGGAGACCACCGAGCCCCCGGCCTTGCCAGCGTCCACGACTTTCTTCAACGCACTCGAGGGGAACGACGAACACGTCCGTGGGTGTCGCCAAGTAGGCCAGCGTGATGTTGTCTCGGTGCTGCAGCAGGTCGGTGACGATCGCATCGCTCGCCTCGGAGATTTGGACGTGTTGAGCACCGTCCGCGTACGCGTAGGTACCAAGCACAAACGGCTGGTCAATCTCTGCCAGCCATGTCCGCACCTCGGGCGCAGCGGTGACGAGGTCGACGCCCGCTGCGCTGCAGATCGTCGCATCGTCGTCAGGGTGCACGTCCCCCTCGACGACGAAAGGCGGCTGGCCCTGGGCGTCGAGCGGGATGGGAACGCGGAGGCTGCCGGCNGTGCTNCGNGTAATGGCTGTCAGTCGTTCCCAGATCCCAGGACGGGGAAGATCGATNGCGTGAACCCGGGCGCCCCAGCGCAANAAGNAGCGAGTCGGNGCCATCTCCGCACCNGCGCCGAGCAGNGCGATGTNGACGTCTCGTAAGTCCATCCAGTCCGGGTTGTCCAANACGAGGTGTANNGCATCGGCGAACGATGGTTCGGCNANTCCATTGGCGACCCATGAATCGACCTGACGGCGGAGTTCACTCCCGAAAAGCCGGGTGCCCTTGTAGGGGACAGAAATCTCTTCCTCGGGGGCTGCTCGCCCGCGCACCGTGACCGAAGCCAAACCTCGTTCGCTGAAACTCTCCATTGCCTCGGGTAGGGACACTTCTTCCTTATCGCGCCGAAAGGTGAAGCGCTGCTGCGCCGATGCCAGGCCGTGCCGGGAAATCGAGACCGCATTATCCGGTGACTGCGCGGCGGCGAGAACGATGTCTCGCAAGGGAGCGATGTACCCCTTGCGCCAGTCGCGGGTGTGTTCGATGCGGGCCGCGATTGCCGGATCGACGGCGCGGATGGAGTCGGCGAAAACNGCTCGACCGGTNGCTGACGTGCTGCGTNGGCCGTCCCCTCCGAGGGGAAAACACACTCCCTCTGCATNGGGGGAACGTGGATTCGGCACGAGNNCAGNATACTCAGCGNTGCTGCCGCGAACGTTCCGCCAAGACCACNCCGGTCAGGATGAGTGCACCACCGACNAGTTGAACGATGGCCAAGGACTCCGAGAGAANGAGCCANGCGATNAGGATCGCGAGNAGCGGTTCGGTCAATCCNACGACGGAGGCTTGNGACGCGCGGAGATGNCGCATCGATGCCACGACCAGCCANAACGGAACCACCGTTCCCATCACGATCATCCACAAGGACAGCCCCCACAGCGGCTGNTCGCCNAGAGGTGCTCCGAGATCTCCCGAACTGGTGCCGGACAAGTCGGACCAGGGNAAACTCCACCACGGTTGAACGATGACCCAGAACAACGANGCGAAGCCGAAACCCCACATGGTCAATGAGACGGGGTCGCGGGGCTCCGGTAGTCGCATTTGTCGATCGGTAACCAAGTAGTGGGCGCTCAGCGCGAGCGCCGCCCCGAGCGCNGCCAACAGGCCGATCACCTCGAAAGAGAAACCGCGCCACACCTCCGCCACGAGTGCGAGTCCCAGTAGGGCGACGGTCAGGGCGAGCCACACGGTCCGTCGCGTTGGCTCTCGAAGAACGAAGCGAAACCACAGCGCGACGAAGACGGGTGCAGTGAATTCGATCAACAGCGCGACGCCGACAGGCAAGTAACGCAGCGCAACGAAGAACAGGTACTGCGTCATTGCGACGCCGAGAATCCCGTAGGCGATCAGGAACGGCCACTCCGAGCGATGGATGACGAGGCGCCGTGGGCGAGAAATAACGATGAAGACGAGAAGAATCAGGAAAGCTCCGGTCACGCGTAGTTGGGAAAGGCGAGCAGCGTCGATCCCGCTNAGCAGGATGGCTTTCGATACGGAGCCGTTGATGGCGAATGTCAAAGCTCCGAGAAGGTAGAGGGTGTAGCCCACCCACAAAGAACGGCGAGCTGCCAACGGAACACCGGGCAGTGGCTCGACGAGATCGCTCATGCCGGGCGGTAACCGCGGCAGACCGCGGCGTCGTCGCAGGTCGGGTGCGCCCTTCGCATGGCACCGAAGCCTAGAGATCAGTCATCGACTGACACGACGGTCACCTATGACGGCACCTATGACGGACAGCCCCCGAGCGCCGAACTACTCGCCACCCTCGGAGGGAATACCCGTGAATGCCCCATCGAAGAGGATGGCGTGATCTTGACCTTCTTCTGTTGCGAGCGAGGGGGATCGACGGGCGGCGCCGAGCCAGCCGCACGAGCAGACGGATTGGAGGAAGTGCCGCTGCACATGTCGCACGTGAACCTCATGATGCATCATGGTGTCGCGAGGTAACGGTTGCTGTTGATCCTGGCGCACAGGCTCGCCGCTCCTCTCGTAGGTGATGTGTCGGTGATGTGCACGTCTATAGCGGCACGCTCCATGACGCTAGAACGAGTGTGGAACCGGAGAGCGAAAGGTGAGTGAACGCCACATGAACGGCTCGCGGCAACGTGGACGTGCAACTCACGTCTTTGCGCTGCTCGTCGCCGTGTTCCTCGCATCGATCGTCAGTCCTGCACGAGATGCCTCCGCCGTCGTGGGCGGATCCCCGACGACTATCGAGGCGCAC
>PBWE01000010.1 GCA_002728915.1 Micrococcales bacterium
GCACTCCCCTGACCGTGAGGGAAGCCGTCGGTATGGGCCGCTATCCATCTATGGGGTTGCTTCGTCGGCCTCGCTCGCAAGACAAGCAGCGCGCGGAGCAGGCGATGAAGCGACTCGACATCACCCACCTGGCCGATCGTCACTTGGCCGAATTGTCTGGGGGTCAGCGGCAGCGGGTCTACGTGGCTCAGGGAATTACCCAGGACCATTCGATGTTGCTGCTGGACGAACCTTTGACGGGCTTGGACATCAACTCCGCGAAGACGATCGACTCGATCATCCACGAGGAGCCCGAGCGCGGATGCTCCGTTGTCTTGACGACTCACGACCTCGAGGAGGCTCGTGCCGCTAATCACGTCATCCTCACCGACGGGCATGTTGTCGCGTCCGGGCCCCCAGAGGAGGTTCTGACAGCAACCAATCTCGCTACCGCGTACGGGCTAGGCTCGTTGCACGAGAAGGACGTTTCCGCCCCGCTGTTCCCGACCGAGCACCACGACCACGACCATTGAGGACATCTCCGTGAGAACCAGATCGAACACCGGTGTGGGAATCCGCTCGACCAAGCAGCGCACCGCCGTCATCGAAGCATTGGAGTACTTCGATGATTTTCGCTCGTCGCAGGAGATTCACGATTACCTCCGCCACAGGGGCGACACCGTCGGCCTGACCACGGTCTATCGAACGCTCACAGCGCTCGCTGAGTCCGGTGATGTCGACGTCATCGTCCGCGAGGATGGCGAAAGCGTCTACCGATCCTGCAGCGACACCCATCACCATCACCTGGTGTGCCGGGCATGCGGCAAGACCGTCGAGGTCGACGGCCCCGCGGTTGAGCGCTGGGCGGACAAGGTGTCTGCCGAGCACGGCTTCACCGACGTCAGCCACACCCTGGAGATCTTCGGGCTGTGCTCTGACTGCTCTCGCTGACTCACTCACCCGGAGCGTTCGGCACTGCTCCCCCATACCGACGGTCGCGAGAGGCGTAGATCTCACAGGCATGCCACAGGTGCCGGCGATCGAAGTCCGGCCACAGGGTGTCCAGGAAAACCATCTCGGCGTANGCNGACTGCCAGATCAGGAAGTTNGANGTGCGNTGNTCNCCGGAGGAGCGCANGAACAGATCGACGTCGGGCATGTCGGGCTCGTCGAGGTACTTCGCGATGGTGCGTTCGGTGATCTTGTCCGGATCCAAACGCTTGGCTCGAACGTCATCAGCGATTTTGTGGGCAGCGTCGGCGATCTCTGCGCGGCCACCGTAGTTGACACACATCGTCAGGGTCAGAGTGGAATTGGTCTTGGTCATCTCCTCGGCCGTCTCGAGTTCATCGATCACCGATTTCCACAATCGCTTGCGTCTGCCCGCCCAGCGCACCCGGACACCGAGTTCGTTCATCTCGTCGCGTCTGCGGCGGATCACATCCCGGTTGAAGCCCATCAGGAATTTCACTTCCTCCGGTGAGCGCTTCCAATTCTCGGTACTAAATGCGTAGGCGGAGATGTGAGAGATGCCGAGCTCGATNGCGCCGTGCACGCAATCCAGCANGCTCGCTTCCCCCATTTCGTGACCCTTGGTTCTGGGCAAGCCGCGTTCATTTGCCCAACGACCGTTGCCGTCCATCACGATCGCCACGTGGTTGGGTACGAGTTCTGCAGGCAGGTTCGGCGGCGTCGCCCCCGATGGGTGCGGTGTCGGTTGCCTCAGCGGTCCGGTCGCTCGACGTGCCATCACCCCATCCTCACAGATGACCGGCGCGCCGCGGACCCATCCCGTCGAGCGTCACGATCGGTCCACCAGCGGCAGTGAGCGCAGGCCCCGCTCGATATGCCACTGCAAGAACGCCGCCACGAGACCGCTCGCCTCGTTTCGCGTCCTGTCATCCGCCGCGTCAGCGGTCTCCCAATCCCCCGCCAGCAGGGCACCNAGCAAGGTCACTGCGGCGGNACTCGGAGCCGCGCTCCCCGGNGGGCGGCACGCGCNACAGACCATCCCACCNGCGTGCACGTTGAAGGCTCGGTGCGGCCCGGGTTGCGCACAACGAGCGCNCTCGTCGAAGGACGGCGACCATCCCGCGACCGCTAGGGAACGCAAAAGGTAAGAATCCAAAATCAAGGTCGGTTCGTGCTCTCCCGCCGCCATCGACCTCAAGCCCGATACCAACAGTGCNTACTGNTGCACGTTCGGTTCGCGCTCTTCTGCGGAGAGACGCTCCGCGGTTTCGAGCATCGCCGTTCCGGCCGTCCACCGGGCGTAATCGTCCGCGAGTCGACCGCCCATCGCGTCNATCGTCTCGACCTGGGTCACGTTGTCCAGTGACTTGCCTTCGTAGAACTGGACATCGACGTGGTTGAACGGTTCGAGGCGGGCGCCGATCCGACTCGACGTCTTGCGCACACCGCGGGCCACGGCGCGGATCCGGCCGTTTCGACGGGTGAGCAGCGTGATGATGCGATCGGCCTCGCCCAGTTTCTGGGTGCGAAGCACAATTCCCTCATCTCGGTAGGTCGGCACGGTACATTCTCACCGGCGGGCAGCACCGCACGCAGTTGACGCGCCCGGGAGGATGGGAATGTCCGAGGATCCAACACCTCCTGACGTTCCGGCGGACACCCCCGACGAGNTGGAGTCNCGGCGTCCGGTCCAGATGGTGGCCCTGGATCCGAGATTTCTTCGCCGAAGCGTTCTGATCATCCTCGTCGGNATACTCCTGTTTCAGATTCTCGAGTGGAGCGCTTTGCGCTTGGCCGGATTCTTGTTCAACCTCCTGCTCGCGTGGCTGCTGGCGATCTCGTTCGACCCACTGGTTTCGGGCCTCGCGAAGCGGGGAATGCCGCGAGCTCTGGCCACGGCCATCGTGGCTGTCGGTGTCATCACCGGCATTGTGATTTTCCTTGTTCTCTTCGGAGGCGCTCTGGCCTCGCAGGCAACGGCCCTGGTCTTGAGCGTGCCGTTCTTGATCGTCGACGTCGTGTCGTGGCTCAACGGCACCTTCGACGCGCGCATTGATCCAGCGGAAATCACGTCCAACCTGAACCTGACCACCCAGCAGTTGGCTGACCTTGCTNGCTCCCTCGCCGGCGGCCTCCTCGGCGTTATCGCCAGCGTCTTCGGTGCGATCTTCTCGTTCGTGACCATCATCGTCTTCAGCTTCTACTTCTCAGCGTCAGCGCCCCAGATCAAGCGTTTCCTCGCGTCCTGGCTGAAGCCGGAGCGTCAAGTCGTCTTCATCGAGGTGTGGGATATCTCGGTGCGCAAAGCCGGGGGCTTCGTCATCTCCAAGCTGGCACTGGCAACGGTTGCCTCGGCGGCGCATGTCGCGTTCTTCTGGATCATCGACATCCCGTACTGGCTCCCGATGGGTATCTTCGCCGGATTCGTCAGCCAGTTCATTCCAACCATCGGCACCTATATCGGCATCATCGTCCCGGCATTCTTCGCCGCCTTCAACGACCCCTGGGACGTGTTGTGGATCGTCATCTTCGCGACGATCTACCAGCAGATTGAGAACTACATCTTTTCGCCACGGATCTCCACCGCGACGATGGCAATCAACTCCGGGGTGGCGCTCGCTTCGGTGTTCATNGGCGCAGCCCTGNTCGGCCCNATCGGCGCCATCATCGGCATTCCCGTGGTGGCGATCGTCATCGCCGTGATCGAAACCTACGGCCGCCGGTACGAACTCGATCCTGCGTTGCACGACCGCATCTAGAACCCCAGGCGCCGCAACTGCTTCGGGTCCTTCTGCCAGTCTTTTGCNAGCTTCACATGCAGATCCAAGAACACGGCAGTGCCCAGGAGCCGTTCGATCTCAGGCCTCGACTCCGCGCCGATATCTCGAAGCCGTGAGCCCTTCGCACCAATGACGATCGCCTTCTGACTATCCCTCTCGACGTAGATGTCGGCCCGGACGTCAGTCAACGGCTTGCCGGCAGGGCGATCCTCGCGCGGAACGATGTCCTCCACCACGACGGCAATGCTGTGCGGAAGTTCATCACGTGCCTGCGCCAGGGCGGCCNCGCGGATGTATTCCGCGATCGTTATGTCCATCGGCTGATCGGTCACCTCGTCCTCTGGATACAAACTCGGGCCCTCGGGAAGCGTGTCNATCAGCAGCTGCGTCAGCACGTCGATATTCGCCCCCGTCGTCGCGGAGACCGGCACGATGTGCGCGAAGTCGATCCCGACCTCACTGCCCAGTTGCTGCGCGTGCATCAGTTGTTCAGCGACTCGATCCGCGGACACTGCATCGGTTTTCGTCACGACAGCGATGCCGACGGCCTTGGACGCGGCAACCTGCTGAGCGATGTATCGATCGCCAGGACCGATGTCGTCGGTGGCCGGCAAACATAGTCCGATGACGTCGACGTCCGCAAGCGTCTCGTGCACCTGGTCGTTCAGACGCTCACCNAACAACGTGCGGGGGCGATGCATTCCCGGAGTGTCGACGATGATCANNTGGCCGTCGCTTCTACTGACGATGCCGCGGATNGTGCGGCGCGTGGTTTGTGGTCGATCGGACGTGATCGCCACCTTGGACCCCACGATCGCGTTCATNAGGGTGGACTTCCCCGCATTCGGCCGGCCGACAAACGTCGCGAAACCGCTCCGGTGACCGCCCGCGTGATTCACCGGCGCCTNACTGTGCTGNGTCATCGACCGGACTCNACGGCGTCGGCGAACTCNGCCATCGACGTGAACGTCCAATCGGGNNTCACCGTCGCGTGCGGGTCNGGGGTCGCGCCCCACCCAGGATCAGCNTGGCGACGGTNNATCCACACAGTNGTCATGCNGCGAGATTTCGCCGGGACGTGATCGTGGAACAGGCTTTGGGCGACGTGCAGAAGCCTCTCGCGCGGGATGCCCATCGAATCCACCTGCCGATCGAGGGCGTCGAAGTTGCGGAGCGATGGCTTGTAGGAGCCGATGCTCTCGGCGGTGAGAATCGCATCGAACGTGACACCGAGTCTTTCGTTGCTCGCCGCGAAACCACGGTCGTCCACATTGGACANGATGATGAGTGCGAAGTGTTGCGCGAGCCGCTCCAGAGCCTGGTGNGAATCNGGNAACGCGGGCCAGTTGGGTACCGATGTCGCCAAGAGGTGCGCGTCGTCATCGGACACGTCGACCCNNAGCGTCTTCCCTAGACCGCGCATGGCTCGCGCGAGTATCGANGGATAGGNGTCTGTCGGGTGGTGTCGTTCAGCGTCCGCCTCGTTGTCGGCGTAGGCGACCAGCAACTCCTCCGTGCTCAAGGCGACGCCGTGTCGATCAGCCCATGCACGCAATACCGATCCGATGCCGGCTTCCCAATCAATCAGGGTGCCGTAGCAGTCGAAACTTAGTGCCTGGAAGTCCGTGAGTTTCATGTTGCGACCGTAGTCNATACTCGACGCGCACCGGCGGTCGAGCAGGCCTGCAGCGCCGTTGAGCTCGGTGCGTGCCGATCACGCATCATCGTGCTGATCACTCTTCGTCGTGCTGTTCACCATCGTCCGCAGTGGCGATGCGCGTGGCCAACACGGCCCCGATCCGGTTGCGGCGCCCGGCGCCCCGCTCGGCAACGAGGGACCAGCCGTTCTCCACCACCTCGGCCCCGGGAATCGGCACGCGACCGAGTCGCTTCGCCATCAAGCCCAGCACCGTGTCCACGCCTTCGTCCTCGGCATTGATCTCCATCTGCGTCAATTCCGCGAAGTCATCGAGATTCATGCGCGACAGCACCCGGTAACGGTCATCGNCCAGTTGAGTGACCTCGGGAGCCGCAGTGTCGTACTCATCGGCTATCTCTCCGACGATCTCCTCCAGGATGTCCTCGATCGTCACCAGGCCGGCCGTCCCGCCGTACTCGTCCACCACGATGGCGACGTGCACACGTGCGGCCTGCATGTCTTTCAGCAACTCGTCCGCGGGCTTGGAGTCGGGAACGAAAGAGGTAGCCCGCATGAGTGCATCCACGGTGTCTTCGCGCCCAGCTTCGTGATGCTCGAAGGTACGTCGGACCATGTCCTTGAGGTAGATCACACCGACGATGTCGTCAGCGTTCTCCCCGATGACTGGAATCCGAGAAAAACCAGAGCGCAAGCTCAGGCTGATGGCCTGCCGTAGCGACTTGTTTCGTTCGATGAACACCATCTCGGTGCGGGGCACCATGACCTCGCGGGCGAACGTGTCCCCCAGGTCGAATACCGAGTGGATCATCTTTCGCTCGGCGTCTTCGATCAAGTCGTCCGCGCCGGCGAGATCGACCATCTCCCGGAGCTCCGCTGCGGTGTCGAACGGCCCCTCGCGGAAGCCCTTGCCCGGCGTCAAGGCGTTGCCGATGACGATGAGCAGTGTCGTGATCGGACCCAGGATCGTTGCCAGGAACCGGGTCGGTCGTGCGGCGATCAAGGCGATGCGCTCCGCGTGCTGGCGGCCCAAGGTCCGTGGCGCCACACCCAGGCCGATGTAGGCCACCACAACCAAGGCGGCGATCACGACGGCGAGTGCAATCCACGTCGACCAGCCGTCACCCGAGGTCAGCGCNCGCACCGCCACGTAACTGATCAGCGTGATCGACGTGATTGTCGCGATTGTCGACAGCAGGAACAATACGTTTACGTACCGCGCCCGATCCTGCAAAACGCCAAGCAGCAATTCCGCCCGCTTCTCGTTGCCGTTGCCTTCCTTGCGGAGCTCATCGATCCGAGTCTTGGACACACGGGTCATTGCCGTCTCAGCGGCGATCAGCAGCCCCGACACGACGATCAAGGCGATGGCGATCAACACCGGCCAGAGATTCATCGTGCCGCACCCCAGCTATCCAGTAGTTCGTCTTGCAGGGCGAACATCCTCGCGTAGTCCTCTTCCGTCGCGTGGTTGAATCCCAGCAGATGAAGCAGCCCGTGGACGGTAAGGAACTGCACGTGTTCGTCCAGGCTGCGCTCGGCAGCGGCGGCATCCGCCTGGGCGAACTCTGGGCAGATGACGATGTCCCCCAGCATCCCCGGGCCGGACAAGGCCTCCGGGGTGCCGGGCACCAGCTCATCGATGGGGAAACTCACCACGTCGGTGGGGCCGGGCTCGTTCATCCAGTCTTCGTGCAGCGAGGTGATCCGGTCGATATCCACCAGCGTTATTCCGAGTTCAGAATCGGGATGGATATGCATCGTCGAGTANACATGGCCGGCGAGGTCGCTGAGCGCGTTCAGGTCGATCGGCGAGCCGGCGTCGTCGTCGACCGAGATACTCGGCAGGGTCATGGTTGGCGCCTCGCGTCATACCGGTCGTAGGCCTCCACGATCTTGCCGACGAGTTTGTGGCGGACGACGTCGTGAGCCGTCAGGCGGCAGAAGCCAACGTCCTCGAGTCCGTCCAAGATCTCCCCGACCACACGCAGCCCGCTCTGCGTTCCGCCGGGAAGGTCCACCTGCGTGATGTCGCCGGTGACGACCATGGTCGATCCGAATCCCAATCGAGTCAGGAACATCTTCATTTGCTCAGCCGATGTGTTCTGAGCCTCGTCCAAGATGACGAAGGCGTCGTTCAAGGTTCGTCCGCGCATGTAGGCCAGGGGGGCGATTTCGATGGTGCCGGACGTGATGAGGCGCGGAATCGACTCCGGGTCGATCATGTCGTGCAGCGCGTCATACAAGGGGCGCAGGTAGGGATCGATCTTTTCGCTCAGAGTTCCGGGAAGGAAGCCCAAGCGCTCCCCCGCTTCGACAGCGGGACGGGTCAGCACGATGCGGTTCACCTGCTTGGCCTGCAGCGCCTGCACCGCCTTGGCCACGGCCAAGTAGGTCTTGCCGGTGCCGGCCGGGCCGATTCCGAACACCACGGTGTTNTTGTCGATCGCGTCGACGTACCGCTTCTGATTGAGGGTCTTGGGTCGAATCGTGCGCCCGCGGTTGCTGAGGATGTTGGCGGTGAGGACGTCGGATGGGCGCGTGCCGCTGCGCAGCATGCCGATGGAACGCTCGACGGACTCCGTCGACAGGGCCTGGCCGGTACGAAGCATCGCGAGCATCTCGGCGATCAAGGAGTCGATGACCGCGCTCTCCTCCGCCGAGCCGTCGAGTCGTATTTCGTTGCCCCGCACGAGCACGCTCACCGANGGNAACGCGTTCTCGATCAGGCGGAGGTACTCGTCATTGGATCCCAGGAGGGCGACCATCGGTTGAGAGTTGGGGATCTCGATGGTCATGCGTGCGTCGGACTCGCTCGCTGCGTTGCTCATCCGGGGGGCCATTCGAGGTTTCGGCCGCCGATCACGTGAGCGTGNACGTGNAACACCGTCTGTCCGGCGCCAGCGCCGGTGTTGAACACGACCCGGTAGGCACCGCCCACGCCTTCGTCAGCCGCCACCTCCTGCGCCGCCTGCAGCAACGTTGCGGTCGTGGCCGGAGCAGCAGAGGCCAATTCGCCGACGTTCGCGTGGTGATCGCGCGGCACGACCAACACGTGCACAGGCGCCTGCGGAGCAATGTCTCGGAAGGCAACAACGTCGTCATTGGACAGCACGATGTCCGCGGGGATCTCCTCCGCGACTATCGAGCAGAACAGGCAGTCGGCCATCACGTCATCATTTCACGGCGATCACGGGGTTACCAGCGCCCTATCTGAGCCGACAGGACGCTCAACGCAGCTATCCCCGCGGTGGACGTGCGCAGGACCGACGGACCTAGTTGCACGAGATGGGCCCCCGCATCCGTGAACTGTCCTCGCTCGTTGTCGCTGAGTCCCCCTTCCGGGCCGATGACCAGCATGATGTCTCGGGCCGCTTCCGCGGCGATGGAGGTCAACTGCACAGACGCTTGCTCATCCAGAACCAGGGCCACGCCCGACGCGGCAATCAGTTCCGCGACACCCCCGGATGTCGTCACCGGATCCACGCGCGGGACCCGAGAGCGTCGTGCCTGCTTGGTTGCCTCTCGAGCGGTGGCCGCCCACTTGCCTCGATTCTTGGTTGCTTTCGTCTCATCCCATCGCGCAACACTCTTTTCGGCTTGCCACGGCACGATCGCGTCGATTCCAGCTTCGGTCAGCACCTGCACCGCGCGTTCGCCGCGATCACCTTTGGCGATTGCCTGCACCGCGGTGATCTGCGGCATCGGTTCGGGCTCGTCGGTCACCGCCGCGACCGTGATCGTCGCGACACCTGCCTGTTGCACGGTGGCGACNGATCCGGTGATGCGTCGCCCACCGCCATCGACGCACTGGATCGTCTCGCCGGCGCGAACACGTTGCACGGCCACTGCGTGCCGGCCTTCCGGCCCGTCCAGCACAACCTCGCCACCGACGCGCACCTCGGCGGCACGGTCGGGGTCGAGGAGAAAAACCGGTGGGCTCACCGCGACGAGAAGGCGTCTTTCAGGCGACCAAAGAGGCCACCGTTGTCTGCGCTTGTTCGCGTGGACACCGCGTGCGTGGTGTTCTCTCCACGAAGCTCTGCGAACTCACGGAGCAATTCCGATTGACGGATATCCAATTCCGACGGAACCTCGACGTCCACGTGGACGAAGAGATCACCGCGTGACCCGCCGCGTAGCCGCGAGGCACCCTTGCCCCGCAACGTAATCGTTGCTCCCGCTTGGGTCCCCGCCGGCACCGTCAGATCCTCGGGGCCGTCGAGGGTGTCGAGGTGCACGCTGGTACCGAGTGCAGCAGCGGACATTGGGATCTTCACCACACAGTGCAACTCGTCTNCGTGACGCTCGAACACCGGGTCCGGGGCCACGACGACCTCGACGAACAAGTCGCCCACGGAGCCGCCGTTGGGGCCGACCTCGCCCTCTCCCTGCAGTTGGATGCGCGTTCCGGTGTCCACACCNGGTGGCACTTTGATGGTGAGTGTGCGACGACTGCGCACNCGACCTTCACCCGAGCACTCCGGNCAGGGATANGGAATGGTCGTGCCGAATCCNTGGCATTGCGGACACGGACGCGAGGTCATTACTTGCCCGAGAAACGACCGCTGCACCGATTGGATCTCGCCCGCGCCNTTNCACATCACGCAGGTCTCCAGNTCGCTTCCCTCGGCCATTCCCGAACCGGTGCANGTCGCGCACGCGGTCGCGGTNTCCACCGTGATGTCCTGCTCGCCGCCGAACACTGCCGTCGCCAGGTCGATCTGCACTCGCACCAGGGCGTCCTGCCCGCGTTGCGCCCGGCTGCGGGGTCCACGCTGGCGACCGCCTCCACCACCACCGAAGAACGCATCCATNATGTCGCCGAAGTCGAAACCAGTGGTGCCGAATCCTCCGAACCCTCCGGATTGACTCAGCGGGTCTCCACCCATGTCATACATCTGTCGCTTCTCGGGATCAGAAAGCACTTCATATGCCGCGGTGACCTGCTTGAACCGCTCCTGGTGCTTGGGATCCGGGTTGACGTCCGGGTGCAGTTCCCGCGCCAAACGCCGGTACGCCTTCTTGATCTCCTCTGCAGAAGCGTCCCGCGATACGCCGAGCATCGCGTAATAGTCCGTTGCCACAGCCACCTACTGTCCCTTCAAAATCTTGCTGACGTACTGCGCGACGGCGTGNACCGCACTCATCGTCCCGGCGTAGTCCATGTGGGTGGGTCCGACGACACCCAGCGACGCGACCGGCTCATCGGTCCGGCCGTACCCAGCGGTGACGACCGAGGTTGATTCGAGCCCGTGGACATCGTTCTCTTGACCGATGCGAACCGTCACCGGTGACTCGATAGACAGTTCTCCCAAAAGGCGCAGCAGAACAACCTGCTCCTCCAGGGCTTCGAGAACGGGCTGTATCGCCATCGGGAACGACTGTTGGTAACGAGCCAGGTGCGCGGTGCCACCGAGCACCACGCGCTCCTCGATGCGTTCGGTGACAGCCTCGAGAACCGCCNCCATCACCGCCTGCACGAGTCGCTGGTCGCTCACGTCGAACCCTTTGTCGAGGTCCTTCAATGCATCGGAGACGAAAGCGAACGGCTTATCGGCGACCGCGGCGTTCAGGCGCGCCCGGAGATCCCCCAGGACCTGCTCCGACAGCGGCGCCGCGCATTCGATGACTCGCTGCTCGACGCGACCGGTGTCCATGATGACCACCAGCATCAAGCGGGTGTCGCTGACCGCGATCAGTTCGACGTGGCGGACGCTGCTTCGTTCCAATGACGGGTACTGCACGAGCGCAACCTGCTGAGTGATCTGCGCGAGCAAGCGGACCGTCCGGCCCATCACATCGTCGAGGTCGACAGCATCCCCGAGGAATCTCTCGATGGCTTTGCGCTCGGGCGCACTCATTGGCTTCACGTTGGAGATCTGGTCAACGAACAACCGATACCCGCGATCGGTAGGGATCCGGCCCGCCGACGTGTGCGGGTGGGTGATGTAGCCCTCTTCTTCCAGGGCCGCCATGTCGTTGCGGATCGTTGCGGGAGAAACACCCAGGTGGTGCCGTTCCACCAGCGCCTTTGAACCTACGGGCTCGTGCGTAGCGACGTAGTCCTCAACGATGGCGCGCAGCACGGCCAGTCGGCGGTCTTCGAGCACGGCACCTCCCGTCGGTTTCCCTAGCACTCGCGTGTCCAGAGTGCCAAGTCTACGTCGGATCGGCCTGTTTCGCCGTGGGCGCGTCCGGCCCTGCGTCCAGCTCTGCGTCCGGCCCTGAGGATGCCTCGCTGATGACGGCCAATTCTCGTGCGACGGCGTCCGCGAGGAGGCGACCCCGCCGGGTAAGCACGATCCGGGCCGCCAGCTCGTGTGCTGGTTTGGCCTCCACTAGTCCCCGGTCTACGAGATCGAGCACGGCGATCTGCGGGCACTCGACCTCGTCGGCGATCACGCCCTCGCGAACCCGCAGCCCCATCATGAGCCGCTCGAGCCGCTGCTGCTCGGGCGTTGTCTCCTCATGATCTTCGGCCGGTGACATTCCCGCACTGACCCGGGCGGCGTAGGTGCGTGGATGCTTGACGTTCCACCATCGGTGTCCCGTCTGGTGACTGTGGGCTCCGGGACCAACACCCCACCAATCCCTGTTGCGCCAATAGGCGAGGTTGTGGCGGCACTCGCCGCCCGGCATGGACCAGTTGCTGACCTCGTACCAACGCAAGCCGCTGTCGCTGAGCCGATCGTCGATGAGTTCATAGCGTTCGGCGGCGACGTCGTCATCGGGTTCCGCGATCTCGCCGCGGGCGACGCGTCGGGCGAGCGCGGTTCCGTCCTCAACGATCAGCGAGTACGCGGAAACGTGGTCGACGCCAGCGTCGAGCACTTCATCGAGCGAACGCCGCACGTCGTCGTCGCTCTCTCCGGGAGTTCCGTAGATCAGGTCCAGGTTGACGTGGTCGAACCCGGCGGCTCTCGCGGCAAGTGCCGCTGCGGAGCTCGCACCCGGCGTATGGGTGCGCTCCAGTGTGGCGAGCACGTGTGGTGCGCCGCTTTGCATTCCGATGGAGATTCTCGTGAACCCTCCGGTGACGAGATCCTCGAGCATCTGCTGGTCGACGGAGTCGGGATTGGCTTCTGTGGTCACCTCCACGTTGGCCGCGACATCGAACTCGTCGCGAATACGCGCGAGCAGATCACACAGCGCCGGTGCACCGATGAGCGTCGGCGTTCCGCCACCGAAGAAGACGGTGTCCACTTGATACGACGGGGCGAGAGTGCACGCTGCCATGGTGATTTCGGACGCAAGATGGGTGTGGAAGGAGGCCCGATCGACGCCGTCCCCTAACTCGGACGCCGTGTAGGTGTTGAAATCGCANTAGCCGCATCTGCTCGAGCAGAAGGGAACGTGAACGTAGAGCGAAAGCGGCTCGCTCATTTCTTGGCGGGTGCCTCGGATGTCGATAGCGCAGCGATGAAGGCTTCCTGCGGCACCTCGACGCGGCCGACCATCTTCATGCGCTTCTTGCCTTCCTTCTGCTTTTCCAGCAGTTTGCGCTTACGCGAAACGTCGCCTCCGTAGCACTTCGCGAGCACGTCTTTGCGGATCGCTCGAATGGTTTCGCGCGCGATGATTCGCGACCCGATGGCTGCCTGGATGGGCACCTCGAACTGCTGACGGGGAATGAGTTCCCGCAGTTTCTGCGCCATAGCCACGCCGTAGCTGTAAGCCTTTTCCTTGTGCACGACGGCGGAGAAGGCGTCGACCGGATCTCCGTGCAGCAGGATGTCCACTTTGACGAGATCTGCGGTCTGCTCGCCACTGGGCTCGTAGTCCAGCGATGCATATCCCCGCGTTCGCGACTTGAGTTGATCGAAGAAGTCGAAGACGATCTCCGCCAGCGGCAGGGTGTAGCGCATCTCGACGCGATCCTCGGATAGATAGTCCATCCCCAGCAGAGACCCTCGCCTGTTTTGGCACAGTTCCATCACGGTGCCGACGAATTCGCTCGGCAAGATGACCGTTGCCTTGACGACCGGTTCGGTTACTGCGGCGGCTTTACCTTCGGGAAACTCGCTCGGATTGGTAACCACGATTTCCTTACCGTCTTCCATCTGGACGGTGTAGATGACGTTCGGCGCCGTGGAGATGAGGTCGAGATCGAACTCGCGCTCCAGACGCTCGCGAACGATCTCCAGGTGAAGTAGTCCCAGAAAACCGCAGCGGAACCCGAATCCCAGAGCCACGGAGGTTTCCGGCTCATACTGCAACGCTGCGTCGTTGAGCTTCAAACGGTCGAGGGCGTCGCGCAGAATCGGGTAATCCGAACCGTCGATCGGATACAGGCCGGAGAAGACCATCGGCTTGGGGTCGCGGTAGCCACCCAAAGGCTCCGTCGCCCCCTTGGTCACCGTGGTGATCGTGTCGCCGACGCGGGATTGACGAACGTCCTTCACTCCGGTGATGAGGTAGCCGACCTCGCCGACGCCCAGGCCACTCGCCGGAGTCGGCTCCGGGGAGATCACTCCAACTTCGAGCAGCTCGTGGACGGCACCGGTGGACATCATCGAGATCCGATCTCGCGTCCCGATCCGCCCATCGACGACCCGGACGTAGGTGACGACTCCGCGATAGGTGTCATACACCGAGTCGAAGATCATCGCTCGCGCCGGAGCATCGGCGTCCCCCATCGGCGCCGGGATGACGTCCACGATGGTCTGCAGGAGATCCTCAACGCCCTCGCCCGTCTTCGCGGAGACCTTGTGCACGTCGTCTGGATGGCAGCCGATGATGTGCGCGAGTTCCGCCGCGTACTTCTCTGGCTGCGCGGCCGGCAGGTCGATCTTGTTCAGCACGGGAATGATCTGCAGGTCGTTCTCCAGCGCCAGGTAGAGGTTCGCGAGCGTCTGGGCTTCGATCCCCTGAGCCGCATCCACGAGCAGGACAGCACCCTCGCAAGCCGCGAGTGAGCGCGACACCTCGTAGGTGAAGTCCACGTGCCCTGGCGTATCGATCAGGTTCAACACGTGCTCACGACCGTCGGCGGCCGCGAAGGGCAATCGGACGGCCTGCGATTTAATCGTAATGCCCCGTTCCCGCTCGATGTCCATCCGGTCGAGGTACTGCGCGCGCATCGAGCGGTCGTCAACAACACCGGTGATCTGCAGCATCCGGTCGGCCAGGGTCGACTTGCCGTGGTCGATGTGGGCGATGATGCAGAAGTTTCGGATGGCTCCCGGATCGGTGTCCCCCGGTGCCGATCGACCGCTCGCGGGCGCGCCAGCGGTGGATGGGTGGGTCACGGACAACCTCTCACAGGGACGGTCGGGGCCACGGGGCCGAGTGGGACCGTCGGGGCCACTCGGGGGGTGCCCCCAGGGTACGGGTACTCTTATGCGGCTGCAGATCCCTGTGGCGCNCCACCCGTAAGTCCACTACTCACCCGTAGGTCCAGCACAACGAGAGTCGAAGGAACGTCCGTGGCGAACATTCAGTCGCAAAAGAAGCGCATCCGAACCAACGAGAAGGCGCGTCTGCGTAATAAGGACGTGAAGTCCTCCCTCAAGACCGCTATTCGCAAGTTCCGTGAGGCGGCCGATGCTGGTGACGCTACGGCTGCCACCGCTCTCGCGCGTGAGGCCAATCGGGCACTGGACAAGGCGGCGAGCAACGGCGTCATTCACCAGAACCAGGCGGCCAACCGCAAGTCGGCCATCAGCAAGCGCGTCGCTGCTCTCTGAGTTACCGACCGCCGGTCGACACGACGAGTTTTTCCAGCTCGAACAACTTCTGCTCCACATCCAGAGCCTGACCAGGCTCGAGACCGCCCTTCATCAGCGCTTCAGCGTCGGCTAATTCGACAAGCGACGCCGCCAGGCGACGTTGATCACCGCTCCATCGCGACCACTGCTGCCTTAGCGATGACACCTTCCACGGCGGGATACCCAACTCGCGGGCCACGTCGGCGTCGCTCGCGCCCGGACCGAGACCGCCCACCCGAATGATGTTGCGCACCGACGACATCATCGCCAACACGCTCATCACCCCGACACCGGACGCGTTTCCTGTTGCGGCGGCGTGACGCACCGATTCGAGAGCCTGGGCCGGTCGTCGATTCCACACGTGGTCCGCGATCTGCCATCCAGCCACGTCAGCCACCCCGGCGAAGTACGCGTGCACGTGGACATCGGTTATCGGGTCATCGTCGATGTCGGCTACCAGTTGACCGACCGCAGCGAACAGCATCGGCAGGTCGTGACCAACCGATTCATACAGCACGTTGATCGCGTCCGAGGTGGCCCGCCTCTTGCGACGAGCAAACTCCTGCGAGATGACCTCGATCGCCGCCTTGCCCTTCTTCACCGCCAGGCACTCGACTTCGCTCGCCCCGGCCGCGCGGACCGCTTCGAGCAACTTCTTTCCTCCGGCTGTCGCATCGTGATGCAGCACCAGCCACACGTTCTCGGGCTGATCGGCGAGCACCTCGGTGAGCGCATCGGCGAAGGCATCGTCTGCTGATTGAAGACCGGTGACGACGACAATCACGTCACTTCCGAAGAGCGTCGGTGCGCACATGTTGCGGAATTCGTTCACAGCATCGTCGGTACTCGCATCGACCGACTCGCGGTCGACGTCGGGACAGGAGTGTCGAATACCGGCGACCGTCGACGCGATAGCGCGGTCGACGAGGGCCTGCTCGCCCCCGCGGACGAGGGTGATGCGGGCCGGGTCGCTCATGATGAGCCCAGCATGTCACGTCGCGTGGCGAAGCCGAGACTTCCATCGCCACTTCTGACGATGGCGACATCTCCGGATTGATCGGTACGCACCACCTGTGCACCCGTATCGATCCACGCCTGCAATGTGTCCGGGGCAGGGTGCCCGAAGCGGTTGCCCGATCCCGCACTCACCACCGCGAGGTCCGCCTGAGCCCAGGGAGCGAAAAGCGGATGCTGATGGGCCGACCCGTGGTGAGGGATTTTGACCACATCGAAGCCCCCCGGGCCACTGACCAGCGCGGCCTGGGCCGGGGGCTCAATGTCCCCGGTAAGCAGAACCCGAACGCCATCAAGGTTCGCCTCGAGAACGACGCTGGCGTTGTTGGCCACCGATCCGTCGGAGATTCGTCCGCCGGTGATGATTCGCCGAGGCCACAGGACCTCGTAGGTGCTCGAACCGACGTCAATAGAGGAACCGGCCATTAATCGACGCATCGACATTCCGCGCCGACGCAACTCGACGCCCACTCCCCGAAACTGCTCGACGGGCTCGTCGTGGACGGTCGCGAACACCGCGTCGACCCGGCGACCATCGATCAGCCCGGTCAGCCCACCGACGTGATCTGCGTGAAAGTGCGTCAACACGAGCGCAGACACGTGATGAACGCCAAGGTCGCTCAAGCACGAGTCGATCTCCTTGGCAGACGGCCCGACGTCGATCACGACTGCGCCGTGACCCTCCCGTGGTGCGACGACGAGTGCGTCGCCCTGGCCGACATCGCACTGCGTCATGAGCCATCCGCGCGGAGGCCACGAGCGCGCACTCGGTGGGAACACCGACCACACGATGACGGCGGCAACAATCACCCCCGCCACCGAAACCGCATAGGGACGAACGCCGGCGTGATCTCGGCGATGCCGGCGCACGTACGCCACCCCGATCGCGATCAAGCACCCGAGGGCCACAAGCGCGAGCAAGACGCTTCCTCGGATACGCAGCACCTCGACCTGCGAGGCAACGGCGGCCACGCGGGCGATCCATTCACCCGCCCATGCTCCGATCCACGCGAGAAAATCGGCGGGCGCTTCGCCGACCGGCACTACAGCAAGCACGGCGGCACCGAGCCCGGCCAGGGTGATCAAGGGAACGACCGGCATGGAGACCAGGTTCGCCGGGATAGCCGCGAGGCCGACAAAAGCGCCCATGGCCAACAACACCGGAGCCGTCGCGATTTGCGCCGCGATGGTGATCGTCGCCGCCATGATCACCGGAACAGGTACCCGGCGTCCCCACCGCGATTCGGTCACTGCCTTCTGCAGAGCAGGAGCCAGCAACACGATGCCGGCTGTCGCCGCGACCGACAGCGCGAACCCCCAACGAGCCGACAGTGATGGTGCGAGCACCACCAAGATCAGCACCGCGGCGGCCAGGATCGACGGACCCGATCGTCGCCCTCCGACCACGAGCGACACGACGACCGCCGATCCCATGACCGCGGCACGCAGCACGCTGGGCTGCGGATGAACGACAACAACGTAGAAGCCCAGCGCCGCCAGCGCGCTCAGCACGCGCACGACCACCGGCAATCGCACGATCCACGCGATGCCGAGGACCGCACCGACAACCATCGCCACATTGCCGCCGGACACCGCAGTCAGGTGCGCCAGGCCACTGTTGCGCATCTGCTCCACCAATTCCGGGGACATGTGCTGTTCGTCGCCGATGGCCAGGCCCGCGACCAGGGCCGAGCCTCCCGGCGGTGCATCGGGCAACGACCGGGCCAGCGACTCCCGGATCGCCTGCGCCGCTCGATGCATACGCGACGCGGGCCCTCGGGCACGAACGTTCTCGGAGTTGAAATAGGCAGCCGATGTGACGGAATTGCCGGCCGGGCGCAGCCGTCCGATGGCGCTGACCGGCGTGCCGGCGGCCGGAATGTCCGAAAAGCGCGGCAACGTCAGTGTGACCGGCACCTGTGCCTGAACGGTTCGGTGCCGTGTCGACACCTGCTCGACGGCAAGGGGAACGAACGCAGTGTCCAGCGAGGTTCGCACCGGGCCACCGATCGTTCCCGTGACTTCCGCCTGCGTGTTCATCGCCGCTACCAAAGCCGGACTCGTCCAGGCAGCGATCTGCCCCGCGCTGGCGAGCACTCCGAGCGCACCTGCCGCGACGGCGATGACAACCGCTGCCCCTCGTCGCACCACCCACAAGCCCGCCACCGCCACCAGTGCGGCGAGCACCCCGAGCGCCATCACGCGAAGGGCCCCTGCATGTCGACTGTCCAGTGCGTCGATGCTGGTCAGCCCGACCAGCGACACCAGCGCCCCCGCCCACGCGGCCAGAGCCGGACCCACCAGCCGAGCGTCGATCACATGCCGACCTGGTCCTCGATACGCGCGATCATCGCTGGTCCTATGCCGGAGACTTCGCCGAGCTCGGCAACCGATCGAAACGGCCCGTTGGCGGTTCGCCACGCAACAATGCGTTCGGCAATCACCGGTCCCACACCGGGCAGCTGCTGCAACTGCTGCGCGTCCGCGGAATTCAACGAGATTCGCGACGTGCCGCCCGAGGCTCGCGGATCGGCCCCGACATCGATCTGCTCCCCATCAACCACCAGGCGCGCCAGATTGACCGTGGACAACGCACGGCTGCTGGTCACCCCTCCCGCGGCTTCCACGGCATCGAGCACACGCGAACCGGCCGGAAGTTGCACCACTCCCGGCGATGCGACCTTGCCCACCACATGAACAACGACTGTGGACGTCGCCACGACGGGCGATATCTCGTTGGCTCGCGAGCGGTCGCTGTCTGATTCGTGCATGGCCGATTCACCCGCGTTGGATCCAGGCGTGACAGAAGCGTCGACCACATTCGATGCATCGTCGGTCTCGACGGTGGTGACACTCGACGGCTGACCGCTGACCCACCACCACACCAGCACGGCGCCCAATCCCCCGATCAACACCAGCACAGCCCTCCGAGCACGCCCATCCCACGCACCGAAGAAATGTCGCGTCCGCGAGGCGCCACGAACCCCTCGCGTCGCACGGGTCTCCTCTGCGCCATCCCGCGATGCGCGCTCGGCTGCTGGCGCAGCGATCACATGGTCAACGCCGGTCGCCACCGTCGGGATAGCGGGCTCCTGCTCTCCCCGTTGCGTCGATTCGCTAGATACGTTCGATCCGTTCGATCCGTTCGATCCGTTCGATCCGTCGATCTCACCCATCGACTCAATCGGTCGCGAACGTGCGCGCGAGAACGTGGTGACCCCATATCCGGACGCTAGAAACGGCACCACCATTTACGCCATGGACTCAGGCGTCCTGTGGATTGGCGTGACGCTGGGTGGGGACGATGCTGGGTGGGGACGATGCTGGGTGGGAGGTTGCTCGGCGGGGACGACGCGCGAGGAAGCGAACTACTCCGGGACGACGTTGACCAGTTTTGGAGGCCGAACAATCGTGGTTTTCACCGCGCGACCGTCGAGCGCAGCGGCAACTGCCTTCGAGGCGAGGGCGAGGTCGCGCAGTTCGTCTTCTGCGATGCTCGGTGACACGTCAAGACGATCCTTGACCTTGCCTGCGACTTGGACCACGCAGGTGACCGAGTCCTCCACGAGCAGTGACTCATCGACGTCCGGCCATCCGGCCTGCGCGACACTGGGCTCATGTCCGAGCCGGGCCCACATGTCTTCGGCTGTGTAGGGCGCAACGAGCGACACCATGATCGCGACGGCTTCGGCTCCTTCACGAACGGCCGGATCATCCGACCCAGGCCCGGAGTCGATCGCCTTTCGCAGCACATTGACAAGTTCCATCACGCGCGCGACCGCAACGTTGAACCGGAACGTCTCCACGGCCTGGGCTGCATCGTGCAGGGCGCGATGGGTTGCCTTGCGGACGCTCTCATCGCCGCCCCGAGGATCACTCCCGGGAGATGACGTGACGTCGCCGGCGAGCCGCCAGGCGCGAGCGAGGAACTTGGCCGAACCAGACGGAGACACATCCGCCCAGTCAACGTCGTCTTCCGGAGGTCCGGCGAAAACCATCGACAGGCGAATCGCGTCGACGCCGTGTCGACTGAGCTCATCGGACAACCGCACCAGGTTGCCGCGCGACTTGCTCATCGCCGAGCCCTCCATGATCACCATGCCTTGATTGAGCAGGCGCGTGAAGGGTTCGTTGAAGTCGACTAAGCCGAGATCGTTCAACACCTTCGTGAAGAAGCGGCTATACAGAAGATGGAGAATCGCATGAGTCACGCCGCCGACGTATTGATCGACCGGAAGCCATTCGCGCACCAACTCCGGGTCGAAGGCAGCCGTGTGATTGTTGGGGTCGGCGTAGCGGAGGTAGTACCAGGACGAGTCGACGAAGGTGTCCATCGTGTCGGGGTCCCGTGTCGCTTCACCCCCGCACTGCGGGCAGTCGACCGTCGCCCACGCGACGGCGCCACCCAACGGTGACGTGCCCTTGGGTTTGAGATCCAAGCCCTCCGCCGGTGGCAGGACGACCGGGAGCTGCTCATCGGGCACGGGCACCTCGCCGCACGACGGGCAGTGAATGATCGGAATCGGTGTGCCCCAGTAGCGCTGCCGGGAGATGAGCCAATCGCGCAACCGGTAGTTGACGGCTTCCTCACCGGTTCCCCGCTCCGCAAGCACCTCAATGATGGCAGCGATCGCCTCGTCCTTGTTCAGTCCATCCAACGGACCGGAGTTCACGTGCGGTCCGTCGTCGGCGGTCGCCTCCCCGGTGACCGCTGGATCCTCACCGGCGTCCACCACGACCCGGACCGGGAGGTCAAAGGTGCGAGCAAAGTCGAGGTCACGCTGATCGTGGGCCGGCACGGCCATAATCGCGCCCGTGCCGTAGTCGGCCAACACATAATCCGAAGCCCACACGGGAATGCGCTCCCCGTTGACCGGGTTGATGGCGTAGCGCTGCAAAAACACACCGGTCTTAGCTCGAGAGGAATCCAGGCGATCCATTTCCGATGTTTGCTTGACCTTGTTGAGGTACTCCGAGAACTCCGCCTGCGCCGGGCTCTGAGCCGCCAGCTCCGATGCCAGATCGGAGTCCGCAGCGACGACGAAGAACGTCGCGCCGTAGAGGGTGTCGGGCCGCGTCGTATACACGGTGACGGCCTCCTCGCGACCTTCGATCTCGAAGTGCACTTCGGCGCCGGTGGATCGGCCGATCCAGTTGCGCTGCATCAACAGCACCTTCTCCGGCCACTTACCCTCGAGTTGCTCCATGTCGTCGAGTAGACGATCGGCGTAGTCGGTGATCTTCAGATACCACTGCGTCAACTTCTTCTTGGTGACGTTCGAGTCGCACCGTTCGCATTGCCCTGCGATCACCTGCTCGTTGGCGAGCACCGTCTGGCACTCGGGGCACCAGTTGACGTTGCTGGCTTTGCGGTAGGCGAGACCTCGCCGGAACATTTGCAGAAAGAACCACTGGTTCCAGTGGTAGTACTCCGGATCGCAGGTGTTGAAGACTCTGTCCCAATCGAAACTGCATGCATAGCGGCGCATGGACGCCTTCTGTTGCGCGATGTTGTCGTAGGTCCACCGCACCGGATCCTCACCGCGCCGGATGGCCGCGTTCTCGGCGGGCAATCCGAAGGCGTCCCAGCCGATGGGGTGCATGACGTTGAAGCCTCGGTGCACCCAGTACCGCGCGATAACGTCACCCAACGCGTACGCCTCAGCATGGCCCATGTGCAGGTCACCGGAGGGGTACGGGAACATGTCGAGCACGTACTTCTTGGGACGCTGATCATCTGGGCGTCCCGATCGAAACGGCGCCAACTCGTCCCACACCGGAAGCCACCGTTCCTGGATGGCTTCGACGTCGTACCGGGCGTCGCCGTGGCCGGTGTCCGCGCTGGTTGTCATAGACGGGCAAGACTACCGAGGTAGCTCACCACTACCGACCGGCCAACGCTTCGGCGAGTGCGCAGCCCACGTGTCGGTGGGCTGCCCACGACCAATGCATGCCGTCGGGGTTGGCGCTTCCATCGCGCAACCCCGGCAGCACCGCGGACTCCGGGTCCACGAGACCGACGTCGAGCGCGCGCGCCAAGCGATGCGCAGCCGTGCTGGCGCCCGCGTGGTGCCGGTACGACGGGTAGTACGGCGAGCGATAGGGAGTGGGCGCCACGAGCACGACCGGCACGTCGGGGCGCAGCACGCGGATCGTTTGGATGATCCGGGTCAGATAGCGGTCGGTCGCGTCCTGCGGCAGTTGCCGAAGCCGTCCACCCGTGGCCCGGATGACGCCCGGTGTGAGATCGCGGTAGGCGCGACGGAGTCGTCGGCGCAGCCCTCCCGGACGGACGTACGGCAGCGAGTCGCGCAGCCACGTCGGTATCGATGCCGGGAGTTGATCCATGCCACCGACGCCAATCACCACGTAGTCCGCACGGGGCAAATACACGCCGTACGCCATCGGGTCCTTGGTGAGCGCCCACCAGGCGTCCCGCGCCGTCCACCCCTCACGGGCAACGAGGTCCACCTCGGCTCCCAACTCCCGGGCACACACCATCGGGTAGAGCCGATCGTCGGTGGGCTGCTCGATCCGCTCGGGTCCGTGGAACGCCAGAGAGTCGGCCAAGACGAACAGATGGGCACCCACGGGCGGATCCTTTCAGGGCGTACAGTGCGCCCTCGTGACTGCTCGGGGTTGGGCGCTCTTCATCGCCCTCGCTGTCTTATGGGGCATCCCCTATCTGTTCATCAAGGTCGCCGTCGACGAACTCTCTCCGGCGATGGTTGTCTGGGTGCGCGTAGCCCTCGGAGCGTTGATTCTGCTGCCCATCGTTGTCGCCCGTGGAGACGTCAAGCGGTTGGGCGTGACCGATTGGTCATGGATAGTCGTGTTCGCGTTCGTGGAGATCGCACTACCGTTCGGTGCGCTGTCCTACGCCGAGATTCGGCTCTCAAGTTCGGTAACCGCGATCTTGATCGCCGCCGTTCCCATTCTTGCCGCGGTCATCGGTTGGCGCATCGGCATTGACGACCGGATCAGCAAGTCCCGCGCGCTCGGCCTTGCGATCGGGGTCATCGGAGTGGTGACGCTCGTCGGGATCGACATCCGCGGTGATGACTGGCTCAGCGTCGCCGCCTTGGGCATCACGATCGTTGGCTACTCCTTCGGCCCGATCATCGTCGCCACGAAACTTTCTCGCGCTCCCGCCATGGCCGTCATCACGATGGCGCTGGTCGTCAACGCGATCGTTTACGCGCCGTTGGCGTGGGTGACCCGGCCTTTGGTGCCTGTCTCCACCGAGGCGTGGTGGTCGGTGATCATCCTGGGTGTGTTGTGCACGGCGGCGGCCTTCCTTGTCTTCTTTGCGCTGATCGCCGAAGCCGGCCCGTCCCGCACGACCGTCATCACCTTCATCGCCCCAGCCGTGGCGCTCGCGCTCGGCGTCGTGGTTCTGAGCGAGCCGCTGACCTGGGGAATCCTCGTTGGCTTCCCCCTGGTGATCATCGGATCCTTCCTGGCGACCCGACGCGCACCTGCGGTGGAGGCCGAGCCCCACCCGTAAAGGTCCCGCAATCTTCACCAAACGCGGGTCAATTCGAGTTCCTGACACCCCTGAAAGAGGTCGTGAGGCGCTCCAACGCGGGAGCCGGCGATGTGGTTAGGATCTGATCGTGCGAACCCTTGTGCGCCTCACCACCGTGTTCCTCGCAGCCGTCGGGCTGGCCATCGGTGCCCTAGCCGCAGGTGCACCCGCTAACGCTCAGGCGAACTCAACTGGTGAGGTCACCTTGACGGTGACCGAACTACCGGGTCAGGTCCGCTTGATGCCAGGAGAGAAGATCGAGTTGACGCTCCAGACCAACCGCACTACCGGGTACCAATGGTCGGCGTCGACGACGGGGAAGAAGAAGGCCATCAAGGTGAGCAAAGGCGAGTACACCCCCTCGGCCTCCGTCCTCGTCGGTGCGCCCGGCACCACCACTTGGATGATCACCGCTCGCAAGCCAGGCACGGCCAAGGTAAAGATCTCCGCCACACCGCCAGGGGGCGGGGATCCGGACATCTCGACATTGACGGTGATCGTGATGAAAGAGTCCTGCGAGGACTAGAGCGTCGCTCGCACGAGTTCTTGGTGCGGGCCGCTAGTCGCCGACACCGGTGAACTCGTGAACAACGCTGTCGCTGTTGGCGATTTGCCATAACGCGCGAGCGATTCGGTCCGGATCGAATGCCGTCCCGGGAGCGATGCTTCCGCGGATGGTCAGTGTCCGCACCGCAATCGTCGTCTCGCGCAGGTCCTTGTCGAGCGCGATGGCGAGATTGCGAAGCGCCGCCTTCTGCAGCCCGAGCCCGATGCTGGCCACCATCGGGGAGTCCGCCGTTCCACCTCCGGTGAACAGGATGCGCGGAGACGACTGGGTGAGCATGCGCGGAACCACCGCCTGGGTCATCGCCAGAGCCGCGACGACTCCGGCATCGAGCCCGGAGCTCACGGCATCGAGNTCACTGTTCAGACCTCCCGGTACCCAGGCGGACACGTTGAACAACGCGCAGTTGATTGAAGGGTCACACGCGTCGGCGTAGGTGGCCACCGTGTCGCGGAGCGCCGTCGGTTGCGACGCATCAACAACCAGGGTCGTCACCCGCCCACCCTCGGGGCCGAGATGCGACACCATCTCGTCGAGTGTGCCCGCCGAACGAGCAGCCAACGTGACGTCCGATCCACCCGCGAGGGCGCGGCGAGCGAAGGCCATCCCGAGTCCGGGCCCTGCCCCCACGATGAGGACATGACCGGTCAACGGGCCCGACGGCATCTCGCTATTCGTGGTCACAGTTTCTCCCGATCGTCCACATTCTTGGTCATCTCATCACCAGAGGCGACACGGCCCCCACCTCGGGTTGGAAGCACAGCAAAAAGCGCCTCCCGGCGAAAATTTCCGCCGGGAGGCGCTTTCCTTACCGGGGTTACAGGTGACGGGAGAAAATCGCGTCGATCTCCTCGACGTGGCTTGAGCCGTAGGGCCCTGCCAATTCCCGTTGCTTGCGCCACTCGCGCTCGACGGCACGTCGGCTGGTGGCTTCCTGCGAGTAATACGCGCGAATGCGCTTGAACATGCTGGCCTTACCTTTCTCGCCCTTGTGGGGCCCTTGTTGTGTTGTACGCCGGGGGTCACCCGACGCTTCTATTGTCTCACGACATTGATGACGTGGACGTTACGCAGAGATGTGCCATCGATGACATGTGCGAGGCGAATGGATCCGTAACAACCAATGGTCCGTTGCCGAGATAGGGCCAAACAACGAGTGGTCGGTGCTAACGCTTACCTGTCCCTGACAGATCGAGACGCCGGGGACAGGTACCTCTAACCCAAATCCCAGATTCTTCTAACTCTCAGATGGTCCAGCTCACTAATCAGCGCGCACAGCGTTGCTGTCCGACCCACCTCTTGGGTTCGAGTTAATCCAGTCGACAACGTCCCAAAGTGGCGCAGCGGTGGCCGCGGCTCGGTAGTCGGCCTGTGCCTGCTGCTGACAGGTGATGTGCGCAAACTGGCCGTCGGACAGGGCCGAGTTGGCAAGCATGGTGTGATGCGCAGCTACGTTGAGCGCCGCGTTAGCCCCTTATTCTCCCGCGCCTGGTCGTGAGGAGCACCATCGCCTTGTCAACGCCCCACAGCAGTAGTGCAAGCACGCAGCAGGCCAGCAAAATGACGACGAGGTTCGTCAAGACGGGCCCGTAACCGAGTTTGACAACGTTCACGAAAGGGTAGGGGTAGGCGTCGATGATGGCGCCTCGAATCAACGTGAGAAGGATCCACGAGAGCGGCAAAATGAAGCTGGCCATGATGAGTTTCGCCGAAATCCAACCCCGAGGTCCGACGATCAGCCATGCGAGAACGAACGCAAGTGGTGTCAATATGTGATTGCACGCGTTACTGACCGCGGCTGCCCCTTGGGTGTCTACGAGATCGGCGAGACCGAAGTGATAAATCAAGCCGGTGACTGAGATCATGAGTAGAGCGCTCAACCACAGGGTTCGAAACCATGAGGACGCTGCACGCGGTCGATACACAAAATGGCCGGCGACGATGGCGACAACAATGTTCGACCAGATAGTGAAGAACGACAGGTAATCGACGATGCGATGAATGAGGGGNTGCCCGGAGCTCCCCAGTAATGACGGCTCCGTAGATAAGCTGGGGTAAGTGTCTCGTAGGACCATCGAAAACCCGATGACAAGCCCCAAACTCGCGACCCCGCACGTGATTGAGTAAGCCCACCGATATCTAGCGATACTCACGTGGTGAGCCTAGGTCGTTTCACGAGACGTCATTGACGTATTGCACCACGTGCTGGTCGAATCTCGCCGGCAAGTCCACGAGAAATTCTTTTTGGTGGAGCTACAGCTTGAATCCCAACTCGCCGATTGCTCTCACTCCGGATCACCCGAAGGTGACGACCTTGCCCTATAACTCACCACCAAACGGTGGAGCTGAGGGGACTCGAACCCCTGACCCCCTCCATGCCATGGAGGTGCGCTACCAGCTGCGCCACAGCCCCGTAAGGAGCGCTCAGCATACCCGGGGGCCGCTAGCGATCGTCGGCGAGTGCGGGCGTTGGTAACGAGCCCGCGTTGTACTCCTGCAGACGCCAGGCCGGGCCGAATCCGGTGGTGTTCTCGCTCAGAATTGACCAGGCGCAATTGCTCAATACCCCAAGGCACGCCCACTGCTCTGGCGGCAGTTCTAGCAACGCACCGATACCCGCCCGCGCCGCGCCGCCATGGGTCGCGACGACCAAGGTTCCGGATTCCGCTACCTCATCGAGCCCGTCGGTGATCGCTGCCACCACCCTGTCGGCCACCTCGATGCGGGTTTCACCGCCACCGGGGCGCGCAGCGGAATCTGATGCCCACCGCGCCACTTCATCCCCATGGCGCTCCAGCAATTCCACTCGACTCAGGCCTTCCCACTCCCCCGCGAAGGTTTCACGCAGCCGGGCATCGGCCGTGACGTGAACGCCAGTTCTCGCGCTCAAGGCTTGGGCGGTCGCCCAGGCGCGGGCGAGATCCGACGCGATGATGCGATCCGGCTCGAGATACGCCAGCAACTCGGCGGCGCGCTCGGCCTGCGCTCGGCCCTCGTCGTCGAGTTCGATATCCGACTGTCCCTGAAATCGCCGCTCGGCATTCCATGCGGTGCGTCCGTGACGCCAAAGGATTATCTGTCGCTCGCCCACGACTACTCCGCATNATGATCCGGGCCGTGCCTCGAGCCAGCTACCTGGCCCGACGTCACCGACTCCGGTAGTTCGACGACAGGGCAGTCCTTCCATAGGCGTTCGATCGCGTAGTGGATGCGATCCTCCGCCTGTTGCACGTGCACGACGACATCACCGAAGTCCAACAGCACCCAGTGCGCCCCCTTCACGCCCTCCCGACGAATCGGCTTCACGCCTTTGGCGTGCAACGCTTCCTCGATCGCGTCGACGATCGACTTCACTTGACGCTCGTTGGCACCGGAGCAGATCACGAANACATCGGTGATGACCAGTTGCTCGCTGACATCGATCGCAACGATGTCCGTGGCGAGCTTGTCGGATGCCGCTTGCGCCGCGGTCATCGCGGTGTCGAGGGAGTCGGGAGCCGCGCTCACGAGGCCCCACCTGAGTGTTGGCGATCCGCGTACAGGCGATGTTTGCGGATCCATCGGGCAACACCCTCGGGAACGAGATAGTCGATCGGCTTTCCCTCGGATACACGCTGACGGATGTCGCTGCTGGATATCGAGAGGGCCGGGATCTCGATCAAGGTGACGACGCCCTCGGGCAGACCGGGGTCGGCGAGTTGATGACCGGGCCGGGTGACGCCGACGAGGTGGGCTCGCTCGATGATCCCGTCCGGGTCGTGCCAGCCGACAATCTCCGTCAACGCGTCCGCACCGGTGATGAAGAACCACTCGGCGGAGTCGTGCGGGTGAGCACGGGCGAAACCGTCGTGCAGGTCACGCAGGGNGTCCACGGTGTAGGTGGGGCCGTCTCTGTCGATATCGACCCGTGACACCTCGAAGCGGGGATCCGCCGCTGTCGCGATCACCGTCATCAGGTAGCGATCCTCAGCGGAGGTCGTGGGAGTCGTCTTGTGCCACGGCGCACCGGAGGGGCAAAAGATCACGCGCTGGAGATCGAAACGGCCGGCCACTTCCGATGCGGCCACCAGGTGCCCGTGGTGGAGGGGGTCGAAGGTGCCTCCCATGACACCGATGCGCAGGTTGCTCAGCGTCTTACCCCGTTAGCGATCGACCCTGATCATCATGGTGATGATCAGCAGGCCGACGAGCACTCCGAGGGCGGCCAAGCCAAACACCCATGCGGGAACGCCGGCTTCACCGCCGGCTTCGCTGGCTGCGAGAACAAGACTGTGTGCGCTCATAACCTCACCCTACCCAGGCGGCCTACGTGCGGGTGTGACCGTCGCCGGTCACGACGAATGTGGTGGACGTCAACTCTGGCAGCCCCATCGGGCCACGCGCGTGGAGCTTCTGCGTGGAGATGCCGATCTCCGCGCCGAAACCGAATTCTCCGCCATCGGTGAAGCGTGTTGAGGCGTTGACCATGATCGCTGCGGAATCGCTGCGTGCCGTGAAGTGTGCGATCGCCGTTTGACTGTCGCTGATGATCGCTTCGGTGTGACCGGACGACCACCGGCGTATGTGATCGATGGCCTCGTCGATGTCGTCTACGATCGCGGCGGCCAGGTCGAGCGAGTANTACTCCGCCGCCCAGTCCTCATCGGTCGCGCTGACGACCGTGCACGGACCGCCGGCCGCAGCATCGACGAACCGNGCATCCGCGTGCACGGTAACGCCAGCATCGGCGAGGGCTTCCAACGCTCGAGGCAGGAAAGTATCCGCCACCTCTCGGTGCACGAGAAGAGTTTCCGCCGCGTTGCAGACGCTGACCCGTTGGGTCTTGCTGTTCACGACCAGGGCAACGGCTTTGTCGATGTCGGCGTCAGCGTCGACGTACACGTGACAGTTGCCCACGCCGGTTTCGATCACCGGGACAGTGGAGTTTTCGACGATATTGCGGATCAGAGATTCGCCCCCGCGCGGAATCAGCACATCGACGAGGCCGCGGGCCGTCATCAAGTGCTTCACCGATTCGTGGGTATCCCCGGGAACGAGTTGCACGGCGTCGGGGTTCAACCCTTGCTCGGTCAGCGCCGAACGCATCGAGGAGACCAGCGCCTGGTTGCTGTTCATCGCCGAGGACGATCCACGAAGCAGTGCGGCGTTACCGCTCTTGAGGCATAGACCCGCGGCATCGACGGTGACGTTCGGTCGGGCCTCGTAGATCATTCCGACCACGCCGATCGGGACGCGCACCTGACGGACCTGCAAACCATTCGGCAGGGTGTATCCGCGGATCACTTCACCGACCGGATCCGGTAGGGCAGCCACGTCCCGAAGAGCCTGCGCGATAGCCGCAATGCGGTCAGCATCGAGAGTGAGGCGGTCGATCAGAGCCGCCGATGTTCCGTTCTCGCGGGCGCGAGCCGTATCGATCTCGTTCTCCCGCACGATGACGGCGGCATCGGCTTCAAGAGCGTTTGCCATCGCAACGAGCGCACGATCTTTTTCCTCGCGCGTCATCACCCGGAGTTCGTGGGCGGCGGCGCGGGCTCGGCGTGCGGTGTCGTGCACGAGTTCGCGGTCATCCAGCATGGCTGAAGGGTACGCGACCTTAGAAGGGTGCGATACGTCCCTCGGGTGGCAGCGCGCGGAGCGGCTCGTGCTGCAGGTAGGTCTGCCGGTCGAGGACTTGAAGCCCGACGACATCCCATCCCGGAAGCCTGGATGAGCGTTCGTTGGCCCCCCACATGGCACTCGCGATCGCAACTGCCGCGTCCATGCCTTCGGCTTCCTCCCAGTAACGCAACTCCGCGCGGTCGTTTCCGTACCGAGCCTCCAACAAGAACGGGTGCGCATGACTCAAGCGTTCCAACGCCTGGCGCACATGATCGATGGGTTGCGGCTCGCCGGACACCGTCAAGGTCACATGCCACATGCGGAGCGAGCCGATGTCGGCCGACGGCGGCACGCTGCGGAGGACCATCGCGCCTCCTTCCGCCCGCTACTGCGACCAGACCACCATGTCGTCTCGGTGCACGACTTCGCGTTCGAACTCCGGTCCACGTTCGCGTGCTAGTTCCCGAGTCGAGCGCCCCAGCAACGCCGGAAGCTCCCGCGCATCAAAGTTCACCAAACCTCGGGCGATCACGCGACTGTTTTGATCAATTAAGTCCACCGGATCTCCCGCAACAAACGTCCCATCCACCGCAGTGATTCCCGCTGGCAACAGTGATGCACGTCGCACCGTCACTGCCTCGACGGCGCCGTCATCGAGGGTGAGTGTGCCGTTCGGGGTCGTCGCGTGCGCGAGCCACAACAGTCGAGTCGATGTTCGCTGCCCCGTGGGGTGGAACACGGTGCCGACGTCTGCGCCATCGAGTGCCCGGCCCACGTTCGCCGCCGACGTCACCAGTGTCGGGATGCCCGCGCTCGTGGCAATCGTGNCCGCTTGCACTTTGGTGGCCATGCCTCCAAGGCCGACCCCCGCGCCACCGGCTCCACCCACGCGCGCTTGGGCGATGTCCTGCGCGTCGCGAACGTCGGTGATCAAGGTCGCGCCCGGCTTGTTCGGCGGTGCGTCATACAGCCCTTCGACGTCGGACAGCAGAATCAGCGCGCTGGCATTCACGACGTGGGCGACCAAGGCCGCGAGTCGGTCGTTATCGCCCAAGCGGATCTCGTCCGTCGCTACGGTGTCGTTTTCGTTGACCACCGGAATCACTCCGAGTTCGAGTAGGCGAAAGAGCGTTCGCTGCGCATTGCGGTGATGATTGCGGCGCGTGACATCCTCAGACGTCAGCAACACCTGACCCACCGTTAAGCCATGCTCGGCGAAGAAGCGCGTGTAATGCGCCAGCAGCATTCCCTGCCCGACGCTCGCCGATGCTTGCTGGGTCGCCAGATCCTGCGGGCGCCGAGCCAGCCCAAGAGTGGGAAATCCCGTCGCGATCGCTCCGCTGCTGACGAGAACCACCTCGGTTCCTCGCGCGCAACGAGACGCGACATTCGCCACGATGGCCGAGAGTCGTTCCTCGTCCACTCCACCGACCTCGGAGGTCAGTGACGACGATCCGACTTTCACGACGATTCGAGTCGCCGACGCGATCGCCTCGCGAACCTCACTCATCGTCGTCTCCCCAGGCGCGATGCGCCGCATGCAGTCGGTCGTCACTCCCCCGTGGCCCCGACACCGGAACCTCGCCACCAAGCGTCGGATACCAATCGAACACGACCGCATCTTCGCCCACGCCGATCATCACCGTCGTTCCGGGCTCGGCTCCTTGACGACGCAGCTCGTCCTCCACACCCAACCGAGCGAGCCGGTCGGCGAGATACCCGACCGCTTCGTCGTTGCTGAAGTCCGTTTGGCGGACCCACCGCTCCGGCCGTGCTCCCACAACGCGAAAACCATCAACTTCCTTCTCGATAGTGAACCCGGCGTCGTCGACGGGAGTCGGCCGGATGACGACTCGAGTTGCTTCGTCGGAGACCTGATTCGCACGAGCCTGCACCACCAGTTGCCCCATGGCGAAGACCAGAGGCCGCAGGCCTTCACGGGTGGCTGCGGAAATATCGAACACGCGGTAGCCGCGAGCCTCAAGGTCCCCGCGCACCATGTCGGCCATCGCCCGCCCGTCGGGAACGTCGACCTTGTTGAGCGCGATCAGGCGCGGACGATCCACCAAACCCCCGTAGGCGGCGAGCTCGGACTCGACCATGTCCACATCGGCGAGGGGGTCGCGTTCGGATTCCAGCGTCGCGCAATCGANCACGTGCACGAGCACGCTGCACCGCTCGACGTGGCGCAGGAACTCCAGTCCCAGTCCTTTTCCGTCACTGGCTCCGGGAATCAGCCCGGGTACGTCAGCGACGGTGAAGACGATGTCGTCGGCGCTGACGACGCCGAGGTTCGGCACCAAGGTGGTGAACGGATAGTCCGCGATCTTGGGNCGAGCAGCGGAGATCGCCGCGATCAGACTCGACTTTCCCGCACTCGGGTAGCCCACGAGAGCAACGTCCGCGACGGTCTTGAGTTCCAAGACAACGTCTCGGGCTTCGCCCGGTTCACCGAGCAACGCGAAACCGGGTGCTTTGCGTCGCGGAGACGCCAAAGCCGCGTTGCCGAGTCCACCGCGGCCACCGCGTGCCAGAACGAACGTCTCGCCGGGCGTCATCAGGTCGATGATGACGTTTCCGTTCCCGTCTGTCACGACCGTTCCGCGGGGAACCTCGACGATGACATCGCCGGCGTCCGCACCGTTGCGATGCGACCCCTGTCCGGGCCTGCCGTGCGTGGCACGACGGTGCGGGTGCCGGTGCAGGTCGAGCAATGTGGTCACTGAAGAGTCGACAACGGCGATCACGTCACCACCACGACCACCGTTACCGCCGTCGGGGCCGCCCAGAGGTTTGAACTTCTCGCGATGCACCGACGCGCATCCATTACCGCCGTTGCCACCCTGCGCGTGGACCACGGCTCGATCCACGAAGGTGCTCATCAAAGAACTCCCGGTTCATGGNACCGGGGCGACCCGGTGCGCTAGTCGACGAGGATGNTCACCACGCGGCGTCCGCGGTGCGAACCGAATTCCACGGTGCCGGCGGAAAGTGCGAACANCGTGTCGTCCTTGCCGCGGCCGACGTTGGTGCCCGGATGGAAGTGCGTTCCGCGCTGGCGGACGATGATCTCGCCTGCGCCGACAATCTGACCGCCGAAACGCTTGACGCCCAAACGTTGCGCGTTGCTGTCGCGTCCGTTTCTGGTGCTGGATGCACCCTTCTTATGTGCCATGGCAGTTGTCCTCTAGTCGCCCGGAATTACTTGGCTGTCTTGATGTCGGTCACTTTGACCGCCGTCAACTCGGAGCGATGGCCCTGACGACGGCGNTANCCGATCTTGTTCTTGTANTTCAGGATGTCGATNTTGGGNCCGCGGCGGTGGTCGACGATCTCCGCGGTNACCTTGACCTTGCNGAGCGCTGCCTTGTCNGTGGTCACNGAAGCGCCATCGACGAGGAGGACAGCTGGTAGTTGGACGGAGGCTCCCGGCTCACCCGCCATCCGATCGACGACGAGAACGTCACCCACCTCGACCTTCTCTTGGCGGCCACCGGCCCGAACGATCGCGTACACGTGCGTGCTCCTGTCCTAGGTCTTGCTCATAGTNCNTNNCTAAGTCCCGTACCCGAGGTGTGCTGCGGTCGGTTNGCTCTCCCACCGCCCATCGGGCGCAAGGAGNAAGAGTACGGCATGAGCCCTNTCGGGGCNGACCTGCCCCCAACAGGGCCTGTGGCAGGCTCCACCGGTGGCGCTGGAGAACCAAGGACCCTCCTTTCCCACCGTCGCCGCCTGCATTCTGGACAGTTACGCCCGCCGCATCGGCCGCGAACTCCTGCACCGGTCCGGCGATCTCCTCGACGACGCGAAGCGCCTCCTCGCCTACGAGGCGATCGTGCTCAGTCACGACGCCGGGGTCGACCCGCGCTTCGTTTACGCCAACTCAGCGGCCGCGTCCCTGTGGCGAATGTCGGTCGAGGACATGATCGGGATGCCCTCGCGGCTCTCCGCCCCGGCCGACGCCAGGGAAGATCGAGCNCGAATGCTCTCCGACGCGAGCCGTGACGGCGTCCTTTCCGGCTACAGCGGTGAGCGGGTGGCCAGCGACGGCACGAAGTTTCAGATCATGGATGCCACGCTGTGGACGGTGGANGGTTACCCGAATGGCCCCGGCCAGGCTGTCGTGTTCTCCCGGTGGGAGCCCATCGACGACATCTAGTCGTCGCTAGCAAACAGGGACTGGTCCGAAGCAGCTTCGGGCAGTTCCGGCAAGTCATCATCAGCCGCGCCTGCGTCCGCGTTCCCGCGTTCCGGATGATCCGTGTCGGCCTGATCCGAGTCAGCCTCGCCCGCGTCCTGGGCTTCGCGGGCGGCGAGGGCTCGTGCAGCGACCTCGGCGGGGTCGACAGCTCCGGCTGGACGTCGTGATCGCGGAGCTGGCTCGTGGGCGTGCGTCAACGAGACTTTGANGCCTCGTCCAGCACACACCTCGCAGGTGTCCGAGAAGGACTCCAGNAGGCCGGATCCGATGCGCTTGCGCGTCATCTGGACCAATCCCAGGGTCGTNACCTCCGCCACCTGGTGCTTNGTTCGNTCCCTGCCGAGGCATTCGACCAGGCGTCGCAGGACCAGATCGCGGTTGCTTTCCAACACCATGTCGATGAAGTCGACNACGATGATGCCGCCGATGTCGCGTAGGCGTAGTTGTCGAACGATCTCCTCAGCGGCTTCCAGGTTATTCTTGGTGACCGTCTGCTCGAGATTGCCTCCCGACCCGGTGAACTTCCCGGTGTTCACGTCGACGACCGTCATCGCCTCCGTGCGGTCGATCACCAGCGATCCACCCGACGGGAGCCAGACCTTGCGATCCAAAGCCTTCATCAATTGCTCATCGACCCGGTAGTGGGCGAAGACGTCTTCGGCTTCGACCCAGTGGTCCACGCGATCCAGCAGATCCGGTGCGACGGCTGAGATGTACGCGTCGACGGTCCGCCACGCGCTATCGCCGGAGACGACCAACTTTGCGACGTCCTCATTGAACATGTCGCGGACAACCTTGATGGCCAGGTCAGGTTCGCTGTAGAGAAGTTCGGGTGGTGTCGCCGACGTGGTCGCGTCCGTGATGTCCGTCCATAGTGCTTGCAGCCGTTCGACGTCGGCTTCCAGCGCATCCTCGGACGCGCCTTCGGCGGCCGTGCGGACGATCACGCCGGCGTCCTCGGGCATCACCCGCTTGAGAATGNACTTCAACCGACTGCGCTCGTTGTCGGGCAGCTTGCGACTGATACCGGTCATCGACCCGTGCGGGACATACACCAGGAATCGACCCGGCAGGGAAATCTGGCTCGTCAGCCGAGCCCCCTTCTGCCCGACCGGATCCTTGGTGATCTGCACCAAAACCGGGTCGCCGGACTTCAGGGCGAACTCGATGCGCTTGGGCTGACCTTCCANGCCGACCGCATCCCAGTTCACTTCNCCNGCNTACAGAACNGCGTTTCGGCCACGCCCGATGTCCACGAATGCCGCTTCCATGCTCGGAAGAACGTTCTGCACCCGCCCGAGATACACGTTGCCAACCATGGAGGCGGACGCACCTTTGGTGACGTAATGCTCGACGAGTACACCGTCCTCGAGGACGGCTATCTGGATCCGGTCTTCGGCCTGGCGGACGACCATGACGCGCTCGACGGATTCGCGTCGAGCGAGGAACTCCGCCTCGTTCAGGATCGGCGCCCGGCGGCGCCCGGCTTCCCGACCTTCGCGTCGGCGCTGCTTCTTGGCTTCCAGTCGCGTCGATCCGCGAGTGTTCTCCGAGTCTCGATTGCGTGGCTCGCGAACTTTGACGACCGTGTTCGGTGGATCGTCGGGTGAGAGTTCGTCATCCGGTGAGGAATCGGAGCGGCGGCGCCGGCGACGTCGACGTCGTGATGTGGATCCGCCGGTGGATGAGTCATCCTCGTTCGCCGAATCGTCGTCATTCGCCTTGGCCGAATCGTCGTCGTCCTCACCATCGGTCCTGTCGTCGTCGGGATCGGCGTCGCCAGCGTCGCCGGCGCCGGACTTGCGTCGTCGTCCACGCCCACCACGTCGACGGCGCTTACGGCCGCTCGACTCGTCACCGTCNTCNGCCTCACTNTCCGCGGAGGCATCACCGGTCGATGCGTCATCGGATGCGNCGNCGGCGCCGNCATCCTCGTCNGCCGACTTCTTGGCGGCNTTCTTGGTNGNNTTCTTGGNNGNNTTCTTNGCGGTNTTCTTCGTGGCCTTCTTCGCNGNCNTTTCCGTCGNGTCGNNTGCGTCNCTCGCCGCGTTATCCNANGGGCTTTCCGACGAGTTATCAGACGACTCGTCGGCGGTTGCCTCGCTCGACTTCTTGGTGGATTTCTTGGCGGTCTTCTTCGTCGACTTCTTGGTCGCCTTCGCGCTGGACTTCGCGCTGGACTTCGCGCTGGACTTCGCGCTGGACGTCTTCGCAGGTTCGGTGTCGTCGCCCGCGGCNGGTGTCGTGTCATCACTGNTGCGGGGTTCCGGTGGAGCTGTCGATCGGGTTGCCCGNCGTCGCGCTGGCTTCTTGGCTTCGTCTGCCGGTACCGCGGCTGCTTGGAACAGCGGTGAAGCACCGGCACCCGCGGCGGGGGCGGAACCGTTCGTGGCTGATTCGTTCGTGGCTGATTCGTTCGTGGATGTTTCGTTTTTGTCGACCATCGGGCCGTTCTCCTTCGGGGCCCACCTGCGTGTCACTGACGCGGGGGCCGTTCCATGGCAAGCCTTGTCGGTGCGTTCGGGTTCGCGCGCGGTGCGCTGCGTGGACCTTCCCGCCGATCGACGTGTGGTCAGCCCCTACGGTCCGGGGCGAACGGGTCGCCCACGATGCAGGTCGCTTCGTCAAGAGGCCCCTGAGCCAGCCGAGTTACCCGAGGGGGAACGGGCGGCTCGAGGTCGGCCACTCGCCGCAGCGCGGCTAGTACGTCGTCGGGTCGCACCGTCACCGTGACGTGCCGGACGACCACGTTGAGTATGACACATGGCGCCTGGGAGTCGGGGTCGACCTGAAGGTGGGCCACAGGTTCCCGAGCGTCGAAGGTGCGCAGCCCGGACTTGGCCATTCGCTGCACCTCGATGTGATCAGCCGCCCAGAACGCGTCCCGGGCCGCCTTAGCCACTGGGAGTTCCACGTCCACCAGCTCGATGCGCCAACGACTTGCTTCGAGGCGCTGGGCGAAGTCCGATGTGTGGGCTTCGACGGCATCGACCACGTCCAGGCCGGGGGGCAGAGCGGAATCGAGGGCTGCGCGGACGGCTTCGGGATCCCGCGCAGCGGTCAAGCCGATTTCCGCATACTCGGCCTCGCTGGCCGCCCCCGTCGGTGCGGAGTTCGCGTACGAGATTTTCGGGTGCGGGCTGAACCCCGCACTAAATGCGATCGGCAGGCCGGCCCGGCGAATGGCTCGCTCGAGAGCACGCTGAAAATCCCGATGACTGGAAAACCGCAACCGACCGCGACGCGCGTATCTGATGCGAACACGCTGGACGACCGGCGCGACATCCCGATCGGGAGGACGCCGATTACCCACCGTAGTTCTTTGACGCGTCTTGCGTTGTCGTGGATCGCGTTGCTGAGGATTGCGTGGTCGTGGCGTGTGGTGTGGCAAGTGGCGTCGCGCAGGACGGGACACCTATGCCCGGCATCGGTAGTTCGGTCACACCCGTGGGCCCGACCTGGATGTGCGTATCCATCTGATCGCAGACTCCGCAGTCGAAACACGGAGTCCACCGGCAGTCGTCGACGGCGATCTCTTCCAGCGCGTCTTGCCAGTCATCCCACAGCCAGTCGCTATCCAGTCCGGAATCGAGGTGCTCCCATGGCAGCACCTCGGTCCGGTCGCGCTCTCGCGTGGTGAACCAGTCGACGTCGACTCCCTCGTCCGATAGCGCGGACTGCGCGCACTCCATCCAGCGGTCGAAAGAGAAGTGCTCGCTCCATCCGTCGAAACGGGCGCCGGCCCGCCACGCGTTCTCGATCACTCGGCCCACGCGTCGATCCCCGCGCGAGAGCAAACCTTCCACGATTCCTGGCTTACCGTCGTGATACCGAAGCCCAATCGCTTTGCCGTATTCACGGTCAGAGCGAATCGCATCCTTCAATTTCGCCAACCGAGCATCGGTGCTCTCATGATCGAGTTGCGATGCCCACTGGAACGGTGTGTGCGGCTTGGGTACGAAGCCACCGATGCTCACCGTGCACTTGATGTCGCGTCGACCGGACGCCTCCCGACCGGCTTTGATGACTTCCTTCGCCATCGAGGCAATCTGCAGAACATCGTCATCGGTTTCCGTCGGCAACCCGCACATGAAGTACAACTTCACGTGACGCCAACCCGCCGCGTACGCAGTGGTGACCGTACGAATCAGGTCTTCTTCCGTCACCTGCTTATTGATTACCCGACGCATCCGCTCGCTGCCGCCCTCGGGAGCAAACGTCAGTCCGCTCCGACGTCCGTTACGGGAGAGCTCGTTGGCGAGGTCGACGTTGAACGCGTCGACCCGCGTACTCGGCAAGGACAGGGAGGTCTGAGAGTCCTCATATCGGTCGGCGAGGTTGCGCGCGATGTCGGCGATTTCCGAGTGGTCCGCGCTCGACAGCGACAACAGACCCACTTCTTCGAAGCCGGTTGCTTTCAGCCCGCCTTCGACGATCTCCGCGACCCCGGTGATGGAGCGCTCGCGCACGGGCCGGGTGATCATGCCGGCTTGGCAGAACCGACACCCGCGGGTGCACCCCCGAAAGATCTCCACACTCATGCGCTCGTGCACCGTTTCGGCGAGCGGCACGAGCGGCGCTTTCGGGTACGACCATTCGTCGAGATCCATCAGCGTGTGCTTGCTGACCCGCCACGGGACGTCTGAGCGGTTCGGCGCCACCCGCTGGATGCGCCCATCCGGTAAGTACTGCACGTCGTAGAAGCGGGGAACGTAAATTGATCCCGTCCGCGCCAGTCGAAGCAGCAGCTCTTCCCGACCACCCGGTCGCCCGTCACGCTTCCACTCGGCGATGATCCCGGTGATCAGCAGAACGGCTTCCTCACCATCCCCGAGGACCGCGGCGTCCAGGAAATCCGCGATCGGCTCCGGATTGAAGGCCGCATGGCCGCCGGCGATGACGAGCGGCTCGTCACCATGTCGATCTGCCGCGTGCACAGGAACTCCCGCGAGATCGAGTGCGTTGAGCATGTTCGTGTATCCGAGCTCGGTTGCGAAGGACAGCCCGAGGACGTCGAAATCTCCCACCGCCCGGTGACCATCGACGGTGAATTGCGGAACACCGTGTTCTCGCATCAGTTCCTCGAGATCGGGCCACACCGCGTAGGTGCGCTCGGCGAGAACGTCCGCGCGTCCGTTGAGGACCTCGTACAGGATCTGCACTCCCTGATTCGGGGCGCCGACTTCGTAAGCGTCGGGGTACATCAGCGCCCACCGCACAGTGGCGTCTTCCCAGTCTTTGACGACGGAGTTCACCTCGCCACCGACGTATTGGATCGGTTTGCTGATCCGCGCCAGCAGCGGTTCGAGGCGATCGAAGTGGCTCGCACCGACATCGCGCCCGGCGCGAAGCGATGCTCGAGTAGCCNAATGTTCGGAGACTGTGGCGCTCATGCGCTCCAGAGTAGCGACCCCGAGGGGCCTAGACCTCGGAACGCTGCACCGCCAGCGAATGTAGACGCACCGTTTGGAGCANGCCGAGCGCGATCCACGTCGCCATCATCGAGGTGCCACCGGCGGAGACGAAGGGCAACGGGATTCCCGTGATGGGCATGATCCCTAAAGTCATGCCGATGTTCTCGAACATCTGGAACGCCAACCACGCGGCCACACCTGTGGCGACGAGCCGGCCGTAGAGGTCGTCGGCTTTCCACGCGATCAGCACCGCTCGCCACAAAATGACGGCCATCAACACAATCAACAGCGCAGAGCCGAGGAACCCGAGCTCCTCTCCCGCCACCGTGAAGATGAAGTCACTCTCGTTCACCGGAACGAAGTTGCCTTGTGTTTGGGGACCTTCGAACAGTCCATAGCCGTCGAGCCCTCCACCGCCGATCGCGATGCGCGCCTGGTTCGCGTTGTAGGCGCTCGCGCTGACATCATCATCGGGGTTGATGAACGATGTCAGACGGTCCACTTGGTATTCCTGCAGCAGGCCGAGTTGGATGGACGCCAGCACCCCGAGGATTGCGGCCCCGATCAAGCCGACGAGCCATCGGGTGGGTACGCCAGACACTGCCACGATCGACAGGGATACGGCGGCGAGGATCAATACCGTCCCGGTGTCGTTCTGCACGAGAATGATTGCCGTTGGAATCGCCGCGACCACGAGAGCCAGCAGCACGTCCTGGGCTGACGGCTCCTCTTCCCGGTCGCGCCGCTCGGACAGCAGCGCCGCCATCATCAAGACCACCGTGATCTTCGCGAACTCCGACGGCTGGATCGTCAAGCCAAGCGGGACATCAATCCAGGCTCGGGCGCCCGCAATGGTCACGCCGAGACCGGGAACAAACGGAACGAGCAAGAGAATCATCGATGCCACGTACACCACGGGCGTGTAGGCCCGGAGCAGTCGGTAGTTGACGCGCGAGGCGATGAATCCGAGAACGAGAGCGACGCCAATGTTGATCAAGTGTCGCTTCAGATAGGACTGTGGATCACTCTCTGAAGCGAGATCGGCTCGACTCGCGGACCAGACCAGAAGCGAGCCCATCAGTGACAAAGCGAACGCCGCGATCAGCAAGATCCAATCGAGATCGCGCCAGTAACCGCCGCCGCGATCGCGTTGAGGCGCTACCGCAGCGTCCGAGGCTTGCGTCGGGAAAAGATTCGCCACCGCTACCCACCGCCCTCATCGCCGCGGGCCGTCAGCGTTTCGCGTGCCTCCGGTAGGCCGGAATCCTTACCTAGCGGTAGCACGGGCGTTCCATCGTTTCGGATGACCGGGAGGTCCGAGCTTGGCTTGCCATCCACGAGCACACTGCGCCGAGGGTTCACGTCTTGACCGTCGACTCCGAACAATGCTTCGTATATCTTCCGCACGCTCGGAGCGGAGGTCTTGGACCCCAACCCGCCCTGCGTCACCATCATGACGACGGCGTACTGAGGGTCATCGGCCGGTGCATACGAGGCGAACCACGANGTCGAGACTTTGTCTCCAGTCACCTGCGCAGAACCTGTTTTTGAGGCCACGGGAATCTGATCGAGGGGGAAGCCCGAGAATGGGTCGCGACCCGAGCCGTCGGTCGTGACTCCGGGCAGCGTGCGCTGCAGGAAGCGAAACGATTGCCGGGTGCGGCTTCCGGTGATTTCGTTGGAGACGATCGGTGGGATTTCTTGGATCTCTCTGCCGTCGGCGGACACGATCGCCTTGACCAATTGCGGCTCGTAGACGGTGCCTCCGTTGGCGATCGCCGCGTAGACCATCGCCATCTGCAGGGGTGTCACAGCNGTATCGCCCTGACCGATCGAGGCGTTCAACGCGTCACCTTCACGCCATCGGAAACCGTCTGCGCAGTTCTCCTGATCCAGGGCAGTGAAGTAGTCGGCGAGCTCGGGGTTGGACTTGCGGGTCTCCGGGTAGCCCTCAACGGCGTTCTTGCACCAGGTGTCTCGTTTGCGTTCCCAGTTCTCGATCTTGAATCTGCGACTCGCAATGCGACCTCCGGATTCCACCGGAAGGTCGATGCCGGTGGCCGCTCCCAGACCTAGTTGACGGGCCGCATCCGCTACGGGGTCTGCACCGTCACGCCCCGCGTCATCTCCCCCGGCCTGCTCCCACATCCGATCAGCCAGTCCGTAGAACACGGTGTTGCAGGAGACCTCCAGAGCGCGGGCCAGGGAGATTTCGCCGTACGCGGCGGACTCATAATTACGGAACACCTGAGTTCCGAGTTTCACGCGACTAGGGCAGTCGTAGGTGCTGTTCAGGTCGAATCCCTCCTTACCCGCCGCCAGGATGCTGACCACTTTGTATGTCGAACCGGGCGCGAAGATGCCCTGCGTCGCGTTGGACGCGAGGGAGCCGGAGTCCATGAGCTTCTCGAATTGTTTTTGCGTCACGCCTCCGACCCAGATCGACGGGTCGTAGGTGGGGTAGCTGGCCATCGCCAGAATGCGTCCGGTCTTGACATCGACGACCACGGCAGCTCCCGAGTCCCCGGGGTTGCCTTGCCGTTGCGCACGCTGCACCGCCCGCACGAGTTGGTCTTCGACGACGGACTGCAGATGGGCGTCCAGGCTCGAGATCAGGTACTGCCCCGGTTCGGGATCGAATTGCTCGAGGGTGCCGGTCACCCGACCGGCGGTGTCAACTGCGAGCGTGGTGACGCCGGGCTTCCCCCGCACTTCCTCGTCGTAGTACGCCTCCAAGCCGGAGCGACCGACGACATCGGTACGTCGCAGCCGGTCGGATGCGGTCGTCGGCCCTTGCTCGTCGAGTTGTTCTTCGGTCACCGGACCGAGATAACCCAGCAGGTGTGCGGCATTGACGTTGAACGGGGCGGGGTATTCGCGAATCGCATCGAGTCGCGCCGCGACCCCTCGATACAAGCGCCCTTGTTCAATGATGGTGAGCGCCTTCTGCGGATCAACGTCCTGGGCGATCGGTACTGGTTGGTAAGGGGAGCCGTTCCAGCACACCGGTGGCGGCTTCGCATCCTCGGATCCGCATGACTTCAAGCGGTCAGCGATTCCCTCCGCGGGGAGGTTCAGAATCCGTCCCAATCGCTCGATCACGGCCTCGCCGCCATCGGGCTCACGGCTAAGCTCAATCTTGTCCACCGTGATCACCAGCGACGTGCGATTCGACACCAGGGGTCGACCGGCTTGGTCAAGAATCAAGCCACGCACCGCGGGTTCAACGACCTCTCGGACAGTGTTCTTNACAGCGGCAACCTTGTAGTCCTCCCCCGTCATGACCTGGAGATAGAACAACCGACCAAGCAGGGTGAGAACGAGAGAGAGCATGAGGGCGCCGAGCACGAACAACCGAACGTTCGATCGTTCACTCATGAACCCCTCCTGCCCGCTCGTACGCTTGCCGCCGCCCTGTCGCCCGGACGCCGCACCCCCCGATCCTCGAACACCCTGATTCTCGGACGCCCCAGCCACCGGGTGTGTTCCCTAGTCCTGGTACGCCTCCGGAACCAATCGCCGGGAGAGCAGCCCGACGAGGGGGATCATCACTCGTCCGAGAATAAGCCCGTACAGCACTGTGGTCAGCGTCACACCCGGGACGACGTCCCAGATAATGCGCTCACTGCCCAGGACCGCACTCAGCAGCGCCGTGGCAAGAGCCGCCGCACCGCAGGCCGCACCGGCAACCAATGACGTCACCCAGATGTTGAACTCGTCGCGGTCCAGCGAGACACCGACGACCAGGCCCACCCCGACGAGCACAATCGATGCCAATCCGACGATGGCGTCCGAGGGTGTCGCAATGTCAAGGAGGGCGCCGCCAAGAAACCCAGTCANCGCGCCCGGNCCCGGCCCGAGCGCCAGNGCGACCGCGACGACCGTCACCACGACCAGGTCCGGTGTCGCACCCGGTAGCCCTATCCGGCTGAGGACCGTGGTTTGCAGCACCACAGCCGCCAAAAGTAGCGAGCCGATAACTACCAATTGGCGAATGATCACTGGCTAGTTCTCATTTCCGTTCGCTGAGTCCGCGTCCGCATCGTTCGAATCTGACGAATCTGACGAATCTGACGAATCGGCATCCGACGCATCCTCCCCGTCGTCCACAGTCGCCTCATCGCCGGTGTCAGCGTTCGCGTCGATCGCGACTTTGCTCTCGTCATTGCTCTCGTCTGCAGCAGTCCCACCTCGCGGTGGAAGAACGGAATCGCGGGGATCGTCTCGAGGGGGGCGGACGATCACACCAACGACGCTCAACTGTGACACGTCGACAAATGGGCGAATAGTGGCGACCCGGGCCAACTGTCCGGCACTACCGGTGATGTCCATCACCTCGCCGATCGGGATCCCGGGAGCGTATGGACGCCCTCCGCGCGACCCGAAGGTCACGAGCGCGTCCCCGATGACCAACTCGGCTAAGGGATCCAGAAGTTGAAATTCCATCGAGTCTTGCCGTCCTGTTCCCGAGACGATGCCGATCTCCTCTGTTGTCGCTACCCGTCCACCAACGGAAGAGGATGTGTCGACCACCAGAAGGACGGTCGACGTCGTCGGGTTGACCTTCAGGATGCGTCCTACGAGGCCGTCGCCATTGATTACCGTCATATCTTTTTCGATGCCGTCAAGCGATCCCGCGTCGATACCCACGGTCCATGCGAAGTCTTGAGCCGGACCGACACTGATCACTTCCGCTGGCGTGATGCGGTACCGCCCGGCCGAAGAGACGCGCAACAACTCGTCCAGGGCTCGGGCGCGCGCCCGATCGGACAACGTGGCGGAGAGTTCCTCGCTGAGCCTCGCCTTTTCTTCTTTGAGCTCGGCGATCTGACTTACTTGATCACGCCACGTCGAGAAGGAGTCGCTCGCCCCGCTTAGCGGCGATACAAGGGCGTTGGCCCCCTTTTGCAGGACACCGACGACGGCGCTCGCGGCAGCACGGGCGCTAGACAGCGGGCCATCACCGCCGCGCAGGTCCAAGATCACAAAGGTCAACGACGCGACAAGCAGTGTCGCAATCGTGATCNTGATTCCGCGAGAGGGCATCTGTCGAGTTTTCCTCGTTCGATCAAGCGAGCCGCAACGTGCGACCTCGCATGTCTATCTTCGGGGCTCGGAGACAAGAACCTGCTGCAGCGCCTCGAATTCCTCCACGCATTTACCTGACCCGAGCACGACGGCCTCCAACGAGTTCTCGGCGACGATGATCGGCATCCCCGTTTCATGTGTGAGCCGTTCGGGAAACGCCCGCAGTAGCGCTCCGCCACCGGTCAGCACGATGCCTCGATCCATGATGTCGCCGGACAATTCCGGGGGTGTTCTATCCAGCGTTGCTTTCAACGCGTCAATGATCGCGTTCACCGGCTCGTCCATTGCGCGACGAACCTCCTCCGCCGAGACCACAATCGTGCGCGGTAAGCCAGTGACCAGGTCGCGTCCACGGATCTCCGCGTGCGGTTCGTCCGGAGTTGGGAATGCTGAACCGACGGCTATCTTGATCTCTTCCGCGGTGCGCTCGCCAAGCATCAACGAGTACTCCTTCTTGATGTACTGAATGATGGCATTGTCGAGTTCGTCTCCTCCGACGCGCACCGACAGGCTCGTGACGATGCCGCCGAGGGAGATCACCGCGACTTCGGATGTGCCACCGCCAATGTCGACAACCATGTTTCCTGTCGGCTCGTGAACCGGAAGACCAGCGCCGATAGCCGCCGCCATCGGCTCTTCGATGATGAAGACCTTNCGAGCACCGGCGGCGTAACCGGCATCCTTGACCGCGCGCTGCTCCACACCAGTGATGCCTGACGGAACACANACGATCAGCCGAGGCTTGGCCAAGTACCGACGGCGGTGAACTTTCTGAATGAAGTAGCGAAGCATCCGCTCGGTCGTGTCGAAGTCGGCGATGACACCGTCCTTCAGCGGTCGGATCGCCACGATGCTTCCCGGAGTCCGGCCAATCATCCGCTTAGCATCCGAACCGACGGCGAGGATGCCACCGGAGTTGCCGTTGATCGCTACAACTGAGGGCTCGTTGAGCACGATGCCGCGGCCACGCACGTAAACCAGCGTGTTGGCCGTGCCAAGGTCGACGGCCATATCGCGGCCGACGAACGAGGTACTGCCAGCCATAACCCAACCTTTCTGCGGGGCACCAACGAATGGCGCCCNGGGACGCTAGGGCTTAAGGCTACCCCTCACCTGTCCCGCCCGCCGTACCTCTAGTTCCCGGAGCCTCATCTCGCGGCGTTCGACCCAGTCATCCTGGACATCCACTGGGGCGAGCCCGAAAGCCTCCGTGACCACAGCTCCGAGGTCCGCGCGGTAGTCGTGACCGTGGCTACGGAAGTCACCCGGGCTCATATCGGTCGCATACAGGGTGTCGACAAGGACCTGCNCCCAGGTGACGCCAATGCGCCACTGCATATCCGGGGGCACCCCCCTCCCCTGGGCCGGCGACAGCCACCTCGGTCGGGTGTGTGCGAGGTCTGGCCTGAATCGCACGACCGGATCTCCGTCGTGTTCGAGGAACCACACGCGCGGTGTCGGGCGCTCACGAAGTACCTGATCGATCTGCTCGGGTCTATCCAGCGTGACCGCGACGGGGTCGAACGCTCGATGAACACCGTCGTAATCCACGCCCCCGGGTGTGCCGACCCACAACGCTGCGTCGATACCGAGACGATCGAGATCGGCGACGCCTGCCCCAAGATCGGCCTGTTGCACTTTCGCTCCCAGGCTCTCCCCGTACAGCAGCAATCGTGGTCGCCCGAATCGTCCTGATCCCGCGGACCGCTCGGATCGGCTGTCGCACTCCGCGGCGATGGCCTCAATCAACGCCTGTTGTGTGTGGCGAGCAAGGTCGACCCGGTTCAGCGACAGGAAACTCGGCAGCAGCCCGTAACCCACGGCCACCGATGCACAGTCACCTCGGGACAGGAGTTCGACGACGTCGACCGGGGTGGCGTTNGCGTAGCCCGTTCCGGCGGGCGCCTGAATGACGAGGTGGGAGCGGTCGAACGCACCCGTTCGGCGCAGTTCCGCCATCGCGAGATCCACGCGCTGCTGCACGCTGGCCCCGGCGTCCAACCCGACGAACACGCGAATGGGATCGGCGATGGGATCGGCTCCGGTGACGAAGCGGACATCGTCGCCGGTGGTGGCGGTTCCGACGTATCGCGCGCCTTCGCGGCCTACCCCGCGCGGATCGACGAGAGATCCAGGGCCGGTCGACACCAGGGGGCTGACCGGGGGTTCGCGAAAACCAGGGTCGAGGTCACGGGCTGCATTCGCGGTGTTGGTCAGGAAGCGTCTGCGCGCGACGACGGATCCGGCAACAAGGCCCGCCACAGCGACGCCCGCTCCTATGCCNACGCCGACNCTCGATGCCCGAGCTCGGTTGCTCTCAGCGGCGGAAACGGATCGTGCGAGGCGAAGCGCCGACCATCCCACCAACGGTGGAGCGAGGACAGTCGCGGCACCGAGTCCGGCGAGGGCAACGGGAAACAACGTGCGCACACGACTCGGCCACTCCATTAAGGAGGGACCGATGATGCTCACCTGTGCTTACTTGCCTAGACGTACTAACCCAATGCGGGGAAGAACAGCGCGATCTCTCGCGCAGCCGACTCCGGTGAGTCCGAGCCGTGCGTGACGTTCATTTGCGTTTCGGTCGCGAGGTCACCGCGGATCGTTCCGGGCGCCGCAGCGGCCGGGTTGGTTGCACCCATCATCGATCGCCACGACGCGATCGCCTCGGGGCCTTCGATGACCGCGGCCACCAGCGGCCCACCGGTGATGAAGTCGACGAGGTCGGCGAAGAACGGCTTGTCCTGATGTTCACCGTAGTGCTCCTCGGCGACGGCACGCTCGAGGGTGCGCATCTGAAGGGCGACAACGGCGAAGCCTTTGCGCTCGATGCGCGAGAGGACTTCACCGACGAGTCCACGCTGAACGCCGTCGGGCTTAATGAGAACGAGGGTGCGCTCGGTCACGACTCTTCCTTCCACGGGGTGGGTGTGCCCCGGAGCCTAGTTGTCCGCACCGGTGCCATCGGACTCGGCGGCGCGCTCGGCCCGCAGTGCGTCGATTCGACTGCCGTTGCGCACCGCGAAGAACCACAAGACCACAAAGATGCCGCCGACGATCCACATGGACGGCACCCACAGACCCCAGGCAAGAACGAAACCTTGCAAGACCCACCCGACGGTAACCCCGAACGGGCGCCCAAGAGTTCCGACGCCGGCGATCAACGCGAGCGCCAGCAGCCCACCGATGAGCAGCGAGCGACCCATGCCGTCGACCGCACCGGTGCCCGCGGCGACCAGCGCCGCAAGAAAGACGACGATCGCTTCGAGGACCAGGACCGTTGAGCCGAGGACGCGCATCACCCCATCCTGTCGTCGTCAGCGGCATCGGGCATGTCGGGCCACCGCATCTCACGGGCGAACAAGCGCAGAACATCCCCCACCAGGACCACCGATCCGGTCACCAGAACGCCCGATCCCCCGAGATCACCGTCAGCGTCGGCGATTCCCATCGCACGGTCGACGGCGTCGAGCAATTCATCCTCGACAACGACGTCCTTGCCGGAGAAATAGTTCTCCGCCACTCGCGCGAGATCGTCCGCCGGTAGCGCCCGAGGGGACGCCGGCGTCGTCACGATCAACACGTCCAACACCGGCTCGAGGGCTTCGAGCACACCATGGGCGTCCTTGTCTGACAGCAGACCCACCACGCCGATCAATCGGTCGAAGGTGAAGGAGTCGTGGATCGCAGCAGCCAGGGCGCGAGCGCCGTGCGGATTGTGCGCGGAGTCGACCAGCACCGTNGGGTCCAGGCGCACCGCGTGCAACCGACCCGCACTATCCGCCGACGCGAATCCCTCGCGCACGATGTCGACATTGAGGGGCTCATCGCCGGATCCGAGGAAGGCCTCGACCGCCGCGAGGGCGAGACATGCGTTGGATGCCTGATGCTCGCCGAAGAACGGCACAAAGACCTCGTCGTAGTCGCCACGAAGCCCCCGCATTGACACCAACTGTCCACCGACCGCAACGTCGCGAGACAGCAACCCGAAGTCCTCTGCCTCGATCTTCAGCGGCACATCGAGCTCACTCGCCCGGGTCACGACGACCGATCGCGCGTCGTCGGTTTGGCGAGAGGTGACGGCGGTGCACCCAGGAGCGATGATGCCGGCCTTCTCGCCGGCTATCTGCTCGATCGTGTCGCCGAGATACTCGGTGTGATCCATGCCGATCGGGGTGATGACCGCGACCGAGGCGGCGGCCACGGATGTCGCATCCCAGGTGCCGCCCATGCCGACTTCGATGATCGCGACATCGACGGGGGCGTCGGCGAAAGCCGCGTAGGCCAGCGACGTGATCACTTCGAAGTAGGACAGGGGAACACCGTCTGCGTCGGTGGAGTTCTTGTCCACTAGTCGTACGTACGGCTCGATGTCGTTCCAGGTGTCCAGCAGGCGCTCGGCGGTCACCGGCTCGCCGTCGAGTCGTATCCGCTCACGGGCATCCACGAGGTGCGGTGAAGTGAACAGACCGGTGCGAAGACCGTAGGCGCGAAGAACCGACTCGATCATGCGTGCAGTGGACGTCTTGCCGTTGGTGCCCGCGACCTGGATGACCGGGTAGGCGCGTTGCGGATCACCCAGCAGTTCCATCACCGACACGATTCGCGTCAACGACGGGTCGATGATCGATTCCGGCCACCGCGATTCGAGTTCGGCCCACAGTTGAGGAAGGTCCACCACGCGAGCGTAGCCAGACGCAGGTTCTCTTAGGATGAAGCATCATGTCCGATTCGACGTCATCCTTTGCTGCCTCGGCCTCGTCGATGGTGCCGGACAAGCCAACGCTCGATGGGATCGAAGCGAAATGGTCGGCGGCCTGGGAAGAGCAGGGCACGTTCGGGTTCGATCGCAGCAAGACCCGCGACCAGGTGTACTCGATCGACACTCCCCCGCCGACGGTGAGCGGGTCGTTGCACGTCGGGCACGTTTTCTCCTACACCCACACCGACTGCATGGCGCGCTACAAGCGGATGCGCGGCTTCGAGGTCTTCTACCCGATGGGCTGGGACGACAACGGCCTGCCAACCGAGCGCCGCGTGCAGAACTACTACGGCGTTCGCTGCGATCCGTCGCTGCCGTACGACCCCAATTTCGAGCCGCCCGAGAAGCCGGACGCGAGGAACCAGTTACCGATCAGTCGCCGCAACTTCGTTGCGCTGTGCGAGCGCCTGACAGTTGAGGACGAGAAGGCGTTCGAGGAACTGTGGCGTCGGATGGGCCTAAGCGTCGACTGGACACAGACCTACCAGACCATCGACCGCAACGCCCAGCGCACAAGCCAGCTGGCATTCCTGCGCAATCTTGCTCGCGGTGAGGCGTACCAGGCCGAGGCACCGACCCTGTGGGACGTGACGTTCCGCACCGCCGTCGCTCAGGCCGAACTCGAGGACCGCGAACGCGACAGTGCGTACCACCGCATCGGTTTTCCCATCTCGAGTCAGGACGACCCTGAGCGGATCTTCATCGAGACCACCCGCCCGGAATTACTCGCCGCATGCGTCGCCCTCGTGGCGCACCCCGACGACGAGCGCTACCAACCACTGTTCGGCAGCACGGTGCGAACACCAGCGTTCGATGTGGAGGTGCCGGTCGTCGCGCATGCGCTCGCCGATCCCGAGAAAGGCTCGGGAATCGCGATGATCTGTACGTTCGGTGATCTCACCGACGTCACCTGGTGGCGGGAGCTGCAGCTTCCCACCCGGCCGATCATCGGCTGGGACGGTCGCGTGATCCGAGAAACGCCCGCGTGGATCGCGACGCCCGACGCCACCGCTTTCTACGAGCGGATTGCCGGGGCCACCGCCCACACCGCCAAGGAGCGGATGGTGGAGATCCTCGGCGAGACCGGGCACATCGACGGCGACCCACGGCCGATCACGCATCCGGTGAAGTTCTTCGAAAAGGGAGACAAGCCGCTCGAGATCGTCACCACCCGTCAGTGGTACATCACCAACGGTGGCCGTGACGCCGAGCTGCGCAAGAAGTTGCTGGCGCGCGGACGCGAACTCATCTGGCATCCCGACCACATGAAGGTTCGCTACGAGAACTGGGTCGAAGGGTTGAACGGCGACTGGTTGATTTCCCGTCAGCGCTTCTTCGGCGTCCCGCTGCCACTGTGGTACCGGCTAGACGCAGACGCGAACCCGGTATACGACGGCCCCTTGATCCCGTCAGACGACCGATTGCCGATCGACCCGTCGAGCGACGTTCCCGACGGCTTCACCGAGAATCAACGCGGACAACCCGGTGGCTTCATCGGCGACCCGGACGTGATGGACACATGGGCCACGAGCTCACTCAGCCCGCAAATCGCCGGCGGATGGGAACGCGACCCGGACCTGTGGAGTCGCGTCTATCCGATGGATGTTCGTCCGCAAGCACACGAGATCATCCGCACCTGGCTGTTCTCGTCCGTTGTTCGCGCGCACCTCGAGGATGACTGCTTGCCNTGGTCGAACGCGGCNATCTCCGGATGGATCNTGGATCCCGATCGCAAGAAGATGAGNAAGTCNAAGGGCAACGTCGTCACGCCGATGGACCTGCTGGATGAGTACTCCTCCGACGCCGTTCGCTACTGGGCGGCATCGGGGCGTCCGGGCACCGATACNGCCTTCGACATCGGCCAGATGAAGATCGGNCGGCGGCTCGCGATCAAGGTGCTCAACGCGAGCAAGTTCGTCTTGTCNATGGGCGTCGTGGACGATGTCTCGGCGATCACCCGACCGCTGGATTTGTCCATGTTGGCGATGCTGCGTGACATTGTGGATCGAGCGACCCAAGCATTCGAGAACTACAACTACGCTCGCGCACTCGAACTCGCCGAGTCGTTCTTCTGGACGTTCACCGACGACTACGTCGAACTCGTCAAGGAACGCGCCTACGGTGGCCAGGGCGAGCAGGCGNCGGCGAGCGCGAAGGCCGCCTTGTCTCTCGCGTTGTCGGTCCAACTGCGCCTGTTCGCCCCGTTCCTGCCGTTCACCACCGAAGAGGTTTGGTCGTGGGTCAATGACTCGTCGATCCACCGGGCCTCGTGGCCGCAGGTCGAGGAGTTCTCCGCGCTGCCGGAAGGGGACCCCGGAGTGCTCGAAGCAACCGGTCAGGCTCTCAGCGGGGTGAGGAAGGTGAAGTCGGAGCAGAAGGTCTCCATGCGGGCCCGCGTCTCGTCGGCGACGATCTCCGGCCCGGGTGCCGATATCGGGCGCATCCNGCAGGCGATGGAGGATCTGGCGGCTGCGGGGNGCATCGAGGGGATGAATGTGACCGATGGGTCCGAAACTCTTCAGGTAGAGGCAGAACTAGCCCCCGTGGAGTAG
>PBWE01000011.1 GCA_002728915.1 Micrococcales bacterium
AGCCCTTGATCGTGGGCGCCGGGTTCGTCGGCCTGCTGAGCCTGTTCCCGCACCCATCCACGGCCTATTCCGCGATCGGCGCCGGCGCCGGCCACTCCGTCGGCGAGATCACCGCAGCCGTCGGCGCCGGAGTACTCACCGCCGAGCAAGCGATGGTGTTTGTGCGCGAGCGCGGATCCGCCATGGCCGATGCCGCCGCCCGCACGGCGACGGGCATGAGCGCTGTCCTCGGCGGAGATGCCGACGCCGTCGTCACCGCCTGCGATGCCGTGGGCTTGACGGCCGCGAACATCAACGGTGCCGGCCAAATCGTCGTCGCGGGAACGCAAACCCAGCTCGCCGCATTCGCCGATAACCCGCCCGAGGGATGCCGCGTTCGTCCGTTGGAGGTCGCCGGCGCATTCCATACTGAACACATGGCGCCCGCCGTGGGTCACCTCGACAAACTGTCCAACGCCATCACGACCCACGACCCGCGCATCCGTCTGCTCTCCAACGCCGATGGTCGCGTCGTTCACGACGGCCGCGATGTCCTTCGACGCCTGGTGCACCAGGTCAGCAATCCGGTCCGCTGGGACCTGTGCATGGAGACCATGGCCGATCTCGGTGTCACCGCGATTTTGGAAATTCCCCCGGCGGGAACGCTGACCGGCCTCGCCAAGCGGGCGCTGCCCGGAGTCGAAACACTTGCGGTCAAGACACCCGACGATCTCGATGCCGCGTGGGCGATGATCCAATCCCACGGGACCGTTTCCGACCTGGACTCCAACCCCACCTGGCGCATGCTCGTGGCACCTGGCAAGGGCACGTTCCAACGGACCCTGGACGCGGTCGCCGGAGACGAACTTCCCCAGTCCACGCTCGTCGGGAGCGTCGACACTCTTCGTGGCTCGACACCTGTGCACGCACCGCACGGCGGGGTGCTCGTGGAATGGCTGGTCGAGGACGGGGATCCGGTCTCACCAGGCCAACCCCTCGTGCGCTTGCACCCGATTAGCGATCACAGCGAAGGGGTGTACGCGTGAGCGCCCCCATCAAGGCACCCGAGGGCGCACCGTTCGCGCGCATCCTTGCCACGGGCAGCTACCGACCCTCGCGTGCTGTCACCAACGACGAGATCTGCCAGACCATCGATTCATCGGACGAGTGGATCCGGGAACGCTCAGGAATCATCGAACGCCGCTGGGCCGGTGGCGACGAGACCGTCGCCACCATGTCCGCCGCCGCTGCCGAGAAGGCCCTCGCCGCCGCAGGGCTCGCCTCCCAGGACATCGACGTCATCATCGTCGCGACCTGCACACACCCGTACCAGACCCCCACGGCGGCGTCGGAGACCGCCAGCATGATCGGCGTTCCTACCGCCGCTGCCCTGGACATCAGCGCGGCGTGTGCGGGTTTCACCTACGCCTTGTCCATGGCGCAAGACATGATCCGGGGCGGGAGCGCGACGCACGTACTCCTCATAGGAGCAGAGAAGCTCAGCGCCTTCACCGACATCTACGACCGCAGCACCGCCTTCATATTCGCCGACGGCGCAGGGGCCGTTGTCGTCGGGCCTTCGTCAACACCAGCGATCAGCCCGGTCGTGTGGGGCGGCGATGGCGACCAACTACAGGCCATCAACATGACTCAGAACTGGGTGGATTTCAAAGCCAACGGCTTCGATACCTTCCCCGCGATCTCGATGAACGGCCAGCAGGTCTTCCGCTGGGCTGTCTCGGAGATGACCCGGGTGTGCAGAGAATCACTCGACACCGCCGGCATCACCGTCGAGGACCTCGACGCCTTCATTCCGCATCAAGCCAACAACCGCATCACCGACGCGCTGGTACGTGCCCTCGAACTCCCAGATTCCGTCGCGGTTGCCCGCGACATCATCACCACCGGGAACACCTCCGCAGCGTCTATCCCGCTGGCCATGGACCGGATGCTGGCCAGTGGAGAGATCCACCAGGGAGGAAACGCCCTTCTGGTTGGATTCGGCGCGGGCCTGGTCTTCGCCTCGGAGGTCGTTATCCTCCCCTAGCCCGACACGCACTTCCTTCCGGGAGTCGGATACAACTACATAGTTCGCCACAACGACGACGGAAGTCCCGTCGCCAACGAAAGGGAAACACATGAGTCAGCAGGAAATCCTCGCCGGCCTCGCCGCGATCGTGAACGAGGTAGCCGGAATCCCCGTGGAGGATGTCCAGCCGGACAAGTCATTCGTCGACGATCTGGATGTCGACTCACTGTCGATGGTCGAGGTTGTGATGGCCTCGGAGGATAAGTGGGGCGTCAAGATTCCCGACGAGGAAGTCAAGAACCTCAAGACCGTCGGTGACGCTGTCGCCTACATCGAAGCCAACTCGTAAGCCCACGGAGCGGGGCGCACGGCCGTCGAGGTTCGTCACGCCCCGCACCCGTGAGAAGTGTCAGGGAGTCGCACAGTGAGCACGCCAGAGGTAGTCGTCACCGGTTTGGGAATGACCACGCCGGTCGGCGGAGACGTCGCCAGTACTTGGTCGGCGATTCTCGCTGGACAATCGGGGATCCGCCAGATCGATGCGGAGTGGATCGCCGAGCAGCCGTCGCGAATCGCGGGTCAGCTCGCGGTGGAGCCGTCCGAGGTGCTCACCAAAGTCGAAACACGCCGACTCGACCGCTCCCAGCAGGCGGCGGTCATCGCCGCTCGAGAGGCATGGCAGGACGCGGGCGCACCGGCGGTGGAATCCGAGCGCCTGGGCACCGTCATCGGCACCGGGATCGGTGGGGTCACCAGCCTGCTCGAGGCCTACGACACGTTGAACGAGCGTGGATGGTCACGCGTTTCCCCACACATGGTCACGATGATCATGCCCAACGGGCCGGCTGCCGTGGTCGGCTTGGAGATCGGCGCCCGCGCCGGAGTGCACTCTCCGGTCAGCGCGTGTGCATCGGGAGCCGAGGCGATCGCAAACGCCGCCCGGATGATCCGCGATGGTCGGGCCGACGTGGTGCTCTCCGGCGGCACCGAAGCAGTGATCTGTGGAATCACCATGGCGGGCTTCTCCGCTATGCGCGCACTCTCGACTCGAAACGACGACCCCACCGCAGCCTCTCGTCCGTACGACACCGATCGTGATGGCTTCGTCATGGGCGAGGGAGCCGGCATCGTGGTGCTGGAGTCTCGCGATCATGCCAAGGCTCGCGGAGCCAACATTTACGGCGTGTATGGCGGGGCAGGCATGACGTCCGACGGTCATCACATTGCCCAACCCGATCCCGAGGGTGGTGGCGCCGCCCGCGCGATGACCGCGGCCCTCGCGGTTGCAGGGGTCTCTGCTGCCGACGTTCACCACGTCAACGCGCACGCCACGTCCACTCCGCAGGGGGACATCGCCGAGGCCGTGGCCATTCGCCGGGCCCTGGGGTCCGATGCCGATCAAGCGCTGGTCACCGGAACGAAGTCAATGACCGGCCACCTGCTCGGCGGGGCGGGCGCCATCGAATCGATCTTTACGATTCTGGCCCTTCGGGACCGCACCGCACCCCCGACCATCAACCTCGAGAACATGGATCCCGAGATTCATCTGCCGGTCGCGGCCAATTCCCCCCACGAGCTGCCGTCGGGCGACATCGCCGCCCTGAACAACTCGTTCGGTTTCGGCGGCCACGACGTCGCCCTCGTCTTCCGGAGCGCCTAAGTGACCGCACCCACGGCTGCATCGGGCACCGCATCGAACGCGGCATCGCCGGAGTCCACCGAGGTAGATCCGCGCTCACCCACGGTTCGCCTCGGGATGTTCTTCGACGACGGTGAGTTCGAGCTCATCACTCCCCCGGACGACCGAGGAGTGCTCGTCGCCGTTGGCCGAGTGGCGGACGCGCCCTGCGTCGCGTTCGCAACCGACCCCACGGTTCAAGGTGGGGCGATGGGCAACGACGGTTGCCGCGCCATCGTCACCGCGTACGACCGAGCCTTCGCCGACTCGGTGCCGGTCGTGGGAATCTGGCATTCCGGTGGTGCGCGTCTGCGCGAAGGTGTGCTGAGCCTCGACGCCGTCGGCCGCGTCTTCGCCGCGATGACCAGAGCCTCGGGGAAGGTCCCGCAGATCTCCGTCGTCCTCGGCCCTGCTGCCGGTGGCGCCGCCTACGGTCCCGCGCTGACAGATCTGGTGATCCTGGGCCCTAAGGGCCGCATCTTCGTCACCGGCCCGGAAGTCGTGAAGTCGGTCACCGGCGAGGCGGTCGACATGGACATCCTCGGCGGCCCGGAACCGCATGGACGACGCAGCGGCGTCGTGCACATCACCACCGACACCGATCAAGGTGCGCTCGATGAGGCACGCACACTGGTGAGCCTGCTCGAGCAGCAGGGTTCGATGAACGTCGAGAGCGTCGAGGACACCGATCTCGGCGCGCTCATGCCGGAATCATCACGCCGGGCCTACGACGTGCACACGTTGATTGAGGGATTCGTCGATCACGGAACCTTCACCGAATTGCACGCCAAATGGGCGCCCAACATCGTCGTCGGTCTAGGACGCCTGGGCGGGCGCACGGTGGGCGTCATCGCAAACAACCCCTTGCGCCTGGGTGGGTGTCTGGACTCTTCCAGCGCTGAGAAGGCATCGCGCTTCGTGCGTATGTGCGACGCCTTCGCCGTGCCGCTGGTCGTCCTTGTCGACGTTCCCGGCTATCTTCCCGGCCTCGGTCAGGAGTGGGAAGGTGTCGTGCGTCGCGGTGCCAAGCTCCTGCATGCGTTCGCCGAGTGCGTCGTCCCCCGCGTCACCGTCGTCACGCGCAAGGCTTACGGCGGCGCCTACGTCGCCATGAATTCGGCCTCGCTGGGAGCGACCAAAGTGTTCGCCTGGCCCGATGCCGAGGTGGCCGTCATGGGTGCCGTCGCCGCGATCCGCATTCTGCACCGCAAGCGCCTCGCCGAGGTCCCGCCCGAGTCACGCGAGCAGGTGGAGCTTGAACTCGCAGCGGAGCACGAAGCCATTTCCGGGGGGATCAAGCGCGCGGTCGAGATGGGCGTCGTGCACGACGTGGTCGATCCCATCGCGACCAAACGTGCCGTTGCCCAAGTCCTATGGGACACCCCGGGTGTTCGCGGGCAGCACGGCAACATTCCGCTGTAGATCGTCAGGCCCGCACAACGTCGACGTCGTAGGCACCAAGTTGCGGCTCACGACTGAGAATGACGCAGCCTTCTTCCATCGCTTGCACAACGAGCATGCGATCGCACGGATCTAGGAGACGCACTCCCCGGGAAATTCAGTACGTCGGCTTGTCCGGTTCGAACTCCGAGACCCAGGCGATGATGCCACCGCCGACGTGAATTGCATCGAATCCGGCTCCCTTCGCGGCCACGAGAGCCTCTGCAGATCGACCACCCGACCTGCAGTAGAGAACCACCTGCTTGTCCTGCGGCAACTTCTCGAAGGCCTCTCCGGTGAGGAATTCGCCTTTGGGGATGAACTCCGAACCATCGATAGCGACGATGCTCCACTCGACCGGCTCGCGAACATCCACCAGCACAAAATCCCGACTCCCGGCGGCTCGCTCGTCGAGCATCGCCTTCAAGTCGTGCACGGAAATCGTGAAGTCCTGAACTGCATCAGCCGCCGAATCTGAGGTCACACCACAGAATAACTCGTAGTCGATCAGTTCGGTCACCGTCGGGGTGTCCCCGCACGCAGCGCAGTTCGGATCCTTGCGGATTGTCACCTGGCGGTAATCCATCTCACGGGCGTCGAAGACCATGAGTCGTCCCAGCAGTGAGTCTCCGACTCCGGTGATGAGCTTGATGGCCTCGGTCACTTGGATGGAGCCGATCGATGCGCACAGAACGCCGAGAACGCCGCCCTCTGCGCACGAGGGCACCATCCCCNGCGGAGGGGGGTCGGGGTACAGGCACCGATAGCACGGTCCATGCTCGGCCCAGAACACCGACGCTTGGCCGTCAAAACGGTAGATCGACCCCCACACGTACGGCTTTCCCAGGAGCACGCANGCATCNTTGACCAAATAGCGGGTAGCGAAGTTGTCCGTGCCGTCAACNATCAGGTCATACTGCGCGAATAGCTCCATCGCGTTGAAGGAATCGAGGCGCTCGGTGTGCAGGTTCACCTGCACGAAGGGGTTGATCTCCGTGACCGACTCACGAGCGCTCTCCGCTTTAGAACGTCCAACGTCACTGTGCCCATGAATGATCTGGCGTTGCAGGTTCGATTCGTCGACGACGTCAAACTCGATGATGCCGAGGGTGCCTACACCTGCTGCCGCGAGATACATCAACGCCGGCGATCCGAGGCCACCCGCCCCAACACACAGCACCCGGGCGTTCTTCAAGCGCTTCTGACCGTCCATCCCCACGTCGGGGATGATGAGGTGGCGGCTGTATCGGCGAACCTCGTCCATGGAGAGGTCACCAGCCGGCGCAATCAATGGCGGCAGACTCACGGCATCTCCTCGATTCAACCGAGCTGCTTGACTTGTCAACGAAGGCTAGCGACTCCGCGCTGATCAGCGTTCCCGCTCGTCGCCTACGGTAGACCTNCACACCCCAGNTGCGTCCACTTCCGGAAAGAAGGTCACGAATGGCCAAGGATTTCACCTACCGTCAATCTTTCGAAGCCGACCCGTCCACGGTTTTCGCCATGCTGCGTGATCCGGAATATGTTCAAGTCAAATGCGCTGCTACCGGTTCCCTGGAGACGACGGTGGACGTGAACGCCACCCCCGATGGTGCAGTGACCATCACCTCGACCAGAGTCTTGCCCGCTGACGTGCCGGCCCCAGCGAAGAAGTTTGTCGGCGAGACGATCTCTGCGACCGAGACGCAGGAATGGTCGGCGGCAAGTCCCGACGGTTCCCGCACAGCCGACGTGTCCGTCGACTTCAGCGGCCCACTGTCGTTCACAGGGTCCTTGTCCCTCACCCCGGCTACCGACGGTTCCTGCGTGGTAACGCAGGGAACATTCAAAGCGTCCGTTCCCTTCGTCGGCGGCACTATCGAATCGGTCGCGGCGGAACAGACGGAGAAATACCTAAAGGCAGAGGAAAGCGTTGCAGCTGAGTGGCAGCGCGACCGCGGCTAGCGGGAGCCAGATTGCCTGCGACCGCGGCTAGCGGGGCTTGTGCAGTTTCACCCCGCCAGTTGCTCTGCGAACTCATCTCGCCACGCGTGCGCGCTCGTGCGCAGGGACGTATCGAGAACTAGTTTGCGCCGACTGGAGTCCATCAGATTGGCACCGATTGCCTCCAGGTCCTCTCGTCCGGGACCGATCGCATAGACCCGAGCACCGGAGGCGCGCACTAAGGCCATTTCATCTCGGCATACCTTCGTGACCTGAGCTCGCCATCTGCGCTCGAGCCGCGCGGGAATGCCCGATGGCGAATCCATCTCGAAAGACACCATGGGAGCGATGACGTACACCTCGTCAAGACCCGAGTGAGCAATGACATCGACCGATGTAGCTGAAACCGCTCCCCCGTCGACGTACGTGCGTCCACCGATATCCACTGGAGTGAACCATCCGGGGATCGCGCACGATGCCATGACAGCGCTGGACAGCGGCGCCACGGGAGCTCCCGATCTGCCGAAGACCACGCGGTGCCCATCGGCGTAGTCCATGGCGACGACCCACAGGTTTTGGTGGGATGACCATTCGCCGAACGGCGTTACCGCATCAATTAAGTGACCGACGCGATCGAGGGAACGGCCACCCTCCGGTAGGAACGCAGAGAGAACGGTGGTCGCCGGGAGTTGGCCTAGGTGCCGAAGACTCGATCGAATGAGCGCCGGCGAGCCAGGTCCTCGCAGCCTCGGGACTCCCGGCTTATGTCCACCTGTGGCTCGATCCGGGTCCCATTGATACCCGGCGAGAGGCCCCGTTGTGACCTGCTCGTCCTGGTAGTGGGCAATCAGCTCGTCAGTGCTGACACCGCAGGCGACCAGTGAAGCAAGTACTGACCCAGCACTCGTTCCCACGAGTATGTCGACGTCTTTGGCGCGCAACCCCGTCGCTTGTTCCCATGCAGACAAGGCGNCAACAGCCCAGGTTCCTCCCAACACTCCACCGCCGCCGAAGACGATCGCCCGACGAGCAGTGCGCTCAACAGACCGAGATTGCGAGGTCATACCGCATCGGCCCTACCCGGGATAATGCGAAGTCCCGACTCCTTGGATGCGGCTTCTTTGAGTTCGGACAATGCATCTGCCAGCCCGTCGATGATCACGCTGACGTCGGCCAGAGCATCTCGGTCTGCGGTAAGCCCAACGAACATCGACCCCTGATACGAAGTTAGACCGATACCGAGCGCCTGTCCCTGCGCAAGCGGAGAGAACGGGTAGGCCGAGATCATTTCGCTTCCCGCCGCATACAACGGACGCTGCGGGCCAGGAACATTGGTGATCGCAACGTTGTAGGCGCGATGGGACAAAGTGGCACCTACCCGAGCGCCGAGGGCGTGAAGTGTGGGTGGCCCGAAGCCAGCAATGCCGGCGAGCGCCCGGGCGCCCACCAAGCGCTCGGTGTTCCCCAGGTCGCGCATGTGAAAAGCGATCTGGTGCAATCGCACGATCGGGTCAGCCTCACCAACGGGAAGGTCGATCAAGAACGCTCCAACCTGGCTGGCAACGTTCGTGTTTCGCCGTGATGTGCCCTCGGACTGGATACTNACCGGGACCAACGCCCTCAGAGTTGCGGACGCATCGAGCACGCGTCCGCGATTCATCAACCATTCACGCAGAGCTCCCGTGACAACAGTCAAGACGACGTCATTCACCGTTCCAACGCTGGTTCCGTGTACCTGCTGAAGGTCTTCCAAGGAGAGTTCTGTTCTCGCGAAACGCCGTTGAGCACCGATGCGTGTGTTCAGCGGGCTCTCNATCGGCGAACGGATCAAGGCAAAGACGGACTTGGCCAGACCCACACCCGTGTCCTTAGCCCAGACGGCCACAGCCTCAGCAGCGGCACCGACATCGCGAACACCGGTGTTGAGGACATCCCACGCAACCGTCGGACGCGTCAAAACACTAGACAGAGCAGATCCGATCAGTTCCGGGTCCGACGGCTCCGGTCGGGGGTTCCACACATCCGGGGTGTCGCCGGGGACTTCAGCATGCGAATCGAGCATCACCTGAGCAATATCGATAGCGCCGGTCCCGTCTACAAGAACTTGGTGGCTCTTGGTTACAACGGCGAAGTTCCCGTTCTCCAAACCTTCGATGAGGTACATCTCCCACAAGGGTCGTGACCGGTCGAGCGGACGAGCCATAAGCCGTGCAACCAACTCATCCAGCTGGTCGCGTGTACCCGGATTCGGTAGCGCGGAACGTCGCACGTGGTACGCGACATCGAATGTGGCGTCGTCAACCCACACGGGCCGCGAAAGCCCCAGCGGCACCTCGCGGATCCGCTGCCGATATCGGGGAACGTGCGCGATGCGGTTGCGGATCAGGCGAACAAGCCGCTCGTGATCGAACCCGCCCTCCGGTGGTCGAAAGATGGCGACTCCGCCAACGTTGCGGGGCGTAGAGGCGTCCTCGGCAAACCACAACGCGCTGTCTGTCGCGTCTAGACGATCCACCCTGGCCCCTTCCTGAGTACCCACAAGTGTTACATGCCCGCTTCACGAATGGTGGAAGCATCCACCGATCAGCCGCAGAAGGATGTGTTGAAGGTCGCCGAATGACACGCCACAGGTTGCTCACGACGAACTGAGATACGAGTCACGATCGTCGTTGTGGCTTTGCCGGCATCAGGCCGACAATTGCACGTCCACGTACTTGTCGATGACGCCAAAGTTGCGTCGGATTCTCGATAGGGACGACGCTTCCGACAANAGGGCTCCGCGTTCCACGCACGCCTTGACTCCGTCATCGAAAGCCAGCAGGTGCACAGGGAAATCAAGGCCGACCTCGTTCATGAGCCCTTTCACATTGGATTCCACCCCCCGTGATCTTCGGGGCACTTGATTCACCACCACATCCACACGCGAGTGTGGCGTCAACGCGAGGACATCGGGCAGGTCTTCCACGAGGCGGGCCAGTCCGACTACGTCTGGTCGTGTGACGGCTACGACGGAATCACACACCTGAAGTGCGCTCACCGTGGCACAGTCACGGCGCAAGCCGAGACCGTTGAAAGGATCATCAACATCTTCAGTTCGCAGAAGCCCTCCCACGTCAACGATCACTCGATCGAAGTGTCGCGTGCACTCGGCCCAAATCAGATCAAGGGCGGAAGAGCGAGCCTGAGACCACCTATCCGCCGATCCGATTCCGGAAAGCACCCACAACGACTGTGACAAGGCCCGGCACGCAGAACCTAGAGACCGGGCATCGAGAACTCCCTGCTCTGCGTACCGGGCAGCAACCAGAAGGCCACTGACGTCCTCGGACATGCCGATCAACAGAGCCAGCGACGGAGAGATGGTGTCTGCATCCACCAGGCATGTGCGGTATCCAGACGCAGCCCACGACTCCGCGAGCCCCAGGGCGACTGTGCTTCGACCGGGGGCACCGTGAGGACCCCACACGACCACGAGCTTGCCTCGCTCCACATCCCTACCAGTCGATATGTCTCCGCCCCCGTCATCAATCTGAGACTCTCTCGACGGCACTGTGTCGAGTCCTTCTTCGCCCGGGTTGTCCGCAGAACCATCGAGCGCTCCCTGAATCAGCTGCAGCACGCTTCGCGGGCCCTTCGCACGTCGAATATCGAGGACCGTTCCCGGTGCAAGACGAGATATCGATTCTGCACGCGCCACGGCATCGTCACTATCGGCCAAGTACGCAACGACGCAACGCTGATCACTGGCCACATGAGCGAGGGTGTCCGCGCTCAGGCGCGGCGCGGAGACATCAATGACGAGGCCGGCATGCCGATCAATCCCAGCGGCGGCAATAAGTTCTGCCACATCCAGACATCTGCGAATGACGGTGAAGCCGTGTGCTCCAGCTTCGACGATCAACTCCGGCTCGTCGGGCCTACCCGGGGTGCACCAGATGATGTCTGTCACGACCCGGACCCTTGGACCGGAACCTTGATGAGGTCGATCGTCCCCGACCGTGAGGCCTGGACGAGGTCACCAACGCGCTCCGGAGTCACGCGCAGAACCACGGCCTTGCGGCCTCCGAGCGAGTCGCTTTCCACGCGCTCGACCAATACTGATTCCAGGGCAAGTTGCGGACTTGGTGCACGGTCACTCGCCGGACTATCGGGCAGGAAGGTGGAGTTCGTTGGTGTGGACCACACATCAACACGATCCCCCGGTGCAACATCCACTGGGGCATGGAAAGGGTCAACCCCCACCGTGATGACTCGACTTGGTTCCTGTTGAGACCCCGTCATCGCCGACCGCGGCAAGAGCTCCCCCGACTCGACAGGAAATCGGAGTCTCCCTGTGGGCGTCTCTTCCACAGGGAAGTAATCCCCCCGGGCTTGCCCCAAGGCGACGGTGATGGGCTTCAAGTCGATCGCCTCGGCTCCTGCAGACAGGTCACGGCTTACTTGCCAGACCGTTATCGCCTCCGACTCCTGGGACAGCAGTTTGGCTCCAGCAAACATCGACACGACCAACAGCAGCAAACCGATCCACAACCGGGTATCACCCCAACGGGGAGTGCGAAAGCGCCGGGCTGGAGGAGAAGCCTCAAGCACGTTCTGCTGCGAGGCTGCCCTCGACGGGAAGCCCGATCGCCCGGGACGCAAACGAGCAGGGCTGAGGCGCGAAAACCGCATGCCTCCAGCATGCTCAGCGTCGCGGTCATCACGCCAATGACTTTCCACAGGAAGACCCGCCCAAACGACGTCATCCACAGATTGATGTGGTGATCGATTTTTCGGGAACCATTTGCAACGATGTGACCGTGAGTTCTCGCTTCTTGACCTTGGCTGACGTCGCCGAGACCCTCAATATCTCTGCCTCCCAGGCGTACGCGTTGGTGCGTTCTGGAGAACTGCCAGCGATCAAGGTTGGTGGTCGGGGTCAATGGAGAGTGGAGACGGCGGAACTTGAGCAGTACATCCAGCGCATGTACGCGCAAACAAAGGACTTCATCTCACGGAACCCCGAGCAGGAGGACAGTGAAGACTATGAGGACGCTCGGTAGTCGAAACGCACCACGTCGATTGATGACCACATGCAGGTGAGTGAATCTCTGTCCGCGCCGATCGATACGTGATCTCGTCCTACCCAATTCAGGTAACCGGCAAAGCTCTCCCCGTCAATCTCGATACGAAGCTCCTGCCCGATGAGGTCTCGAAGTAGCGAGTTCCAGGGCAATTCACGGCCGAGCGGCTCCGGCCGATCGATGCGCAAGGCATGTGGCAGATCGTGCACGATGGAGATTGCGTGGGAGGGAACGAGTATTCGCTCGGGGGACTCACCACCCCGGCTCAATACGAGGTAGTCAGCAGCTTGGCTTACCAGCCTTCCCGATAACCAACGCCGTCCGCGAACAGCAAGCCGCATTGAGCCCCCGGCCACCAGTGCCCTACGCCGATCGACGGCGGTGACATCGCTCATCTCCGCCATCATCAATCCGCGCGCCTCCATCAGGACATCAATGTCTTGATCGGCCTGAACCCGTCCAGCCGCCTCTCGCCACAGATCCTCCGACACCTGGTCTTCGTCATCGCTCATGACGCTGGTATTCCCACGCTCACGCCAGCCCAATCAGATTGGGCACGAGCACATCTGTGACGTAGACCACACGAGTATTTCCGTTTGGAAACCGCCCAACAGGGGAAGAACGACAGTGTCCACACCCTGTGCAGGGATCCAGCTCGGACCTTGACAGAGCATGCTCACGTCACGTGATAATGCTAAATCATGTTAAAAAACATTAAATAACAGCAAACTGCTTCAAAGAAAGGGCTGGAAGGGGTCGATCATGGGCACAGTCTCCGAGGACAACCAGATTTCCAACAGAGTCGACGAGAAGACCACGTCACGCAGACCGCACCTGCGGGTCGTCGCGGGTCACCTGGCCGCGGCACAAACGAAACCCGCATCGAGTCGGCAGCTCGCCCTACCGCTCCAGTGGCATGCCGGGGGAATCCCCGCGCACCCGTCCACACCTGACTATTTGCGCGTAGTCCCGGACGAGGACGAACGGGAGGAATTAGCGGCTCTCGGGAAAGGCCGTCCGCACCCCGTCGCGTGGGCCGCGCAAATGTCTCGGGCAATCTTCGAGGTTGCCTTGGGAGAGCGACCAGCTACTCAACTCCGCAAACACATTGCACCCGACCAGCTCACCACTTTGGCGATCCGAGGGACTGCTTATGCCCGACACCCCGCGGCGCGGTCGGCAACGGGTATGACGCGATTGAGAAAGATCCGTGCTGTCCGCTGTTGTCTGGTAGCACCCGGAACGATCGAAGCATCTGCCGTCGTCGTCGGCGCGGCACGATCGCATGCAGTTGCCCTGCGGATGGAGTCTCGGCCCGGAACCTGGCTGGTCACAGCCATCGATTTTCGCTGAGAACAGTTCAGCGACGCTTCTTCTTTTTGGAAGCATTCTTGCGATTGCTCCGCTCCGCGCGGCGCCGTTCAGCACGAGATGCGCTCGGGTCCACCTCCACGATGCCATCCTCGTCAGCATCCATCTCTCCATGCATGATTCCGCCGGATTCATCGGGCGCGGAGTACTCCATATGGTCAGGTCTAGAGGGGTCCAAACCTGCAGCCTCAATCGTCGGGCCTTCTTGTGCTTCCTGTGACTGCGTAGCTCCAGCAGAAACCGCGGCCGCTATTGCAGCTCCCGCCTCGCTCTCGCTCGCATCGGACAGCACCTCGATCTGCTCCGCGACTTCCGGCGTGACCTCGGGCTTGACCTCGACCTCGACATTGAAGGCGTAACCGACCGTTTCCTCCTTGATGCCATCCATCATGGCGGTGAAGAGGTCGAATCCTTCACGCTGATATTCCACCAAGGGATCGCGTTGCGCCATGGCCCTGAGGCCGATGCCATCGCGGAGGTAATCCATCTCATACAGGTGCTCACGCCATTTGCGATCGAGCACGGTCAAGATGACTTTGCGCTCCAATTCCCGGGTGACGTCTTCCCCGAGTTCTGCTTCCCGTCGACCGTAGGCTGCTTGCGCGTCATCGACGAGGGCCTCCGCGAGGAAGTCCGAACTGATTCCGGCGCGGCCGCCACCCGAATCCTCTTCTACCTGCTCAACGGTCACCGACACCGGATACAACTGCTCAAGAGCCGACCACAGTTGCTCAAAATCCCAATCTTCGGGGTAACCCTCGGCCGTGGCCTGCGATACGTAGCTGTTGACCGTGTCGTCGATGAAGGAGCGAATCTGGTCTTCGATGTCTTCGCCGTGGAGCACTCTCTTGCGCTCTCCGTAGATGACCAGGCGCTGGCGGTTGAGGACGTCGTCGTACTTTAGAACATCCTTGCGAATTTCGAAGTTCTGCGATTCGACCTGCGACTGCGCAGATCGGATCGCGTTCGTCACCATCTTGGCTTCGATCGGTACGTCATCAGGGACGTTGAAGCGACGCAAGAAGGAATCGACCATGTCGGCCTTGAACAGGCGCATCAGATCGTCTTCCAGCGAAAGGTAGAACTGAGACTCACCAGGGTCGCCCTGCCGACCCGAGCGGCCACGCAGCTGGTTGTCGATACGTCGAGATTCATGGCGCTCGGTGGCCAGAACATAGAGCCCGCCGAGCTCAATCACTTCGTCGTGCTCAGCCTGGACAGCCTCCTGGGCGCTTGCCAACGCCTCGGGCCAGGCAGCTTCGTAGGCATCGGGATCATCGACCGCTGACAAGCCCTTCTGGGCAAGTTGCGCAGACGCCATGAACTCGGGGTTCCCGCCGAGCATGATGTCCGTACCACGGCCCGCCATGTTGGTCGCCACGGTGACAGCGCCTTTGCGGCCGGCTTGAGCGACGATCGCCGCTTCACGCTCGTGGTTCTTGGCGTTGAGGACCTCGTGCGGGACACCGTTCTTCTTCAATTCATTCGACAGGTGCTCGGACTTCTCCACGCTGGTTGTTCCGATCAGGACCGGTTGACCCGTCGCGTGCCGTTCGACAACGTCTTCGACGACTGAGTCGAACTTCGCACTCGCCGTTCGGTACACCAGATCTGGCTGGTCCATACGGACCATCGGACGATTCGTCGGAATGGGGACGACTCCGAGGTCGTAGATCTGATTGAACTCCGCTGCTTCTGTCATCGCGGTACCGGTCATGCCCGACAAATTGTTGTAGAGGCGGAAGAAGTTCTGCAACGTCACGGTGGCGAGGGTCTGATTCTCTGCCTTGATCTCGACGCCTTCTTTGGCCTCGATCGCTTGGTGCAGGCCCTCGTTGTAGCGACGTCCCTTGAGAATGCGACCGGTGTGCTCGTCGACGATGACGACTCCGCCATCGAGCAGCACGTAATCACGATCCTTCTTGAACAACTCTTTCGCTCGAATCGCATTGTTGAGGAAGCCCACAAGCGGGGTATTGACCGTGTCATAGAGGTTGTCGATACCAAGCTGGTCCTCGACTTTGTCGATTGCCGCCTCAAGAACACCGATCGTGCGCTTCTTCTCGTCAACCTCGTAGTCCTCATCTCGCTTAAGAATCTGCACGATGCGAGCGAACTCCGAGTACCACGCTGTCGGTTGGTCAGCCGGACCGCTAATGATCAGCGGTGTTCGGGCCTCATCGATCAGGATCGAGTCCACTTCGTCAACAACGGCAAAATTGTGGCCTCGCTGAACCATCTCGGCTTTGGACCACGCCATATTGTCGCGGAGGTAGTCGAACCCGAACTCGTTGTTGGTCCCATACGTGATGTCCGCGGCGTACGCGGCGCGGCGTTGCGTCGGGCTCATTTGGCTGACGATGACGCCCACTTCTAAGCCCAAGAATCGGTGGATGCGCCCCATCCATTCCGAGTCACGTTCTGCCAGGTAGTCGTTGACCGTCACGACGTGGACCCCGTCCCCGGACAGCGCATTCAGGTAGGACGGGAGGGTGGCAACAAGCGTCTTTCCTTCGCCGGTGCGCATCTCTGCGATGTTGCCGAGATGCAGGGCTGCACCCCCCATGATTTGAACGTCGTAGTGACGCTGGCCCAACGTGCGCCGGGCTGCTTCACGAACGGTTGCGAACGCCTCGGGCATCAGATCGTCGAGGCTCTCCCCGTCGGCGTAGCGCGCCTTGAACTCATCGGTGAGGCCGCGCAACTCGTCGTCTGACAGAGAGGTGTAGTCCTCTTCGATGGAATTGACAGCCTTCGCGATCGATTCCAGCTTTCGAAGGGTCTTGCCTTCTCCCGCGCGCAGGATCTTGTCCAGCACTCCCACGTTGCGACCTTTCCGTCCTGCTGCGTTGCCGCGGCTCGGATTGTGGGCAACTACGTCCCACACTTGCCTGTCATGACTTTGCCGCGTAGGCCGCGGCGCCGTCACAGCATCGTAGTTGCCACTGGAAGACTGGTCCGCATGGCATCCGTCACGCCCGTCACCCTTAGCGACGGGCACGTCCAACTCGATCCCGAACCCGGCGAGGAGGACTCCATCACCTGGAGCGTCCACCGCGTGGGTGGCTCTCCCCTCCTTGGACGACTGACCCTCCGACAGGAGTCCGCGGTGCCGAATGGCGGCCCCTGGTCCCGTGCGCGGCTCTACGTCCAGGTGGATGCCCCTGTGGATTCGCCACTCGTGGCGACCTTGTCGATGGCAGTCCGATTGAGCTGCCAATGGGCCTTCTCAGCACTGGGAATCTCGGTGATCACTTGGAGGGGGCCACTGGATCCCACGCTCCGCTCGATCGTCGATGGCGGAGGTTTTCGGGTTCACCCCCTGCCACACCGAAACGCGTGGGACGGCGACAAAGGTCCCCAAGACGCCTGGTTCGCCGACGCAGTCGCCGACGATGCGCGGTCGCGGGACTTCCGCCCCCTGACCGCCCGAGAGACAAGTGTTTTGACGCTTATCGCCCGCGGGTACACCAACAGTCAGATTGCTCAATCGTTGGGGATTTCCGAAAACACCGTCAAAAACCACGTCCGAGCGATCCTGGATGCGCTCGGAGCCACATCGCGGACGGCCGCGCTTGTCATTGCCCTCCAGGCAGGCCTCGTGAGCCTGTCGTCACGCGAGTAGCAGCCCACACGTCACGACTCATCCACACTCTCCGATTTCGATCTCCCCACACATCGTTGCACGATTCACCAAGATCCCCTGAGGCTGCAATCTCGGTGCATGCATTCGCTGACGAGCACTGTCTTAGATTTGATCTTGGCCCGTGTTTGTGCCGGCTGCGGTCACCCCGGATCGATGATGTGCGACCCGTGTGCACGTCTTCTTCAGCCACGCCCCCGTCTTCGACGGGCTCTCGATGTCGGTGATCTTGTCTCAGATCTACGTGTTCCCGTGGTCTGCTCCTTGGACTACCGGGGTCCGGTTCGGCAGATGCTCAACGCCTACAAGGATGACGGGCAGCGAAGTCTCACGCCGTGGCTCGCACCCGCACTGCTCGCTTCCATTAATCACGCCCTCATCACCTGTGTCAGCACTCATCAGGTGCCCACTCTGGTTCCCGTTCCCACCCGAAAGTCGAGTCAACGCCGCCGTGGTTTCGACCATGTTGAACGTCTCAGCGCAGCCGTTACTCGATCCGGTAGCCAATGCCACACACGGCGCGTACTACGTGACACACGCAGCGATCCGGGCTCGAAGTATTTGACTGCAGAAGACCGTTCCGCGCATGTTCGCGAGGCGTTTTCCGTGAGGGGAACGCTCCCCTCACTAGGAACACCCGTCATACTGATTGACGACATCGTCACGACAGGAGCAACCGCTCGCGAGGCCACGGCAACCCTCGTGCTCGCCGGGATGAACGTCGTCGCTGTCGCCACGATCGCCGGTACGCCTTAAAGCTCGTTCAGCCCGTTCAACCCGGATAGGCAGGTGACGAGGCATTGACGCGACCGGACCACGTTCCTGACGTGTTGTCGTAGATGACACCGTCTGCTGCCGCGACCAACGTGGGGAGTCCTGGAGCTGCGGCGAGAGACACGGGCCCTTCCGGCGCACCCTGGGTGAAAAGCGATCCCCGACCGATGCTGACATCGATCACCTGCAGCGTTCCCACACTCTCACTTCCCAGAACGGCAAGCGAGTCGGCGCTCGACCAAGCAACGTCCACTACCTCTACGAGTTTTGACTCCACTCGGATGGGCTCTTGGACCTCGATTCCGACACGGCCGGTGGGTGAGGTTCGGACGATGCGAGCCAGAAGCAGATTGGTTCGCGGACCGGACTCTACGAGCAGGGCTGCTCGCGTTCCGTCACGGGAAGGAACCGCTGCCCGTATGACGTCGCCGCTCGCCAGGCCTCCCACGTCGATCGGGAAGGAGCGCCCCGTCGGCGAATAGAGGGTCAGATTTCCCGAAAGATCAACAATCCAAAGATCATCAACGCCGTCGAACGCTACCCCCACAGGTTCCTTGACCGAAGGCAGTGAGAACAGACTCGCTTCCGGCACTAAAGCTCCCGACCACGTTTGACCCTCGACATCGATTCCCGCGATGCGCGCCCCCGATTCGGCAATCGCAATGTTGGCCAACAACGGATCCCGGGTACCCGCCTGGCCGTCTACGGGACGAGTACCGCCCTCGACAAGTTGTCGGACGCCAATCGTGGACGCTACGTACGCGGCTGCATCAGCATCCAGACCCGACGGATCAACGCTCGGCCAGGCGTCTCTCGGCTGCGGGTTCGCAACCCCAGGAACAAACAGCGGCTGGCCCGCAGCGGTCAGGTTGACGGCCTGCACGTCCGGGAGTTGCTTCAAGGTCCAGACCAATTGCTGCGAGAGCGCCTGGCGCGACGCGTCATCTGCCAACCGCGCCGATGCATCGAGATCAACCTGGGCAACACCCGCATCCACGAGAACAGCGTCGATATTCAGGTCGACTCCGTCAGGAAAGCCCGTGCGGACCGCGGGTCGAAGCCACTCGTTCGGGCCTTCCAGGAGGCGACGCACCAACGTCGTCGCCAGTCCGGGACCAACAACCGGGATCCTTCGAGAATCGGGCACCAGAATCTCGAACGACGGGTCAAAGAAGTACAGAGCATAAGAACGGAAGGCACGATCGACATCTGTCTGCGATAGGACTAAGCCATCGGGTAACTCATCGATCCGCAATCCCTCATCGGTGCTTATCAGGCGGAAGGTCGTGGAGAACTCAGCGCCCGGCTCGTCCACCCGGTAACGACCGTTCGGCCCTATAGCGCCTGCTTGCGGCGCCTCGAATTCAACATTCAATCCTGACTCTGAGAAAACCGGCGCGCCTTCATACACGACTACCTGCGATGTGGAGTCCCACTGGTCATTGGCCGGCTGAGTGAGGTACTCGCGTGCCACAGCGTGATCGTCAGCAAAGGACGCGCTCGCGTCGAGGAAACCCTGCACAACCTCGGTGGCCGTCATATCTGGTCGTGGGGGCCGGGCGATAACTCGGATGAACTGATCGACGTTGCTCCCCGACACCTGTTCGCCCTGTTGAATCGGACCACTAGTGGGGACTTGAGCAGTGAAGGCTTGGGGCACATTTCCACACGCCGTCACCACGAGCGACGAGACCACCAAGAACAGGATCTTCCTCATCTGCGCGGTCCACCTTCACCGTCAATCGGCACCGTGAACACCAGAGAGTCTGCCGAGGAAGGGTCGTTAGCGACGCCACCTGTCGAGTGATCCCCGGGCTCTTTAAGTGATCCGCGAACGTTGGCATCATCGGAGGCATCGGCCGCGTCGTCGCTACCCGACATCTCGTCGGACAACGGGAGCACGGCGTGCGTCACGGCACCCCCGGCTTCGCGCGGAAGCGTCAGGCGGAAGCACGCTCCGATGCCTGGCTCTCCCCACGCCTCCAGCCACCCCCCGTGAAGATGTGCGTCTTCCAATGCGATCGCGAGTCCAAGGCCGGTTCCGCCTGTTGTTCGTGCTCGAGCGGGATCTGCACGCCAGAAGCGATTGAAGACCAAGCCAGCCTCGCCCGGGCGCAGGCCCACCCCGAAATCTCGGACAGTCAGACTGACTACATCTGCGTCTCCGGAAAGCTCGACCAGGACCCCCTTCTCGTTGCCGTGTTCGATGGCGTTGTCCAGCAGATTCCGAACGATTCTTTCGATGCGTCGGGCATCACACACCACATTGCACGGTCGTTCATACGAGGCAAAACGCACTCGAAGGTTGTGGCTTTGCGCCAATGGCTCAGTTCCATCGATGACACGCTGGACCAGCGTGGCCGCGTCAACCGAGTCACTGTCGAGTTTCGCTGCACCCGCGTCGAATCGTGAAATCTCCAGCAGATCGCCCAGCAACGCCTCGAAGCGATCCAGTTGGTTTTGCAACAATTCTGCCGAGCGTGCCGTCTCTGCTGTCAATGACTGACGGGACTCGAAGAGGACGTCGGCCGCCATTCGAATCGTGGTCAACGGAGTGCGCAGCTCGTGGGAAACGTCCGAGACGAATCGCTGCTGCACCCGGGAGAGTTCTTCCAATTGGGTGATCTGCGCATCGATGCTTTCGGCCATGGCGTTGAAGGAGCGAGCCAACTGATCCAGATCGTCGTCACGCCGAATGGGCAAACGCTCATTCAAGTTACCCGACGACAGTCGTTCGGCGGTTTGAGCTGCCGCGCGAACCGGCACGACGACTTGCCGCGTCACAATCCATGCGACCACGCCCAGGAGTCCGACCAGCACGAGTCCCGCAGTCAGGATCGAACTACTCACAAGGTCGAGTGTTTGCTGCTCCTGACTGAGCGGAAATAGGTAATACAGCTCATACGGACCCACCGTGGGAATACTTAAGGGAGCTCCCACGACGAAACCGGGCGATGTTCGACCGTCCAGGAAACGGATCTCGGTGAACGTCCACGACTGGCGCTGGGTCTGCGTCACCGCGTCGCGAAGCTCGAGCGGAATGCTGGAGACCGCGACGAGGTTGGTCCCTCGTTCCGGTGCCCCGATGTCGGGCAACGTCGACAGCAGCAGTACGTCGAAGGTGGCGGGTGATCCAGCACGCGTGGCCAGTGACGTCACGACAGTGTCCACCAAGCGTGATGGTGAAGGAGTGGACGGGCCCGTGTCCGCCGCGTCCAGCAGGCGCTGGGCTTCTCCCAAACCTGCCGATGCTTCGCCGACGGCACTTCGCTCCTTGGCTTCCAGCAGCCCCGTCGTGACATTCGACAGCAGAAGGAAACCCAAGGCGCCGACAACGGTGATCGAGAGAACCAGGGTCAAGCTTGCGACACGGATGAACAGCGACCGACGCCACAGACGCCGGACGGCTCGGGGGAAGAAAAGGAGGACCCGTCCCATGATCAAGTCAGGAGGAACCGGCCTTGTATCCGACTCCCCGCACAGTGAGCACGATCTCGGGGGCTTCGGGGTCGCGCTCGATCTTTGCCCGTAGGCGCTGGACGTGCACGTTGACCAATCGTGTGTCGGCCGCGTGCCGGTAGCCCCACACCTCCTGGAGTAGAGCCTCCCGAGTAAAGACTTGGCCTGGCCGCTTCGCGAGGCAGGCGAGAAGGTCGAACTCGAGTGGTGTGAGAGACAAGACGTCACTACCCCGTCGAACCGTGTGACCACCGATATCGATCGACAGGTCGCTAATCGTGAGAACTTGGGATCCGACGTCATCTGTGCGTCGAATGCGAGCCCGGATGCGGGCGACAAGTTCTTTCGGCTTAAAGGGCTTGACGATGTAATCGTCGGCCCCGGACTCCAGCCCCACGACGACGTCGATCGTGTCCGACTTTGCCGTCAGCATGACGATCGGCGTGCCCGATTCGGCGCGGATCGACCGGCAGACGTCTATTCCGTCTCGCCCCGGCAGCATCAGGTCGAGCAGAACGACATCGGGCTTCGACGCACGGAAGGCTTCAACAGCGGCATTTCCATCGGCGCAGAAAACGGGATCGAACCCCTCGCCGCGAAGGACGATTCCCAGCATCTCAGCGAGGGCAGCATCGTCATCGACGACGAGAACGCGACCCCGTGCCCGGGGGGCGCTCGAGGTACCGGAATTCTCCGTCATAGCCCTATGGTGTCATCTCGGGAACCCCGAGGAGAACAACAAGGGCAGCCGGGGTGTTATTAACCCCGTGGGCGACCATGGAAGCCCCTAGAGACCCCGTCTTCCACCGCACCCATCCGTAGACGACTCCAATGGGCAACAGGAGGAAGAATCGGACGGGCTCAAAGTGAAAAGCCGAGAATGCGACCGTCGTAATAGCGATCGTCCACACCGCTCCGACGCCACGTTTGCGCAGGGAGTTGTAGAGCATCCCGCGGAAGGCGAGCTCCTCGACGATCGGCGCCCCCACCATCACCATGATGGCGAATACCAGCAACGCCCAAAAAGGCCCCGCTTCTCGCAACTCGACAGCAATCTCACCGGCGGCTGAGGAGAAGTCCCCTGCGATGGCCTGGGTGATGACAGCGACAATGCCGGCCAAGATCAATCCCACAACTCCAGCAATGACTCCCCAGCCGACGTCGCTCCATGTCAGTCGAATGCCGAGATCAATGCGCGGCCCATTGCCCCGAAGTCGAGTGACGATCAGCGGCCAGCCGGCAAGGCCGATCCAGGGCACCACCGTCCCCACCAAGGCGGTAACGGGCAGCGGCGCATCCAGAAGCAACAANGGAATCGCAGCCGCCAACCCAAGAACAATCGCAGCGACGATAGACANGACCGCCGAANCGATCCCCCACTGCGGGGTGCGCAGAACCTCACCGCGCGCCGTGGCCTCCGTTACCGTCGCCGGGCACCCGGTATACGAACCGGGACGGTCTGGGCGAGCCTCCACAGATGGGTCGTGTGGTCCGTGGCTTTGTCCGTCGTTCGATCCATCGTTCCCTGGACTCATCACGAACCCATTGTGCGGGTTGCCCCCGACATTGCCGACGCTGCGTCCAACGTGAGATCGGCGAACGTTACGCGAGCACCATCGACAGTTCTGTCAGTCGCGTCGGCAGAACTCGGTACCACGTCCAGTACCCGCGCTTCTCGGTGCTGACGAGTCCNGCCCCGACGAGGACCTTCAAGTGGTGACTGACCGTCGGCTGTGACAGCCCGAGAGCGTCGGTGACATCGCACACGCACGCTTCGCAATTCGGCTTCGATCGCAAGAGCGCGAGTATCTGCAGGCGAGCGGGGTCGGCCACGGCTTTCAGCAGCCCGGCGAGTTCTTCCGCCGTCGGCCGCGAGATCGGAGCTCCAAGTCCACCCGGACAACATGCCGGACCGTTGGCCACCCGACCAGTTGCCGGGACAGTCGAACAAGCCTCGCGTCGAGTTTGCGGCGAACTGGTGGCTACAGGCACGCCTTCATATTGACATACATCTATATGGATGACAAGGTCACGGCATGGTGCGTCGCCTCTTTGCCGAGTACCTCGGAACCGCCATGCTCGTCGCCGCCGTGGTGGGCAGCGGAATCATGGGATCCGCCCTCACCGGCGACGCTGCCGTCATCTTGATTCTCAACATGATGAGCACCGTTCTCGCTCTAGGCGTACTCATTTGGATGCTCGGGCCGATCTCCGGCGCCCACTTCAACCCAGCCGTCACCAGCGTGACGCTCGTCAAACGCGAAGTCCGGGTCCTCGAAGGCCTCAGCTACATCATTGTCCAGATACTCGGAGGGCTGTGCGGAGTCGCTCTCGCCAACATCATGTTCGACCTACCAGCTTTCGACCCCTCCACCAATGCCCGCAGCGGCTTTCCTATCTGGCTGGGAGAGGTTGTCGCAACGGCCGGCCTGATCGCCATCATTGGGATCTTGACCCGCACCGGTCGAGGGCACCTCGGCCCGCTGCTCGTTCCAGCGTGGATCGGTGCCGCCTACTTCTTCACCTCGTCGACGTCCTTCGCGAACCCTGCCGTGACGATCGGTCGATCGATGACCGATACGTTCACCGGCATCTCGCCCAGCGACGTTCTGCCCTTTATCGCCTTCCAACTCATCGGTGCCGCGATCGGATCGCTCCTCACCGATTTTCTCTACCCCCGCACCAAGCCTGAACCACTCGATCTACCCCAACCCGTTCACGAAAGAAGCTGACATGACCGATAAGCCCTCCGTCCTCTTCGTCTGCGTGCACAACGCTGGCCGGTCGCAGATGGCAGCGGCCTACCTGGCGCACCTGTCGGGTGGTGACATTGAGGTTCGCTCCGCTGGTTCAGCCCCCGGGGAACGCGTGAATCCAGCCGCCGTGGAAGCAATGGCCGAAGAAGGCATCGACATCAGCGCTCAGACCCCGAAGGTGCTCACCACCGACGCGGTTCAGGCCTCCGACGTTGTCATCACCATGGGATGCGGGGACACCTGCCCGGTCTTTCCGGGCAAGCGCTACGAGGACTGGGAACTCGACGATCCGGCCGGCAAAGGCGTGGACTCGGTTCGACCTATCCGAGACGAGATCAAGACACGAGTCCAAGCGCTGATAGACGAACTGTTGCCCACCTAAAACCGTCACCTAGGCTCGCGTGCGTGCCGATCATCGACCTGAACGCAGACGTCGGCGAGGAATGCGGCGACGACGCAACCCTCCTGAATGTCGTCACATCGGCGAACGTCGCAGCTGGAGGTCACGCGGGTGGAGATGAGGTTTTGCGCGCAACCGTCGAGCAATGCGCTCGTCGAGACGTCGCCGTTGGGGCACACCCCTCGTACCCGGACCGAGCAAATTTCGGTCGTCTATCGATGAAGGGTGAGTGCGACGCCACCCACCTGACCGAGGTTCTTCGACACCAGATCCGTGCGGTGGCGACAGCCTGCTCGGCTGCAGGAACCTCGCTCACTCACGTCAAAGCACACGGAGCGCTTTACCACGATGCCGCCAGCGACGATGCCATCGCCGAATCCTTCATCGCTGCAGTCACGAAAGTTTCCACCGAAATCGGAGCCGATCTCTACGTCACCGGGGCGGCGGGGTCGCGCCTGCAGGACGTTGCCGAGGCGTCCAGCATTCGCTTTGTCGCTGAGGCCTTCGTCGATCGGGCCTACAACACCGACGGAACTCTGGTGCCCCGGTCTATGGCGGGAGCCGTGCACGACGACCTACCGGTGGCGGTGTCCCAAGCTCTCAGCATCGCGCTCAACCAACAGGTCGACACGATCGATGGCACCGCCATCGACCTGGCTGCCCGAACACTGTGTGTGCACTCAGACTCCCCCGAGGCCGCAGCGATGGCGCGTGCAGTTCGCACAGAACTCATCGCCCACGGGGTCAGCATTGAGCCCATCGCTGATGGTGACGTGTAGGTCGGTGTCGTGATCCGGATGACATCGTGACCGCGCACGAAACCGCGTGGTTCGGCGACCGTGCTGTCCTTATCGACGTTGCGTCACCACTCGATCGCGAGTCGGTCGCGACAATCGTGATGCGAGCACTGCCCGAGACCGTCGTCCGTCGAGGCATCTCGTCGCTGATGGTCGAAGTGCTCAGTCCGGACGTCAACCTCGAAGCCGACGTTCGACGCGTCCTCGCCTCCGTCGACGAATCACCGAAAGCATCGCAAGCACCGCAGACCTCAAAGGCGCCCGCAGCGGATGCGATCACCACGATCGACGTGGCCTACGACGGACCCGATCTCTTCCCTACCGCGACCTTCTTTGGTATCTCCGACACCGAATTAGTCCAGGCACACACCTCGCAGCGGTGGCGCGTGGCACTGATGGGCTTCGCTCCAGGTTTCGGCTACCTCGAACCGATCGAGGCTCCCGTCCTGCCCTGGTCCTCCCTGCCGAGACGCGCGACACCGAGAGCGACGGTTCCCGCGGGCAGCGTGGCCCTCGCCGCCGGCATGAGCGCCATCTACCCAACGTCCTCGCCCGGTGGGTGGCACCTCATCGGCACCAGCCGGTGCACATTTTTCGATCCGGACAACGACAGTCGACCGACCTTGCTCGTACCCGGTGCCACCGTGCGCTTTGCTGCGATCGACCACGAGCCCACGCCGTGAACCCCTCACCCGCGGATGAGCCCATCGCCACCATCGCCACCATCGCCACCATCGACACCGTCGGGCTCGCCACCGTTCAAGATGCAGGTCGAGAGGGATTCACCGACGTCGGCGTCCCCCGGTCGGGCGCATGGCATCGAGCACGACATCGTCTCGCTCACGCACTCGTCCACGGCACCCTTGACGGCCCTCATCCAACGCTGGAAATCCTCGCTTCCGACGTGACACTCACCATTCACCAGAGGCAAACGTTGGCACTGGTCGGCCCGGCAGAGCTGACTGTGGATGGTCATCGGGCGCCTCATGCCGTGGCGGTCGATGTCTCGCCCGCAACAACGGTGACCATTCATCACCGAGGACCCGGACCGGCGTACGTGGCACTGTCCGATTGGCAGCCCCGCACCATTCTGAAATCCGCGTCAACCGACTCCTTCTCCCACCTTGGTGGCCCAAGGGGAGATGGCTCACCACTATCTCCCGGTGACGTGCTTATGGGCTCCGCCCGCACACAGGANGATCGCGTTGGGTGCTTCGTGCGTNCCGAGGAGNCGGCACCGAGCGAGATAGCGGTGGTGGCCTTCGATCAAGAGAAAGCCGAACTGCTGTGCGCGGGAGCCTGGCAGGTCGATGCCTGCGCNCGTTCGGGGCTGCGTCTNAGCGGCCCACGCATCCCCGCATCGGATCCGATCCCGAGCATGCCTGTCATGCCCGGTGCCATCCAACTTCTCGACGATGGCACGGTCATCGTCCTCGGCCCCGACGGCGGCCTCACCGGCGGCTACCCAGTCATCGGAGTCATCGCGAGCGCCCATCTGGACTTCATGGCGGACCTCATCGTTGCGGCGACCGTCGCGTTCACGTCGATATCCACGCGGTCGGCAATCGAGGCATTCGCTGCGCGCGAGGAATGGTTGGCCCGATCGCTGGTCAACCCCCACGACCTGCCTTAGCCGGCNCCGGTCGGATAACCCACCTGCCTACACAAACGTCGGGGCCGCACCGTGGTGCGGCCCCGACGTGGGAGGTTGTGCGGTCGAAGTTGACCTAGTAGCGGTAGTGGTCCGGCTTGTATGGCCCGGCAACGTCCACACCGAGGTACTCCGCCTGCTGCTTGTTCAACTCCGTCAGGCGCACGCCGAGCGCATCGAGGTGCAGATGCGCCACCTTCTCGTCGAGGTGCTTGGGCAGCGTGTACACACCGATCGGGTATTCGTCACGCTTGGTGAACAGTTCGATCTGGGCGAGCACCTGGTTCGTGAACGAATTGCTCATCACGAACGACGGGTGTCCGGTGGCGTTACCGAGGTTCAGCAAGCGCCCCTCGGACAGCACGATGATGCTGCGGCCTTCGGCGAAGGTCCATTCGTCAACCTGTGGCTTGATCGTCTTGCGCGTGACGCCCGGCAGAGCAGCGAGGCCCGCCATGTCGATCTCGTTGTCGAAGTGCCCGATGTTGCCGACGATTGCCTGGTGCTTCATCTTCTGCATGTCGTCGGCGGTGATGACATCGAAGCAGCCCGTGGCCGTGATGAAGATGTCCGCCTCACCGACCACGTCTTCGAGTCTTGCCACCTGGTAGCCGTCCATGGCGGCCTGGAGAGCGCAGATGGGGTCGACCTCGGTAACGATCACGCGAGCGCCCTGGCCCCGCAAGGAGTCCGCAGAACCTTTACCGACGTCGCCGTAGCCGAACACCACGGCGACCTTGCCGCCGATGAGCGTGTCGGTTGCTCGGTTGATGCCATCGACCAACGAGTGGCGGCAGCCGTACTTGTTATCGAACTTGCTCTTGGTGACCGAGTCGTTGACGTTGATGGCCGGGAACAGAAGCGAGCCGTCACGCTGCATGTCGTACAAACGCAAGACACCCGTGGTGGTTTCCTCCGTCACTCCCGTGATCCCGGCAGCGATCTTCGTGAAACGGTCGGGCGAGTTCGCGAGCGATTCCCGCAGCGTGTGCAGGATGACCCGGTACTCCTCGGAGTCACTCTCGTCACTCGAGGGAACGACACCGGCCTTCTCGAATTCCGCACCCTTGTGCACGAGCAGCGTGGCATCTCCTCCGTCGTCGAGGATCATGTTCGGACCAGCCTCGGGCCAGTCGAGCACCTGCTCGGTGCACCACCAGTACTCCTCGAGTGTCTCGCCCTTCCAGGCGTACACGGGGATCCCCTGCGGGTCCTCTGGCGAACCGTTCGGGCCCACGACAACCGCGGCCGCGGCATGGTCCTGGGTAGAGAAGATGTTGCAGGACGCCCAGCGAACGTCGGCGCCGAGTGCCGTTAGCGTCTCGATCAGAACCGCTGTCTGAATGGTCATGTGGAGCGATCCGGTGATGCGTGCTCCGGAGAGCGGCTTGGAATCGCCGTATTCTTCGCGCATCGCAATCAGCCCGGGCATTTCATGCTCGGCCAGGCGAATCTCGTCGCGTCCGAACTCCGCGAGGGATAGATCGGCAATCTTGTAGTCAGGGGTGCCGTCAGCTTTGGTCAGGGTCATTCTTTCTCCGTTTGTCGATGTTGCTTTTTCGGTGCTCACGACAGCGGGTCATACTTCGAATGCCACGCCGACGGGAGCGTCTCGACGGGAACCAGGGCTCCGGACCATCGGCGACGCCCCAAGTTTGCCACGACTCGCCCGTGACCGCGCGTCGGGACTCGCTTAGGGGGTGGCGGGAGCAATCACGGCTACCGCCATGCCCTGCGTGGACACGACGGCGTCGGGCTCTCCCGCGGTCACCACCACTCCCCGCCCTTGGGTGGCCGTACGCGTCTGTCCGCCTACTGCCACGTCGACGTCCCCGGCGATTGCCACCACGAGCCGGTACTCCCCCGTCGCCAACGGTGAGGATCCGGCAGTGACCACTTCCAGCTGAAAATCAGCCCCTACCGGAGCGATCGATGTCGAGCCGTGAATGAACTGCGGGTCCGTGTCGAAATCAAGAATGTCCAGGGCACGATCAACGAACACCGGCTTATTGGTCAGTCCAAGTCGAAGCACATTGTCCGAACTCGTCATGACCTCAAAGCCGATTCCTCGCACGTAGCTGTGCGGAATGCCCGGAGCCAGATACACCGCATCGCCCGGCAGCAAGGTGACGAAATCCAGTAGTGGCGTCATCAGCACGCCGATGTCCGCGGGAAAGTCTGCTGCGGCGTTCCGGTAGGCCGCGATCTCCGATTCGCTCATCACCCGCGTCATGGACCCCGCATCGTTCGCTCGATCGATTGCTTCGGGAAGTTGACCTACCAGTGCTTGCGCGTGTGACTGCTGCTCATGGATCAACTGGATTGCGGCCACCCGATCATCGGCGTGGAGAGCCGCCGCGGCCAAAGCCATGCCGTCGACGCGCTCGAGTATTTCCGCCGCATCGGAAGCCGGGCGCCATCCAACGAATGCATCGAACGGTTCGAGGGCAACCAGAACTTCGGCCTTCTCGTAGGCATCGGCCAGGACGGCCGGGCCTGCGATCTGCTGCTCGTCCCACATGCGCTTCGCGTCGCGGGCGTTCGGATGCACCTGCACGGACAGTGGTCGACCCGCGGCGAGGATCTTCGCGAGGACGGGGGCCTGTTCTCGGGTCAGGTGATCGGCGAGAGTTTCGGTCGGGTCAGCGGTGTTGCCTTCGAGGACCGCCGCATCCATCGGTGATGGTCCGCTCGGGTGCACGCCGAACCACAGCTCCGCCTGCGGGGCGCCGGTGGACACCTGCGTCCACGGCGTCAGGCCGTCGAGGATTCCCCAGTCGTAATCCTTGACGTCACCTCGAATCGAGAACATCACGCGGAAGTGGAGCCCGACTCGTTGAGGTCCCCGGCGGCCTGGTCCATCAGCATGACCGGGATCCCATCTCGCACCGGGAAGCGTCGGGAGCACTTCGAACACACGATCTCGGATGCTTCTTCATCGGCCTCGACCGCGGCGTGCTTCTCGCACGGGCAGGCCAGCACGTCCCACAAATGCGGAGACAAGCCCAGCGGGGAGTTCGGGTACTGACTCACGTCGCTTCACCCCTCATCAGTGCGAGAACTTCATCCCGCAATGTTTCCATCGTTGCCGTCTCGCGTGCCTCGACATTCAGGCGCAACAACGGCTCCGTGTTGCTTGGCCGGACGTTGAACCACCACTGGCCACCATCGACGGTCAGCCCGTCCATGTGATCGGTGGTGACGTCGTCGTGGCCTGCGAAAGTGGTCTCGATCAGATCCATCATCGCCGACTGATCCTCGACCGGGGTATTGATCTCCCCCGACGCCACATAGCGTTCGAACTCGGTCAGCAGCGAAGAGATAGTCGTACCTTCCGGTGTGGACCCGAGTGCGGCAAGCGTGTGCATCGCCGCGAGCATTCCCGAGTCAGCTCGCCAGAAGTCACGGAAATAGAAATGGCCCGAGTGCTCACCGCCGAAAACGGCGTCTGTTTCAGCCATCGTCGCCTTGATGAAAGAGTGACCCACGCGTGTCTTCACCGCTGAACCACCACACTCGGAAACGACTTCCGGAACGGCCTTCGAAGTGATCAGGTTGTGAATGACCGTCGAACCCGGACTGCGCTGTAATTCCCTCGCGGCGATCAGTGCCGTCAAAGTCGACGGGCTGACAATGCGACCGCCTTCGTCGACAACGAAGCATCGGTCAGCATCACCGTCGAACGCCAATCCAATATCGGCGCCGGTGCTACGGACTCGAGCTTGAATGTCGATCAGATTGGCTGGCTCGATCGGATTGGCCTCATGGTTGGGGAAAGTCCCATCGAGCTCGAAATACATGCGATCGATCGACAGCGGCAAGGCCGGAAGGCCAGCGTCCTCACCCAGAACCGCAGGCACGGTGNAACCGGCCATTCCGTTCCCCGCGTCCACGACGACCGTGAGGGGACGAATATCCGAGAGGTCGACGAGTTCACGAAGGTAGCCGGCGTAATCGGCGAGCGTGTCTCGCGATTGAGNTTCACCCATCGTCTCGTCGGATTCTGGGACGCCGGAGCGAATCATCTGCTTGATGTCGGCAAGCCCCGTGTCCTGGCCCACTGGTGCGGCGCCCACGCGACACAGTTTGATGCCGTTGTACTCGGCCGGATTGTGGCTCGCCGTGAACATGGCTCCTGGTAGCCCCAGCGACCCCGACGCGAAATACAAGCCGTCGGTACTACACAACCCGATGAGAATCACATCGCAGCCTTGCTCGCGGACGCCGTCAGCGAAGCTCGCCACCAGGTCGGGACCGGACGGACGCATGTCATGACCGACGCACACCGCTCCTGGACCACCGTNNGCTGTCGCCACTCCCAGGACNCGGACAAATGCGGCCCCGACGTCATGAGCGAGCGCCTCATCNAACTGATCTGGATAAATCCCCCGGACGTCGTAGGCCTTGATGATCGAGTCGAGATCGCGCACGACGGAAGGCTATCGGCGAACCCACAGCCACACCCGGGTGGCGGGCTTGCGGACCTGCGGTCTTACTAGAGGCCTTCGTGGTCAAAGGGCTTGTCTCCAACGTCCGGAGTCGACGTAAGGAAGGGACGGGCCTCGTCGTAGCGCTCAGCCGCAGCGTCGACGTGCCCGACGCCTGTGAAGTCGTGGCCGCCTTCGGAGCCCTCGGATCCCTCGAAGCCTCCGGAGCGCTGGGCGTCCCGGGCGTCCGGCGAATCCTGCGCGTGCTGACGTACCGTAGCNGTCGGCGTGAAGTCCGTGTGTGCCACTTCGGGAACCACACGCAGATGACCACGGCGGCCGTGCGTCGCGTCCACGGCGGCGTCGCCACTGTCCGTACCGCCTGCCGTCAGCGCATCCAGCGTCTCGAACCGAGGCTTGGCCGCCTCTCGGACTGCGTCGGCGAGGGCTTGCAGATCGTCGCTGCTTGGTTTCAGCGCGTCAGGATCCGGCGTGATGCGCACAACCTCCCAGCCCCGGGGAGCCGTCAAACGGTCACTGTGCATTTGACACAGGTCGTAGCAGTGCGGTTCGGCATACGTCGCAAGCGGACCGACGACTGCCGTGGAGTCGGCGTATACATAGGTGAGGGTGGAGACCGCCGGCTGAGCGCAGGACGGCTTAGAGCAGCGGCGACGACTCACGTCCGGCACGCTAGCGGTCAGATCCTCATCACTGGTGTAGCCGCGCCGCCTTCCGGAGAAACGCCACACGGTGAGCGTGTACGGGGAACGTTCGTGCACCGCGAGCAGGCGCGCGGACGTTGGTATTCGCGGCCGGCGTCAGCGGCCGACCACCGCGACGTCCGCAACAGCCTGAGGCACGGGCACCCGCACCCGCAGCGGCTTCCATGGATAGCCGGTGATCAAGTCACCGAACTGAGAGCGCTCCTTCACCCGGTGCGCCGCCAGAATCGGCCCGGATCCTGGGACGGGCGTAATCACGCCTGTGAACCAGTCGACATCTGTNGGAGGTTCGAAGGTGACCACCCGCACCTCACCCGCGGGTATTGACACCCGCACCGGTTCGGTCTCCTCGGCAATGGTTGTTCCCCCGCGGAAGGGAAGCATCGTGACGTCTACCTCCACCGAGGTTGCCGGGGCGGCGATCTGTAACTTCACATCCGTCGCATTCCGCACCGGAAGCCCACTCACCGCCGAGGGACCGACGAAAGGCTGAGCGCCGGCGGTGAAGGACGCTTCGTTTTGCACATTGCGCCCACCAAAGAACTGCCGCATTCCCACAACGATCGGCTGATCCGACGTCAACTGAAGCGCCGCCGGGAGAACCCCGTTCGGGTANGGCGGTAACGCAGGCGTCATATCCAACGTCGTGACCGCGCCCGCAGGAACGGTGACGCTGCCACGATCGAACGGCTGGTAGCTCCCGTCCTGAGCGAGGACGCGAATATCCACGATCGCGTCGCTGTCCGTCGTCGACACTACCGACAGCACCCTCGCCCCGTCACCGGCCAAGATTCCGGGCAGGTAGACGTTCGTCGCCGGTTCGGCAGCGGCAGGGATCCAATCGGTTCCGATCGCGTCTAACCCGCTGCGCTGCTCATCGTCGACCGACGCCCCCACGCGACCCGCCCGCGCGATNACATGGAAGGCGGTGCCATTGATCCCGGGGGCCACCTCATCGAGGCGAACGATGATCCGGTCTTGGCCCGGGACGACCAGTCCCCGCGTCGTCGGTGTCTCGATCTCTCCATCCGGGCCGTGAATGATCACATCCACGATCGCCGACGTGACATCCGGATTCACCAACACGACACGCGTCACACGCCCGGCAACAGCGCCACCCCCCACGAACCAGAAATCCGATCCGGCCGGGGCGCACGCGGTGCTCGCCATCCCTCGACCACGACCGCTGGGGTCGCGCCCCCATTGATCGGCGATCAGGCCTGGCGCCAGCGCTCCCTCACCGTAGGCCTCGACTGCGGGCAATTCGATTCCGAATGCCTCGATCTGGCCCTGTTCGCCCGGTGCCTTCAGGTTGGAGCCTGCCGATTCCGCGCCCGGAAGGGTGCGCAGCCCCGCCTCGCCGTCGCCCTCTTGCCCGGGCTGGCCGGGAATGACAGCTCCCGTGACTCGAACGCCCAGATTTCCGCCCGTCCCCGGTTCCGGACACAACAACACGCTCGATCGAATGGGTTCGGCGATCGTCGTCCGGCTCACCGATTCATCGGAGTCGGCCCCGACGAGGAAACCGACGCCGACGATGCTGGCGATTATGGCGAGAACAAGCAGCGGGGGCACCCACCGAGGCTGGCGTCCATCCGCGGTGCTGGTGACCGTGGTCATGGGTTCACCCCCGTCGATTCGTCGCCCGCGTCGTTACTCGCGTCCTTCGTCATCCCGTTCCCATCATGCGAGTCCTCGAGCGCAGCGCCCTGCGTTGTCGGTCGCGTCGTCGGTCGCGTCGACGTGGACCCGGCCGGCCCCATGGAATCGATTGGATCCGCGGCCGCAGTCGCCACCTGNGTCAGGTCGAGAAAGTGGGGCACCTCGGGAGCATCCGGTCGGTCTGGGTCATCGGGGTCATCGGGGTCAGGATCAAGAACCCGACGCTCGGGCAGTGTGAGAACAATAAGCGCGAGAATGACGATGGCCTGGAAGATGAGCCACCCACGCCGAAGAGAGTCATCAAAAGACGCCACGACCGTGGATGTCGCTTTCTCCACCGGAACAACGAAGGCCGCCGCCCAATTCAGTGGCTCGGGAAGTGCGGCCCGGGCCAGAGCTTGGCCATCGATGGACGCTGACCACTGCGTTGTCGATGTCACGCCCAACCACAGAACCCGCGAGCCAGGGTCGACGTCCACAGCCTCGGGAAGCGCGCCGTCGAGGTACGGGTCGGTCCCGATGTCGCCGGGTTGAGCAATGTCGAGAGCCATCGGAAGGAACTCACCCGACGCGCTGTCGATATCGAAGACTTGCGCTCGCGACGTGACACCGCTGATGCGCCACAGCACCTCCCCTTCCGCGCGAGCAAGTCGACGTAATCCCGGCTCGGAGTCGAGTGCCGGGACGATCGAACGCGAAGACTTCGCCGCGAGGGTGACGTATCGAACGCCGTACGAGCGCAGCGCGTCTACTTCCCCGCCGCCGCGACCAGACGCCAACGCCGAAACGAAGTCGTCGATCGGCTCCCACACCTCCGGTTCAGGCATCGTCTCGGCCGATCCCAACGTCAGGGCCGATCCGCCGATGAGCATGTAGCGGACCTCCCCTTGACCGTTATCGGTCAAGACCAACGTTCGCGGGGCTTGCGGACCGTCGGCCTCGGCTGCCACGAATGCCGGCACATCCAGACGCGGTGCCCGCTGGACAACGTCATCGTTCGCGGGGATCCACCAGACGGCCGCAGCGACCGGCGTCAGCGCGGCTGCGACGAGTCCGATAGCGGCCAGTGGCTGTCCGAGCGTGAAACTCTGCCCCGCGAAGCGTTGTCGCAGACCGTCGAAAGCGATTCCGCACGCGGCAATCATTGCCAGGCCCATCACCAGCGTCATCGGTCCGGGCCACGGCTGCGCGCGGACTTCTGCCCCGGGGGGAAGAACGGTGATCGTGGACTGGACTACGCCTATCGCCAACGCGAGTATCACCACCACCCACCACGCACGCACGTAGCTCGCCGTGTCGCGTCGGAACAACGCGAGGAACGCCGCGAAAACGAGTCCAGCGGTCACCAGCAGCGGGTTCATCCCCGGTCCGCCGGGATGCAGCAGCAGCACATCGATGGGCCGCAGGTTGGGGTCGATGATCCCCGGGATGTTCAGTCCTGGCTCGACGAAGAAAAGTGCCGGATTGGTGATCAGGTGCACCGTCCAGGGCATCAGGACGAGCAACGGCACAATGATCGCGATGGCGAACCGTGTGATGATCGCCCACGCATCGGGTCCCCAACGACGGATGGCCACAATCGAGGCGATCACTGCGCAGCCGAGAGCCACCACCCAGACCGCCGGGGTGGCGGCAAGGATCACGGACATCAACAAAGCCGTCCCCGCCGCTCGACGAATGGTGCCTGTGCGACGCGACAGACGAAAACCAGAGCGAATCGCGAACGGCAAAGCGATAGCGGTGATTAACGTCCCGACGCGCCCCTGCGCGAACGCGCCGGTCATCGCCGGCAACAGCGCGTACGTGACGGCCATCCACGCCCGGATCACCTTGCTCGTCAGCATTCCCCGCGTCGCGACGTAGGCGCTCCAGCCGGCAATGGGCGCAGCAAGAAGTACGAGCACGTTCATCGCCCAGTCGGGATTGCCGAACAGCACCGTGGCCACGACCCCGACCACGATGAGGAACGGTGCCGAGGGTGTGTGCGACCCGGGGCCGACGTCATGCCAGGCGCGCGTGTAGGACGCCCAGACATCGCGGGCTCCTTCGGGGACGGGAAGAAGTGCACCGCCTTGAAGCACGCCTTCGCCCCACCACAGCCCACGGGTCGCGATGGCGGCCACGACCAACAAAGCCATGGTCGCGACAACGCCAGGAGCCAGGAGAATACGGCGAAGAACTCCAGAGGAGTCGTCCGGCAGGTACGCGGCCTCGTCGTCAATCGGTCCAGATTCCAGGGCACTGACACTCGACGGGCCGGTCGCCGAACTCGTGGTCAGTAGCCCCCCGACGGTCTCGCCGAGGTCCCGCAACTGGTCGACCGTGGTCGGCCGCAGTGATCGGGCTACCGATGCCGGTTCGACGCTCGATCGGGAGACCAGTGATCGAGATGCCCTCAGACGGCGAGGTTTCGCCAGCACCGCGAATTGTGCGCTCACTTCATCCCGTGCAGCCGCCAAGTCCTTGCCGACGAGATAGGTCAGCGCTCGGATGGCGCTGCCAATCAGCAGGCGTAAGGCAACAAAGAACATCCCGACCGTCGTGGCGTGGGTCAACAGCACCCGAATGGCGGCTTCGCGGTCCGCCCGGTGCTGACGGGCATCGCCGTCGCGGACCTGACGACGGTCATACGCCGACGTCTCTCGGTGGTGAAGGACAGCGTCCGCCGCCACCAGCACCCGACCACCGGCACGGTGAACCCGCCAGCAAAAGTCCACGTCATCGCGATACAAGGGCAGGTGAGGGTCGAAGCCGGCGAGCTCCTCCCAGACGTCCTGTCTGATCAGCATTCCTGCGGAACTGACGGCCAGGACATCACGAACACCGTCGTGCTGCCCCTGGTCGTGTTCGCGTTGCTCTAGTCCCGTCACGCGCCGCCCGTCACCGTCGATGCTGACCCCGACTTCGAGGAGGAGTCGGCGGTCGTGCCAGCCGAGAATCTTCGGGCCGAGGACATCGGCTGACGGGTGCTCGTCCGCCGCCTGCAACAACCGCTCCAGGCACGTGAGGTCGGGCGCACTGTCGTCGTGCAGGAGCCATACCCATCGGACGACGTCGTCGGGCAACGCTGGTTGCCGGGCANCGACCGACGCGAAGCCCGCCGCGGCGGCCGACCCGAAACCGTCGTTGACCTCACGCTCGACGACAGCGTCGGCTCCTAGTGACTCCCGAAGCACAGCCGGGCTCGAATCCTGTGAGGCGTTGTCGACACCGATAACCGAGTTCACCGGGCGTGTTTGGCGAGCGAGCGTGGTCAAGACCGCTGGCAGCCAGACCTCTCCATCGTGGCTGACGACGATGGCGGTGACGAAGTGCTCGCGGGATGGGAGCCCGGTGTCAAGGATCAGACTGTCGGTGAAGGCATCCCACTCCGAATCACCGCCGGGTTCACCGAATACATCGTCACCGGCGACGCCAGGGGAAGCGGGCTCGGTCACCAGGTCAGAGTACGGCCCACCAGCGGTGGAATCAGACGGCGCGCTTCTTCAACCGGCGGCGTTCCCGCTCGGACAGGCCGCCCCAGATGCCAAACCGCTCGTCGTTGGCGAGCGCGTACTCCAGGCAGTCGTTGCGCACATCGCACGACAGGCAGACCCGCTTGGCTTCCCGCGTGCTGCCGCCCTTTTCCGGGAAGAAAGCTTCGGGATCGGTCTGTGCGCACAGCGCCTGCTCTTGCCAGGCGAGTTCTTCGACGTCGGACAGTGGAAGGAGCGCCAACTCCGCGATCGTTCCTCGCTCGGACACGCAGGATCCTCCTCGACCCCCGGCTCACGCTCTAGTGAACGCGCTTACGGGGTGTATTACAGGGGTGTAGTTCGTCTTCGTCAAGCCCGACGCTGACATTGGTGATCTTTTTGCCCCATATGCCCTTTTCATGGACCCAAAACCACCGTTAATCGGGTAATCCCGTGGGCCCGTCTCCCGGATCTCCCTCAGAGGGCAAACGACGCCCCAATGGTTGGATGCACGGATGCGCATCACTGCTCTCGCCGGGGGGATCGGTGGCGCGCGCTTCCTTCGTGGACTTCGTCACCACATTCAGCGGGCCGCNAACGATTCTGTTGCGGGCGAAGCANTCGACTCCGAGTTCACCGAGATAACCGTGATCGGGAACACCGGGGACGACATCTGGATCCACGGNCTGCGGGTGTGCCCCGATCTGGACACCGTGATGTACACCCTCGGAGAGGGAATCGACCCCGNGCGTGGCTGGGGCCGCCTCGACGAAACCTTCCGCGCCAAGGAGGAACTCACCGCGTACGGGGTCGAGCCCACATGGTTCGGGCTCGGTGACCGAGATATCGGGACGCATCTGGTGAGAACGACAAGCCTTAACGCGGGCTACCCGCTCTCCCGCGTGACCGAGGCACTGTGCGAACGCTGGCAACCCGGAGTCCACCTCATTCCCATGACCGACGACCGCGCCGAGACGCACGTCATCGTCGATGATCCCGACAACCCGGGGACGGACACCGCTCTGCACTTTCAAGAGTGGTGGATTCGCTATCGGGCATCACTACCGGCGCGCCGGTTCGTCATCGTGGGAATCGAAGAGGCGACACCGGCTCCGGGAGTCGTGGATGCTCTGCGCAACGCCGATGTCATCGTCCTTCCTCCAAGTAATCCGATCGTCTCGATCGGAACGATCCTCGCGGTGCCCGGACTAGCGGACGAGATTCGCGCGGCCAAGGCCCCCGTCGTCGGCGTCAGCCCCATCATCTCCGGCGCCCCGGTCCGAGGCATGGCCGATGCATGTCTTCGAGCCAGCGGCATCGAGACCAGCGCCGCAGCCGTGGCTCAGCACTACGGCGCTCGCCCGAGTGGCGGCCTGCTGGACGGCTGGCTTGTGGACACCTCCGACGCCGCTTCGACACCGGTCATCGAGGAGGCGGGTATCACTGCTCGGGCTGTTCCGTTACTGATGACCGATCTCGACGCGACGGCCGCCATGGCTGCCGAGACGTTGGACCTTGCTTCTCGCCTGCGCTCGACTCACTGATCGCTGGTTCAATGCCTTCCATGGACACCGCGACCGCTTTCACCTCCGATGGCGCGAGCGATCACTGGGTACCCGTCTCGCCGCGNCTCGTCACGGCTCGCCGCATCGTCCTTGTCGTGACGCTGGTACCCATGACCGCGATCGTGCTCGGAGTCCTGACNCTGCTGGGAGTGATCGCCTGGGTGTCCGTGGTGATCGCTGTCGCTGCACTGATCGGTCTGCTGTGGGGGTGGTGGCTCATCGGCCGACGGGTGCGCTCGTATGCCTACTGCGAACGAGGCGATGACCTTCTGGTCTCCAGTGGAATCCTGTTCCGACGTCTCGTCATCGTTCCCTACGGCCGCATGCAACTCGTTGACGTCAAGGCTGGGCCGATCGATCGGGCACTCGGGGTCACGACCGTTCAACTCCACACGGCGGCTGCCACCACCGACGCATCCATTCCTGGACTCGAACCGCAGGTCGCCGCCGATCTCAGAGACCGCCTGGCACGACTGGGCGAAACCCGATCGGCCGGACTGTGACACCCCGATGACCGATCCGGCACGCCACACCCAGCACCCGGACAAGTCACCCGCGCACGAAGGAGTCGATTCCAGCTCCAGCGTGCCGTCCACTTCCAGCGTGCCGNCCAGTTCCATCGGTGACGACCTTGGACTCGGCATCACCGTCCCCGGCAGCCGCCTCATCGACGCTGAAGGGCACCGCAAGGTGCACCCGATCTCACCGCTCGTCCACGCGGTAGCGGTCTTTCCCGCACTCGCCGGTATCGCCTTCGCCGTCGGCATTCAACGCATCAACACGCTAGCCGGGCGCCTCGACGACATCATCGGCATGGCATGGATGCCACCCATCGCGCTCGCCATCGTTGTTTTCGCCGTCATCGCCTTCCTCCTGAGTGCTCTCGTCGCAGTGCTGAACTACTTCCAGTGGCGGGCGCTCAGCTTCTGGTTCGACGACGACGGTGACTTTCGAATGCAATCAGGAGTGCTGTTTCGCCAACAACGACGCGTTCAACTCTCCCGAATCCAAACCGTGGACGTGACGCAACCATTCGCCGCTCGACTGTTCTCCATGGCCGTGGTCGTTATCGAAGTGGCCGGGCAGGACGACTCACGGGTTCGACTCAAGTACGTGACCCTCGACGACGCTCGTGAGATCCGACGAGAGGTCCTCGCACGATCGGCAGGACTCTCGGCCACGACCGCTGAAGCACCGCAGAGCGACATAGCCCGGGTGTCCGGCCGTCACTTGGCCGTGTCGCTGGCACTTCGTATGACAACGGCCGGTCTACTCCTGCTCACCGTGATCATCATCGTCACCAGCTATCTCACCGGAGGCTGGGGTGCTATCGGCGTGGCCGTCGTGACCGGAGGTATTCCCCTGGTTCTCGTCGTGGCGGAATTCATTCGCTACTACGGGTTCACCGTCGCGCAATCTCCCGATGGACTCCGCCTGCGTTACGGATTGCTGCGCACCGAATCGCGGACCGTGCCTCCCGGCCGCGTCCAGGCCATCGAATACGTCGAGCCCTTGCTGTGGCGGAGGCAGCGATGGACACGCATTCGCGTCACGATCGCCGGCGTGGGCTCGGAATCCTCTGGCTCCGGAAGCCAGCGCAGCGACACCGTGCTCATTCCCGTCTCCAAGATGGACTCCGCCCAAGACATCGTTTCGCGGGTGCTNCCCGATCTGCGGGCTTCTTCGATCACCTGGGTAGGTGCGCCGCGTCGCGCCTGGTGGCGATCGCCCATTCAGTGGCGGAATCTTGCCGTCGGGTGGGACGCACACAGTTTCGCGATCCGACGAGGGCGGATCACGCGTCGGACAGCACTCGTGCCGCACGCACGCACCCAATCGGTCCGCTGGACGCAAGGGCCATGGGAGCGAGTCCTCGATCTGGCTTCCGTGCACGTCGACACGACTCCGGGCCCGGTGTCCGTCTCGGGCCTTCATCTGGACGCCTCCGCCACCCGCACCGTCGCTCACCTCCAGGCCGCGGCAGCAGACCGGGGACGCCGGACCGACACCTCACTTCACTGGGCTGCCNCATGACCTCCACCTTCACCGTTCTCCCGGTGCCCCTCAATCACCTGTTCTCCCCCGGTGACGACATCAACTCCATCGTCACCGAGGCCCTGGCCACCATCCGGTGGCCCGATGAATCCACCGGTATCAGTGACGGGGACATCATCGTTGTCACCAGCAAGGTGGTGGCTAAAGCCGAAGGCCGTGTGGTCGAGGCAGCATCGCGCGAGTCGGTCATCGATCAACAGGCCGAGCGAATCGTCGCCGTGAAAAACACTCCGCGTGGTCTCACCAAGATCGTTCAAACCTCACACGGCTTGGTNCTCGCGGCGGCCGGCGTCGATGCCAGCAACACCGACCAAGGAACGGTGGTCCTCCTTCCCGTCGATTCCGATGCCAGCGCCCGACAACTGAGAGATCACGTGATCGATCGGACGGGCGTTACCGTGGGCGTCATCATCACCGACACGATGGGCCGTCCCTGGCGGCTAGGAGTGACCGACGTTGCCATCGGATCTAGTGGCGTTCACGTGCTCGACGACTACACCGGCCGCCAAGATGATTTCGGAAACACGCTCGAGATGACGGTCGTCGCGATCGCCGACGAGATCGCATCCGCAGTCGACTTGGCCACCGGAAAACTCGACAACGCGCCCGTAGCTCTCCTTCGCGGGCTCTCCCATCTGGTGATCGAAGACGACGGCCCTGCCGCCAAGGACATCGTGCGCCCCCTCGAGGAGGACCTCTTCTCCCTCGGCACTCGGGAGGCGATGCAGGCCGGAGCGCGCGCAGCGGTTTCGGCCCGACGCACCATTCGCTCCTTCACCGACGATCCCGTTGACCCATCCGCCCTCCATCNAGCCCTCGAGGATGCCGTGCTAGCTCCCGCACCGCATCACAGTGAGCCCTTCGGCTTCATCATTCTGCGACGTGACAACCCGACTCATCACCGCAGGAGAATCGAACTCCTCGACGCGATGCGCAGCGCGTGGNAACACGACCTGACGACCATCGACGGTANGTCCGAGGACGAGGTCGAGCGCCGTGTNGCGCGCGGCAACATNCTTCGAACAGCACCCGTCGTCGTTGTTCCCTTCATCGATCTCGCGAAAGGCGCACACACCTACCCGGATGATCGTCGCAACGCNGCGGAACGCGACCTGTTCATGGTTGCCGGTGGAGCGTGCGTGGAGAACCTCCTGATTCGACTCGCCGCCGAGGGCCTGGGGTCAGCGTGGATCTCCTCCACANTCTTCGCCCCGCAGATCGTCCGCGAACATTTCGGTCTCGGAGACCGGGTTATCCCATTGGGAGCAGTAGCCGTCGGGGTTCCCGCGCAACCGGCCAAAGATCGACCCCCGCGCAAGGCCGAGGACTACATCATCCCCGTCGACTGACGTCGCGCNNTACGCGTCAGACGAGTACCGAATAGCGAGATCCGGTATCGNCACCTGCGGCCACACGCGCGCACCCTCGCGGATTTCGTTGCGCGCGCCGACGACGGCACCATCGCCGACGACGACGCCGTCGAGCGAACACCCCTCACCGATACGGGCTCCGCGCCCGATGATGCAGCCACGAATCTCGCTCCCCTCGCCCACGATGGCCTCATCAAAAACGACCGAGCCATCGACAACCGAGCCCGCAGAAACAACGGCATTGGCACCGATCGTCGAGCCGCCCCGCACATCGGCGGACGCCGCNACATCGGCACCGTCGAGCACGAGCGCCTCACCGGTGTTGGCAACCGCGGGAGACGGTGCAAAGCCGCGAACGAGATCGCAACTGCCTTGCACGAACGCCAGCGGTGTGCCGAGATCGAGCCAGTAGCCGCGATCAACTACTCCGCGCACCACGGCGTTGTGTGCCAACAGACCCGGAAAGGTCTCACGCTCGACCGACACCACCCGACCCGCGGGGATCTGCTCGATGATCGAACGGGTGAAGACGTAGCACCCGGCATTGATCAGGTCGGTGACGATCTCTTCCGGCGTCGACGGCTTCTCCAGAAAAGCCTCGACTCGACCGTCGCCATCGATCGGAACAAGGCCGTACGCGCGCGGGTCCTCTACCGGGGTTAGGTACAACGTGACATCACTAGAGGTCTCCACGTGCGAGCGCACGAGTGCATCGATGTCCAGACCACTGAGGATGTCTCCGTTAAAGATGACAATGGGATCATCGGGTCCGGACTCCAGGTGCGACAAAGCGTGTCGAATCGCGCCACCGGTGCCGAGTGGCTCCTCCTCCGTCGCGATCACGATGTCGATTCCGAGGTCCACACCTTCCACGAACTCCGCGAAGACCTCGGCCCGATAACTCGTCGCCAGGACGATGCGTTCGATTCCCGCATCGCGGGCACGGGTGATCTGGTGCACCGTGAAAGGGACTCCCGCGACCGGCAGCATGGGTTTGGGCGTGTTCACCGTCAACGGTCGCAGGCGGGTTCCTTGGCCTCCTACGAGCAGCACGGCTTCGGTCATCGGGCAAGGGTGCCACACTCAGTCACCGTCTCTGGCCGGACAATGAAGCCATGTCCTCGACGGCCACCGACATCCGCTCCGCTGTTTGCGCGCGCACCGACCCCGCCCAGCCCTACGTGACGTATCTCGGATCCGACGGGCGGATGGAGCTGTCCGGAGCATCGGTCATCAATGCAGCCGCAAAGATCGCCAACGCGCTCACCTCGGAATTCGATTGCGATCCGGGGCAACAGGTGGCCCTTCACCTTCCGTGGCATTGGCAGCGGGTCACCTGGCTGCTGGGGATTTGGTCGGCGGGATGCGTGGTTGTTCCTCAGGGCGGCGCAGATTGCGATCTGCTCGTCGCAGGGCCGCAGCAAGCTCCGGATCTCACGGGCAACGTGATCGTGGTGTCCATGCACCCCTTCGGCTTGCCCCTGGGCCCCGACGACACGGCGGCGCTTCCGCCCGGAGCACAGGACGCGACGATCGCGGTGCGGGCCCAGCCCGATCAGCAGGTCTTCATCGACGACTACTCCGATGCCCTCGCGCTCGACGGCCACACGCAACGTCAGTTGCTCGAACGCGCCCGCGATCTTGCCCGTCCACTCGCAGGTGTAACTCGACTTGGACTGCACCCCGACGATTCCCAGTGGTGGCTTCCCGCACTATGGCCGGCGGTGACGGGTGGATCAGTGATTCTCGGGCAGTCCGGCGACGACGGTTTCGGCTCCGAACCGGTGGACGCGGTTCTCTAGCCAGAAACGTTCACCGTCACATCTTGGCTNGCCCCGGCGGCCTGCTTCTTGGCGACGACGAGAATTCGGTAGGTATAGGTGGCTCCGGCTGGCGCCGCCTTCTTGATCCGGAACACCACCCGGCCGCCCTNCTTCGTCGTGCTGCGCTGCACGGTTCGCCACTCACCGTCGACGAACGCCTGTCGCCACACCGTCAAGCCCTTGCGTTTGGGTCGCACCTTCGCCTTGATGGCGAAGGGCTTTCCGGCGGGGACATCCATCACCGAAGGGGTGATCAAGGCGACCGAGCGCGGTTTGACGCTGGGAACAACGGACACCCGGAAGACATCCCCCACGCCGATGGGCTGCTTCTTGCGCACCACGACAACCCGATATTCCTGAGTCGTGTTGGGCGGCCACGCCTCCGGAACGCGGTAGCGAACCTTGCCGCTGCTGCGTGTTCGCTTCTTCTTGAACGTGACCCACTCGCCGTCGACCATGCGTTGGAACCACACGCGCAGTCCTTTGCGCTCCGGGGACACCTGAGCGCGGATAGTGAACGGCTTCAACGCCCGGACCTCGCGATCGGCTGGCGTCAACATGGTTACCTGACGTTCGTAGTTGACGACCGGTTGTTCCACTGGAGCTTGCGTGGGAGGTGTTTGCGCCGGTGGTGCCTGCGGCACCGAGATCGGCACGCCGGCACGACCNTCGATGGCATTGATGTACGAGGACTTCAGACCCAAAGCGTTGCGAACCTGATTGCCGCTCTTCGTCACCGTTGTTCCGTCAACAAGGGTCGCCTGGACGGTCTTCGCAACGCCACTCGGGTCGCGAGCGATCACATCGACCTGCTGCACCGCAGCCGCGGCGAAGGCTTGGGCCATACGCGCCTGATCAACCGTCACCGTCCACGATCGATTCGGGTTGTCTTCACTCAAGGACCACGGGTCGGCCACCGATCGGACGTACGGCAGATCACCACCCCACTGGTCGACGCTTGCCTGCGTAGCGCCGCCGCTGGACGAGGAGTAGAAGGCGCGGATCGGCTGACCCTCGTACAAGATCGCCATCCCCGTCGTCGGGGACGTGTGCGTTGCGTTCACGGCAGCGACCCAGCGTTCACCCATCGCACCCGACTGCTTGGACCACCCCGAGAACACCTGATCGGAGTACGGCCCGCGCCCATCGTCAACGTGACAATCACAGGCTTTGCGTGGACCGGCCGCGATGGCCGATAGCGCGTACGTTCGGGCGGCGAGCACCTGCGCCTGAAGGGCCGCATCCGGCCACGAGCTGCTGACCTCGGAAATTCCGTACAGGTACTCCTCGTGCAGGCGCAGCGAATTGACAACGTTCAGGCGCGTGCGGCTCGGATTCGACGTCGGCAGGATCTCGATGGTCCCGTAGCGATAACGATGACCAGCCGAGTTGAACGAGCCGTTCTTCGCTACGACGTTCGCCAAACCCGACCAGGTGAGTGACACCGACGGGAAGATTCCCAACTCCTGGCGTACTCCGCCGACGACCTTGGCCGCTACCACTGCACCTGCGTCGCCGGTGAACGCGAAACTTTCCCCCGGTGCTGCTGTGACGATCGTTCCCGACAGGTTCGCCTGGAGGGTGCCGTCACCTTCGACGGCTTCGCCGCGCGTGCGAATGTGCTTCTTCTTGAACTCCAGATTGACGCGAACCGCCATGTCGTCTGGAACGGGCGTGACGTTCGTGCCCTGGTAGTAGTGAGTCACGATCGACGACGCATCCATGCCGGCTTTCGCCATGGCCAGCGAGCCGTACTGGCTCATCCCGACACCATGTCCGAACCCGGCGCCCGCGAGGGTGAACGACGCAGGTGGCGGCGTGGGGTTCGCCGACGNCAGCGAGGCGCCGAGGGTCGACGCGACCAGGGCGGTAGCGGCGACGCAGACGGTGANCAGCGCCGANCGCGTCCTGCGCGCCGTTGGGCCTGCCGTTCTCACGATCGGTGTCCTTCCCGGGGAGGTGCCGAGCCATGGGAGGCCTGCGGCGACACATTGCAGTTTCGGCTCAAGCCTCACACGACCCATTGGTCGCACTCGTCACCGGCACGCCCGAAAATCGGAACCCTCCGTCCCCCTGGTGCGTCGCACAAAGGCAGACCCGAAGCCTGCGTACCATGACGGAACTCGCCACCCGGCGAGCTCACGCCCCAACTCCCCACAGGAAGGCGACCGGTGTCCTCTCGCAGCGCAGTACGCCTGGGGTCGACCATCGCGGCCGGAGTGGTCGCGGGGGCGGTCCTGGTGACAACTGTGATCGGCGCTGGGGTCACGTCCGTCATGGGCCAACTCGAGGGGAACATCACCGCACTCGACGTCTCCGATCAGACCGGCACCACGGTGACCGAGGACNAGTCCATCGTGGTCGACGAGGACACCGGTGAAACCTCGGCTTTCACGATGGTGGTGATGGGCAGCGACTCTCGCAAGGGCAAAGGGAACAAGGGCTACGGCAGCTTGAAGAANTTCGGCGACATCGAGCGCAGCGACACCACCATGATCTTCCACGTCAACGCTGACCGCTCGCAGGCCATCGGCGTCAGCATCCCCCGAGACACCTTGATGATGCTGCCGGACTGCACCAAAGACGGGACGACCGTCGACGGCTACGAGGGGCGCTTCAACGAGGCCATGGTCAATGGAGGTCCGGGGTGCGTGTTGAAGGCCGTGGAGTCGCTCAGCGGATTGGCGATCGACAACTTCATGGTGGTCGACTTNGCTGCCTTCAAGCGAATCACCGAGGCGATCGGGGGCGTGGAAATCTGCTTGCAGGACGATGTCAACGATCCTCTGAGCGGACTCAAGTTGGACAAGGGCCTGCACACCGTCAATGGTGAGGAGGCTCTCGCGTTCGTTCGAGCACGGAAGACGTTGGGAGACGGATCGGATACTTCACGCATCCGGCGTCAACAGGCTTTTCTGTCGTCCATGGCTCGCAAAGTTCTCAGCAGCGACATCCTTCTCAACCCAGCATCCCTTCTCGGTGTTCTGAACGCCGCCACCGAGTCTTTGACCACCGATCCACAACTGGCGAACATTGAGAATCTGCGCGATCTCGCCTTNAGCATGAAGAATCTGCGGCCGAAAGACATCACCTTCACCACCATGCCGTGGANGCAGTCCGGTGACGGATCGACAGTCGTCGTGGCGAAGAAGCGTGCGGCGCCGCTGTGGAGCGCCATCGCCAACGACACCCCCTGGCCGCCCAAGGCCAACAAGGATCAGCCNCTGTTGAAGGCGGCGCCGCAGGATGTGCGAGTCGAGATCATCAACGCCACCGGACAAAAGGGCACCGGGAAGCAGGCGAAAAGGGCTCTCACCAGCGAAGGCTTCACCGTGGTGAACGTCAAGAAGATCAAAGCCGAACGCATCGACGAATACCCCGCCGAGGACACCATCTGGTTCGACCCCGAGTGGGACGTCTCGGCCAAGACGTTGATCTACAGCACNGGCATCGAGAACACCGAGACCGTCGANGGTCAAGGAGGGACGATGCGNCTGATCATCACCGANCCTTTGACNTCCGCCCGNTCGGTATCCATCGCCGAGGCAACGAAAGACCTNAGCGCCAACGTCAACACCGGCGACGAGAACTTNTGCGCTTCCTAGCCCCGAACACGCAGCTCTTCACCACCGAGTCGACACTTTTCGCCGTCGCGCGTCAAACGACGGGGGGCCGACCAGCCCGCGTGAGACGCCAAGCGGTCCGCCACTTCATCGGACGCCGCTGCGCAGGAGCCTTACGCACTCCTTCGGACAGTCCGGAGAACCACATCCGCAAAGCATCGCGGTCGCGGGTGCGGGCCAGCGTCAGGCCGATCCAACTACCCACGTACAACGGCTCGAGAACCACGGGCAGATTTCGTCGTGCGAGCCACACCCGATTGCGTGCATTCATTCGGTAGAACTCTTCGTGCCGGAGGGGATTGATGACCGGATGATGAACCACGACGTCGCCGGCGTACCAGCACGTATAGCCGGCATCCCAGACCCTCCACACCAGGTCAATTCCTTCGTGTCCGTAGAAGAACTCCGCCGGCCAGCCGCCCGCGGCCTCGAACGCGCTTCGACGAACCGCCGTGGCTCCCTCCCACAAAGTGGTCGCCGATCCTGATCGAGTCCGGTCACCGACGAACATGCGGGGCACCCAACGCCCCGGCGGCTGTTTCCCCTCTGGATCTTCCACTCGAGGCTGAACGAGACCGAGTTGTGGATCAGACTCGAATCGCCCCTTCAGGGAGGCGAGGAAGAACGGGTCGGGCAGAAATGCGTCATCGTCCAAGAAGAACAACAGATCGCCCTGGACGTGGTCGACTCCGGCATTACGGCCCGCGGGTATTCCCTGGTTCTCTGCAAGCCCCACGGCCTTCACGCCGTCGGGAAGCCCCACGGGTTGCCACGAGTTACCCACGACAACGATGTCCACATCGACGTCACGTTGGCCCAGCAGCGAGCGCAGTGCACGATCTAGTTCCCTCGGTCGCTGCCCCATGGTCAGCAGCACCACCCCGAAATCCGACATCACGCACGCAACTTGCTGGAGGAAAGAATCGCGACAAGGTGCCCCAGGACGGTGACAACTCCCAGGATGACGAGAGCGGCTACCAAGAATTGAGTACCCGCGAGGTCACCGGTGAATGCATCAACCACTCCCGCGAGGAGAGCCAACAAGGTCAATTCCACGGAGTGGTACGCCCGGTAGAAGGGGAAGAGCCGTGCGATGGATCGCAGACGCCGAAGCCCCGACGACTGTGGTGTGCCAATGCCCGCGACATCCGACAACTTCGGTAGACCGTTGTAGGCACGCGACACGTGCACCATGTCATTGAGTGCTTTGTTCCACAAGACCAATACCGCGAGCACCGCACCGATGAACGCCCATGAGTTCTGCGACCATCCGGCTTCCGGGAACCCGGCAGCCCGCAGTCCGAGCGCGATGGGGATTAAGCCCTCTGTCACGTAGTGACCCACCCGATCGAGAAAGACACCCGTGGGTGAGGACGTGTTGCGCCAGCGCGCAACCTCACCGTCACAGCAATCCAGCAGCATCTGCATCTGACCCAAAATGGCCGCGAGCAGCACACCGGGGAGCCCAGGAATCAGCAGTGCAGCAGCCGTTCCGATGCCGGTCAGGATCATCAAGAACGTGACACCGTTCGCAGAGATGGGCGTTGTCACGAGGAGTCGGGTCAGGTACGGCGACACTCGGCGCAGGTAGACATCGGCAACCCAGTGTTCGGAGTTCGCTCGCATCCGAACCGCATCCGGCTGGCAGACGTCGCGGATCTCACTAATCGTCGGACGAGCCGGACGCTGCACGCGATCCTCGCTCATCTCTTGCTCCTCAACCATTGAATCGATGCCACAACACCGAACACGAGTCCAAACCACACGAGCAGTGCTCCGCTCAGCGCGTCAATGAGACTAGTCGCAGCGGCGATCGCCACGATGCCAAGTCGGCCCTCCCAGCCCAAACCCATGTATGTCAGCCACCGCGGCGCCGCCAACCCTTGCAGTGATCGGTACAAGTTGTCGTAGTGGTGGTACGCCACGAAGAAGAGCAACCAGAAGGTGGCGGCCGACAGGCCGACCGTGCTGATAGCCATGATCCACGCGATGCCGCCTAGTTCCACCGCCCGAAGGACAGGTGGAACACCCCAGCCGAACCGGCCGTCCAGGCGCGGCCGGATGCCCGGAATAAGCTGGGCGAGCCCGGCGGCCACGGGTCCTGCATCGAGTTGAGCCCGCAGGACGTCGACACCGTCTGCTGCTGAGCGTCCTGACCATGTCAGTGAGCGCACGATGCGACCAATCGCCACGTAGGTGAGCGCAACGCCGCCGGCAATGAGCAATCCGATGAGTGCCCATTTGGGTCCGGCCACAACGCTGAGGACACTCAACAGCAGCCAACGCTCGCCGATCGGCATGTGCAGGATCTTCTTCATCCACCGGATCGCGGATCGTCGGTTCACGCGCGCCGAAACCTGCACCGCCCCGGCGAGGCGCCCTTCACCTTCGGGCAAGGGATCGGACGGATCGCGAATATCGGCGCGCGGCGCCTGCGCCTCACGTGTCTTCTGAATTCGCGCGAAGTCGTAATCCGACATGTGCCGGGAGGTCTGCAGAACGATTAGAGCAATGGCGACCCACCACACGTCATCGCCATTGCGCCCGGCACCGATGGCAAGTCCTGCATAGACCGCAAACTCCTTCACGCGGTCGGTGGCTGCATCCAGCCATGCCCCGAGGGAACTGAATCGACCTGTGGCTCGGGCAACTTCGCCGTCGACGCAATCGATCACCAAGCTCAGTTGCAGCAACACCGCGCCCGCGAGCACCCACACCCAAGAACCAGTCGCGAACGATGCCGCCGCCGCTAAGCCCACGATGAGAGAAACGATGGTGATGGCGTTCGGGGTCCAGCCAGCACGAATGGCCATCCGGGTCAGAGGTTTGGACGCTCGACGGACCACCATGGTCGAGTAGAAGCCATCGTCCGCTCGATTAGCCAAGAGTCCTCGGATGCGCTCATCTGATTCAGATTCGATCGCGCTGGCCACGTCGTCATTGCCGCTTCCCCGTGCCCAGGGAACATCCACGATATCGGTTGCCCGCACCGTCACTCCGTGGCGGACCAATGCAACGAGCAGAGCATCGAATGCTTGGTCTTCTCCAACAGTCACTTCTCCTGATGCACACGCCTGGCATAGGTCATCGATCGCGGCCGCTGCCTGGGAAGCATCCGATGGCGCGATGACGAGCGCACCAACACTGTCGTGGCTCGGGAAACGAACATCATGGAAGGACGAGCCCGCACTCACCACCGTGTGATGGCGAACGGTCATCAATCCCTCAGGGTCCGGCGTCACCAGAGCCGTCGTCGGTGCACGGCCATCGTCTGCGATGGGCGCAAGCGCCACTCGCGGCACCATCAAGTCGCCGGCAACGACCACCGTTCGCGCAGAGCGACGCACGATGCGGGACAACTCCGCAAACTGGGCGATGACCGTGCCTTCTGGTTGCAGCAAGAATGCACCTTCGAGGCCGAAAAGTTGCCCGTTCGCGGTGGGGGTTGGCGCAGGCCCGAGCACAACCGTGACCGCATCCACGGGAGTCTGGGTCACGAGTCCGACTTATCGAGCAGCGAACGGACTCCATCCTTGCGCACCTGCCGCCACGTGCGCCCGGCCAACTCGCGACTGCTCGGATCCTCACGACTCGCATCAATCACCGCGGCAACGGCAGCGACCGCCGCATCGATCGGCATCTGGTCCGGTGACGAGGCGGGCTCCGGAGAGGACGGGGCGCGCACCCCGAGGGCTTCGAGGTTCCCGAACACCTCGACCCCGAGCGCAGCGATCGTCTCCACAGATATCGCGCCCTGCACCGCCGCTGCATCCAGAGCCCAATCCGGGGTCACCAGTCGCGGCTCATCGGGGCCGGGATCGCGTCCCTCGACCATGCGCAGCGCGACGCCGCGCCGGACCAAGCGGACGTAGTCCGTCCACTGCATCTGCTTCTTCACGCGTTTGTTGAGTCGCACGAGGAGTTCGGCTTCCGCGGCGGTCATCGAGCGGTTACTCGTCAGATCCATCCGCGACACCAAGATCTCGTCCGGCACCCCCATCATCTGGGCGAAAGCTCGAAATTGGGCGCTCCTATCGACGTCCTCGAGGACAAGAACCCTGATATTCGCCGCTCCGACGGCGTTGGCCCATCGTGTGATGACCGCACCGTGATCATGGCGACGCCAAAAAGTCGGCGAGATTTTGGATGATCCCGGCTCGGCGAAAACATCCTCAAGCCACTTCTCGTACGGGGTGGTCAATCCGTACTTCAGGTACTGCTGCCATGAACTCGGAAGCAACGCGCCGAGATTTCGCAGCGTGACGACCACGGTCACCTTGTCCGATCCACCGAGAGCTTCGACAGTTTCGATCGCCTTGTCCGGCGGGGCTTCGCAGAAGAACTCACTGCTGATGACAACTCGGCCATCGTGGTTGGCGGTTCGACGTACCAGAGTGTCGAAGTGTCGACGATCCATGACCGCTCCGCCGCGGCTGTTCCACCCCCATGGCCGGCCCAGCAACGCCAAGGCCGCTCGATGTTGTGCTTGCAACTTTCCTGGATATCGAATGCCGTGCGCCGCTAGGTCCTCTCGGGCATCGGCGAGCGCCGCTTGGATCGCCGTCGTACCGGTTTTGTGGACTCCGATGTGGAGCAACACCGAGTCCTTTGCCAACTCCGGCACATCGGGAAGCATCCGCGCCTGCGACATATCCGGCAGCCTAGTTGCCTTCGCTGCGGGACCCGCTGTATCGATTCAGGGCGTGCCTTCTGCTGCCCCATCACCGTCACGAGCCTCTTTGCGTGCAGCCCGCATCGCCGCCAGTGCCTCGGGAACCGTGGTGTCCGCCTCGAGACGCCCGTCAGCGATGTACAGCGCCCGGTCGCAGAACCGCTGAAATTGCTTCGGGCTGTCCGAAGACAACAGGAAGGTCGCACCGTTTTCGCGCAACTTGTCGACATGCGTCCAGCACTGCTGCCGAAAGCCTTTCTCCCCCACCACGAGCGTTTGATCGATGGCATACGCATCAGCATCCACGGACATGGCGATCGACCACGCGAGTTTCTGTCGAACAGTCGGTGGGGCGGCATTCATGTAACGCCCTAGCATCTTTGACACCCCTGCCTGTTCGGCAATGCCCGGTAATGCCTCGTCGATGTGCTCCGGGGCCATACCCAACAGTCCGCCGACGATGAAGATGTTCTGGCGCACGGTGTAGAACCGCTGCAAGGCGCGCGCCACCTCGATCATCGGAACGATGCGACGCCCTCGGCGCACCTGACCCTCATCTGGCCGGAGCGTTCCCGCGGCGAGTCGAAGAAGAGCCTGCCGGCCCGGCCCCTTCGGCCCGATGATCGCTACCGACTCACCAGGTTGAATGGAAAACGAGACATTGCGGAGAACCTCTAACTCCTCACGTCGCACCTCGCCCGCGATGCGGCGAAGTCGCTGACGCCGGCCGGCACCCTTGCGGCGGCGCCGACGTGGCATTCGCATGGTCACGCTGTCGAATTCGACGACGGAATCCAGGCCCGCAGTGATGGCAACTCGTGACATCTCAGACCTCCTTCAAGATTCTCGGCTCCAGCTTTCGGAACACCAGAACGCCGGCGACGAAGATAACCAGACACAGAGTCAAGGAAATTCCGTATCCCGTCGCCGTCGACGCTTCTTCTGGCCACCACCCGACTCGATACAGACCCAGGACGCCGACCAACGGATTCAACGACGCAATGAACTGAGCACTTTCGGGAATATTCGAGACCGAGTACAACACCGGCGACAGATAGAACATGGCCCGCAGCACGATCCGAACCAAGCGTGCGACGTCCGGGAAGACCACCGCTGCCGCAGCGATGAGCAGTGACAGTCCGTACATCAACAAGAACTGCACCACGATTGCCACCGGGAACATGACGATCCAAGGACCGGGAAGGAATCCTGTCAGTGCGATTCCCAGCAAGATGACCGGGAGAGAGAAGATGAATTCGATGAGCGAGACGAGCATCGCTCGCACCACCCACAAATGCGTGGGCAACGTGCTTATCCGCAGTTGCGCTCCTGTGCGACGCCAGATCCTCGTCGACGCACCGATGCCGGTGCTGAACCACCACCACGGCAAGATCGCGACCGACAAGAAGAGCAGGTAAGGCTGAAGACCCAAGGCCCGCGCTCCCAGCAGGACCGAGAAGACCAACCACAAGACCAGCGACATGCCCAAGGGCTCGAGAAGCGTCCACAGGTAGCCCAAGCGAAAGCGCGTGTACTTCTTCTGGAGGTCCCGTAGGACCAACATTCGAAGCACCTGACGGTGCTCCCAGATTGAACGCACGGCGATTACGATAGGCCAACTGTGTCTGCCTCCTCATCCAGCGACTCTTGGTTGCGCCGCCAGAGCAAGCGCGCCGCGCGCAGTCTTGCCCGCCGGATGCGGGATTTCGGACAAGTCGAGCCGGCTGGTTTCGACCTCGCAGACGTGCCGAGCGCCGATATCGCCCTGTACTTCCCCGACGGTCCGCCCAAGCTTTATCAGCTCACGCAGTGGCTTCCCGTCTTCGAAGGCAACAACGATGTCACGACGATCGTGATCGTCCGTCAAGTGGACGCATTCAACGCACTTCTCGGCACGACGCCACTGCGGGTCATCTTGGTGCCCCAATATGAGGACCTGATGGCTCTGCTCGACCGGGCGAACTTCGGAGCCGTGGTCTACGTCAACAACGGGTGGACGAATTTTCAAGCGCTGTCCTTCCAGCGCGCCGTTCACATCCATGTCAATCACGGTGAGAGCGACAAGATCTGCATGGTGAGCAACCAGGCAAAGGCGTACGACAAAGTCTTCGTCGCGGGACAAGCGGCGATCGATCGTCACGAGGCGGCCCTGGCCTGGTTCGACCAGTCGCACTTGGTTCGTGTCGGACGCCCGCAACTCGATCTCGAGGTAAACCCGGCTCTACCCCTGACCGAACGGACCACCATCACCTACGCGCCGACGTGGGAGGGTGAGGATGAAGCCAACAACTACTCCTCCGTCGACGTCTACGGCGTGCAGATCATCCAGGCAATGGCGGATCACCCTCAATCGCGGATTGTCTACAAACCCCACCCCCGGGTGGCGGATTCCGACGATCCGGCGATTCGTTCCCAACACCGAGCCATCGTCGCCGCTGTCAACGAAGCAGCATCCCATGATCCAGCCGCAGGCCACTGCGTTCTCGAAGGTGCCGACATGCTCGCGGTCATTCGCAGCACAGACGTATTGATCGCGGATGTCTCCTCGGTCACCCTCGACTTTCTGTATCTCAAGCCCGGAGCCCCGCTCGTCATCACCGACCGACGCACGGATCGATCCGGCCTTCTGACTGAGTCGCCCGTGGCATCGGTATGTCACGTCGTGGATGCAGACTCCATCGATCAGCTGTCCGACGACCTACGTGCTGTCGTCACCGCCAGTGGCAATGCCTCGCGCCGCTCCATGCGTGACCACTACTTCGACGGCCTGGAACCCGGGGAGAGCACAGAGCGATTCTGGGCCGAACTGGACTCGGCGATTCGAGAGCACGATCAGGCCCTGCAATCATTGAGCCGCATTCGCACCGTGAGCGATGGGACGGCAACATGATTCAGGCGGTGATTCTCGCGGCCGGCATGGGGACGCGCCTCGGACGACCGTTCCCCAAGCCACTCACCCCGTTAAGTGATGGGCGCACGATCATGGAGCAGCAAATCGACAATCTGCGGCAGGTATTCGGGGCCGATGTGCGCATCACCACCGTGGTTGGCTTCAAGCTCGATCTCATTCTCGAAGCCTTTCCCGATGTCACCTACATCTACAACGAGGCCTACGACCAAACGAACACCAATCGCAGCCTGTTGAAGGCTCTTCGACTCTCGACAGACGGTGGGGTCCTATGGATGAACGGAGATGTTGTCTTCGATCCACAAGTACTCAAAAAGGTCAGCGATCTGATGGAAGCGGACACGTCCTTCATCTGCGTCGACACTGCGGTGGTAGGCGACGAGGAGGTCAAGTACACGGTCGATGACGACGGGTACGTCGACGAACTCTCCAAACAAGTGGTCAACGCACGCGGAGAAGCGGTCGGCATCAATTTCGTCAGTGCCAGCGACAAGCCGACTCTCATCGACCGACTATCCGAGTGCTCTGACGCTGACTACTTCGAGCGCGGCATCGAACTCGCCATCAGNCACGATTCTATGCGTGTCATACCCGTGGATATCGGTGAGTTCTTCGCCGTCGAGGTCGATTTCGAAGAAGATCTCACCCGCGCCAACGAGTACCTCTAGCGCATCGCTCGAGCGATCAGATGCTCCCACCGGTCCATGACAAGCGGTAACCGGTACTCACTCATCGCGCTTCGGGCGCGAGTTCGCACAGACTCGCGCCACGCATCATCACTCATCGCTCGATCAAGACATCGCGCGAGGGCTCGGGAGTCCTCGCGGACAGACAACATTCCCCAATCTCCGATGAGTTGTCGAACACCACTCGAACAATCGGTGGCAACGACCGGCACTTCATAGGCCTGCGCCTCGGCGATCACCAACGGCAGACCTTCGGTCCGAGAGGGGACGACCAAAAGATCAGCGCCGGACAAGACGCTCTCTGGGTCGTCGGTTGTTTCCTGCCATTCGATCCGGTCTTCTCCCGCGAGATCGACCGATTGAGCGTGCAGCCGGTCGCGGTCTGGTCCATCGCCCACAATCTGGAGTTTCCATCCCGGGTGCGCATCCGCCACCAGACTCCAGGCGTCGATGAGCACGTCGACGCCCTTCTCAGGGGAGAGTCGACCGAGATAGAGCAGCGTTCCCCCGCGATCCGATGGCGTACCGGTCTCTCGGGCAGCGAGAGATTCCGGCCACACTGCGACGGGATTGGGCATCGTGACAACGTTGTTCAGACCAGCACGCGTGAAGGCGGCGCCGTCCTCGTTGGTTAAGGAGGTGAATACCGGAACCGTGCGATAGGCGCGAAGGATCCTGTCTAGATCCCGCCCAGAAGCCGCCGCGGCGTAAGCACCGTGGTACTGGCCGACGACGATCCAACGATCTCGAACGTCGGGGCTCACCGCGGCAAGGGCGTCCGCGAGAATCTCCATGGCCCACACCTGCGCGGTGATGATGACCGCACGCCCACTGTCCTGCGTCTTGAGAATGTCCGCCATACCCGCGACCGCTTCCCTGCGTAACTGAGCACGGATCCTCTCGGTCTGTGTGGATTTCTTGGGCCACGTCTGGGGCATCAAAACCCGAGTTTCGTACTCGCCGCGGAACGGATGGGCTGGCTCGAAGGGGGTAACCCCGACAACGAGGACCTCGTGACTGCGTGCACCAAACCCGTCAGCGAGGACTCGCACCACCTTCTGGGCTCCCCCGAGTTCATCGATGTTGTTCGCGCACAAAACGATTCGAGTCATCGGCTTGCCGCCAACACTGCACGTACAGCATCGATGAGGTCGGCTGTGGTTTCCACCACGTCGTAGCCGTCGGGCAGGTTGGGAAGGAGGTAACGGCCGGCGCCAGCGTCCGGACGAAAGACGAGCGACGGTCTTGCAGTGTCGATCAAGGACGGATCGTCGGTGATGATCAACTCAGCTGCATCGAGTACCTCGCTGAGATGCATCGCTCGCGCATCCCGAACCGATCCCCAGACCCGGGTCGGCACCGCCTCATCAATCTCGCCGGCAACCAGGAGATAGCAGGTCATCGCCATGTTCTGATCCCACAGGGTCAGATCGAGCGGCCAACTCCGCGGCCCTTCGGCCGAGGATGCGGGGAGGTACGCCACGATCGGTCGCGAGCACTCGAGGTCCGTGAGTCCGGGCAGCAGAGCCTGGCGAGCCCGAGAGAGTTCGCTGCCCGATCCCGGAAATCGGCGGCGAGCCGCATGCCCGGCTCGCCGTCCCCACGCAGCAGGCCCCCAGGCGCGCCGAGCAGGTCGCCAACTCACGGACGCTCGCTCACCGGGCAGCAGTTGGGCGCCCGCCGGTCGGTCGGCATAGGCGATACTCGGGATCGGCACGAAGACGTCGTCGACGTTTACCTCCGGGGCCCTCAGGGCCGTGGTGTTGACACTCGCGCCCCGGCGAAGGCGTAAGCCAAGCGAACCCCTATCTGGCTTCATCAACGGTCGGCGAATGTGCGCCGTTAGTGGACCGGAGCCGCGCCATCGGATCGAACCCGCCACACCCGATGCGTCTCGCTGCAGCGGGAGCGAAGCGATCACCGTGCCCAGCCGATCGGACCACACCAGATGCGCCTCCACATCACCCTGCAGATCGGACGCGAAATCCACGGTGTCCACCACGACGGACACGCGCGAGCGAGACACCGAGATCTCCCGTAGTTCGTGGAAGTAGCGGCGAACCGAAAAGGGAATGTCCAGCAGGTTCAGGTGTGAGACATCCAGCCATTCACCGGCACTGCGATTCAGCACCGACTCCCCCGATCCAGTCGCCCACAATTCGCGCTGGTCATCACCGGAGCCTTCCCGGACGACGATGGTGTCGACGACCGATGCCCAGCGCTCCCAACGCATGGCACGCCGCAGCAGGTCGAGATCACCCGTCAGCAAGCCGTAGAAAGCAACGCGCAGAGCCGGGCGGATGAAGTCGAAGGCACGCGGATCAACGTTTTGGGCGTACTCGCGGAATTCGCCGGCCGCTTCCTCGGCAGCCTGAGGATGCGGATTCTCTCCGATCGCCGACAGATACAGGTATCCCTCGTGGCGAAGAAACTTGATGCTCTTAGCCAACCGCAGTTCGTCGGAGGAATCTCGCAGCAGAACGTCCATCCGCCTGTTGATCTCCACGCGATCGCGCACGTTGCGCATCTGCATGCGACCTTGCGTGATGGATGCATCCTCGGCTTTGCGGTCGACGTTCCAGGTGTAGACGGCGGCCTGGACAACACCAATACGCTCCGCGGAAAGAAAACACTGCAGAGTGAACACCTGATCCTCGAAGAGCAGGCCGTCGGGGAACTGAATGTCCTGTTCGTGGAGGAAGGAGCGTCGATAGATCTTGTTGACACTGATGGTGTCGTACAGCAATTCCGGCTCCTGCTCGAGACTGGAGATCAATCGGTCAGCGGCATGGAGTTCTGGTCGCCACCTCTTGTCTCGATCGCGGGCCACGTCGTGGCGGATAGCCGTTCCGCAGACGACATCGGCGTTCCAGTCTTCGGCTGCTCGTAGCAACGTGGCGCATGCATGCATGTCGTATTCATCGTCGGAGTCGCAGAACATCACCCAGGGTGCACGGGCCAGCCGCAGACCGTCGTTTCGTGGAGCGCTACACCCACCCGAGTTCTCCGAACGAGTGAGGAGGCGAATCCGGGAGTCGTTGACGGCAACGGACTCGACGTACTCGGCGGTTCCATCCGTCGACGCATCGTCAACGACGATGATTTCGATGCTGCGCAACGTTTGTCGACGAATCGAGTCGAGTGCCCGCCCGATTCGTCCGACATCGTTGAAGCCGATGAGGACGACACTGACGAGAGGCTCGTCGCTCATCGGACACCCTTGAATTCCCGCACAGACTTGATGAGAACACCTGCCCGTGCATCGAAGGAGTGTTCTGTCGCGATGGTCCTCGCTGTCTCCATACGGCGATCGCGACTCGGGAAAGTGTCGTCGACGGGTGCGTGCAGGATGTCGACCAGGTGGTCCTCATCGGTAAACACGACAACGGTGTCACCGAAAACATCCTCCAGGCCGGCAGCGTTGTCGCTCATCACACGCGCTCCCGTGGCTACTGCGTCGAAGAGGCGATTGCTGAGAAACCCGTCGGTCGCCATCTCCGGATGATGGTCGTTCAACACGATTCCCGCGCCCGCGTACGCCGCGGGTAGGTCGTCATTGTCGAGAAATTCTCCCGAGATCCGACCGACGTCGATGAACTCTTCCCACCCCACGCCGTAAACAGACAACTCGTCTGCACGATCAGAGGCGAGCGCGCCGCGGACGCCAGGACGGAACTGCCCGCGCGTCGAGCCAACGAACAGCAGCGCCGCTCCCGAGTCAGGTAGCGCAGCATCCGGTGAGAACCGATCGGGGGCCGTTGCTTGCAGAAGAGGCGTCGAGGGCACTCCGCCGGGCAACGTCCACGTCTGGCTCGCGACGAAGACCATGTCATAAGCGCGAGCTTCGGCTTCGGTGACGAGCTCCGGGTGGGAAATCACCCACAAGATCCACACGCCACTTCGCCGCGGTGGCGGCTCGACGCCTCTGAGTCCACGAAGGACGACGACCACATCATCGTTCGACCGTGGTGGTTGGTTTGCTCCCGAGCGGGGCACTACCGAGACCTGTTGCCCGTGACGTCGCAACGCTGCCGCTATGTCTCGTGCAAACCAGGTGTCGCCCCACTGCTCGCCCGCTTCACCTTTTGGTGCCGACGTGATGATCGTCCAGCGGTAGGAATCCGACCCAGAGCCGGATAGTCGATCCTTGATGGCTCGCAGCACCCGCATCAGCGACCAGCTCCCCCACGCAAGAACCCGGCACCCCAGGCCCCATGCATCGTGGCGAACACCGCGGGCAACCGTCGCAACAGCGAGGCGTTTGCCGACTGCGAGGCGACCGAGGCGGAAGCCACCAGGTTGCCCACGGCATAGACCGTTGCCGGGGCCACACCCGCGATGACCAGGCCGCTGCGGCCTGTCACTACTCCGACAATGCAGACCCCCAACCCGCCGGCAACGGCGGCGAAGGTCACCGGTGCGGCGAGATATCTGAGCGAGAGTGTCTCGGGGTGGCGGCGAGCCACTTCACGGCGCCACCGCCCGTAGCCGAAATATTGACGTGCGAGAGCTTTGATCGAGTTACGTGGTCGGTAGGTCACGGTGAGGTCGGGCGTGAAATACACGATCCCTCCGGAATCGCGAATGCGCAGATTCATTTCCCAGTCCTGCGCTCTCTCCATCGTCTCGTCGTATCCACCGACGCGTTCGAGTGCCGCGCGGCGAAAGCACCCGAGGTAGACAGTCAAGGCAGGGCCTTCGTGTCCACCCACGTGGAACGATGCTCCACCGACACCGAACCGCGACGTCATTGCTGCCGCCACCGCTTGTTCGAAGGGATCTGTTCCCTCTGCGGCCATTACTCCGCCGACGTTGTCCGCTCCCGTGCGCTCCAGCACCGCAACGGCTGTGGAGACGTAATCCGACGGGATCAGGGCGTGACCGTCGACCCGGACGACAACCTCGCCAGCCGAAGCGCCGATGGCGGCATTCAATCCCGCAGGCGTGGACCCACTCGGGTTGTCCACCACATGTACCTGGGTGAACTCCGTTGCGAGCGAGGAAGCAACGCGTGCGGTGTCGTCACGACTCGGGCCCACGGCGAGGACTACCTCGAGATCCCCCTGGTAGTCCTGGTCGAGTATGCGCCGCACCGAAGCACCAAGGTGCCGCTCCTCGTTCACCACGGGCATGACGACGCTGACGCTCGGTACTGGTGTCGTCACGTCGCGGACTCCGCGGTTCCCAGGGCGTGTGAGCGAAGCAAGCCCGGATACGTTGCCGTCGTCTTGGTCAGGAAATGACCCTCGTTCACCTGGGACGTGTTCGCTGAACCATCCGCCGCACTACGAACGTAGGTGTAGCCGAGGCCATGCGTCCGATACACCAGACCGCCCGCGTCGAGCACGCGATCGAGCAGCGCCCGATCGACGGACTTGGGTACCGGTCGCCAACCTCCCACCTGGGCGAGGTCACCGGCGGAGATGAGCATGGTTCCGCCCGCGACAAACTTCGCGAACCGCTCGGCCGGGTAGGTCGGACGAAACACGGTGGTGTCCGCGTGGGTCAGGTAGATCCAGTCCAGGGCTTTGCCAACGATCTGGGCACCGGAGTACATCCGAGCAAGAACGAGATCCCAGATGTGCGTCGCCGAGTAGAAATCGTCATCATCCATCTTGGCCAGGAGTTCTCCCTCGGCCCGTGCGCTCGCGGCCGCGAGAGCGTGGCCCAGGGTCTGCTCGGGTGAGACACCCATGACCACCAGGTCGCCGCTCCACCCAGCGAGGGACTGGTGAACATTCGGGGTGTGGTGGGAGACGAAGTCATCGTCGCCGTGCAACACCACGATCACCTGAAGGTTCGGGTAGTCCTGGGCCCGCACCATCGAGAGTGCGTGCGCCAATCGGTCCGAACGATGAGAGGACAGCAAGATGCTCACGGTCGGCCACGGCGCAACCGCCGGCCACGGAGAGTGATGGCGCAGTGCATTCCGGCGACCGGTCACCGAGGCTTGCTGCCACGCCAGAAAATCGCCAGGTTCCGGGAGTTCGTCGGCGGACTCAGCCAACACCACGCCACACGCGGCAAGTTGTGTTCGCACATTCAGCGGCACGCTCGACGCATCGGTCACCGCCGAGATCGAACGCAGAGGCTTCACGTCTGTCGTGTTGATCCCATCGCCGTAGCGGTCGAGAATCTCCGCTGCGCTGCAGACGTCGCTGATCACATCGCTACGCCGGCCGTGCGGGCGGTGAATCGACGGGTCCACCAGGACGTCGTGTTCGCCCCAGGAGTTCGCACCGACGCGAACAACGATGTCCGCGTTGTCGTCGTCGACCACCGCATCGGTCGGAGCCAGCAGCACGTCGGTGCGCCGAACGTGAGGGTCGGTGTCGCGTTCGATGACAACGTCGCGCACGTGCTCGGCGAGCATGCCGTTAGCCGGGACCCCGGGCAACCAACTCGGAGCCGGGAAGCCAGACACCGTCGGTTCAAGCATCCGCACCATCGCGGACACCACCACCCCCGCGTCGCGCGGTTCGCGAAGGACAAGAGAAGCGTGAACGCCGTTTTTCTTGGTCCGCAGAGAAACGTCCTGCGCTCCTGCGATGCCCGGGTCCCCTGTCCACCCCATGTGCGGGCGACGCCAGGTGTCCACTTCCACCTCGACGGCACTGACCGGCTCGGTGCCGATGGCAGCGGTCACCAAGGCTCGCAGGGCGCCCATATGGTCGGCACGCACGCTCCAGCGCGCTCCCGCCTCCGCCGACGCGCCGGCGCGTCGGCGTACTCGGGTTCCCGGCACTGAGGGACTTGCCATGCAGCAAGAGTAGAGGCGCTCTCGCTACGCTCGTGGCATGCCGCAAGAGCGACCTCCCGCTGCTACCCCCGTNCTGTCGGTCATCGGNACCGGCTACCTCGGTGCNACCCACGCAGCATGCATGGCAGAACTCGGATTCACCGTCATCGGNGTGGANGTCGATCCCGACAAAGTGGCNNCCCTGAGTGCCGGAGTCGTGCCCTTCTTCGAGCCGGATCTCGATGATTTGCTGAAGCGAAACATCGACGCCGGCCGGCTNNGTTTCACCACCAGTNTCGCCGAGGCCNGTGAGGCAGCCGATGTCCACTTCATCTGNGTGGGCACTCCNCAGCAACCGGGTGCCTACGCAGCGGACATGTCNCAGGTGTTCGGATCGATATCGGCCCTTGCTCCCCACGTGTCGAGCACCGACGTAATCGTCGGCAAATCAACCGTCCCGGTCGGAACCGCTGACGAGATCGTCGATCAACTCAAGAACACGGCAGCGAGCGGGGTCGACGTGGTGTGGAACCCGGAATTCCTGCGTGAGGGCTTCGCTGTGCAGGACACACTGAAACCCGACCGACTGGTCGTCGGCCTGGCGAGCGAGCGAGCCGAGCAGGTCATGCGCAGTGTGTACGCACCACTGATTGCTGACGGCGTCCCCTTCCTCGTCACCGACTTCCCCACAGCAGAGCTCGTCAAGGTCGCGGCGAATTCCTTTCTGGCCACCAAGATCTCGTTCATCAATGCGATGGCCGAGGTGTGTGAGGCGGCGGGGGCCGACGTCACCATGCTCGCCACCGCCATCGGCTACGACCCACGCATCGGCAACCGCTTCCTGTCCGCCGGTTTGGGCTTCGGGGGTGGCTGCCTACCGAAAGACATCCGGGCGTTCATGGCGAGGGCTGGCGAACTCGGAGCCGAAGAGGCCCTGACGTTCCTGCGCGAGGTAGATCAGATCAACCTGCGTCGGCGCGAACACACCGTGGACCTTGCCCGCAAGACCCTCGGAGGAGATCTGCGGGGCAAGGTCGTCACCATGCTCGGCGCGACCTTCAAGCCCGATAGCGACGACGTGCGAGACTCCCCGGCCCTCGATGTTGCTGTAGCGATCTACAACGCGGGAGCACACGTGCGCGTCCACGACCCGAAAGGGTTGCCCAACGCAGAACGCGTCTATCCGCACATGGATTACCGCAGCGACCTCGACGATGCTGCGACCGGCAGCGACCTTCTGATCCTGGGCACCGAGTGGCGCGAATACCGAGATCTCGATCCGGCCTCCTTGATCGACAAGGTCCGCAATGCCGTGATCATCGACGGACGCAACGTCCTGGATCCGCACCTGTGGCGCAGTGCCGGATGGACCTACCGCGCACTCGGCCGTCCCACTGCATGACCGGGAGCCTGGCGACCGACGATCAGATTCGAGATCTGCTCACCGACAGTCGCCTGTGGTTCGTCGTGGGCCTGGGCGACAACCCCGGGCGACCGGCCTACGGAATGGCTCGCTTTCTACTTGATCTCGGCAAGACCGTGGTCCCGATTCATCCGCGGGTCGAAACAGTGCACCAGAACGAGGGCTTCGCGTCGATCGTAGACGCGAGTCGTGTCCATGGCCCTCCCGACGTCGTCGATGTCTTCATTCGATCCGATCGGGCTGGTGAGTTTGCCGATGACGCCATCGATGTCGGTGCCGCAGCTGTGTGGTTCCAATTGAATGTCATCGACGTGGACGCAGCGCAACGCGTGATGGACTCTGGAATGCTCATGGTGATGGATCGCTGCCCAGCGATCGACTATCCGCGACTGGTTACCTAGCGCTCGCGTCGGATCTTCTCGCCCTTTTCGCGTGCGGCCGCATTCAGTTCCCCTTGAAATTCCTCCATGCGGTCCACCAGGGACTCATCGGCGATCCCGAGCATNCGCACCGCCAAGAGCCCGGCGTTTCGCGCGCCACCCACGGCAACAGTGGCGACGGGAACCCCCGACGGCATCTGGACGATCGACAACAGCGAGTCCATCCCGTCCAGTGGCGTCGCATTGACCGGAACTCCGATGACCGGCACCGGGGATACGGACGCAAGCATCCCCGGCAGATGGGCGGCTCCACCGGCGCCGGCGATGATGATGCGCAGTCCACGAGATCGAGCTGACTTTCCGTACTCGAACATCTCCTCCGGCATGCGATGGGCGGAGACAACGTCGACCCGATGGGCGACATCGAACTCATCGAGGGCCGTCGAGGCCGCCTCCATCGTCGCCCAGTCCGAGTCGCTGCCCATGCAGATGCCCACACGGGCGTCGTCCGACCTATTCATTGATCGCCCCGCTGAAGTAGTCAGCGGCATGACGAGCACGAAGCAACAGGCTCTGCGGATCACTTCCGACAGCGGTCACGTGACCGATTTTACGGCCAGGGCGAACCTCCTTGCCGTACAGATGAACTTTCACTCCGGGATCGCGGGCGAACACGTGCCGGTACGCCGAGTACAGGTCACCCACGTCGCCGCTGAGGATATTGACCATCACCGCGGCTGGTTCGCGCGCGTTCGGTGAGCCCAACGGCAGGTCCAGCACCGCACGGAGGTGATTCTCGAATTGACTGGTGATGGCACCCTCGATGGTCCAATGACCGGAATTGTGCGGTCGCATAGCCAACTCGTTGACAAAGATCTCATGTCCCGTGTCGAACATCTCCACGGCCAGCATGCCGGTGACGTCCAACGCCCCTGCGATGTCAAGCGCGATCCGCTGCGCCTCCACCGCCCTGTCCGGATCCAAGCCAGGAGCCGGCGCGACGACCTCGCTGCAGATTCCTTCGGTTTGAACGGTCCGCACAACGGGATAAGCGGCGGTCTGACCACTCGGGGAGCGCGCTACCTGCGCCGATAGTTCCTGCGTGAAGGGAACCGCCGCCTCCGCGAGCCACACAGCTCCCGGCGGGAGGGATTCCATCATGACCGCTTCTAGGTGACTTGCGCTTTCGACCCGCCACACACCTTTGCCGTCGTATCCCCCACGCGAGGTTTTCAGGATGAAGGGGTAACCCACTGTTTCGGCGAAATCCTGTGCGTGCGCAGGAGACTCGACGATGCGCCAGGCGGGCACCGGTGCCCCGACCCCTTCAAGGGTTCGGCGCATGATGGCCTTGTCTTGGGCATTAATCAGCGCACGAGGCCCCGGCCGCACGGCGACTCCACGAGCTTCCAACTTTTCCAGAATCGGCCCGGGAACGTGCTCGTGATCGAACGTGACTACATCACATCCGTCGGCAAACGCCAGGACAGCGTGCTCGTCATCGTGCGCCCCTAGGGAGACGTCGGACACCGCCTGGGCGGCTGATTCTTGTCGCGACGTTGCCAAGACCCGCAAGTCGATGCCCAGGGCCGCCGCGGGTGCCGCGCTCATGCGCGCCAATTGACCTCCACCGACCATGCCTACCCGCGGTCGATCGTTGGAAGTCACGCACCCCAATCTAGCCGTCTGCGACCGGCGAGTCGGTCACGTCATCGGTGGGAGCGGATCATCGCCTGCTGCGCCATCACGCCGACGCGAATCGTCGAGTTCGTGGAGCTCGTAGACCTTGCGTTGGATGTCTTGAACGTTCGGAACATCATCGATGGCGAGGTCACCGTCATCACTTGCTGACTCGATTTCCAGTGCGCCGTAGTTGAGGATGCGCCCGAGCACGCTGATGTGGAACGACACATTGTTGACCTTGTTCAGCGGCATATCGCGACCCTGCTTGGTGATGAGTCCGCGCCGAACGATGATGCGCCGAGAGGTAAAAACGTATTGCGTCGTCATCCACCGACCGAAAGGCACCAGCACACGCCAGATGGTGATCACGACGACGGCGATCCCGATCACCCAGCGCAGCCAACTAACCGAAATGGAGAAGAACAGCCAGGAGGCGACGAACACTTCGATGATCAGCACGACCACGGGGGCGATGAGGGCCCGCCAGTGCGGCTTTAACTCGAATGCCACGGTTTCACCGGGGGCAAGAAGCTTGTCGGGGTACGTCACGTCCCTATCGTTGCATGAACCACGTCTCCGGCGACGATGATTCGCGATGATTCACCGTCATCCACGAGCAGGTGACCCTCATCGTCGACATCCAGCGCTCGACCTTCGATGCGGTTGCCACCGGGGAGATCGATCTCAACACCCGTGCCCAGGGTGCGGCAGCAGCGCCGATAATCCGCGAGAGACCGCGACCACTCGGTGATCAACCGGTTGTTCAGGGCAACCAGCAGTTCCGCCAGCAAAGTGTTGCGATCCGGGACTACCGAGTGCGCGATACGCCACGACGTCGCGCCCGGAGCTGGGAGAGACTCCTCCGCGTGATCCATGTTGATGCCGATACCGACCACGGCTCCGGCAGCAGATTCGACGCCCGGCTCACGTGCAGCAGCTTCGACGAGAATCCCCGCCAATTTGCGGCCGTCGTCGGCCAGAACGTCATTCGGCCACTTCACATGCACGACGGGACCGCCGATCTGAATCGCCGCATCGACAACAGCCAAACTCGCCAGCAGCGGCAGTCGAGTCGGCTGCGGATAATCGCGAACGACGGTGCTGCTCCACAGGCCGGCCCCCGGATCGCTCACCCACGAACGACCTCGACGGCCACGACCGGCCGTTTGCTCTCCCGCGACCACACACAACCCCGTGTCCGCTCCTGACGTCAGGCTCTCCAAAGCGTCGGCATTCGTCGATCCGGTGGTCGTGACCACGTGCGGACGAGGCCACGGGCAGCCGCGGGCACGCAGAATCCCCTCGACAACGACAGGGTCAGGAAGGTCCACGGTCGGCTCCACGGGGCTAAAGTACGCACCATCATCGATTAGTGGTCGATCAATAGTCGGTCAATGGTCGGGCATGACGAAACGGTGAAGGAACGGTGAATGAGCGCAGAGCCAAGCGAGATCGCTGAACCAACCGGCGCCGAGCGCAGAACCACCGCCGGAAAGGCGGAAATTCTCAAGGCGCGTCGCACCGACGCCGCCAACAAGCGTCAAGCAGCGATCGACAAGCAGCACGCCAAGGGCAAGATGACCGCTCTGGAGCGGATCGAGGCGTTTCTCGACGAGGGTTCCTTCCAACAGATNGACGGANTGACCCGGCACCGCTCNCACAACTTCGGGCAGGAGAAGAATCGTCCCTTCGGCGATGGGGTATTGACCGGCTACGGCACGGTCGACGGCCGGCCCGTATGTGTCTTCGCGCAGGACTTCACCGTCTTCGGCGGATCCCTCGGCGAGGTTTTCGGCGAGAANATCGTNAAGATCATGGATCTCGCGATGAAGACAGGGTGTCCGGTCATCGGTCTGAACGACTCGGGCGGCGCCCGGATTCAAGAGGGAGTCGTTTCGCTGGGTTTGTACGGGGAGATCTTCCGTCGCAATGTTCAGGCGTCCGGCGTGATCCCCCAGGTGTCCGTGATCATGGGACCGTGCGCGGGCGGGGCGGTGTATTCGCCGGCGATCACCGACTTCACGGTGATGATNGATCAGACATCACACATGTTCATCACCGGCCCCGACGTCATCAAGACCGTGACCGGCGAGGATGTTTCGTTCGAGGATCTCGGCGGAGCCCGCACCCACAACAGCACATCGGGTGTCGCCCACTACATGGCCTCCGACGAGAGCGACGGCCTGGATTACGTGCGCTCCCTGTTGTCCTACCTTCCCAGCAACAACCTGTCCGATCCCCCGGTCTTNCCNACACCGGCGCACATGGAATTCACCGACGNAGATCACGCCCTGGATTCGATCATCCCCGACTCACCGAACCAGCCGTACGACATGCATCGGATCCTCNAAACGGTGCTGGACGACGATGAATTCCTGGAAACCCAACCGCTGTTCGCACCGAACCTCATCACCGGCTTCGGTCGCATTGAGGGTCACGCCGTTGGCATCGTGGCCAATCAGCCGATGCAATACGCGGGCACGCTGGATATCGACGCCTCGGAGAAGGCGGCTCGCTTCGTTCGCACCTGTGACGCCTTCAACGTGCCCGTCTTAACCTTCGTCGACGTCCCTGGCTTCCTCCCCGGAACGGAGCAGGAGTGGAACGGCATCATTCGACGGGGAGCGAAACTGATCTATGCCTACGCGGAGGCCACGGTCCCGCTTCTCACCGTCATCACGCGCAAGGCATACGGGGGCGCGTACGACGTCATGGGCTCCAAGCACCTCGGCGCGGACATCAACCTCGCGTGGCCGACGGCCGAGATCGCGGTCATGGGTGCCCAAGGCGCGGTCAACATTCTCTACCGCAAGGAACTCGCCGCCGCCGACGATCCCGAAACTCGTCGCGCGGAGTTGATCGACGAATACACCGACACCCTCGCTAACCCCTATATCGCGGCCGAGCGTGGCTACGTGGATCGCGTAATCCTCCCGCACGAAACCCGGCTGCAATTAGTTCGAGCCTTACGTGCCCTGCGCGGTAAGCGGGCATCCGGACCACCGAAGAAGCACGGAAACATCCCGCTATGAGCGAGGGCGAGGGCCCTGTCGTCGACGAAGGAGCATTCGACGTGCTCGCCGGCAACCCGACCGAGCAAGAACTCGCCGTCGTGGTGTCCGTGCTCTCGAGTCTGCCCTCAGTGCAGCCCGAGCAGCCAAACCCACCGAGCTACTGGTCGAACCGGGCAGAAATGATGCGGCGCTCCATCTATCCGGGCCACGGTGCGTGGCGAGCATCTGCTTTTCCGGACCGGCAGTAGCGGCGCACTACACAACGCACAGCGCAGCTATCAGCCGGAATCGTCCGATCGACTCGACGACATCTGGCTACCGATCAAAACGCCGGTCACGAGCACGAGCATCAGTAACGTGGCGACCGAGTTTTGGAATGCCGGCTCAAGGCCATTCCATTTCGAGTTCAGGTACATGATGAACCAATTGCCGCCCACCACAATGAAACCGAAGAAGAAGACCGTAAGCCCTGCCAGCCCACCGACGTAGGTCCATCGTTGCGCCGCGGCCCACCCCGACGTTGATCGCGCAGCCCGTAGTCCCAGCACTCCTGCGATAAGTAGGACAGCACCGGTGATCGCTTCCATCGCCATGATGCCGATGTACGACGCGGCTTGGAACCACGTGGCATCGATGAAGCGCCATTCGAATCCACTGTCGGCGGGAACCCCATCGCCACTGAGCACCCCTTGCACAAACGGCCAATTGCTGGCGTTGGGGTTTGTGGGGTTGGTGATGTTGTCGAAGGCGACAACTAGGTAGTAGCTCGCCACCATCAGGACAAAGACCGAGGTGACCAGTCGCGCCACCGGCCAGATGGACCAACGGGGTTCCCGATACGCCATCCCCGCACGGTAACGCCATGTGACACCTAGGCTCAGGGAAATGAGTGATCACGAGACTCCTCTTCGATTCGTGCTCGCGTCACGTTCACCCGCCCGACTCGCAACGCTGCGTGCCGCCGGCGTGGAGCCCGAGGTGATCGTCAGCCACGTAGACGAAGAAGCAATCGAAGGGTCCATGCCCGATGCACCGCCGGCCGAGCTCGCGCAAATCCTCGCCCGCGCCAAGGCCGAAGCAATAGCCCACGCACTCACTAGCCCAGCGATCGTGGTGGGCTGCGACTCGGTCTTCGAACTCGACGGACGCCCCTACGGCAAACCCGGAACCAGCGAGGTGGCCCGCGAACGCTGGCAGCAGATGTTCGGCAAGACCGGGATCCTGCACACCGGCCACTGCGTCATCGACACGGCAACGAACCAGCGCGCAGAAGCGACCGCCAGAACAAAGGTCACCATGGGAACGATGACATCGCAGGAGATGGACGACTATCTCGCGACCGGCGAACCCCTCGAAGTCGCGGGCGGGTTCACCCTAGATGCGCTCGGGGCACCCTTCATCGAGTCGATCCATGGCGACCCCTCAACCGTGGTGGGGATCTCCCTACCGACACTGCGACGTCTGCTCGGCGAGCTCGGGGTCGGTTGGACATCGCTATGGCGGACGTCGGAGGGCACCGGAGGTCTCCCCCGCTAGAGTCGCCGACTATGCGAAAAGTCTTGATCGCTAATCGAGGCGAAATCGCCGTGCGGGTCATTCGCGCCTGTCGCGATGAAGGCTTGACGTCTGTCGCCGTCTACGCCGACCCCGATCGAGACGCCATGCACGCGCAGATGGCAGACGAGGCATTCGCTCTTGGAGGCGAAACAGCCGCGGAGACGTACCTGGACATCGCCAAGATCGTCGATGCCGCGACGCGGTCCGGGGCGGACAGCATCCATCCCGGGTATGGCTTCTTGTCCGAGAACGCAGACTTTGCGCAGGCGGTCATCGACGCCGGCCTCACCTGGATCGGGCCACCACCGCAGGCGATTCGCGACCTCGGTGACAAGGTGTCTGCTCGACACATCGCTCAGCGCGCTGGCGCGCCGCAGGTCCCGGGCACCTCCGATCCCGTCGCCGGAGCGGACGATGTTGTTGCTTTCGCACAGAAATTCGGTCTTCCCGTCGCCATCAAGGCCGCGTTCGGCGGTGGCGGTCGAGGGTTGAAGGTGGCTCGCTCTATAGAGGAGATTCCCGAGTCGTACGACTCGGCTGTTCGCGAAGCGGTGGCTGCTTTCGGTCGCGGGGAGTGTTTTGTGGAGCGCTACCTCGATCGCCCGCGTCACGTGGAAACGCAGGTGCTCGCCGACCAGCACGGCAACGCCGTCGTGGTGTCCACACGCGACTGCTCGCTGCAACGACGACATCAAAAACTCGTCGAAGAGGCACCTGCACCCTTCCTGACCCCGCAGCAAGAAGAGTCCCTGTATGAGGCGAGCAAGGCGATCGTGAAAGAGGCCGGCTACTACGGAGCCGGAACGTGTGAGTTCCTCGTCGGCGAAGACGGCGTGATCTCCTTCCTCGAAGTCAACACCCGACTCCAAGTGGAGCACCCAGTCAGCGAAGAGGTCACCGGCATCGATCTCGTGCGAGAGCAGTTCCGCATCGCTCGAGGCGAGGTGATCGGCACCGACGACCCGGTCGTGCGCGGCCATTCGATCGAGTTTCGGGTCAACGGCGAAGATCCTGGTCGCGGCTTCCTTCCGGCCCCCGGCTCCCTGATCACGTGGAAGATGCCCAGCGGTCCGGGTGTCCGAGTCGACGCCGGCTTTCGCGCGGGAGACGTCATCGGTGGGAACTTCGACTCTTTGCTCGCCAAGCTGGTGGTGACGGGCGAGGACCGCACGCAGGCTCTGCAACGGGCACGTCGCGCTCTTGCCGAGTTCGAAGTCGAAGGCATTGCGACGGCTCTCACCTTTCACCGCGTCGTGGTGGAGGAGGACGACTTCGCCCCCGCAGACGGAAACGCCTTTCGTGTGCACACGCGCTGGATCGAAACCGAATTCGACAATCAGATTCCGGCCTACGACGCGACCACCGTCGCCGATCAAGCACCCGGGGACCGTGAGTCCGTTGTCGTCGAAGTGGATGGCAAGCGGATCGAAGTCACGCTCCCCGCAGGATTTCGCAGTCCCGCTCCTACACACGGCAGCAAGAAGGCGGCTCCTCGCCGAAAGAACGCCGCGTCGGGATCGGCGGCCNCCGGGGATGCTGTGGCCGCCCCGATGCAGGGAACCATCGTCAAGGTGGAAGTGGCGGAGGGTGACGCGGTGAACGAAGGCGACCTCATCGTCGTACTCGAGGCAATGAAGATGGAGCAACCACTGACAGCGCATAAGTCGGGCACGGTCACCAGCCTCAGCGCAGACGTCGGAGCGACCGTCACGCCGGGGTCGGTCATCTGCGAATTGAAGGACTAGCCGACGCACCCCTCAGGCACGAACATCGCACGCCCGCGCTCCGTGCCTACTGCGTCAAGCGCGAGCGCAACCATTCGACGTAATCCCCCGGGGCCCCAGCCGCCGCCGCGGCATCGGCGATCGCGAAGACATGTTCGGCCGACGGCAGGCCGCCTTCGTATGCGTCGAGCGCGTATAACCAGGCGAGGCTTTGACCGTCCAGCGTGTCCACCCGCACCCGCACCTTCCGCCAGAAGCCGATCTCGACGTCTTCCCACATATCCAAACGNTGTTCGTCGAGTTCGGTGACGTTGTAGACGGCGACGAAGACGGCCGATTCGGCATCTTCAACTACCGTCGGAAGGGCGCCTCCGAACCCGAGTTCCTCACCTGCGAAGGTCAGCCGCCACCCCCGCAGCCAACCGGTGCCTTCCATCGGCGAGGCTGGCGCACGCTCGGCCATCCGAGAAGGGTCGAGGTTCACCCCGTAGGCGGCATAGAGGGCCATGGGCTCAGGGTAGGCACCCAGGCGGTCGCTGAGAAGGTCCGCGAGAGAATGGGGGCGTGTCCCAGTCATCCAGCGTGGTCATCATCGGCGATGGCCCGGGCGGATACGAAGGGGCGCTGGTCGCTCGTCAACTCGGCGCAGACGTCACGCTCGTCAGCGCCGGCCGAATCGGTGGCTCGGCCGTCCTGACCGATTGCGTCCCCAGCAAAACACTGATCGCAACGTCGGAGGCGATCGATCAAGCGGCTGCATCGGGCTACCTCGGAGTTCGCATCGACGGTAGGCCCGCCGACCGGTCGGCGTTCAGCGTCGACCTCGCCACCGTCAACGAGCGAATCCTCGAGCTCGCCCACGCGCAAAGTGCCGGCATTCGTCAACACCTCGAACAGGCCGGAGTCGACATCGTCCATGGTCGGGGCACATTGACGTCTGAGGCCACCATCGAGGTGACCAACGACGATGCATCGTGGGAAATCACCGCGGACACGATTCTCCTCGCCACCGGAGCACGCCCTCGCGTGCTTGCCGACGCTGCCCCCGACGGGGAACGCATCCTGTCGTGGGAACAGATCTACCAACTCGACGAACTTCCCGAGCACCTGATCGTAGTGGGCTCGGGAGTGACGGGGGCGGAGTTTGCCAGCGCCTTTCATGCTCTCGGAAGCACCGTCACGCTCGTCTCATCGCGTGATCGCGTTCTCCCCGGCGAAGACGTCGACGCCGCCGGTGTACTCGAAGATGTCTTCACGCGTCGTGGACTCAACGTTCGTTCGCGTTCTCGCGCCGTTGCTGCCCACCGCGTGGACGACTCCGTAATCGTGACCTTGGATGACTCGAGCACCCTTCAGGGCAGTCACGTGCTGATGGCGGTTGGTTCGCTACCCAACACTGACGACTTGAGCTTGGAATCGGCTGGCGTTTCGACCGACTCTCGGGGCTTCATCACCGTCGATCGCGTGTCACGAACAAGCGCACGGCACGTCTATGCCGCGGGAGACTGCACAGGGGTGAATATGCTGGCGTCCGTCGCCGCCATGCAGGGACGAATCGCGATGTATCACGCATTGGGTGACGCGGTCGCTCCNTTGGAGTCCACNGCGATNTCCAGCACNATCTTCACCGAACCGGAAATCGCNACGGTCGGCCTACAACAAGCAGATCTCGATAGCGGGGACTTTCGCGGCACCAGCGTTCTGTTGCCTCTTCGCACGAACGCGCGAGCGAAGATGCACGGTCATCGCGATGGTTTCGTCAANCTCTTCGCTCGCAAAGGTTCGCACATCGTCGCGGGTGGTGTTGTGGTCGCCCCGAACGCCAGCGAACTCATTCATTCCATCACGCTCGCTGTCGACAACCGTCTGACCGTCGATCAGCTCGCGCAGGCCTTCACGGTGTATCCGAGCCTGTCCGGATCTGTTGCGGAAGCGGCCCGCCNAATGCACGCGACGCAGTAGGTTTCTCCGGTGACTGACGAGACAACGCGCGCTGCGAACGAATCCGCCCAGCAGGCGGCAGCACGCCTGAAGACACTGACCACGGTCGATAGCCACGACGTTGCGGTGATCCTGGGTTCGGGATGGGTGCCAGCGGCAGAACTACTCGGTGAGACGACCAGCGAGTTCCCGGTCACGGACCTGCCCGGCTTCGCGCCCCCCGCGGTCGAGGGTCACGCCGGCCGATTCCGCAGTATCGATGCAGACGGCACTCGAGTCCTGGCCTTCCTTGGGCGCACCCACCTCTACGAGGAACGCGGAGTGGATGCCGTCACGCACGCTGTTCGCACCGCGCACTTCTCGGGATGTCACACGGTGGTCTTGACGAACGGTTGCGGCGGCCTCGATCCAGCATGGTCACCNGGGACACCGGTCCTGATCCGCGATCACATCAACCTGACGGGTGCGAGCCCACTACACGGGGCGCACTTCGTTGACCTCACCGACCTCTACAGCGCGCGGTTGCGCACGATGTGTCGAACGATCGATCCGAGCCTTCCCGAGGGGATCTACTGCCAATTCCGTGGCCCGATGTACGAGACGCCCGCGGAAATCGGCATGGTCGCCGCGATGGGCGGAACCCTCGTAGGAATGAGCACCGCGCTGGAGGCGATCGTCGCGCGCAGTCTGGGCATGGAGATTCTTGGCCTATCACTGGTGACGAATGCCGCCGCGGGAATGACGGGAGAGCCCCTCAACCACGAGGAAGTCCTCGCGGCGGGCCAGGCTGCAGCCACGCGTATGGGCGATCTTCTCGGCAAGGTCATCCGCGCCCTCTAGGACGNGACNGATCCATGGACCTCCACGACATGGCTCGAGCGTGGCTCGACCAGGACCCCGACCCCGCGACCCGCAGCGAACTCGAACGACTGATCGAGACCAACGATGTCGAGCTGGCGGACTGCTTCGCCGGGCGCCTGCACTTCGGAACGGCCGGCCTTCGGGGGCCNCTCGGNCCNGGACCCAACCGCATGAATCGGGTCGTTGTCCTTCAATCCGCCGCGGGCCTGGCTCGCTACCTGACCGANCACTTCGNACCCGAGTGCTCCGTCGTCATCGGATACGACGCCCGGCACAACTCCGATGTCTTCGCCCACGACACCGCGTCGATCATGCAGGGTGCCGGAGTGCGAGCCTTCGTGCTCCCCCGCCCGCTGCCCACCCCGGTCCTCGCATTCGCCATTCGGCACCTCGGGGCATCCGCGGGAGTGATGGTCACCGCGAGCCACAATCCGCCGCAAGACAACGGGTACAAGGTCTACCTGGAGGACGGATGCCAGATCGTTCCGCCGGTGGATAAGGAGATCGCCGCGATGATCGATTCGGTGGCCTCCTCGATGCGTGTGGATGAACTTCTGAGGAATGACGGCTGGCAGACACTCGACGAGTCCATCGTGCACAACTACACAGAGCGCGCACTCGAGATCCTCGGCCCCGACGAAGTGGATAGGCGCGCCGAGGTGGTCAGCGTCATTACTCCGATGCATGGTGTTGGTGGTCGGCTGCTGGAGCAACTGTTGACCGATGCTGGCTTCGCTCCCTGCGTGCGGGTCGACGCTCAATTCGACCCGGACCCCGACTTCTCCACGGTCGCTTTCCCGAACCCTGAGGAGCCAGGCGCGATGGACCTCGCGCTCGCAATGGCCGAGCGGGTGCGACCGGATGTGATCGTCGCGAACGACCCCGATGCGGATCGGTGCGCAATCGGGATCCCAACTCCCGGCGGCGACTACCGCATGCTGTCTGGTGACGAGGTCGGCTACGCCTTGGGGTGGTGGGCCAGTCGGCGAGATTCCAGCCGTAGCACGTTGGCGCAGTCGCTCGTGTCCGGCGGAATGCTCAAGGCCATTGCAGATTCGTCGACCTTGGACTATCAGCAAACGTTGACGGGGTTCAAATGGATCGGCCGGATCCCGACCTTGCGGTTCGGCTACGAGGAGGCGCTGGGCTATTGCGTCGATCCCGAAACCGTGCGCGACAAGGACGGAATCACCGCTGCGCTCGCGGTCGTGGACCTCATTGCTGAACTGAAAGCCGACTCCCGGTCGATTCTGGACCTCCTAGACGATCTAGCCCGTGAACACGGCCTGTACGCCACCCGGCAGGTGTCGTTGCGCGTCGCCGATCTCTCAACCATCCGCGACATCATGGATTCGCTGCGCAGTCAACCCCCCGCCACCGTGGGCGGACGGACCGTCGAGACGATCGTCGACCTTCAGCAGGGAACGGATCTTCCACCGACCGACGGTCTCGTCCTCACTCTCGCCGGGCAGGGCCGCATCATCGTGCGGCCGAGCGGAACCGAGCCCAAGATCAAGGCCTACCTGCAAGTGGTCGTGCAGGTGGGATCGAGTATCGACGACGCCCGCGAGACCGCCGAGCGTCAACTCGACGATCTAGCCGACGATGTCGGACAGTGGTTCTCCCGCGAGTAGTCGCCGCTCGTCTTCTCTCGTCCACGTCGTCGTCCGCATGAAGTCCGGAGTGGCGGCGTGTGGATACAAGATGATGCGTCCGTTCATCTTTTCGGACGCCATGGAGATCAGTAGTTCGCGAGCGTGTTCGAGGTTACCCACGCCGACCACGTAGTTCTGGCTGTCGATCTCCCCTGCCGCCAGGATGTCCAAGGTGGCTCGCATATCCCACGGATCGCCGCCACTCGTCCCAACGATCGACACCTCTCGGTAGTGGACATCAAGGGAATCCAGCGTCAATTCGTGATCGCCGCGACGCAACCCACCGAAAAGATTCATCACGCCGGCAAACGCCAAGTGCTTCATCGCCTCTTCTTGGACCTCCCGGGAACCGATGGCGACGATGACATCGTCGGCGCCGGATGGAGCGATTCGATGCAGCGTCTCCACCCAATCCTGCGGCGTGGCAATCACCATCGAGATGCCCAAGCGCTCGGCCTTCGGCGCAAGGGTTGCCTTCAGCAGATCGGTGGCCTCACCAGGCTTGGCGCAGACGACCATGTTTCTCGGGGCCTGCCGCATGGCCATCTCCACCTGCAGTCGACCCATCGTGCCGGCACCGATCACCACGCAGGTGTCGCCCGGCAGGATTCCCATGCGAGCCTCGCGTGGAGCTGACGCAGACGCCTTGAACAGGTGTACGTGCTTTTCTTGCGACTTGTGTACGCAGGAAATCGGCTCAGCCAGGGTTACCTCGAAGTGGGCCAGGTCCGGGTCCGGCAACCGCACGAGGCAATCACCGGCGCGCACCTCCTTCGGCACCAGGAAGTACTCGGCCAGCATTCCATCGAGGGTGTAACCCACGACGGTCTTGTGCATCCCTTCTCCCGCGTTGCGGTACCGCTCGGTGTGCGTCATCGGCGCCACGTCGACGGCCGGCTGAACCGCATATCGCTCCCCTACCCGAACATCCTCGACCGCCGATCCGATATCGACCACCGTTAAGGAGCCCTCCTCGCCCAGGATCACGGGGTACTTCTCTAGATCCCATCCACCCAGCAGGCTGTGATCGCTGCCTTGCGCGATGAGCTTGAGGTTCGACGTGCACACGCCGGTGGCGTCGACTCGGCACAAGATGTCGTCCGGCCCGACGTCCGGAACGGGGATGGTTTCGATGCGAACGGCGTCCATGCCGCGTCCTGCCAAACGCACCGCACGCATGTTCTTCGGAATCTCAGCCATGGTCGACGAGTTCCGATAAGCGCATGCCGTCGACGGGGATCGCCTGACGCCAGTACTCGATGGACTCCCGCATCTTGCTCAGAATCTGATGCCGGTTCTCCGCGGTTCCGGAGAAGATCTCGAAGGACAACGAGACCGTGTCAACATCCGGTGGCATGCCATCGAGCGGCTCGGCGGAGAAACTCTCCGCAAGCGCTCGCAGCAAGGGCGCAGGGTGCACGATTCCCGTCGAGTTCGTCGCTGTGGTGAAGGGTGCATGGTGCGAGCCGGTTCCGTCGGTTTGCTGAAGGTGCATCAGCGGTGAGTACCGTCCTACGGCCCTGACCCAGGCGTACAGATCGGCATCGTCGATCCCGTCGGAGAAGTACTGCGGATTGCTGTCCATTGCGGCTACCGCTGCGTCCGCATCACCATCTGCCAGAGCCTGATACGCGCTCGGTGGTCCGAGCCAGAGGTCCGAACCTGCCCCGTCGGCCACCAGCGAGCGCACCTGTTCCTCCGTTGGCCGCAGGTACGCGCGCTGCCCTACCTGGTGACCGGTGTCGATGGTCACGTAGCAGGGCGCGTCCGCTCGTCGGTACACCTCTGCCAGGAAGTACTTCGCCTGGGCGATGGTCCACGGTGGCTGGTGCGGGCTGTACATCTGCTCGACACTGACCCGGACTCCGTGCCCTGCCGCGTACTGCGCGATGGCCGCGAGGTCATCGATGATTCGATCCGTGACCGACAGGTATTCGTCACGATCCTGGAGGACTTTTTCCGGGTAGGCGAACACGTGGAAGCCAAGCTCGGCACCCAGCTCGGCACAGTGGTCGATCGTCGGCTTGACCCATCCGTCCACGATGCGAGCTCGAACGCGCGAATCCGGGTGCCCCAGACCACTGGTGCGATACGTCTGATAGCCCGTATACACGGACGTCACCTGCACGCCGGTTTCCTTCGAGGCCTGGTGCACCTCGGCCACCCAGTCGCGCATGTACGCCGGATCGGAGTACAGGGCGTCGAACTCGTTGTCGGTGCTGGCCTGCACGTATCGCAGACCCAGATCTGCCGCGACGGCTAGCCACTCGCGGGGTTGCACCCAGCGCTTGATAGCGAAGCAGTTGTCAGCAACGAGAAACACCCTCGGGTCTGTGACATTCACGCGGAGACCACCTCGCGGTATGCGGCATAGGCCGCGTCCCACGCCTCGCCGTTCGACGGCGTGTAGTGCGTCAGATCGAACGAGCTATTGCTCATGTTGCGTGCGTCGGCGAGCGTTTCCACCACTCCAGCGGCTCGCATCTGCACTAATGCGTTGCCGACCGAGGTCGTTTCGACCGGGCCGGCAACCACCGTCAACCCGGTTGCATCCGCGATCCACTGACACAGCTGCTCGTTTTGGATGCCACCACCCACCACGTGCAGTGTCTCCAACGGCCCCCCGGACAGGCGCACCATGTCGGCGACGCGTTCTCGCAGCTTCATCACCAGACTTTCGTAGACGCAGCGAGCGACGTCTCCGAGATTCTCGGGAAGCGGTTGCCCTGTTTCGTCACAGTACGTCCGTATCTCCTGCGGCATATCGGGGACTACGCCGCCGAATCGCGGGTCATCGATATCGATGAATCGAGCGAAGGCGGGGGATCTATCCGATTCGGCGAGCACTCTCTCCCAAGGAACGTCATCGAGTTCTCGCTGCCACACCTTGCGGCACTCCTGAATGATCCACAGGCCGACGAGGTTGCGGACGACGATGGTAGTTCCGGCAACCCCTCCCTCGTTTCCGAAGCCCGCCTCTCGGACATCGGGGGTGACCAGTGGCGTGAACGATTCGAAGCCGCACACCGCCCATGTTCCGAGGCTGATGAAGGCCCATGATCCATCCGCCGATGAGGACCTGACGGGCAGACCCGCGACGGCACTCGCCGTGTCATGCGATGCGGGGAGCACAACCGGGGTTTCTGGCACGCCGAGGGCAGCGGCAACACCTTCGTCGATAGTGCCGACAATCGATCCTGGCTCGTGCAGATCAGCGAACCACCCGCCAGAAAGGCCTAGCCGGTCGATCAAGTCCCGGTCCCACTGTCGCGACTTCTGATCCACCAGCAACGACATGGTGGCGTTGGTGAACTCATTGACGCGCTTGCCGGTGAGGAAGTACACGAGCAGGTCCGGCATCATCAGGAACTGCACGCCACTGCGCGCCTCAAGTGAGTCGCCATCGACCATGGCCTTCAGTTGATACACGCTCATGATCGAGTCGAGGGGTGTGCCGGCCCGCTGGAACAACTCGTCTTCGCTGATGACGTCGTGCACGTACTGCATCGCGGCCCTGCGTGATGGGTCTCGGTACGTGTAGGGATTGCTCACCAAACGTCCGTCCTGGTCGATGAAACCGAAGTCGCAGCCCCACGTATCAATGGCGATGGATTCCAGGTCGGACGCCGCCGCGTGCAACCGTTGGATTCCTTCGCACATTCCCTGCCAAATAGACAGGACGTCCCAGTAGCTGCCGTCGGTTACCGCCACGGGTCCGTTGGCGAATCTATGAACTTCCCGAAGATCGACCGTCGCTGCGTCGGTACGGGCAAGAAGGGCTCGGCCGCCGCTCGCCCCGATGTCGAGAACGCCGAAACTGCGATGACCCGTCATGCCCTCTTCCCGAGACGTCCGGTGCCGTGGGTGACACCACGCTCTGTTCTAGCAGGCGCGCCGAGGCCGCGTCGGTGGACCCAACATCCTCGAGCCGCCCCTTTGTGGGCGACGTATTGCTCATTTGAGCAACTATGCAACAAATGTTGACAATTGGGTGCTCGAGGCCCATCCTGGGCTCGGTATGCAGGGCGGCCCGCACGCCAGCCCGCAAACACAACACCCGGAGTGAACGTGGATTCATCGATGACCGCGGCTGTTCTGCACAGCCCCGGAGACATCCGAATCGAGAACGTCGCCCGCCCCCAACTCTCCAGTTCTCGCGACGTCCTCATCGGAGTCGAGGCCTGCGGAGTGTGTGGCTCCGACATCGGTCGCATGATGGTCAAGGGAGCGCACGCCATGCCGCTGGTCTGCGGGCACGAGTTCTCCGGCCGCGTGATCGATGCCGGCGACGACGTCACGGGTCTGAACATCGGCGACCTGATCACCGTTCCACCACTGATCCCCTGCAACGCCTGCGATCGCTGTCGCGAAGGCCAGTTCAGTTTGTGCCAGGACTACGACTACTTCGGATCCCGCCGGGACGGCGCATACACCGAAGTCGTGCTCTCTCCCGCATCGAACGTTCTCAAGGTCCCCCATGGTGTCGACCCCGTCGCCGCTGCGATGACGGATCCAGCAGCCATCGCCTTGCATGCACTCCGAAAGACCAAGCTCACCATTGGCAGCACTGCGGCAGTGGTCGGCGCCGGACCCATCGGGTTGTTCGCGATTCAATTTGCCCGACTCGCGGGGGCGACCACGATCGTCGCCCTGGACGTCAGCGACGCAAAACTGGCGATGGCTCGACAGGCTGGCGCCGATGCGGTGTTTTTCGACGCCACTGACGCGCTGGATGAGTATCCCGATGGTTTCGACGTGGTGTTCGAGAGCGCCGGAGTCAGCGTTGCCGAGAACGCAGCGGTGCGGTTGTGCGCACCCCAGGGTGACGCCGTCTTCGTGGGAATCCCCCTCACGGATGTGTCCATCTCCGTAGACAACTACTCGCACTTTCTTCGTCAGGAAATCTCCCTTCACGGCTCCTGGAACAGCTTCTCCGCTCCCTGGCCGGGAACCGAGTGGACCGACACTCTTCACCTGTTCGCATCAGGGCAACTGACGTGGCAGTTCATGGTCACGCACGATCTGCCCGTCACGGAGGTTCCTCGGATGATGCAGGCCCTCGCCGATCGCAGCGAACACTCGTCCAAAGTCATCTTCCGTCCGGTGGCGTCATGAGCATCACGCCCCTTGCACCCGAACCCGGCGATCAAGAAACGTTGATGTCCCAGGTCGCCTACCTGTACTACGAGGAGATGCTTACCCAAGAAGCGATCGCTCGTCGGCTTCAGGTGACACGGTGGAAGGTCGGCCGCTTGCTGCGTGCTGCTCGGGAGCAAGGAATCGTTGAGATTTCGATTCGCCATGTCGATTCGAGATCGGTCGAACTCGAACAAGAGATCGTCAAGCTGTTCGGTCTCGATCGAGCGTTCGTGACCGGACTCAGCTCCGCCGGCGGCAACTCGACGCTTCCTGCCGTGGCTCGAAGGGCGGCGCACCACCTGGCTGCACTGACTCCCGCGCCCCTTCTCCTGGGAACCTCCTGGGGTCGCACGATGACGGCTGTGGCACGTGCTCTGCCCGAGGGATGGACAAGTGATGTCCACGTGGTGCAGATGAACGGTGCCTTGACTGCTGGAGTCGTGGAGGGACAGCAGAACGATCCCGCGTTTCAGATGTCACGGACCGGAGGAGGTCGCTGCACGATGCTCCCCGTGCCCGCCATCGTCGACAAGCCCGAGGTGCGCGAGGGCCTCGAGCGCGACTCCACCATCGCCAACGTGTTGTCCCTGGCGCGGCAGGCTCCCATCGCACTGTTCGGCATTGGGCTGCTGGATGAAGATTCCGTGCTCGCCACCTCGGGATACCTCGATCGCGACCAGGTCCTCAGCCTCCAGCACGCCGGCGCGGTCGGTGACGTGATCGGACGATTTCTCTCCGTCGACGGCGCGGTTGTCGATGAGCAGCTCGACTCTCGAACATTGGGGTTGTCCTTAGACGAGCTCCGCGAAAAGGACGAGCGCATCGCCGTTGCGCACGGCACGGCGAAGGTCTTTGCGACCCTCGCGGCGCTTCGCGCCGGCGTTGTCTCTACCCTCGTCGTCGACGAGGAACTAGCCCAATCCCTCGTGGAGGTGGCATAACCATGGACAACAGCACACTCACCGGCCTGCTTCACGGTCTGCCGGGAGTTGATCAGGTGGGCCTCGAAGGCCGCGCAGCCACGCTTGCCACTCGCTCCATCAAAAAGGACTCGAAGATCTGGGCCATCGACACCGCCATCTCGATGGTGGACCTGACCACGCTTGAAGGCATGGATACCGACGGCAAAGTCCGCGCCCTGTGCGCGAAGGCGCTCCACCCCGATCCCACAGATCCGACCTGCCCCGCGGTAGCGGCGGTCTGCGTGTACGGGGATCTGGTGGCGACCACGCGCGCCTGCGTCGGAGATCGAGTCCACGTGGCAGCGGTCGCCACCGCCTTTCCCAGCGGGCGGGCCAGCATGGACGTGAAACTCATGGACACCAAGCAGGCCGTGGCAGACGGCGCCGATGAGATCGACATGGTGATCGACCGCGGCGCCTTCCTCGCCGGCAACTACGCGAAAGTCTTCGAAGAGATCGTTGCCGTGAAGGAGGCGTGCGGCGATGCCCACCTGAAGGTGATCCTCGAAACCGGAGAGCTGAAGACCTACGACAACGTTCGTCGGGCCAGTTGGCTCGCCATGCACGCCGGCGCCGATTTCATCAAGACCAGCACGGGGAAGGTGTCCCCGGCGGCCACGTTGCCGGTGACCTTGCTGATGCTCGAAGCCGTTCGCGACTTCGCTGACCAGACCGGCACTCGCATCGGGGTCAAGGCAGCCGGAGGCATCAAGACCAGCAAGGACGCCATCCGGTACCTGGTGATGGTGAACGAAACCGTGGGCGAGAACTGGCTCAACCCCGACATGTTCCGCTTCGGAGCTTCGAGCCTGCTCAACGACCTACTCATGCAACGTCAGCGCATGCGCGACGGTCACTACTCCGGCCCCGATTACGTGACGATCGACTAGACAGACCACGAGGACAACCCATGCCATTCGACTACGCCCCCGCACCGGAATCGCGTTCCATCGTGGACATCGAATCCAACTACGGACTCTTCATCGGTGGATCCTTCAGCGAACCCACCAGCGGCGAGTTCTTCAAGACCATCAATCCGGCTACCGAGGAGGTGCTCAGCGAGGTCGCCGAAGCCGGCCAGGCTGATGTGGACGCCGCCGTTGCGGCCGCCCGCCGGGCCTACGACAAGACCTGGTCCAAGATGTCCGGCAAGGACCGCGCCAAGTACATCTTCCGAATCGCCCGTCTCATCCAGGAGCGCTCTCGTGAGCTCGCGGTCCTGGAGACCTTAGACAACGGAAAACCGATTCGAGAGTCCCGGGATGCTGACCTACCGCTCGTGGCCGCGCACTTCTTCTACCACGCCGGCTGGGCCGACAAACTCGAGTTCGCCGGCTACGGGCCCGATCCGAAGTCTCTCGGCGTCGCCGCGCAGGTGATTCCGTGGAACTTCCCATTGCTGATGCTTGCCTGGAAGGTCGCCCCCGCCTTGGCCTGCGGCAATACGGTGGTGCTCAAGCCCGCGGAAACGACGCCACTCACCGCTCTCGCGTTCGCCGACATCTGTCAACAGGCCGGACTCCCACCAGGCGTCGTCAACATCATCACCGGTGCCGGCGAGACGGGGCGCATGCTCGTCGAGCACCCGGATGTGGACAAGGTTGCCTTCACCGGCTCGACCGAGGTTGGGAAAGCCATTCAGCGGGCGGTCGCTGGCACCAAGAAGAAGCTCACCCTCGAGCTCGGTGGCAAAGCAGCCAACATCGTCTTCGACGACGCTCCCATTGATCAAGCCATCGAGGGCATCGTCAACGGCATCTACTTCAACCAAGGACACGTCTGCTGCGCCGGAAGCCGGCTTCTGCTCCAAGAGTCTGTCGCCGACGAGGCGTTGGCCTCCTTGAAGCGCCGCCTGACGACCCTCCGCCTCGGAGACCCGCTCGACAAGAACACCGATATCGGCGCCATCAATTCGTCCACGCAGTTGAGCAAGATCGAGGAGCTCACCGCGTCCGGCGAGGCCGAAGGAGCCGAACGCTGGAGCCCCACCTGTGCGATCCCGGACAAGGGCTTCTGGTTCCCACCAACGGTCTTCACGAACGTCACCCAGGCTCACCGGATTGCCCGCGAGGAGATCTTCGGTCCCGTCCTGTCGGTTCTCACGTTCCGCACTCCCGAGGAGGCCGTTGCGAAAGCCAACAACACTCCCTTCGGGCTTTCGGCAGGAATCTGGACCGAGAAGGGCAGCCGCATTTTGTGGATGGCGAACCAGATGCGCGCCGGGATCGTCTGGGCCAACACCTTCAACAGATTCGATCCCACGAGCCCCTTTGGAGGCTTCAAGGAATCGGGCTTCGGTCGAGAGGGCGGAGTGCAAGGTTTGGGTGCGTACCTCAACGTGGAGGATCCATCATGAGCAGAGTCGATGTTCGCAAGACCCACAAACTCTTCATCGGAGGGGCTTTCCCGCGGAGCGAGTCGGGACGCACCTATGAGGTCACCGACTCCAGGGAGCAATTCCTGGCCAACATGGCTCTGGCCAGCAGGAAGGATGCCCGCGATGCGGTGTTGGCGGCACGCTCCGCCGTCGCCAAGTGGTCGTCCGCCACCGCCTACAACCGCGGTCAGGTTCTCTACCGGATCGCCGAGGTCATGGAAGGCCGCCGCGAGCAATTCATCTCGGAGGTGTCCGACTCCGAGGGTGTTTCGTCGAGAAAGGCGGGCGCCCATGTTGACGCCGCGATNGACCGGTGGGTCTGGTACGCGGGCTGGGCGGACAAGTACGCCCAAGTAATCGGCAACACCAATCCCGTCGCCGGACCCTTCTTCAACTTCTCCGTACCCGAGCCCACGGGAGTCGTAGCGGCGGTGGCACCGCAGGACGCCAGCGTCCTCGGCTTGGTCAGCGTCGTTGCCCCCATCATCGTTACCGGCAACGCCGTGATCGTCATGCCGAGTTCGTCCCGACCGATCCCGGCCATCACCCTCGCCGAATGCTTGGCCACTTCCGACGTTCCCGCAGGTGTGGTGAACATCCTCACGGGGGCGCCGGCGGAGGTTATGCCATGGCTGGCCGAGCACGCAGATGTCAACGCACTCGACCTCACCGGGATCGTCGACGAAGGGGTTGCGGCCGACCTTGAGCGAAGCGCGGCCGGAACGGTGAAACGTGTGCGCGGGGCCGCTCCCCACGCAGACTGGCAGGCGACCCCGAGCCTGTCTCGCATTCGGACCTTCGTCGAGGTGAAGACGGTGTGGCACCCCATGGGTGTGTGATGTTCAGGCAAGGATTGCGTTCGTGAGCATTCGACGCGCCTACGCGATCGCTGCAAGCATCACATGGTTTGGCCTGGGCTTCGGCTTGATCCTGTCGGCCTTCAACCTTTATCCGCCGGTGGATGTGCCTCCGGGTCTTTTCGGGGTGAATCCGGACGGTCTCGCGGGTCTCGCGGGGCGCGTTGTCGACTACATGAGCGCCTTCACCGATCTTTCGAACATCATCGTCGCCATCGTGTTCACGATGCTTGCTCGAAACCCCGACCGGGGCGGACGCGTCTGGCACGCGGTGCGCATGGACTCACTGGTGATGATCTCGATCACCGGCCTGATCTATGCGATTGTCCTCGCGCCGGATGCACAGGTGGAAGGGCTAGAGGTCATTGGCAACACCCTCAAGCACATGATCGTGCCCGTCATGACGGTAGCTCTGTGGCTCATCGTCGGTCCACGCCGGCAAGTGACGTTCGCGTCGGTGTTCACGGCCATCGTGATTCCGATTACCTGGGCTGCCTACACGCTCATCCGAGGACACTTCATCGAGAAGTACCCGTATGACTTCGTCAATGTGGTCGCCTACGGACTTCCTGCGGTTCTGATGAACATTGCCGGGGTAGCGGCTCTGGGCATCGTGCTCGGTCTCGTCTTCTGGGCGATCGATCGCCTGCTCAGTGGGCGAGGTAGTACCTCGAACTCGGCCACTCCTGTCACGAACGAGTCCTAGCCACCGCTTGACGGGCAGCTCTGGTTGCGCTGGCGCCATAACTCCCGCCGAAAAGGATGGCGTGGACGAGCAATGGGTAGACCTGATGCAATTCGACACGTGCTTCGTAGCCGTCATTCAACGGCCACTCGTCGCAATAGGCCTCGAGTACGACGTCCAGGTAAGGCAGGCCGAAGAGCGCCAACATGGCCAGGTCAGTCTCCCGATGCCCACCATGGGCCGATGCGTCGATCAGGACACAATCATGTCGACGCCACAGAACATTGCCGCTCCATAGGTCTCCATGGAGGCGGGCGATCGGATCGGGCGGGCCGATGAGCGGCGGATCCTCGGACTCGAGGTGATCACACAACACGGCGAAGTCCTGCGCCTGAGCCGTGCTGATGGCGCCCCGTGACAGGGCCAGATCGGCCAAGGGACGAACCCGAGCTTGTGCGTAGAAGCTTCCGAAGGTCTCCCACTGCCCCGGGGGTAGCTCGAGTTCGGCGATGAAGGACCGATCTAGTCCCGGGGGAAGTTCGCCGAACTTCTCGGCTCCGGACCGATGCGTGCGGGCCAATTGAGCGCCGAACACCCGCGCCGCCTCCGGGCTCGGGGCAGTCGTCGCGACGAAGTCCAGCGTCAGNTGGTTACGGTCGAAGTCACGCACCCAGGGAATCGGCACTCCCTGATGCTGTTCGTGGGCCTCGCGAAGCCACCCGAGCCCAGCGGCTTCGAACGCGAATACCCCGANATCAGCGCCCGCGCGTCTTTTGACGAAGGCGCCGACGTCTTCTCTACCCCGTCGCCGCGCCACATCATCACGACCTAGTTTTTCTCACGATCCGATGACCGCCGACGCCACAAATAGATGCCCACCACNGCCGCCGTGGTGACAACAGCAACGGCGATGATCACCGGCATGGCTCGTCGGGCCTCTTCGAGAGCCTCCTCGGCTGCTTGAAGGGTTTCGTCTGCCATTCCGAGCACGGCATCGGTGTTGTCCAGAACATGGCGCACCTTGCCCAACTCGTCGCGAAACTCCTCGACTCGTACCTGCCCTTCGCTGAGAGCATCGATGNCCGACATCGCAATCACCCCTTCGTCGTCGCGAATTCAGCTTCCTTCAATGCGGCATACATTGGCTTGATGCGCGTATTGATGATGTCCAATCTTTCGTTGAAAGGGATGAAGGCGCTCTTCATGGCATTCACTGTGAGCCACTGCAGGTCATCCAAAGTCCACCCGAAAGCCTCACAGCACAATTCCATCTCACGAGACATGGACGTGCCCGACATCAAACGGTTGTCCGTGTTCAGAGTTACCCGGAAGTTGAGTCGGCGTAACAATCCGATCGGGTGGTCGGCGATGGATGCGGCGGCGCCGGTTTGCACATTGCTCGATGGACACAACTCCAGCGGAATCCTTCGGTCACGGACGTAGGCTGCGAGCCTGCCCAACTGCGGCTCGTGTGGATCGGACATGTCGATGTCATCCACGATGCGAACCCCGTGCCCGAGTCGATCTGCCCCGCACCATTGGATGGCTTCCCAAATAGACGGCAGACCGAACGCCTCGCCCGCGTGGATGGTGAAGTGTGCGTTCTCGCGACGCAGGTACTCGAACGCGTCCAGATGGCGCGTAGGCGGGAAACCGGCTTCAGCCCCTGCGATATCAAAGCCGACGACCCCGCGGTCGCGGTACTCCACCGCGAGTTCCGCGATTTCCTTGGAGTGCGTGGCTGTCCGCATCGCTGTCAGCAACACTCCGATCCGGATCCACCGACCGTCACCTATAGAGCCAGTGGTGCCTTGGTCAAAGCCGTCGAGTACCGCATCGACCACCTGTCGAAGGGACAGTCCCTGCTCCACGTGAAGTTCGGGAGCAAAGCGGACTTCGGCGTACACGACGCCGTCTGCCGCAAGGTCTTCCGCACATTCGCGAGAAACCCGCGCGAGAGCCTCGGCGCTCTGCGTGACTGCAACCGTATGCTGAAAGGTTTCCAGGTACCGCTCCAACGATCCGGAGTAAGCGGCTTCGGAGAACCAGCGCGCCAAATCGGCCGCGTCCTGACAAGGAAGATTGCGATAACCCGCAGACTCGGCCAGATCAATGACCGTTTGTGGCCGAAGCCCGCCATCCAGATGATCGTGGAGCAAGACTTTGGGGGCCTGAGCAATCGTTGCCGCAGACAAGGCGCCGGTCATGGCAGGAATGTAGCGGCCGTGGCGCAGCGGTGGGGACATCCGCTCGCGCGCTGCATCACGACGACTCGTCGCGATGGGCATCCTCGGGGGCGAAGGCCGGGAGGCAGACGGCGACGTAGCGGGCCCCGGAGGCCGTGCGATAGCGAATACGCTCACCGGCCCNCGTGATGATCGCCTNACCGGCAACCACCGCAGAGGTCTCATCNCCGTGGTCNACGAGGAGTTCNCCCTCCAACACGACCGTGAATTCATCGAANGTGGGAGCTTGGAAGGGCTCATCCCATCCGGCCGGTGCGACCATGTGGGCAACGGACACACCCGTGTCGCCACTGGATGCTCGACCCACGAACTCCTCGATGGTCTTTCCTCCGGGGACCGGGATCTGAGCTGGGCTGTGGATGATTTCAGGCATGAGAGATCCCTACCCTCGAGTGTTTTCGTCAAATCGCGTGATGACCAACGGGTGACGATCCATCGGCTCGCCACCGATCTCCCATGACCCCTCCANCTCAGCGATGGCGGCCGGTAGGCGGGCTTCGTCGTCGGCGAGCAAGGTCATGATCGGCTGACCTTCCGACAACATGTCTCCTGGCTTGGCGTGTAACTGGACACCAGCGCCGTGGACGATCTCGTCCTCTTTGTGAGCCCGTCCCGCTCCTAGGCGCCAGGCAGCAACGCCGACCCCGTAGGCCTCAAGCGTGGACAAAGGCCCCGCGACAGGAGCCGTGATGACGTGCTGGTGACGCGCCACCGGGAGCGGGGCGTCGGGGTCACCGCCCTGGGCGCTGACCATGCGCCGCCAATGGTCCATTGCCCGTCCACTGGTGATCGCCTCTCGCGGGTCNGCGTCGATGCCAGCGATATCCAGCATCTCGTTGGCCAAGGCGATCACGAGCTCGATGAGATCGGAAGGGCCGCCACCGGCCAGCACCTCCAGCGACTCGGTGACTTCGATGGCGTTGCCGACGGCCAGGCCCAANGGAACATCCATGGCGGTGATCAGTGCCCGCGTGCGCACGCCCGCATCGTTGCCGATCTCGACCATGGTGCGGGCGAGTTTCTCCGCTCGCGCGAGATCGGACATGAATGCTCCGTTGCCCGTCTTCACGTCCAAGACGAGACCGTCCGCGCCCTCGGCAATCTTCTTGCTCATGATGCTCGAGGCGATCAGCGGAATCGCCTCGACCGTTCCTGTGACATCGCGAAGCGCGTACAGCTTCTTATCGGCTGGTGCCAATCCGTCGCCGGCTGCGCAAATCACACCACCCGAGGCGCGCATGACATCCGCCATCTCCTCGTTGGACAGCAGGGCACGCCACCCGGGGATGGATTCCATCTTGTCCAAAGTGCCCCCGAAGTAGCCNAGGCCACGACCNCTNANNTGNGGAACAACCGCTCCGCACGCGGCGACGANGGGTACCAGCGGCAGCGTGACCTTGTCCCCNACTCCCCCNGTTGAGTGCTTATCCACNCTGGGGGCGTCGAAGTCCGAAAAGTNCATCCGACTGCCGGACGCGATCATCGCTTCGGTCCACCGGACGATTTCTCGCTTGTTCATGCCATTGAGCAGAATCGCCATAGCCAGCGCGCTCATCTGCTCGTCGGCGACGACGCCNCGGGTGTAGGCATCGACAACCCAGTCGATTTGTTCGTTGGAGAGCTCCCGANTATCGCGCTTGGCGATAATGATGTCGACGGGAGCGAAGGCCTCGCTCATGCGGAGTCGGCGGAACTCGGGGTCGTGTCCTCGCCACCGGCCATCAGTCGTCCAATGCGATTTCGATCTGCAACCTCACCGTCGAGCTCCGCAACGACTCGGCCGTCATACATCACCAGGATTCGATCCGATAGCCCCATCACTTCGTCAAGTTCGGCAGAGATCAACAGAACCCCAGCGCCACCGTCTCGGGCCTTGACGATCTGCGAGTGAATGAACTCGATGGAGCCGACATCCACTCCACGAGTGGGTTGGGAGGCNATNAGCAGGCGNGGGTCGGCAGCCAGTTCNCGGGCAATGACGACNTTCTGCTTGTTGCCACCGGACAGGGATTGCGCCGTGGTCTNNATCGACGGCGTNCGGACGTCGTAGTCCTCAACGAGTTCCGTGGCGAGATTGTTCACGGCTTTGCTGTTGCGCACACCCTTCGACGCAAACTCCTTCTCATCGAATCGATTCAGCACCATGTTGTCGGCGATCGAGTACTGCCCGACGACGCCGTCCTTCTCCCGATCTTCCGGGACATGTCCGACGCCGAGGTCGTGCACATCATGGGGGTTGAGCCCGAGTGCGTCCGATCCGTTCATCATCACCGACGTCGCCTCGTATTTGCGCAAACCGGTCAATGCCTCGACCAGCTCGCGCTGCCCGTTGCCCTCGACACCTGCGATGCCAACAATCTCGCCAGCTTTNACCGAGAAGGAAACATCGGTGACCGCGGGCAGACCCAGACCGCCATCGACGTTGAGGCCCTGCACATCCAGTACGACGTCTCTGGGCATCGCCGGCTTCTTGTCGACCCTGAGCAGAACGCTCCGGCCCACCATCATCTGGGCCAAACCCGCTTGGTCTGTTTCGTCCGGGGTCGTGGTGCCGACAACCTCTCCTCCACGCAGCACCTCGATGGTGTCCGCGAGGGCAAGAACTTCCCGGAGTTTGTGGGTGATGAAGATGACTGCGACTCCGTTGTCTGCAAAGCCACGCATCACCTTGAGAAGCTCGTCCGTTTCTTGCGGCGTGAGAACCGCGGTTGGCTCATCCATGATCAGGATTTCTGCTTTTCGATAGAGAGCCTTCAAGATCTCCACCCGCTGCTGGGCGCCTACGGGGAGGTCTTCGACTTTGGCGTTCACATCGACCTTGAGCCCNTACTCTTCGGACAGACGTGCCACCTCTGCCGTCGCCTTCTTCATGTTGACGAAAACCGACTTATGCGGTTCGTCACCGAGAATCACGTTCTCCGCCACGCTGAACACCGGCACCAATTGGAAATGCTGATGCACCATGCCAATTCCGCGGCGAATGGCGTCGCGCGGACCCTTCAACGTGATCTGCGAGCCGTTCATGAGGATCTCGCCCTCGTCTGGCTCGTATAGCCCGTAGATCATCTTGACCAAGGTCGACTTACCCGCGCCGTTTTCCCCCAACAGTCCAACGATCTGACCCTTGTGGATGGTCAGGGACACGTTGTTGTTGGCCACTACGCCGGGGAAGCGTTTGGTGATGCCGCGGGCTTCAAGAACAGGCGTTCCCGTCGGATCGTATGAAGGCATAGTTCTCCCCTATTCCTTCTCGTACGGTTTGCCGATGGCTGATGGAGGCTTCACTCGTCCAGACACGATCGCCAGCAGGACGATGGTCAGGATGTAGGGAAGCATGTTGATGAATTGCTGCGGAATATCGATGACCTCATCGGCTTGAAGTTGACTCGCGAGGCCGTTCGCAAGGCCAAAGAAGAGTGCTGCGCCGAGCGCTCCGATGGGATTCCACGCTCCGAAGATCATGATCGCCAAGGCGGTGAAGCCTCGCCCGGCCGTCAATCCTCGCTCGAAGGTACTCGCGGCTTCGATGGACAAGTACGCGCCTGCGAGGCCGGCAAGGCCGCCCGCAAGGGTGACGTTCCAGAATCGAGTGCGCTGCACATTAATACCTGAGGTGTCGGCCGATCCGGGCTTCTCGCCGACGGACCGGGTTCGCAGACCCCAGATGGTCTTGAACAACAGCACCCACAGCAAGACCGCAGTCAACAGCGCCGCGTACGTGAACAGCCCGTTGTCGAACAACACCGGTCCCACCAGCGGTATGTCCGCCAACACCGGGATACGCAGCTTTGGCGTGATTGCCGGCAGCACGTAGCCCTGGGAGTAGAAGAAAGACGTCAGACCGGTGGCGATGATGTTGATGATCACGCCCGCGATGATTTGATCCATCTTCCACGTGACGGCCCCGGTGGCAAGGAAAGCACCCATGATCATGCCGGTGCCGATGCCGATCATGGTTCCCAGAATCAGGTTCCCAGTAAGGGCGGCTCCGAAGAAGCCGGCGAACGCACTCATCAGCATCTGACCCTCGATGCCGATGTTGATGATGCCGCTGCGCTCGCAGATGATGCCGACCATGGCGGCCAGGATCAGCGGCACGGCGTACCTCAACGAGAAGGACAGCACCGAGACAGTTCGATTCTCGTCGAAGACGAAGGCAACGACGATTCCCGCCAGGATGGCGATGGTGAGGGTGTAGGCGTACCGGGCTCTCATGCGCCACCCCAACCGGACGAGAANGACGCCTGCTTCATCGCNCGCTTGCGGAAGAGCATCCGACCCACGATGGGGGCGGCGACGAAGAGCAGCGTCAACGCCAAGATCACGTCAACNACCTCGGGCTCGATACCCGTTTGAAATTGCAGCGATGCCGCCCCTGCNCGCATNGTTCCNACGAGCAGAGCCGCNGGGATCGTCGCGATCGGGTTGGCGCGCGCCAACAAAGCGATGGTGATGCCGTCGAAGCCGAGCCCCGCGTTAAAGGTGGGCTCGAATCGGCCGGTGATGCCAAGGGTCTCCACCGCGCCACCCATGCCGGCCAANGCGCCGCTGACCGCCATCGCGAGAAAGATCGTCTTCTTCACACCGATGCCGGCGTAGTTCGCGGCGCTCGGGTTGAGGCCCACCGTGTTGAAGCGGAAGCCTTGCGTTGTTCGAGCAAGAAACCAACCGAAGAAGAGCGAAACGAAGAGCGCAATNACGAAACCGGACGGAATGACACCGAACTCCGGCAAGGCCGCCGTGTCAGCAACGGGTGGGGTGCGCGTCAGCGGCTGGTCGGGCTCTTGAAGGGGCTTGCTCGCCAGGTAGTCGACCAGTGCGATCGCGACCGCGTTGAGCATGATTGTTGTGATGACTTCCGACACGCTTCTGTAGGCGCGCAGTACGCCGGCGATCGAAGCCCACGCNGCTCCGCACAAGATGCCGAAAGCNATGGCGAAGGGAAGGTGAATGATCGCCGGCATCTGGAAGTTGTANCCGGCCCAGGCCGCGCCGATGGCCCCTACGAGAAGTTGTCCCTGCGCNCCGATGTTGAACAGCCCGGTNCGCAATCCAACGGTGAANGCAAGTCCGGTCAGGATNAGNGGGGTCGACTTCTCCATTACCGTGACCAAGCCATCGACGTCACCGAGGGCGGAGGAGAACAAGACCCAATAAGCCGTCAGGGGGTTGACTCCCTGGATGTAAATCAGCAACCCACCGACAGCCAGAGCAAGCAGCACCGACACGATCGGTGTGACGATGACNTGCGACCGNGACCAGGGGGTTTCGCGGCGCGGGTTCGGATCGGTGTATCCCAAATCGGTCTGGGCGGGATCGGTCACGGACACGAAGCCAGATCCTTCCAGGAGAAATCGACGTGGGTGAGCAAAACGGAGTTGTTCAGAGCCAATTCAGCCCCGAGAGNCAGGTTGGGGGTGGCCGAAGCCACCCCCAACCTGTCGTGCACGTTCCGCTCNGACGTTAGTTGTCCAAGCAGGCCGGGCAGCCGGTGTCGATAGAACCGTCTGCGAGTCCAGCGAGAACCTCTTCGACCGCGGCCTTGACATCGTCTGGAACGACGCTGTCGGTGTCGTGGTACGGAGCCAAGCCCGTCGGGCCGACGAAGTTGCCGCCCTCCATTTCACCNGCNACNGAGGCCNTNACCAAGGTCTCNGTTCCNAGAACGAGCTTCTTCTCCGCCGAGGTCAGCAAGCANGGNGCTGCNTGCGGAACGGTGAAGTACTGGTCGATGTCAACGCCGATNCAGAACACCGNNGTNCCNGCGCCTGGNTCNTTGGCGATCTCGATCAAGCCACCNTTACCGGTCGCTCCACCAGCGGCGAAGATGACGTCCGCGCCCTGGTCGAGCTGCTTGCGCGACTCGGCNGCACCCCACTCGGGGTCACCGAAGGCGTTGTTGGGCTCGTGGTACACGAGTGTGACCTCAGCCTCGGGGTTCGCGGCAATGGCACCCGCCTTGAAGCCCTCGCCGAACAGCTTGACCGGCGGAACCGTATCCGTACCCAGAGCCGTTCCGATCTTGTTGGTTTGGGTCATCAGCCCGGCAAGGTAGCCAGCGGCGTAGCCCGCATGATCCTCGCGGAATACCAGGCCCGCCAGGTTGGGCACTGCCTCACCCTGGAACTGGTCAACGCCAATGAAGTCGATGTCCGGGTACTCGTTGGCAGCCTCGATGGTCGCCTCTCCCATGAGGAAGCCGACCGTAACGATCGTGTCGTAGTTGGCTGCCGCGAACTGGCCGATGTTGTTGGCGTAGTCCTTGGGGTCGACCGTCTCGATGTATTTCGCGAAACCGCCGACCTGCTCGGCTGCCAACTGCGTGCCTTCCCATGCGGCCTGGTTGAACGACTTGTCGTCCACTTTGCCCGTGTCGGTCACCAGACCGATGCAGATGTTCTCTTCGGCTCCACAGTCGCTGTCGTCCGTGGTTGGACCGGCTGCCTCTTCCTCAGCAACCTCTTCCGCTGCCTCTTCTTGAAGTTCCTCGGCAACGTCCTCGATGTCCTGCTCTTCAGCGGTCTCTTCCACGGTCTCTTCCACGGTCTCCTCGACCGTGGCCTCCGCGGCGTCGCCATCGGAGTCGCTGCTACATCCAGCGAGCACGAGTGCCGCGGCCGCGAAGCCCGCAACCAATAGCTTGCGATGCATGCACATGCCTTTCTGTTGGGTCCTCGCCGCACACGATTGAGGGCGAGACGTCGTGGTCAGACCTTAATCGCCCGCAGCATGAAAAGGGAGAGCGGCTCGGTAATGGTGACGAGTCTCAATCAACTTGTAATACGAGCCGCTACCCATTCGTTACGGGTGTTACCCATGTGACGAGATGTGTTCAGAACGTAGCGAGTTCAGAACGTCGTTCGGGCACTCGCTGACCAACCCCCATCGACGGGGATGACGGCACCGTTGATTCCCGACGCTTGGCTGCTGAGCAGAAACGAGACCACGCCGGCGACCTCCTCCTGGCTCACCGGGCGCCCCGACGGCGCGACCTCACTCCACCACGACCATCCCTGTGGCCAGTCTTGTTCTAAGCCCTCTCGTGCGATCAAACCTGGAGCTACGCAGTTCGCTCGCATCCCGCGTGGTCCGATCTCGCGCGCGAGGGAGCGAGTGAAAGATTCCAACGCCGCCTTTGACGCCGCATAGTGCGCGTGGTTGGCAAAAGCCGCTGATGCCTCGACGGACGAGATGGTGACGATCGACCCTCCCGGTGCCATCACGGCCAACGCAGCGCGCGAGATGCGCGTGGCCGCAAGAAAGTTCGCCTCCCACATCGCTTGCCAATCACTATCGAGGAGTTCATCGAAGGGTTGCAGTGACTGCATCGCACTGCAGTGAACGAGCCCATCGACCCGGCCCCAACGGTTCACGACATCGTCGATCAGGCGCGTGGCGACATCCGGATCAGACGCCGCCCCGAGGTCAGCCGGAAAGGCGGCAGCTACGCCCCCCGATTGCTCGATCGAATCGACGACGTCCCTCGCTGCGTCTTCGTTCAACCGGTAATGGACGGCCACCGAAAAGCCACGTCCCGCACACATTCGCGCGATAGCGCTGCCAAGGTGCCCTGACGCACCCGTCACCACTACTACCCGACCCTGACTCACAGTCCTCACCTCATTCGACGCCTGATCGCGGACTCTGCGTCCGGCCACTGAGAGAAATCGGTCGCCGCATCAGCCAACTCAAATCCGCTGAAGGGCGGCGCGAGCACGCACGTCACCAGTGTCCACTCTCCGAGGGGAACCGTGCCTTGCCAGGTATGCGCGGGTATTCGGTGATGCGCCACCTGCCCGGCCGACGGATCGCTACCGAGGTGAACGACGTCGTGGGTTCCATCGTTGTGCAACACCACAATCTCAGCGGCCGCGCCCGCCACGAACGTCCAGGCTTCGTCTTCGACAAGGCGGTGCATGGCGCTGAAATCGGTTGGGGTCAGAAGTGCGTAGATGGCGTTTGCGTGTTCGGTTCGCCACAGCAATCGAATCCAACAACCTTCCCCGTCGAGGTATTCCAGACCGAGGGCATCGATGACCTGCTCGGCGGTCATGCCCTGAAGATTTCCCTGCGCGTCGCTGGCCACTCCTACGCACCGCCGACGTGTTCCAGTGCTTCCGCGCGGACGTCGCCAACATCCACCCGGGTCGGGCGTCGATCGGCGATGACCACATCGCCACCGACGAGCACGTCCCGAACATCGGATCTCCCCGCCGCGAACACCAACGCAGTAAACGGATCACGAAGCGGTGTCAGGTGCGGAGCCGCAGCATCGACCACGATCAGGTCCGCTTCCTTTCCAACTTCGAGACTGCCGATTCGATCCTCCATACCCAGCGCCTGCGCGCCGTGAATCGTCGCTGCGCGAACGACATCTTCCGCACTGATAGCGGCCGGGTCCTCACGCACCAGTCGAGCGAGATTCGCCGCCAGCCTCATGACCGCGAACATGTCCAGGTCGTTGCTTGACGAGCACCCGTCCGTTCCGAGACCGACTCGGATGCCCTGTTCCCGGTACCCCACGAGGTCCATCGCACCGCTGGCCAACTTCAGGTTCGACCCCGGGTTGTGCGCCACACTCGCGCCACCCGACGCAATGGATGCACGATCGTCGTCACTGAGCCGCACACAGTGCGCCAGCACGGTCCGAGCATCCAACAGGCCCGCCCGCTCCAATAACGCCGTCGGTCGGGCCCCGTGAGCCTGCACGGTCGCATCGTTCTCTTTGTCGTTCTCGGAGTTGTGCGTGTGAATCCGAGCATCCATTCCCCGTGCCAAACTGTCGATGTCGGCCAGGTGGTCGGGGTTGACGATCAACGGACTGTGCGGCATCAAGAACCTCGGCACGTACGCACCACCCAGGGAATCGAGAACCTCCGGCCATCGATGCGCAAGGTCGAGCCGCTGGGTCCATTCGAGCCCGTCGGGTCCCGGAAAATCGAAGAAGACCGGACCGATCGCGTGCCGGATTCCGACCTGGACCGCCCCCCGGTGGGCGGATTCGGGGTGGAAGTACATGTCGAGCGCCGTCGTCGTACCGCCAAGAAGAGCTTCGAGGGAGCCGAGTCGGGCACCGAGGTAGGTGCCCTCCGGCCCCATGATTCGCGCTTCCTCGGCCCACACGCGTTCGAGGAAGCCCTGTAGATCCACGTTCTCGGCGACGCCCCGCAGAAGAGCCATTGGCAGATGAGTGTGCAGGTTGATCAAGCCGGGCAGTACCAGGCAATCCGTCGCATCGATCCGTCGATGCGCATCGAAGGAGTCCACGTCGCCAACAGCGACGATGCGTCCGTCGCGAACGGCGATGCCGGCTCGCTCGTGGACTGAGCCAGTGTCGTCACACGTGAGCACATAGCGAGCCCCGGTGATGACGGTGTCCACCGCTGCAGAGTTCATCAGGCCAGTAACCGGGCTGCTTCCGAGAGGATCCGCGTCACCGTCGTCGCCCCATCAGCGACAACCGCCTGCACGTCTTCGATGGTGATGGGCTCGGTGCCCTGCCCTGCAGCCGGGTTCGCGACCAGCGACAGACTCGCGTAGGGCAGGTTCTTCTCGAGTGCCAGCACGACCTCGGGGACACCCGTCATCCCCACAACAGTCACGCCCGCCAGTGCGGCGAGTCGAATTTCCGCCCGCGTTTCGAAACGTGGGCCCTCGTACGCGCCGTAGACCCCGTGATCGATGACGTCGACGCCGAGATTGTCGGCCGCCTGCTTCCACGCCGAGCGCAGCCGCGGGTGGTAAGGCTCCCCCACATCCACATGGACTACGCCTTCCGGGGTGGAGCCGTCGAAGAACGTCACCGGTCGCGCTTTGGTGAAATCGATGAAGTCATCGACGATGACGAGATCGCCGGAGTCCGTTCCCACGCCACCCACCACGTTGATGGCCAGAATCTCCGAAACGCCGAGGTCGACCATCGCCTGGATGTTCGCCCGGTAGTTCACCATGTGCGGAGGCACCGAATGGTCGTATCCGTGCCGCGAGATGAACACCGTGCGCCTGTCATGCACGGTGCCGATCCGCGCTCGGGTGGGTCCGAAGGCCGTGTCCACGGTGACGTCCTCGGGATCACGAAGCTCATCGAGTGCGTAGAAGCCGGTGCCGGCAATGACTCCCAGTGCCCCCGGGGTTCCCTGTGCTTGCTGCGCCTGCTGCGCTTCCTGTCCTCCCGAACTCACGGCACGCAACCTAGCGGTGCTCGGGCAGGTCTTCGCGACCGAACCCGTCGGGCAACAGCACCGATAACGGTGTGGGACCGCCGGCGCGGTCAATGATCAGATCCGGGCCACCGTGCTCCCACAGCAACTGGCGGCACCGCCCGCACGGCAGCAGCGGACCGGGGTTGGGGCCCACGCATGCGAAGGCGACCAATCGCGCCAATTGACCCGCCGGGCTGGACTTAGCGAGCTCACTGACCAGGCCGCATTCAGCACACAGCGTGGTGCCGATCGATGCGTTCTCCACATTGCACCCAGAAACAATCCGACCATCGTTGGTGAGCGCGGCGGCCCCAACCGGATGGTCCGAATACGGCGCGTACGCGTGGTCGCGGGCGTCTTCAGCGGCTGCCCGCAGAGCGTTCCAGTCGATCTCGACGTGTGCTTCAGCCATGGCTGGACGCTACTGCTTTCTTTTCGACTAGAAGGCGTCCTTGGGCTGATACGTCCCCCACACGTCTCGCAGCGCATCCGAAACCTCACCCACGGTCGCTCGTGCTCGCAGAGCGTCCCGCATCGGATAGAGAAGGTTCTCGTCGCCTGCTGCGACGTCACGGATAACCCCGAGCAAGCGCTCCACCTCATCGTTGTCGCGATCCGCCTTCAACGCGGCCAGTCGTGCAACTTGGTCTGCTTCGATGGACATGTCCACCTGCAGCGGGTCGTAATGCTCATCGCCGTCGATGGTGTATTCGTTCACTCCCACCACCACGCGGTCTCCCGCATCGATCTCCTGCGCAACTCGATAGGCGGAATTCTCGATCTCGGACTTCTGGAAGCCCTCTTCGATCGCTGCCACCGCACCGCCCAATTCGTCGACGCGCTCGATCAACGCCATCGCAGCCTCATCGATCTCGTCGGTGAGCGACTCGACCACATACGAACCAGCGAAAGGATCGACGGTCTTGGTCACATCGGTCTCGTACGCCAGAACCTGCTGCGTGCGCAGCGCCAGCCGTGCCGCCTTCTCCGTCGGCAACGCGATGGCTTCGTCGAACGAGTTCGTGTGCAGCGATTGGGTGCCACCCAGGACCGCCGCGAGGCCCTGCACCGCGACCCGCACCAGGTTCACCTCGGGCTGCTGCGCAGTGAGTTGAACTCCAGCGGTTTGTGTGTGGAACCGCAGCATCCAGGACTTTGGGTCCTTGGCCCCGAATCGCTCCTTCATGATGCGCGCCCACATCCGCCGTGCGGCCCGGAACTTGGCCACTTCCTCGATGATCGACGTGCGAGAGACGAAGAAGAAGGCCAAACGCGGAGCGAAATCGTCGACGTCCTGGCCGGACTCCACGGCTGCTCGCACGTACTCGATCCCGTTGGCCAGCGTGAAGGCGATCTCCTGCACGGGAGTGGCTCCCGCCTCGGCCATGTGATAGCCGGAGATAGAGATCGTGTTCCATTTCGGAATCTCGGCTCGGCAGTACGTGAAGATGTCGGTAATCAGTCGCAGGCTTTGCGCCGGCGGGTAGATATAGGTGCCGCGAGCGATGTACTCCTTCAGAACGTCGTTTTGGATCGTTCCGCCGATGTCGGATGAGGAGATTCCCTTCTCCTCCGCGACCAACTGATAGAGCAGCAGCAAAATCGCCGCCGGAGAGTTGATGGTCATCGACGTCGTCACCTGGTCGAGTGGAATACCGTCGAACAAGACACGCATGTCCTCGATCGAGTCGATGGCGACCCCGACCTTGCCCACCTCGCCGTGGGCGAGGGGGTGGTCCGAGTTGTAACCCATCTGCGTGGGCAGGTCGAACGCGACGGACAAACCCATGGTTCCCGCGTTTAGCAATTGCTTGTATCGCTCGTTGGACTCGCGCGCGGTCCCGAACCCCGCATATTGCCGCATCGTCCAAGGCCGACCGGTGTACATCGACGGGTAGACCCCGCGGGTGTACGGATACTCCCCAGGCTCCGCCAACTCGGTCGCCGGATCCCAACCCTGCAGCGATGACGGGCCGTACACCGGCTTAATGGGCAGGCCGGATTCTGTTTCAGAGGCCATGCGCCTCACCCTAGGGGGCGGCACCGGGCCTCGACGCCCCCGGGACGTGAGGAATAGCACCTGATCCTGGGGCGACCCACCGCGCCGGACAGGGGAAGCGGGGCTACCATTTTCTACAGGGGTCGCCTTCTCAATGGCGCCCTTCTATCCCGTGGAAACAAGGAGGAACAGCGGTGGCCACCACGACGCCTGTCGGCACGCTCTACCGGGGCGGCGATGGCATGTGGACCTGGGTTCTGCACCGGATCACCGGCGTCTCCGTCTTCTTCTTCCTCTTCGTTCATGTCCTCGACACCGCGCTGGTGCGGGTATCCCCCGAGGCCTACGACCTCGTCATCGCGACCTACAAGACCCCGATCGTGGCCCTGCTCGAAGTCGGCCTCGTGGGAGCGGTGCTCTACCACGCTCTCAACGGCATACGAGTCATCCTCGTCGACTTCTGGTCCCGAGGGCCTCGCTACCAACGCGCGATGACCTGGGTGANCGCCGGCATCTGGCTGGTCGTGATGATCCCAGGCACGTACCGAATGTTGACCCANACCGTGGAAGCCCTTTTCGGGAGCACANCATGACCGCGCCAACGATNGAGACCCCCCGCTCACCGCAGGGCCGGGGTCACACCGGACAACGGAGCAACTTCGAGTTGTACTCCTGGCTGTTCATGCGCATCTCAGGCCTGGTGCTGGTCTTCCTCGTCCTCGGCCACCTGTTCATCATGAACATGCTCGACGGCGGCGTCCAGCGCATCAACTTTGCCTTCGTCGCCGGCCGGTGGGCGAGCCCCTTCTGGCAATCCTGGGACTTGATCATGTTGTGGCTGGCCATGCTTCATGGCACGAACGGCATGCGCACCATCATCAACGACTACGCGGAGCGCGACCAGACGCGCTTCTGGCTCAAGATGCTGCTGTACGTCTCAGCCGCCTTCATCATTCTTCTCGGGACGCTCGTCATCTTCACCTTCGACCCGAACATCGGTTAGCGGGAGGAATCACACCACCATGCAGACCCACATCTTCGACGTCATCATCGTCGGCGCCGGGGGCGCCGGTATGCGTGCCGCCTTGGAGTCGAGCACCCGAGCCAAGACAGCGGTGCTGACCAAGCTCTACCCGACACGCTCGCACACAGGCGCGGCGCAGGGCGGTATGTGCGCGGCCCTCGCCAACGTCGAGGAAGACAACTGGGAGTGGCACACCTTCGACACCATCAAGGGTGGCGATTACCTGGTCGACCAGGACGCAGCCGAGATCATGTGCAAGGAAGCAATCGATGCTGTCCTGGATNTGGAGAAAATGGGTCTGCCGTTCAACCGGACGCCAGAAGGGCGCATCGATCAGCGTCGGTTCGGCGGTCATACGCGCAACCACGGTGAGGCCGCCGTTCGCCGCTCGTGCTACGCGGCCGACCGCACCGGCCACATGATCTTGCAGACCCTNTACCAAAACTGCATCAAGGAAGGCGTCGAATTCTTCAACGAGTTCTACGTCCTCGACATCATCTTGAACGAAGACTCCGGCGAGCCGGTCGCCGCTGGCGCGGTCGCCTACGAACTGGCGACCGGCGAGATCCACGTCTTCCGAGCCAAGTCCGTGGTCTTCGCCACCGGTGGCTACGGGAAGGTCTGGAAGACGACCTCCAACGCCCACACGCTCACCGGTGACGGGATGGGCATCATCTGGCGCAATGGGCTGCCACTGGAAGACATGGAGTTCTACCAATTCCATCCCACGGGCCTCGCCGGCCTCGGTGTTCTCCTGACCGAGGGTGCGCGCGGCGAAGGTGGAATCCTGCGCAACGCTTCCGGTGAACGTTTCATGGAGCGCTACGCACCCACGATCAAGGACCTCGCCCCCCGGGACATGGTCGCGCGGGCGATGGTGCAGGAGGTGCGCGAGGGACGCGGAGCTGGTCCGAACAAGGATTACGTTTACCTCGATCTCACCCACCTGCCTGCTGAACAGGTGGAATCCAAACTGCCNGACATCACCGAGTTCTCCCGCACCTACCTCGGCGTCGATCCGATCACCGAGCTCGTGCCGGTCTTCCCGACCGCCCACTACGCGATGGGTGGCGTTCCCACGAACGTCGACACCGAGGTTCTTCGCGACAACGAACACGTCGTCCCCGGCTTGTATGCCGCCGGCGAGGTGGCCTGCGTATCGGTGCACGGGGCCAACCGCCTAGGCACCAACTCGCTGCTCGACATCAACGTGTTCGGTCGACGCGCCGGCATCGAGGCCGCCGAGTATGCGAACTCCGTTGAGCATGCCGAGCTCCCCGACGATCCCCAGGGGGCGACCATCGCGCTGGTGGAACGTCTTCGCTCTGCGTCGGGCAGTGAGCGCACAGCCGTACTGCGCAAGGACATGCAGGACACGATGGATATGAATGCGCAGGTGTACCGCACCGAGGCCACCTTGAAGCAAGCCCTCAGCGACGTCCAAGAGCTCAAGGCTCGCTACGCGAAGGTGTCCATCCAGGACAGGGGGACGCGCTACAACACCGACCTCATCGAGGCGATCGAGCTCGGCTTCCTCCTCGATCTCGCCGAGGTAACCGTCGTCAGCGCTCTGGAGCGCAAGGAATCCCGCGGAGGTCACGCCCGCGAGGATTACCCGAATCGTGACGACGTGAACTTCATGCGCCACACNATGGCGTACAAGTCCGAAGACGTCAGCGGCGAGGACTACGTGCGCCTGGACTACAAGCCGGTGACGATGACCCGGTACGAGCCGATGGAACGCAAGTACTGATGGCNGCAGTCATCGAGGAAACAGCGCCGCCGGAGGCGGACGTGCCGGTCGCCACCGACGTCACCTTCCGAATTCGCCGCTTTCTCCCCGAGCACGACTCAGACCCACACTGGGAGGACTACACCGTCGCACTGTTCCCCACGGACAGGGTTCTCACGGCTTTGGAGAACATCAAAGGAGAACTCGACGGCACGTTGAGTTTCCGCCGCTCGTGCGGTCACGGGATATGCGGCTCCGACGCTATGCGCATCAACGGCCGCAACCGGCTCGCGTGCAAGACACTGGTCAAGGATCTGGACACGGACAAGCCCATCACCGTCGAAGCCATCAAGGGCCTTTCGGTCGAAAAGGACCTGATCGTCGACATGGAGCCGTTCTTCGCGGCCTACCGCCAGGTACTCCCCTTCCTCATCCCCGAAGGCCACGAGCCGAGTCGCGAACGCCTGCAGTCGGCCGAGGACAGAGCGCGCTTCGATGACACCACCAAGTGCATCCTGTGCGCTGCATGCACCACCTCGTGCCCCGTCTACTGGACCGACGATCAGTACTTCGGGCCGGCCGCGATCGTTGCGGCACACCGCTTCATCTTCGACAGTCGAGACTCAGGCTTCGAGCAGCGCCTCGAAGTCCTGAACGATAAAGAGGGGGTGTGGCGCTGTCGCACCACCTTCAACTGCACCGATGCTTGTCCCCGCGGCATCGAGGTCACCAAGGCGATTCAGGAAGTCAAGCGGGCGCTGATCTTCCGCCGCGTCTAAACCGGCGAACGGTCCGGGTTCAGGGCCTATCCAGGGCCTGTTGATTCAGGGCCTGTTGATTCAACGCGTCCGGGTTGACTGCACCTGCCGGCAATGTGCCACCGAGGACATCAAGCACGGCCCGCGTCGCCTGCTGCGTCATGTCGGCGATCGTCCGGTGGCTCAACCCAGCGATATGCGGCGACATGATGACAGTCGGGAGTTCGCGAAGGGGTGATTCGCCGATGGGCTCTCGTCCGAACGTATCCAAACCCGCGCCGGCAAGATGGCCCGAGCGAATCGAGTCCGCGAGTGCGCTCTCATCGATGATGCCGCCGCGTGAAACGTTGACCACGAACGCGCCTGGCTTCATCGCGGCAAATTGATCGGCACCGAGCAGGCCACGGGTGCCTTCGGTCAGTGGCGCGTGCACCGTCAGGACATCACTGCGCGCCAGAAGCGTGTCAAGATCGACGAGATCGCAGCCCTCGGGAGCGGTGTCCAGGTACGGGTCATGCACGATGACCCACGAACCGAAGGCCCTCAATCGACGGATAACCGCGCGTCCGATGGCGCCGGAACCCACCAGACCGACGGTCGCCCCGTAGAGATCACTCGGGGTCAACGTGCCCGCCCGGTCCCAGCGACCTTCACGAATGGCCGCATCGTTCTCCGATAGTCGCCGCTGCAGAGCCAGGATCATCGCCAAAGCGTGATCGGCCACCGCTTCACCATTCGCCCCCGGAGTCGTCGCGACGACGACACCGGCGGACGTGGCCGCGTCTAGATCGACAGCATCCACACCCACACCGGTGCGGGCGATCACTCGCAGATTGGGGCACGCCGCAAAAACGCTCTCGTCGAAGGGGTCCGTGCTTGCAATGACGCCTACCGCATCACCCAGGATGTCCGCGAGTTCCTTCGGTGTTCGATTGTCGGTTCTGGGATGCAAGCGGATTCCGAGCCCTGCCTGCGTCAGTAGCGCACCCGTCGTCGGCCCATCGGCCTCATACGCCGGCCACGTGACGACCACGTCACCGTTCACCATGAACCCCACAATCGCACGCGCCGATGCAGCGCGTAGCCTCACCATACGGTGTCAAGCGAGAGGTATGAGATGCGTGCGAATCCGTGGCTGGAGACCATTCGATCGGGCGGAACCGCCATCGGCGGTTGGATTTCCAATTCCTCCACCATCAACGCCGAGGTCATGGGCACCGCTGGCTTCGACTACGTCGTCATCGACACTCAGCATGGGGCGATCGACTACTCCGGGATGCTGCCGATGCTTCAGGTGCTCTCGATCGGCGCATCCACTCCCATGGTCCGCGTTCCGTCCTGCGATTCGGGCCACATCGGCAAGGCACTCGACGCCGGTGCACGAGCCGTGATTGTCCCCATGGTCAACGATCGAGCCTCCTGCGAGCAGGCCTTGTCTTTCACCCGCTACGCCCCCGATGGGGAACGCAGTTACGGTCCCACCCGAGCGGTGCTGGTGGAGGGTGACGACTACTTCGACTTCGCTGGTGATCAGATCTCTGTCATTCCCATGATCGAGACCCGCGAGGCAATGAACAACGTCGACGACATCCTCAGTGCGCCCGGCATCGAAGCCATCTACGTGGGTCCGAACGACCTGTCCATCAGCCTGGGGATAAAGCCGAACACAACCGATCCTCGCCTTGATGAGGCAATGCTGGAGATTGTTGCCGGATGCCGACGCCACGGAGTTGTTCCCGGGGTCCACGCTTCGGCGGCCCTGTGCGACAAGCGCATGGATCAAGGATTCGGGATGATCACCGTCAGCGCGGACGTCGTCGCCCTACGCAAACAGGTGGGCGAAGATCTGGCTACTGCCCGCGGCACGGTGGCCCAGACGATCACCAGCACCTACTGATCACACGCGGACGCGGCAGACCGGCTCGGGCAACCCGTGGGTGCCGGGCTCGAACGCAACGAGCGAACCGGCGGGAACCGGGCCCTCCTCGGCTGGGTGCCTCCCGCCCGAACTGATCGACGTCACCACCATGGTCTCGAGATTTGGTCCGGCGAAGGCGGGCATCGAAGGCTTGTGCACCGGCAGCTCGACGCGTCGATCTAGTTTCCCCGTCGGCGTGATGCGCACCACCGACCAGCCATACACACATGCAACCCAGTAGCAGCCCTCTGCATCAATGCACGCTCCGTCGGGCTTTCCGGGCATCGAGGAGAAATCGATCAACGGACGCTGGTTGTGCGCACTCCCGGTATCGACGTCGTAATCGAATGCCCACACCACCTGCTGCGAGGTATCCGTCCAATACATGACGGAGCCGTTAGGGGCGAAGGCAAGGCCATTGGATGTGCCAACACCGTCCATGACGGCGGCGGCAGAACCATCCCGCTCGACCCGGAAGAGGTGCCCGCGTGGAAAATCTCGATCGTCGTCGGCTCTCTCATCCATCGAGCCGATCCACAACCGGCCAGCGGGGTCGGTCCGGCCATCGTTCATGCGAACGAACGGATCACTCTCCAAGGCTGCTAGTTCCACCCACTCGCCAGAATCCCGGTTGTACTCGATGATGCCCGCACCCATGCCGACGATGAAGGACGAGTCGTCTTCGGTCATCGCGATGCACGATGGCCTGCCCGGAAGCACCCACGTCGCCGGCTCTGTGCTTCCCCACGACAACGCCTGGATGGAACAACCGTCGACATCCACCCAGTACAAGGTCGAGTCGCGCCCTGACCACACGGGTGACTCACCCAGTTTGGCTACGTGGCTCCCCAGGCCCCGAACGTCGAGGTTCACAATGTCGCGGCGACCTTCTTCAGGAACTCAACGCTTGCCTTAGCGTCCTCGATGGGCCCGGTACCCGGCGCCGGATCTTCGGTCAGGGAGCAGTCCTGCTCCAGCACGTACCAACCCTGGTATCCGCGACTTTCGAGAAACCGGATGATTCCCGCCAGATCAACATCCCCCGATCCGGCCGGGACGAACATTCCGTCGATAGTCGCTTGCCGGAAGGGAACTTCGCCGCTGCGCACCTGCTCGGCCATCTCGTTCGTGAGATCCTTGATGTGAACGTGCAGAACCCGGTCTCCGGCGTCTTTGACCACCTGGAGGGGATCAACGCCAGACAGGAATAGGTGGCCGGCATCCACACACATCCCCACATCACACGAATTCAGCAATCGATCCACTTGATTCTGTCGCGAGATCGCCATGCCCCAGTGCGGATGCAGTGCAGTCTGCAGTCCACGCTCTTCGGTGATGTCTTGAAAGCGTCGAAGGTTCCGCAGGAAGACCGCCCACTGATCATCGTCCATATCGATCTCGGTGTCATAGCCGTCGTAGTGGGAACGAGGGCCCAGGACAACATTCGACGCCCCCGCTGCGGCCAGTTGGTCGCTCGCCCGTTCGAAGTACTGCACGTCGGCGTCCATGTCCTTGTCTCGATACAAGATGGCGGGAACGAAACCTCCCACCATGGACATGTCGTAACCGGCGACGAAGTCCTTCAACTCCTGCGGATCGCTGGGCAAGAAGCCATCGGGGCCGAGCTCGGTGGCACTCAAGCCCGCTTCCCGCATTTCCGACATCACCCGGGCCGGATCCATCAGGTAGCCCCACCCAGCGGAGGCATCTGCACCCCAGGTGATGGGAGCTCCCGCGACCCGGCTCAACATGTCGCTCATAGCGGTCCCTTCACGGCTTTTCGCCCAAGATTCTGGATGTTTTCCCTTGTCCAGGGGGCACTCCAACCCCTAAGTTGGAACGTGCCAACACATAGCATGGCACAGCACCCGCTGAGTTTCGACCCCTACTTTCGATNCGCTCCTGGAGGACACCGTGGAGACCATCCGCTTGACCATGGCCCAAGCCCTCGTCCGTTGGCTCACCGCCCAAAAGACCGAGATCGACGGCCAGGTGGTCCCCCTTTTCCCGGGCGCGTTCGGCATCTTCGGTCATGGCAACGTCACGGCTCTGGCCGAGGCACTCGCCGAAGTGAAGGACGAGTTCCCCACGTGGCGAGGACACAACGAACAATCGATGGCCCTGTCCGCTGTCGCCTACGCCAAGGCCAAGCGCCGCAAGCAGATCATGGTGGCGACGTCCTCCATTGGCCCCGGGTGCACCAACATGGTCACGGCCGCCGGCGTTGCCATNACGAACCGCCTTCCCCTGTTGTTGATCAGCGGCGACACCTTCNCCCATCGGATCGTCGATCCGGTGCTCCAGCAAGTGGAGCAGTTCGGCGACCCGACGATTACCGCGGCGGACACCTTCAAGCCGGTGACTCGCTTCTGGGACCGGATCGTCAAGCCGGAACAGTTGCTGAAGTCGCTTCCTCAAGCCCTCGCTGTCATGCTCGATCCCGCCGAGTGCGGGCCGGCCTTCCTCGCTCTCCCGCAAGACGTNCAGGCCGAGGCATACGACTATCCGGCGATGTTCTTCGAGCCGCAGGTCCACTTCATCAGACGGCCGCAAGCCGATCCCCGAGAGATCTCCAACGCGGCTTCGGTCATCAACGCGGCCAAGAAGCCTCTCATCATCTCCGGCGGTGGGGTGCTGTATTCAGAGGCCGCTCCAACGCTCGGCGACTTCGCGGCAAAGCGCAACATCCCCATCGTGGAGACCTTCGCCGGCAAGGCTGCCTTCTCCGACTCCCACCCCAACTACGCAGGATCCCTGGGAATCGCGGGTGACGCGTGTTCGAACGCGGTCGCAGAAGACGCCGACGTCGTCATCGCGGTTGGCACCAAACTCCAGGACTTCACTACCGGGTCCTGGGCACTGTTCAAAGACCCCAACCTCAAGATCGTGACCATTAACACGGCCCGCTGGGACGCGACGAAACAGCACGCGACGTCTGTCATGGCCGACGCGCGCGTGTCCATCGAGCAGATCGACAGCGCCCTGGGCGATTACGCAGCANCGGCGGACTGGCTCGGCCGCGCACAGACCGAGAAGCAGGCATGGAATGCACACCTCGATGAGTGCGGCCAGGCAGTCAGCTCGCCTCCGGCCTACAACCAGGTCATTCAGCGAGTCCACCAGGTATGCGACGACTCCGACTACATCCTGTCCGCCGCAGGCGGGCTTCCCGGAGAACTCTTCGCCGGTTGGCGGGCAAAAGACCCCAATACGTTCGATTGCGAGTTCGGCTACTCCTGCATGGGTTACGAGATCGGTGGCGCCGTCGGCNCCAAGATGGCGCTTCCGGACCGCGATGTCGTGTCGTGGGTGGGAGACGGCTCGTACTTGATGATGAACAGCGACATCTACGCCAGCGTTCTGACCGGCCACAAGGTGATCTTCATCGTGTGCGACAACGAGGGCTTCGCCGTCATCAACCGGCTCCAGGTCGCCCAAGGTGGAGAGGAGTTCAACAACCTGCTGAGGACCACCAAGCACACCAACCTGGAGAAGATGGANTTCGTCGCGCACGCCGCGGCCATGGGAGCGAACGCGGAGAAGATCGAGTCTTTGNACGATATCCCCGCCGCNTACGCCCGGGCCAAAGCATCGGACAAGACCTACGTGATGGTGATCGACGTAGCTCAGTACGACTGGGTCGGTGGTGGAACCTGGTGGGAGGTGGGCGTCCCCGAGGTGAGCAACCGAGCCGAAGTTCGCGCAGCCCGTGCTTCCTACGAGGCAGAGTCCAAGCATCAACGTCCCGGCGTCTAGCGGTGGCCCTCTACCCGGAGTTCGACGGCAAGGTCCTGGTGGCGACGGGTGGCGCATCGCTGATCGTCGAGGCTCTGGCACGTCAATTCGTCGCCAACGGAGGCTCTGTCGTTCTCGGCGATCTCACCACCGACCACGCGCACGACGTTCTCTCCGACGTGGGCGAAGCCGGGCGCTTCGTGCGGACCGACGTGACGTCAGATTCGGATCTCGACGCGCTTCTTGCTACCGCCGTCGAAGAATTTGGCGGGGTGGATTTCGCGGTCAGCGCCCACACGATCTTCGGGTGCGGGTACCTGGAGACAACACGCCAGCAGTGGCACACATCGCTGGATGTGAACGTCGCGAGCTCGGCAATGTTCATCGAGAAGGCCGTGCCGTTGATGCAGGCGCGCGGTGCCGGAGCAGCGGTCCTCGTGACGTCTATCTCGGGTAAGGCATCGCAACCGAATCGCATCGTTTATCCCGTGACGAAAGCCGCACTCCTGGGCTTGAGTCGAAATATGGCTCAAGCCCTCGCACCCCTCGGCATTCGNTTGAACAGCGTGTCGCCAGGCTGGACATGGAGTCGCAACATCGAAGCGCGCTACGGCAGCCGCGAGTACGCGGATGACTTCGCCGGGGAATTCCACGCGATACGACGAATGGCCGAGCCCGAGGAAATCGCCGACGCGATCTGTTATCTCTGTTCCGACGGTGCGTCATTCGTCACCGGAAGCGACTTCGCGGTCGACGGTGGTTACAGCGCCATGGGCCCGGAAGCCCTCGGCCAGCCCTACGAAAAATTCCCCGTCATCGATTCCTAGCCACCGTAGAAGGGGCTAGAGGTCGACGGCGAAGTACTGAGTTTCCAGGAATTCGTGGATCCCATCGAAGCCGCCTTCGCGCCCGAGTCCGGATTCCTTCATNCCNCCGAACGAGGCGGCCGGATCAGAGGCGATGCCGCGGTTGATGGCGACNATTCCGGATTCCATCTGCCGCGCCACCTTGATGCCTTCGCCGGCGTCCTTGGCGAACACGTAGGAAATCAGTCCGTACTCGGTGTCGTTGGCCATGCGTATTCCGTCGGCAGGATCCTCGAAGGTCACAATGGGAGCCACCGGGCCGAAGATCTCATTCCGCGTGAGCGTCGAACCGTGCTCGACCCCCCGCACGATGTATGGAGCGATAAACGCACCGTCACTCGGCGCATCGCCCGCCATCGTCGGCGTCGTCCCTTCGGACTCGGCCGCCTGCACGAATTCCAGAATCTTGTCTCGCTCCTTGACCGACACCATGGCACCAAGATCGTTCGACTGATCGACACCCGGTCCGATTTTCAAGCCTCGAAGAGCCGCCTCGAAGTTGGTCGCGAATTCGTCCGCGAGGGACGCGTGAATGTAGAACCGNTTGGCGGCCGTGCACGCNGAGCCNCCGTTGCGCATCTTCGCCACCATNGCCCCCTCGACGGCCGCGTCGACGTCGGCTCCTTCCAGAACCAAGAAGGGGGCATTGCCGCCGAGTTCCATCGATGAGGGAAGCACCCGCTGGGCGGTCTGCTCCAAGAGCAGCTTGCCGACGTAGGTGGAACCGGTAAAGGACAACGTTGCGACGCGCGGATCGGAGAGGATGGCCTCGGACACCGGCCCGGACGTGGACGTGGTGATCACATTGACGACACCTGCGGGCGCGCCGGCTCGCTCAAGAACGTCGGCTACCCACAGAGCCGTCAAGGGGGTCTCTTGCGCGGGCTTGAGAATGGACGTGCACCCTGCCGCCATCGCCGGAGCAAGTTTGCGTGTCGCCATCGCTGCGGGAAAGTTCCACGGAGTGATCAGGTAGGCGACTCCCATAGGGCGGTAGTCGGTGATGATGGTCTTGTCNCCCGACGGGCTNTACCGGAAGTCACCCTGAACGTGNGCGGCCTCTTCNGAGAACCACCGGAAGAATTCCGCCGCGTANNTNGCCTCNCCCATCGCGTCTTTCCANGCNTTGCCNTTCTCGAGGGAGATCAGTCGGGCNCAGTCCTCGATTTCCGCCGTCATGATCTCGAAGGCTTTGCGCAGGATCTCGGCCCGGAAGCGCGCGGAGGATGAACCCCAGTCGGCGAACGCATCGTGCGCAGCCTGGACCGCCTGCACGCCCTCGGCAGGCGAGGCATCCCCGATCTCCGCCAACGTGCCGAGGGTCGCCGGGTTCACCACATCNAGATGAGTNGCGGTCGTGAGCCAATCGCCACCGATCAAGAGGCCAGTGGGAGTGCGCTCAGGCAGGCTGATGGTCATGACGGTCCTTTCCGGCATTAGGTGGGTGAAGGCTAGCGCCGCCGGGGCTCCCGCAGTAGCCCTTATCGGCCACAAGGACTGTGACACCCACCACGGTGCAGCCTCGAGTGGGTGTGGGGTGCTGGCCACACGCGGACGTACCATGGCGCAGTTATGACTCCCCTCTCGCGGCGAGGAATCGCTGCCGTTGTCGGCGTGGCTATCGGCGTGCTCCCGGCCGTGACTCCATCAGCAATGGCTGCGGATCCGACTCCCGTCCCGGCTCCCCTCGTCGACATCGGTGACGACACGGCGAGCCCGTCGGCTTCCCCCTCAGCCTCCCCAACGTCCTCTCCCACGTCGTCACTTCCGTCGTCGCCGTCGGAAAACTCCACACAGCCAAACCCCACACTGTCGCCTGCCTCGGACGTGCTGGGCGGTAGCCAACTCGGCAAGCGGGGTGCGGTAGCGGATCTCAGTGCCGGCGCCGCCAAGCTGCCACAGGTCAAGGCGCGCACCTGGCTGCTCGCGGATGCGACCACCGGCGAGGTCCTCGCAGCAAAGAACCCACACAAGACTCGCCGGCCTGCGAGCACGCTGAAGACGCTCACGGCATTGACCCTGCTACCGCAGTTGGAGCCCGACGCCACGTGGATCGGCACCGCGCGAGCCCAAAACACCTACGGCAGCAAGGCGGGGATCCGGATTGGTCGTGAGTACACGATCGATGAACTGTTCGCCGGGCTGCTGCTTCCCAGCGGCAACGACGCGGCGATCGCCCTCGCCCAAGCTCACTCGACGGTCAGCGCCACTGTGGCCGAGATGAACCAGGTGGCTCGCGATCTGCAGGCCTACAACACCACGGCAAAGAACCCCAGCGGCCTGGACGCCAAGGGTCAGTTCTCCACCGCGTACGACCTCGCCCTGATCGGTCGAGCCGCAATCGCCCGCGACGATTTCTTGACATACGCCGGCGCCAAGAGCGCCGAGTTCCCCAACCCGCGCAACCCAAAAAAGAACGGAAAAGAACGAAAGCCCGTCACCATCTATAACCAAAACGATTTGGTGATGGAGAACTATCGTGGAGCCATCGGGGTAAAGACCGGGTACACCAGCCAAGCAGGCCGAACCTTCATTGGAGCCGCCCAACGCGGCAACACCACGTTGATCGTCAGCCTGATGGGCATCCGGGAACCGAGCGACGAAGCGGCCCGCAAACTGTTGNATTGGGGCTTCAAGAACCGAGGGNAGATCGTCCCCATCGGTGAACTTGTTCCGCCTTTGTCCGCCATGGAAGCTACGGTGGTGGAGGAGACGGTCGTGCTGGCCGCACCGACTCCGGTGGCCACCACCGTGCGCGGGTCGGCACCGCAGAAGATCGCAGCAGAGACCGAGTTGTCGTCGCTCTCCCCCACGTCGTGGGGATGGTTGACGGTCTTCACGATCGCCCTTGTTCTGGCTCTGGTCAGCCTGATCCGGCGAATCATGGCTCGTCGACAGCGCCGAATCCTGACCTGACCTCACACCAACGCCATCCGATTGGCGCGCGTCAATCGCCGACGAATCCGACCTTCTTGTACACCGCCTCCAATGTGGATGCGGCCGCGGCGCGTGCTTTTTCTGCACCGAGGTGAACGATCCTCGTGAGCTCCCCGGGATCATCGAGAAACTCACGTGTCCGGGCTCGAACCGGGCCCACCGCATCAAGGACGATCTGGGCTGTTTCGGTCTTCAGATCGCCATAGCCCTTGTCCGCGTAGCCCTCGACTATTCGATCCATATCGCTACCGGTGAGCGCCTGCTGCAACGTCAAGAGATTTGACACACCCGGCTTCGTCTCCGGATCGAACCGGATATCTCGATCGGAGTCGGTTACCGCGGACTTGATCTTCTTGACATTCACGGAGTCCTCGTCGAGGAGAAAGACGCATCCCGATGGGCTGGACTTGCTCATCTTGGCGGTCGGATCCTGCAGATCGACGATCTTCGCTGTCTCCTTGACGATCATGGCCTCGGGAACCGTGAGCGTCTCCCCGAAACGCGCATTGAAGCGCTGAGCGAGGTTGCGGGTCAGTTCCAGGTGCTGCCGCTGATCGTCACCCACGGGAACCGCATTCGCCTGGTAGATCAAGATGTCGGCTGCCTGCAGGATCGGGTAGGTGAACAGTCCCACCGTGGAGCGGTCTGCTCCACCCTTCGCGCTCTTGTCCTTGAACTGGGTCATCCGGCCGGCCTCTCCGAAACCCGTGATGCATTCGAGAACCCAGGACAGCTGACTGTGGGCGGGCACCTGACTTTGCACGAAGATCGTGGCGCGATCGGGATCAAGGCCGACCGCCAACAGTTGAGCAAAAGAGGCCAGGGTCCGTTGCCGAAGAAGTTCCGGATCGTGCTCCACGGTGATGGCGTGTTGATCGACCACGCAGTAGAAGGCGTCGTGGGTCTCCTGGAGGCGCACCCACTCACGCAACGCTCCGAGGTAATTGCCGATGTGGAAGGAATCAGCGGTCGGCTGAATACCTGACAGCACCCGAGGGCGTGAATCGCTCGTCATGCGATCAGTCTTCCAAATCCGAGTCGGATTTGGCGACCGGCGTTGCCGGCTGCACGCTCGTGACGCTCACCCGAGAGATGCGCCGTCCATCGAGTTCAACGACGCGAAATTCGTTGTCGCCTTCGACCACGGTGTCACCGACGACCGGTAGCCGCGTCAACGCGGCAACGAGAAATCCAGCGACAGTTTCGTACGGCCCATCGGGGAGAACGACGCCGGTCTCGTCTTCGAAGTCTTCGAGGTTCAACAGGCCATCGACCACGACCTGCCCGAGAACCCTCGGCTGCCGTGGCATGGCATCGACGTCGTATTCGTCCTTGATGTCGCCGATGAGCTCCTCGACGAGGTCTTCCATCGTGACAATGCCCGCTGTTCCACCGTATTCGTCCTGAACGATGGCTAAATGGTGTCGATCTCGCCGCATCTCCGTCAACGTCTCGAGGACAACTTTGCTGCCCGGGAAGGCGACGACCGGTCGGCACATCTGCGATACGTACTCTCCCCGATTTGACGCGTCGGGGTCGAGGATGTCGCGAATGTGGACGAAGCCGACGACGTCGTCCGCTGATCCGCGAATCACCGGGTACCGCGAGTGGGGTTGGTCGACGACCCTTCGCACCGCATCGGCCACCGGAANGCGNGAGTCGAGAAAGTCGACCTCCGTNCGAGGGAGCATCACTTCCCGCAATTCGCGCTCGCCCGCCTCGAAGACGTCATCGATGAGATTGCGCTCGTCCTCGCTCAATTCCTCGTGCCCAGCGACGAGATCGCGCAGCTCTTCTCCGCTGATCGATTCTTTGCCTGCCGTGGGATCGATGCCGAAAATGCGAACGATCAGGTTGGTGGAGAACGACAGAGCGACGATGAACGGGCGGAACAGCCGCGCGATGAAGTCGATCGGAGCTGCCGCGAAGAGGGCGACCTTCTCCACACGCTGCAGGGCGATGCGCTTGGGCACCAGTTCGCCGAGAACAAGGGAGAGGTAGGCGACGAGAACGGTGATGACAACGAACGCCAAGGTCTGAGCGACGCCCTCGGCTAGACCGGCCGAGATCAACGGCTGGGCCAATTCCGGTGCGATCTGGGCGGCACCAAAGCCCGCAGAGACGAAGCCGGCAAGAGTGACGCCGACTTGCACCGCCGCCAGAAATCGGTTCGGGTCTGCCGTCAGGGAGGCAAGGCGCCGGCCGCGCCGAGAGGACTCTGCGAGTCGTTGGATTTGGTTTTCTCGCAGTGACACCAGTGCGAGTTCGGCCGCAGCGAAGAAGCCTCCGAGCAGGACGAAGAACAAAACGACGAGGACATTGATCCAGATTTGGTTCACTCGGTCGCGCTACTCCTTCGATGTCACCCAGGCGGCTCCGCTTCGAAGCGGACCCGCAGGACAAGACTAGGGTCTGCTGCGTGACGGCACCGGACCAACGGGAGCATTTCGTCGACCGGTTGGCTCTGACGCCCATCGACAGGGACATCTTCACCGGCATCTGCCATTCAGGAGCACCCCTGCGGGCCTACGGCGGACAGATAGCCGCGCAAGCTCTGATGGCGGCGGGTCGCACGGTCGAGGAGTCTGATCGTCGGGTGCATTCCCTGCACGGGTACTTCCTTCGACCAGGGCGCACCAAGGACACGATCACTTACCTCGTGGACAGACCCCGAGACGGTCGTTCCTTCTCGACACGAATCGTGCGCGCCGTGCAACACGGCGAAACCATCTTCATGATGACGTCATCGTTTTCCGTGGTCGACCCCGGACCCCATCATCAATTCGTCATGCCGCCGGCCGTGGACCCGGGTGCGGCGCGCAATGTCGACATCGCGGCTCGGGCGATCCCCCAGGGAGCCTCACCGGCCGATTACGACTTTCCCGATCGCGCACTCATCGAGATGAGGACGCTGGCCGCCGACGGCCCACTGCACTTGGACGGTGGGAAGTACGAACGGATGGCGTGGGTTCGAGTCACCGAACCCATGCCCGACGATCCCCTTGTGCAAGCCTGCGCGCTAACGTATCTGTCCGACCTCAGCATGGTCACCACGGCCACCAGTCCGCATCGCGACGAGCGGGAGAATCTGCAAATCGCGTCAATCGACCACGCCATGTGGTTCCACGCTCCGGTCGACACCCACGAGTGGCTCTTGTTCGACCAAGACACTCCGACAGCGAGCGGCGGTCACGGGCCCGCCCGAGGTCTCTTCTACGACGAGCGCGGTGTCCTGGTCGCGTCTGTGGTCCAAGAAGGACTGATGCGACACAAGCGCGGCCACAACGCTGCGGCGGACGTGCGCAAGCCCTAGGCCATCGCCTTCTGCAGGTTCTCGTCGATCGAGCTCAAGAACTCCTGCGTCGTCTGCCACGCCTGATCCGGTCCGATCAGCAACGCCAAATCCTTCGTCATCTTGCCCTCTTCAACGGTTTGAATGCAGACGCGTTCGAGCGTGCGAGCGAACTCGCTGACTGCGGGTGTTCCGTCGAGCTTCCCCCGATGTTCCAAACCTCGTGTCCACGCGAAGATGGACGCGATCGGGTTGGTCGAGGTCGGCTTGCCCTGCTGATGCTGACGGTAGTGCCGGGTCACCGTTCCATGAGCGGCTTCCGCTTCGACCGTCCTGCCGTCCGGCGTCATCAGCACCGAGGTCATCAACCCCAGGGATCCGAAGCCTTGCGCCACGGTGTCGGACTGAACATCGCCGTCGTAGTTCTTGCAGGCCCAGACGTACCCGCCTTCCCACTTCAACGCGGCCGCCACCATGTCGTCGATGAGGCGGTGTTCGTACGTGATGCCCGCCTTCTCGAAATCTTCCGCAAACTCCGCTGCGAAGACCTCCGCAAACAGATCCTTGAACCGTCCGTCGTACGCCTTGAGGATGGTGTTCTTGGTGGACATGTAGACGGGGTAATTGCGGGCCAGGCCGTACCGGAAAGACGCGCGCGCGAAGTCCCGGATGGACTCGTCGAGGTTGTACATGCCCATGGCGACGCCACCGGCAGGAAAGTCGAACACGTTGAACTCCATCGGCTCGGAGCCGTCCGAGGGNGTGAAAGTCATGGTCAACGTTCCGGCGGTCTCGACCTTGAAGTCGGTTGCCCGGTACTGATCACCGAACGCATGGCGGCCAACGATGATCGGCTTGGTCCAGGTGGGAACCAGTCGCGGGATGTTGTCGATGATGATCGGCTCACGGAAGATGACGCCGCCCAGAATGTTGCGGATAGTGCCGTTCGGCGACCGCCACATCTTCTTCAGGCCAAACTCCTCAACGCGGGCCTCATCNGGNGTGATCGTCGCGCACTTCACGCCAACCCCGTGTTCTTGGATGGCATGAGCGGCATCGATCGTGACCTGATCGTCGGTCTCGTCGCGATACTCGACACTCAAGTCGTAGTACTTCAGATCGACATCAAGGTATTTCAGGATCAATTCGTCTTTGATGAACTGCCAGATGATGCGGGTCATCTCGTCGCCGTCNAGCTCGACGACGGGGTTTCCCACCTTGATCTTGGACATGGTTTTCCTCACAGATCCTTCACGTCGGCCTGCTTGGCCTTGACTGCCTCGTATGCCTCGACCAGTAGCGCCTTTTCGCTCTCTGTCAGGGGAGTTTCCACTACCTTGCGCACACCTTCTTTGCCGAGTTCTGCTTCGACTCCTAGGTACGCACCCGAAAGCCCATANTCGCCGTCCACCCACGCACATACCGGCATGACGGCCCCTGAATCTTCGTGCACCGCGCGAGCCATCCGGGCGGCCGCAGCGGATGGGGCGTAGTACGCCGATCCGGTTTTCAGAAGGCCGACGATCTCCGCGCCACCGTTGCGGGTGCGCTCCACGAGTTCATCGACCTTCTCGGCGGAGACCAAGTCGGTCAGCGGCTTGCCGTCCACCGAACACACCGATGCCACCGGCACCATCGTGTCGCCATGGGAGCCGAGCGTCAGCGTCGTGACCGACCCGACCGGAACGCCGAGTTCTTCGGCGACGAAATGGGTGAAGCGAGCGGTATCNAGCATTCCNGCCTGACCCAGCACTCGCTGGTGCGGAAAACCGGTCACGATGTGGGCCAACGCAGTCATCTCATCGAGTGGATTAGCAACGTTAATGACGACGCAATCGGGCGCATACCGGGCGACGTTCTCGGCGACTTGCCGCATGATGGCGGCGTTCGTTTCGATCAGGTCCATGCGNCTCATCCCGGGCTTGCGCGGTAACCCNGCGGTGATGACCACGATCGACGAATCCGCAATGGCTTCGTAGCCCTCGCCCGAGGGTCCCGTTGTCTGACCGACGATTGTGGTTTCGAAGCCTTCCACCCAGCGAGATTGGTTCATGTCCAAGGCAAGCCCCTCGGCCTTGCCCTCCACGACATCGGTCAGCACGACCGTCTCGAAGATGTCGTATTCCGCTAGTCGTAGCGCCGTTGTCGAGCCGTAGAAACCGGCTCCCACNACGGTCACCTTGCCACTGCGAGCCATTGCGCACCCTTCACGTCCAGGGGGAAGAAATCTTGACGTCAAGATACCTGCCCAGGCGGGCACCGGACTCAGCGGGGAGGTGGTACCCAGAAGGCGAAAAGGGCGAGCAGCGCCCCCAGGACGCCGAGCACCAGCACGTCGACTTTCCGCGATCGGACGACAAGCAGCCCGGCTTCACGCTCGGGCAGGAAAAGCCGCAGGAACGCCGCCAGCAGGACACTGCCGGCGAGAACAACCGAACCTCGACGGAAATAGTCCAGGCCCACCAGGACCAGAGCCACCGCGACTCCACACAGCACCACGATGATCGGCCACTGCCTCCACCACCGGGGGGCGTGCAGTTCCCGGACGTTATCTGAGCCTGGTGACGACATACTGCGATCGACTAACCCGCTGCTCGTTCAGCGGTCTCGACAATGTTGGCCAGCAGCATCGCTCGCGTCATGGGGCCGGTGCCACCCGGCATGGGNGCGACCCANCCGGCGACCTCGAGGACATCCGCCGCGACGTCTCCGGTGAGACCTGCGTCGGTTCGGGTGATTCCGACATCAAGCACAGCAGCTCCCGGCTTGACCGCCTGNNCATGNACCATGCCCGGCACCCCGGCGGCGGCCACCACGATGTCGGCGCGCGAGATTTCGGCGTCGATGTCACGCGTTCCGGTGTGGCACAAAGTGACGGTCGCGTTCTCGCTTCGCCGGGTCAGTAGCAGCCCCAAGGGTCGACCGACCGTTACCCCGCGCCCGATCACAACAGCATGNGAGCCGTTGATCGGGACGTCGTACGCGCGCAGAAGCTCGACGATGCCACGAGGTGTGCACGGCAACGGAGCATCGACTCCGAGCACCAGCCGACCGAGATTCATCGGGTGCAGGCCGTCGGCGTCTTTGGCCGGGTCCATCGACTCCAGAACACGGTTCGCGTCCAGGTGCGACGGTAGCGGCAACTGGACGATGTAGCCGGTGACGGCAGGATCTGCGTTCAGATCGCGAACATGCTCCTCGAGCTGCTCCTGGGTGGTCTGCGCAGGGAGATCGACGCGGATGGACGCGATGCCCACCTCGGCGCAATCCCTGTGCTTTCCGCCGACATACGCATGCGACCCCGCGTCGTCACCAACGAGCACTGTTGCCAATCCGGGACCGACTCCGCGTTCACTCAGCGCCGCAACCCGAACAGCGAGGTCCTTCTTGACCGCCGCTGCGGTCGCCTTGCCGTCCAGAATTGTCGCGGTCACACCCTCATCTTGGCAGGGCCACGACGGTTGATGCCATCAGCCGCACGGACACCTAGTGCAGAACCATGCCTCCGTCAATCATGATCAATTGGCCGGTCATGTAGTCGGAATCCGAACTGGCGAGGAAGCTCGCTGTTCCGAGAACGTCCTCGGGATACGAGTAACGCTTCATCAAGATCATGTCCTCGGCGAGCGAGTCCATNGACTCACCTTCCTTCTCGAACATGCCGATCTCGACCAGATCCTTATCGAGTTGCTCCCACAATTCGGTACGGACGACACCCGGGCCGTAGCCGTTCACGGTGATGTTGTGCCCGACGAGGGCTTTGGCTCCGCCCTTGATCAGCCCAAGGACAGCGTGCTTGGACATCGAGTATGGGATGACGTCCAGGAACGCTTCGCGGGAAAGAATCGACCCAACATTGATGATCTTGTAGACGTAGTCGCGCGTCCCTTGNTCGATCATCTGTTGCGCCGCCCACTTCATGACGTTGAACTTGCCCCAGGCGTTCACACCCATGATGAAGTCGTAGTTGTCTTTCGGAGTGTTCGGGAAGATCGTCGGCTTGTTGACCCCGGCGTTGTTCAGCANGAGGTTGATTTCTCCGAACTCGGCGACAACGTGAGCGACCGCAGCCTTGGCCTGCTCCTCACTCGTCACATCCAACGAGAAATGAGTTGCGCTGCCCCCGGCGGCGCGAATCTCCTCGGCAACCGAGGCGATGCCCTCCTCATTGATGTCGGCAACGCACACTTCGGCTCCCAATGAAGCCCAATCCTTTGCGATTGCGGCGCCCATTCCCTGGGCACCCCCTGTGATCAGGGCTTTCCTACCTGCTAGACGATCAGACGACATACCGACGATTCCTTTCTGCGCTCCGGCTCGAGGCTCGGGCTGACTACACGTGGTCCCGAAGACTACGGCATCGTTCTGTGTGAGAGAACGAATTTTCCGGATGTTTGTCCTAAGCCCCCACGGGTCAGAACGAGGCTCTAGACGGCCCCAGTATTCTCGCGCTCAGGAGGCAGGAATGGTTTCGGAAATTCCACCGCCGGACGACACCCAGTCCGAATGGACCATCGTCGGTGAGCGAATCAGGGTCGCTCGCGAGTCGTCGGGGATCAGTGTGCGCGAGCTTGCGCGGCGCATCGGCGTATCGCCGAGCCACGTGTCCAACGTGGAGCGGGGGTTGGCGTCCTTCAGCGTGCGCGCCCTCTACAGCGTGGTGAGTCATTTGGACATCAGCATGGACAGCCTGTTCGAGGACGCCAAATGGGGGGCCTCCCAAGAGAATGCCCCCCTGCTCGAGGCGGTTCCCGACGCGCCGCCGGCACCAAGGACGCGCCTCGATGGATCCGGCATCGTGCTGCGCAGGGGGGANCGACCCACCATCCACCTCGGGAATCGCCGCTGGGAGCGCCTCACCAGNAGCTCGCCACTGCGCGAAGCCGAATTTCTCGAAGTGCACTATGCCCCTGGGGCGGATAAAGAAGAGCTCCCCGACTTCCTGCACCATCAGTCGCGCGAGTGGGGAACCGTCATCCAAGGTCACCTCAACGTTCAAGTGGGATATGACGAAGCCGTCCTGTCACCGGGCGACTCGATCTCCTTCGCGTCGAACGTGCCCCACCGCTTNTGGAACGAGTCCGACGAAGAGGTCATCGCGATCTGGTTCGTCCTCGATGAGGGGACGCTGGACAAGACTCATTCTGACGAATCGGATAATTCACGCTTGTTCGGGGCGCCCCGCCACATGTAGTTACCGCACTGTTATGTAGAAGATAACGTTTTGGGAAAGTTTCCGCGATCCTGGTTGATTGGCTTGTGCGGGAAACGTACGTTCCGGCTAACTGTTTTTTGTCATGNACACTCAGGAGTCGCGTGTGACCCCCACGAGTTCGGCCGATATCGCTATCTCCGCCAGCGGCATCTCCAAGCGATTCGGCGGTGCCCTGGCCGTGGACGACGTATCCCTGCGGATCGCGCCCGGTGAGATTCATTCGATCGTTGGCGAGAACGGTGCCGGGAAATCGACGCTCATGCGCGTCATGGCCGGGATCATCGAATCCGATAGCGGATCGGTCGAGGTTTTCGGAACGCCGATAGCCCCAGGCACTCGAGCTGCGATCGACGCTGGCATCGCCCTGGTCCACCAGGAACTCAGTTTGGTTCCGGAGATGACCGTCGCAGAGAACATCCTCTTGGGCGCTTTCCCCACACGCTTCGGTTTCACCCGCTACAAGGACCTGAAAGAGATCGCTGCCAACGCGCTGGCAGAAATCGGCGTTTCGGTAGACCTCGATGAGCGAGTGTCCCGCCTCTCGGTCGCGCTCCGGCAATTCGTGGAAATCGCCCGTGCGGTTGCTCGCCAACCCAAAGTCCTGATTCTCGACGAGCCCACAGCCACGCTCACACCCGCAGAGACCGACTACCTGCTGCGCATGCTGTCGCGTCTCGCCGAGAGCGGCATGGCGATCGCCTACATCTCCCACAGGATTCCNGAGGTTTTCGAGATCTCCTCGAACGTGACCATTCTGCGAGACGGGCGTCAGGTCCTTACCTCACCGATAGCGAACCTCACTCCGCAAGAAGTCATCGACAACATGGTTGGCCGGGAATTGAAGGAAGACCTGCAGACCCATCGCGATGCGACACCGGGCGAGGTCGTGCTGCGGGCCACCGACATCGAAGCTCCCCGCGTCAACTCGGTCAGCCTCGAAGTTAGAGCCGGCGAGATCGTGGGCCTTGGCGGACTTGTCGGCGCCGGACGATCCGAACTTGTGCGCGCGATCATCGGTGCAGACAACCGGACGGCCGGCCGCGTAACCCTCACGCGGAACGGCCGCAGCGCCACACTTTCGAGCTACACGTCAGCCGTTCGCAACGGCGTCGGCTACGTCCCCGAAGAGCGCCGCACCGACGGCCTCGCCCTGATCATGACCGTGTCGGACAACATCCGNCTTCCCAACCGGCAACACCTGTCTCGCTTTGGCATAAAGGTTCCACGAAAGATCGCGGAGTTCGCACAAGAACTCGCCGACAAAGTGGGGCTGCGGCCGCCGGAGATCGAGCGGGAAGCGGGGCAATACAGCGGCGGCAACCAGCAAAAGGTCGTCTTGGCAAAGTGGCTCGGGCGTCGACCAGACTTCATGGTTCTTGATGAGCCGACGCGAGGCGTCGACGTTGGTGCGAAAGCGGAAATCCATCGCCTCGTCAAGGAGATGGCCGACAACGGCACCGCGGTTCTCGTGGTCAGTTCCGATCTACCGGAACTTCTCGAAATGTCCGACGTCATCCACGTCATGAGGGACGGACGCATTAACGGATCTCTGACACGCGAGGACGCGACGGAGCAGTCGGTTATGTCTCTCGCCGCCGGCGAGACAGAGGCGGTTGCGTGATGGCTCAGCAAACAGCGTCCTCGGCGGCAGAGGCATCGACGGAAAGCGAATCCACACGACTCGCCGGGATCCTCACCTGGATGTCTCAAAACGGCATCTTCATCTTCACTGCAATCCTCATTCTGTTCGCGCTGATCTTCGTCGACGGGTTCGGCTCCCTGATGAACATCACCGACGTCTTCCATCGGGCAGCTCCCATCGGGATTGTCGCGGTGGGCATGACGTTCGTCGTGATCAGCGGCAACTACCTCGACCTGTCGGTCGTCGCCCAGGTNGCAACGGCGGGCGTCATCTTGATTGCGGTCAGNAACAATTACGGACTCTTCCCAGCCATCCTCGCCGCGCTGGCAGCGGCCATGCTCTTCGCCCTGGTCAACGGCACTGCTGTGGGAATCTTCAAGGCGAACGCGGTCATCGTGACGTTGGCCACGACCTTCATCGGGCTCGGACTATTGCGATTGTTCTCCGGAGGTTCGATCTTCTTCGGACCACCGGATGGCCCGATCAGGACATTCGGCCTCGGCAAGATCGGACCGATTCCGTANTCGGCCATCGTCCTGATCATCATGACGATCGTCCTCGGACTGCTGTTGAACCGGACCAACTTCGGCTTCCTCGTTCGCTCCTTCGGCGTGAATGAGTCGGCGACCCGCCTCGGTGGCTCTAACACGGCTCTGGTCATCATCGGAGCCTTCCTGGTGACCGCCGTCGCTGCAATGATCGCGGGCTTCGTCCTCGCCGCTTTCTCCAACACTGCGGTCTCGAATGACGGGGTNGGGTACGAGTTCCGGGCTCTCGCAGCGATCATCGTCGGTGGCACGAGCGTGTTCGGTGGCCGAGGCAGCGTCTATCGAACGTTCCTCGGGGTGATCTTCGTCAGCGTTCTGACCAACATCCTGGTCCTGTCCGGGATCAGCTTCGGATATCAGCAGGTGGCACTCGGCTTGTTGATCGTGCTCGCCGTCTCCTTGGATGCCCTCGCACGCAAGGTGGCCCAGCGATGAGTGGCACCATTTCTCTGAGCGCCGACGAGTCGACGGGCACGTGGGGTCGCATTCGCAGGACTGCTTCGCGACGCACCGAGGGACGCGGCATCGTGCTGCTCACCTTCATCATCATCGTGGTCGCTCTTCTCGAGCCACTCGCCTTGACCGCCTACGACGTCACGCTGGGCCGCATTGCCCTGATCGGCATCGTCGCTCTGGGTCTGACCGCGGTCATCTTGATGGGTGAGTTGGATCTGAGTGTGGCCAGCACGTTGGCCGTCTCCGGTGTCATCATGGCGAGCGTCCCCGACCTTGCGCTGGGAATCGTCGCGGCCCTGGTGGCCGGACTCCTAGTCGGTGTCATCAACGCCTTCTTCGTTGCGGTGATCGGCATCAACTCCTTTATCGCAACACTCGGAACACTCTTCGCGCTGCGCGGACTAGCCTTCGTTCTTTCCAATGAGGCCCCCGTCAGCCTGGCAAACAAAGACGCCGGAATCGCCTTCGGCCAACCGCTTATCGGCCCTCTCACACCGCGAATCCTGATCTTCGTTCTGGTATTCATCGCCATTCAAATTTTTGTCTCACGAGTGAAGATGGGCCGCGAGTTCTTCGCCGTCGGCGGCAACCGTCAAGCAGCACGGGATGCAGGCATACCGGTCAACAAGAGGATCTTCACCGGATTCATGATCTCCGGCTTTGTCGCGGCCCTCGCCGGCGTGATCAACACCCTCGAACGCACAACAGCCGATCCCACCGCCGGTTCAACCGTCCTGCTCGCCAGTTTCGCCGCAGCGATCATCGGCGGCAACTACCTGAAGGGTGGTCGAGGATCGATCGTCGGGACACTCATCGGCGCCGCATCTCTCGGGATTCTGCAGGTAGCGCTGACCATCTCGGGCGTCCAGGTACCTATTCAGCAGATCTACATCGGTGTCATCTTGCTGATCGCGGTGACCACCGACCCCACCAGTCTTCGTGCGGTTCGCGGGAGTCTTCGGACCTTGCGTCAGAGTCGCATGAAAACCCCGGATGGCTAGCGCTCTCCGGACCCCTGCCACCGCCGGTGGCTGACCAGAAGAAATCAACGAAAAGAGGCAAGAAAATGCGAAGGTCTCGCGTTACGTTTGCAGCCAGCGTGCTCGCTGCTGCGGCGCTTACTCTGGCCGCCTGCGGAGGGTCTGACGACTCCAGCAGTGCGGACTCCGGAAGCGACGACACTGCGTCGGAGGAAGTCGTCGAAGATGACGCTGCCGATGACGCTGCCGATGAGGCTGCCGATGAGGCTGCCGATGACGCTGCCGATGAGGCTGCCGATGCCGGTAGTGAAACCTACGAGGTGTATGCGCTGCTCCCGCAGGGCAACGACCAGCCGTACGGCACCACGTACCTGCCCCCGATGGAGGCTAAGGCTGCTGAGCTCGGCATCAACCTGACCATCACCAACTCTGAGTACGACGCTGACAAGCAAGCCAGCGAGTGCGAGGTCGCGGTTGCTGCACAGCCCGACGGCATCATCCTGTGGCCGGCGGTGGCGGATTCCATTCGCCCGTGCCTCCAGGCTGCCAACGATGCCGGCATCCCGGTATGGATCACCAACGCCGACGTCAATCCTGAGGACACGGACCTCACCTACGGCTACTCCGGCACCGACAGCTACGGCCAGGGTGCTGCTTCCGCCGAGATGTTCTGTGAGTTCGCTGATGGCAAGGAAATCGGAGCCATTCAGGTCAACGGCCTCACCGGTAACTCCGTGGCGACGCTNCGCGGAAACGGCTTCAGCGAGACTGTTGCTGAACTGTGCCCGAACGTGACGATCCTGGCTGAGCAGCCCGGTAACTGGAACAAGGACGAGTCGCAGCTGGCTGCGTCCGAGATGCTCACCGCCAACCAGGGCAAGGTGCAGGGCATCTACGCCGCTGACGACACCATGGTGGCGGGCGCCATCGATGCGGCCAAGGCCCAGGGCTTGGACGTCGACGGCTTGATCATCACGTCGATCGGCAACACCTTCCTCGGGAACCCGCTGGTGGCGTCTGGTGAGCTCGACGGCACCGTCTTCCAGTCGTCCTCATGGGACGGGGAGAACGCTGTTGTCGGCATCTACCGTGCGATGACCGGTGACACCCAACTCGGTCGCGACGATGACGGCTCGGTGCTCTACATGCCGAACCCGGTTGTCACGATTGATAACTGGGATTCACCCGACGTAGCACCTGAGTGGTAAACCGCACTCACGTGCCGCAACCTTCACGGTAAGCGGCTGGTGGGCTGCGTGGGATATCCATCTCACGCAGCCCACCTCCCACCAGCCTCCGTGACGGCGCGTGCTCCCCAAAGAAACTTTCTCCACACCGACTCACTGAGAGAGCGCCACTGATGACTATCGCCCCCGCCAGCGAATTCGCCCAGACGTCCATTGCCGCACCCGGCATCGTCGGCGTCGATTGGGAGGAGCGCGTCGACTATGCGCGCTTGCGGGACTACCGGCTTGCCCGGGCACGTCAAGCTCTCGAAGCCAGCGACCTCGGGGCCCTCCTCGTTTTCGAGTCCTCCAACATTCGCTACCTCACCGCCACGCACATCGGAACCTGGGGCTACAACAAAACCGAACGGTGGGCGCTGCTCACCCGTACCGGCGAGCCGTGGATCTGGGACTTCGGTTCGGCGGCCAAGAATCACCGGCTGTACTCGCCGTGGCTCAAGCCCGAGCAATCCAACGGCGGAAACAACGGTCTACAAGGCGCCATCGCCCCCACATCCGGGCTGCCTCAGGGCACCGCTCAGCAGGTCGCGTCGATCCTGAAAGAAGAGGGCGTCGCGGGCATGCCGATCGGCGTCGACGTCATCGAGATGCCCATGCTTCGCGAGCTCGAGGCCGCAGGTATCACAGTCAACGACGGCCAGCAGGTCATGTTGAACGCTCGGCAGATCAAGAACAAGGACGAGATTCTGCTCCTGANCCAGGCGGCTTCCATGGTCGATGGCGTGTATCAGGATATTTCCGAAGCACTCAAGCCCGGTGTTCGCGAGAACGACATCGTCGCCCTCGCTACCCGCCGTCTGCTGGAGATGGGGTCGGAACAGGTGGAGGCCATCAACTCCATCGCCGGCGAACGTTGTTCACCGCACCCCCACGTCTTCTCTGACCGCCTCATCCGACCCGGTGATCAGGCGTACTTCGACATCATCCACGCCTTCAACGGCTACCGAACCTGTTACTACCGCACCTTCGCCGTTGGGCGCGCGACCAGCGCCCACCGTGACGCGTACAAGAAGGCCCGTGAGCTCATCGACTCGGCGATCGCCATGGTCAAGCCCGGTGTCACCACCGANCAGATCGCCGCTCTGTGGCCTACCGCCCAAGAATTCGGCTTCTCGTCCGAGATGGAAGCTTTCGGTCTGCAATTCGGGCACGGCCTCGGGCTCGGCTTACACGAGCGCCCCGTCATCAGTCGCCTCAACTCTTTGGAGAACCCCGTCGAGATCGAACCGGGGATGGTGTTCGCTCTGGAGACGTACTGGCCAGCCAGCGACGGTCACTCTGCTGCACGAATCGAAGAAGAGCTGGTCGTCACCGAGACAGGTGCGGAATTGCTCACGCTCTTCCCCGCTGAAGAACTCTTCGTTACGAACCCGTACTAAATATTTCCGGACGGCGCACGAGTTCCTTTCTCGTTCGCCGGATGTGACCGAGTAGGTATAGCTCAGCGTCTTCGGTGTCCCGGCGCTCCAGCGCTTCCATCAACAGTCGGTGTTCTGCGTTCACGATCTGCGCCCGCCCCGACCCGGTAAGCGACATGAACGCTCGCCGGTAATGCTGTGTTGAGTTCCACAGCCGAACCACGGACAGCATCAGATGTTCATCGCTACAACCGGTGTAAGTCGCCATATGGAATTCCCGATCCAGAATCAAGAACTCCGCGACATCCACCCCTTGCTCGATTCTGCGTTGAATGTCGAAGATTTCGGCCAGGTCCGCTGAACTCAGATTGGCCATGCTTTCCGATAGCGCGAGCGGCTCGAGGCGTTCGCGCATTCGATACAAAGTCTCGACTTCACCTGGATCGAGCAATGGAACTCGCGCACCCTTGTTCGGCTCGATCTGGACCAGGCCCTCGGCAGCCACAATGCGCAATGCTTCACGAACTGGCAGACGACTTCCCCCGAGGCGTTCGGCGATATCTTCCTGGCGNAGGCGCTGNCCNGGNNCNATCGAGCCGTTCAAAATGTCATCGCGCAGCGCCTGCGCGATGCGCGAACTCGCAGCGGACTCCGTCGATGCCTCGGACATGGTCTAGGCGAAGCGCTCGGGATCGTGGTCGAACGCTTTNCCGTTGGGGTACGACACCAGCTCGAATTGCATCCCCCACGGAGCAAGGAAATACACCCAGCGTTGGCCCTCACTGGCGTTCTTGCTGACCGTAGGCTCCCCCAACACTGTGACGCCCTTGCTCTTCAGGTACTCAACCGCCGCATCGAGGTCGTCGACGTATAGGGCCACATGGTGCCCGCCGATGTCCGAATTCTTGGGGACCTGTGTTTGCTGATCGGGAGCCTCGTATTCGAAAACCTCGAAGACCGCTTGGCCGCCGAGCCGAAAGAAGTGCAGTCTGCGCATCACCGTCCGTGGGTGAACGTTCAGATGCTCGAGCATCCAGTCCGAATCCTCATGGACGAACGGACCTAGGGGATACATGTATTCGCATCCCAAGACGTTGACGAGGAAATCCTCCGCCTCGGCCAAATTGGGAACCGTGAATCCGATGTGGTCCAGGCGTTGTACACCGGGCAGGGCCATGGCTATTCCTTCCGTCGCGTCACTGAAGTATGGATCCAAAATAGCAATATTTCTCGTCAAATTGCGAAATTTAGGTTGTTATTGGATCCAATTTATGCGACCCTGCCCCTATGACTACTCGAGCCAACCTCTCCCCCGAGGCTCCTTGGATCCAAATTTCCACGACGGAAGACGATTGGGATGAGGCCGAGCCCTCCCTGCTCACCTCGATGCTTAGCCAGCTCGTTCTCATTCGGACCTTCGAAGAGGCGGCGCTGGAACTGGCTGCCGAAGGAAACATCCACGGCCCGGCTCATTCCAGCATCGGTCAGGAGGGCGGCGCGGTTGGGTCGGTGTTGCCACTGACGAGTGCCGACACCGTCAATGGTTCCCATCGGGGCCATCATCAATTCATCGCCAAGGTCCTGGCTCACGTTGCTCCCCACGGCATCGATCCACGCGAAGAGTTCGCCGCCGACATCCGTGCCGTGCTGCTCACAACCATGGCCGAGATCTGCGGGCTCGACCGGGGTTTCAGCCACGGACGCGGTGGCTCGATGCACCTGCAGTGGGAGGAAGCCGGCGCCATCGGTACCAATGCGATCGTCGGCGGTGGTGTTCCACTCGCAGCAGGTTCCGCCTGGGCCCACAAGCACGCCGACACAAGGAATGTCGCGGTCACCTATTTCGGCGACGGCGCGGCCAATATCGGATCGACGCTCGAGACGTTCAATCTCGCCGCAGCCTGGGATCTGCCGTTGTGCTTCTTCGTTGAGAACAACCTGTATGCCGTCTCGACTCACGTCTCCGAGGTCACCGGAGAGTCGCGATTGTCCGCCCGCGGCCCGGGATTTGGCATGGCAAGTTGGAAAGTCGACGGCATGGACCCGCTCGCTGTGTACCTGACCATGCAGGACGCCCTCGAGCATATGCGCAGTGGACGCGGACCCGCTTTGATCGAAGCCGACGTGTATCGCTTCTTCCACCAAAACGGGCCCTTCCCCGGAAGCGCTTTCCGCTACCGGTCTAAGGAGGAAGAGGCCGAGTGGCGAGCGCGGGATCCGATTGATCAGGTTGCCCGTCACCTGGTCCGACGTGGCATCATGAACGACGAGCAGGTCCAGACTGTCACCGCCCNGGCGAAGGATGTGATGGCCGGGATTCTGGGCGAACTGACCGAAGCCGTTCCCGGCGGTAAGCCGGACGAGCGCCGAATCAAGCAAGCAGAGTGGCCCGACCCAGCCTTTGTGGATATCGGCGTTCGCGGGGATCTCAGCGAACTTGAGGGGCTGCGCTGGTCTGATCGTGAGGACTTCTCCGCGGAAACGGCCGAGGTCAAGTTCATCGACGCCGTAGCTGGAGTGATGAATCGTCGGATGGAAACCGACGATCGCATCGTCGTTCTGGGTGAGGACATCCACCGGCTCAATGGCGGGACGAATGGCGCTGCCCGTGGGCTGAAGGATCGCTTCCCCGACCGAATTCTGGGGACCCCGATCAGTGA
>PBWE01000012.1 GCA_002728915.1 Micrococcales bacterium
GACGTTGCCGAGTTCTCCGGGAAGATGTCGGATTACCGCCTGGATACGGATGCCGGCACGGTCACCGATATCAATACGGCGGATGGCGACGACGGCACGGATACGCTGGATGGCATTGAGACGGTTCGCTTTAGTGACGGCGAACTGACGCTGTCGAGCGAGGCGGAAGAGGTTCAGGTCAATACCTGGGAGCCTTCCTCCCAGCATGATCCGTCGATCACGGGTCTTGCCGATGGCAACTATGTTGTGACCTGGCAGGACGACAGTGGTCATGACGGTGGCAGTGGCGCGGACATCCGCGGTCAGGTCTTCACGCCAAGCGGCGCGCCGCTCGGCGAAGAGTTCCGGGTTAACACCACGACCTATCAGACCCAGAGTGATCCTTCGATCGCCTCGCTATCGGACGGCGGGTTTGTCGTCACTTGGGAATCGGACTACCAGGATGGCGACAGCCATTACTATAATATTTATGGTCAGCGTTTTGATGCGAACGGCGGTTCGGTTGGTGACGAGTTCATGGCCAATGTGGACCGGACGATCCGTGATCAGCATGACCCATCGGTAACCGGTCTCGATAATGGTGAGTTTGTCATCACCTGGAGTGATGAGAGCACAAGTTCGCGCTCAAGCGAGCTGGGCTCCGGTTTCGACAATAGCGATTGGGCGGTATTTGGTCAGAAGTTTACGACGGTGGGTGGCGATACGCCGTCGACGGACGGGGATCTGTTCCAGGTCAACACCTATACCTCAAGCAATCAGTATAACCCGGGTGCCAACTCAGGTGAGGCTTTGGCATCGCTCTCGGATGGCGGCTTTGTGAAGGTCTGGGAATCCTATAATCAGGATGGCGACGGCGGTTATTACAATATTTATGGCCAGCAGTTCGATGCTTCGGGCAACACGGTTGGCGACGAGTTCATGGTCAATGCGGACCGGACAGTTCGCGATCAGCATCAGCCCTCGGTAGCCGGTCTCGATAACGGTGAGTTCGTTGTTACTTGGAGTGATGAGGCGACCAACTCCCGCTCGAATGAGCTGGGTTCCGGGTTCGATAACAGCGACTGGGCGGTGTTTGGTCAGAAGTTCACGATGGTTTCGGGAACGGATGATGACACGCCGGTTCCGAACGGCGATCTGTTCCAGGCCAATACGTACACAAGTAGTACGCAGTATGACGCAACGGTGACCAGCCTGGGCAGTGACGGCTTTGTTGTCACCTGGGCAGGCTACAATCAAGACGGTCACGAGTATGGGATCTTCGCCCAGCGCTATGACACCAGCGGTGTCCCGGTTGGCGATGAGTTCCAGGTGAGCACGGAGACGTATCAGTCGCAGCAAGACCCGGTGGTGACAGCGCTTGCTGATGGCAGCTTTGTTGTCGCTTGGGAATCTGAGTATCAGGACAATAATGGTTCCAGCGACTGGGGCATCTTCTCGCAGCACTTCAATGCCGACGGCACGAAGGCCAGTGATGCCAAGCTGATTGGCGGTTCGGGTGACGAGACGCTGATCTTTGATGCGGCTCAGGACGGTCTTGCCATCGATCTCGGTGACGGCATCGATACGCTGACGCTTGGCGCCGGCGACGACAGCATTGCGGTGGCCAATACGGAGACGGTCGACCTCGGTGACGGCAATGATATGGCGGTCGTTACCGGCGACAACCTGGCGCACCAGACGGACGTGGTTAAGCTGTCCGGCACGATTGAGACGGGTGATGTTTACACGGTCACGGTCAATGCGACGAAGGTGAGCTACCGGGTCGAGGATGGCGATAGCATTGCCGAGGTTCGGACCAGCCTGATCGATGCGCTGAATGCCGGGGCTTCCGATGCGGTCGTTGTCATGGCAGGTGACGCGGCCGACGAGATCGTGATCCGGGCCGGCGAAGCGGGTGTCCAGAAAGAGTTCCAGATTAATACGTACACGTCGAGCACGCAGAAAGATCCTTCGGCGACGACGCTGAATGACGGCAGCGTGGTGGTGATGTGGACCGATGAGAGTGGCCGAGACGGTTCTGGTGAAGGTGTCTATGGCCAGCGTTATGACGCTAGCGGCAATGCTATCGGTGATGAGTTCCGGGTCAATACCCTGACCAACTCCTCTCAGAACAGTGTATCGGTGACGGCGCTTGAGGATGGCGGCTTTGTCGCAGCCTGGTACAACGGCAACAATAACGACCTTCGCGGCCAGCGCTATGATGCGGACGGCACGCCTTCGGGCAGCGAGTTTGTTGTCGCAGATTCGAACTATTCACCGTCCCAGCCTTCGATTACGGGTCTTAAGGACGGCGGGTTTGTCACAACCTGGACGGTGGGAAGTTCATCTTACGGGGATGATGACGGTTACAGTGTCTACGGCCAGCGCTTTGATGTGGATGGCGAACAGGCGGGTAATGCCTTCCAGATTAATACGGAGACGTATAATAATCAGGAAGACCCATCGATAGCCTCGCTCCAGGATGGCGGCTTTGTGGTCACATGGGAGAGCCGTTACCAGGATGACCTCGATAGCAATGGTAATGGCAACAGCAACTACGGTATTTACGGCCAGCGCTTCGATGCCGACGGCAATGCGGATGGCACCGAGTTCCAGGTCAATACCTATACGAACAACGATCAGTACAACCCGTCGATTGCCGACCTTGCCGACGGCGGCTTCGTCATTACCTGGGAATCCAGCGGTCAGGATGGCTCGGGCTACGGCATCTACGGCCAGCGCTTCAACGCCGATGGCAGCACGGACGGTAATGAGTTCCAGGCCAACACCTACACCTCGAGTGAGCAGACAAAGCCAGACGTCACGGCCTTGCTGGACGGCGGCTTTGTCGTCACGTGGCAGTCCAGCGGTCAGGATGGCTCAAGCTACGGTATCTTTGGTCAGCGTTATGACGCGCAGGGCAACACCTTCGGCGACGAGTTCCAGGTCAACACCTACACCTCGAGCGATCAGTATGATCCGTCGGTGACGGCGCTCAAAGATGGCGGCTTCATGGTCACTTGGGAATCCAGCGGCCAGGATGGCTCGGGTTACGGTATTTATGGCCAGCGCTTCAACGTCGATGGTTCGACCAACCCCTTCTTCGCTTCGGCTGAAGCGTTTAACAACGCGGGCGGTCTCGATGATGCGACGGTGACGGTTGACGTCTTGCACGATGCGGTGGCCAGCCTGCACCAGATTGACCGGATTGACCTGACCAGCATTACGCAGGGCGAGGAGTACAGCCTCAGCGTCTCGGATGGCACCGATACACATACGGTGAGTTACACGGCTCAGGCGGGTGATACGGCTGCAGCCGTCCGCGCCGGCCTGATGGGTTCCATCGGTGCCGACCCGGATGTGAGTTCCATGGTCAGGGCCGAAGGCGAGGGTGCTTCGACGATCGTTCTCAGCACCGTTGATGCGGGGACAGCCCTGCAGACGTCGGTTGCACCGGCGGACAGCGCGACGGTAACGACGGTCAGTGACACCAGTGCCAATGTGAACCAGGTCAGCCAGGTGACGGTTGCTGGTACCATCGAGGCGGGTGACAGCTACACACTCAGCATTGGTGGCGACAGTGTCTCCCACACGGTCTCGACGGGTGAGAGCATTGCCGACATTCGCGACAGCTTACTAACCAGTCTTGATGCCGACGCTACGATCAGCACAACGGTGACGGCGAGCGCGGGTTCCGAAGACGGCCAGATCATCCTGACGGCGACGACGGCGGGAGCGACGTTTGCGGCCAGCGGCAGCACCCAGAACACGACATCGCTGGCGAGCACGGATGACAATGCGGCGACGGTCAGCCATGAGCTCAGCGGCACCGATACCTTCGGCGCCGTCTACGGCGGCGATGGTGACGATGCACTGATAGGCGGCGGTGCTGCGGACAACCTGTCCGGTGGTGATGGTGATGACCGGATTGCCGGTTCGGGTGGCGATGACGTTCTCAAAGGTGACGCTGGTGAGGACAAGCTTCAGGGCGGTAGTGGCGACGACCGCATTGATGGTGGCATTGGTGACGACCTGATCCAGGGCGGCTCCGGTAATGATGTGATGATCGGCGGTGCCGGTGATGACATGATTGCCGGCGGCGACGGAGATGACGTTGCTCTCTATTCCGGAGAGATGTCGGACTACCGCCTCGACATGACCAACCGGACAATTACTGACGGTGATCTTGCCGACGGTGATGATGGCACCGACACGCTGGGTAAGGACGTCGAGACGATCCAGTTCAATGACGGCGAGCTGACTTTCTCCGGTGATGCGGAAGACGAGTTCCGGGTTAACACCTTTACACACAACCATCAGGTCAATGCATCGGTCGATAAGCTGGCCGGCGGCGGTTATGTGGTGGTCTGGCAATCCTATAACCAGGACGACGACGGGAGCTATTACAACACCTACGGCCAGCTCTATACCAACGGCGGCGAAGCCCTTGGTGAGGAGTTCCGGGTCAATACCGATACGCATAATCACCAAAGCGAGCCATCGGTTACGGGGCTGAGCGACGGTAGCTTCGTCGTTACCTGGGAATCGAACAGCACACGAGATGGCGACATTGCCGATTACGATGATGCTGGCTACGGCATCGTTGGCCAGCGTTTTGATAGCAATGGACAGATGTTGGGTGATGAGTTTGCCGTCAACAGTTACACGTCGGGTGACCAACATCATCCATCGGTGACGGATCTTGGCAGCGGTAACTTTGTTGTGACCTGGGGCGATGAGGCGGGCAATACGACCCGGACAGACGCCGGGTTCACCGACGGCAGCAACTACGCTGTCTTCGGCCAGCAGTTTACGACAACGGGTGTGGATACGCCGACAGCGGTTGCGGGCGGTCAGTTCCAGGTCAACACCCATACCAATAACCATCAACAACAACCGTCGGTGACCAGTTTCAGTGACGGCGGTTACATCGTCACCTGGATGTCGAACGGTCAGGATGGCAGCCAGTACGGCATCTACGGTCAGCGCTTCGCAGCTGACGGCACGCCGCACAGTGATGGTGAGTTCCTGGTCAACACCGATACCACGTCCAGTGAGCAGTACTATCCGTCGGTGACGGCGCTTGCCGATGATGCGTTTGTCGTCACCTGGTACGACGGTGGACGTGCGGACGTCTATGCGCAGATGTTCAATGCCGATGGNACCGAGCAGGGCTCCGAGTTNCGGGTCAACAGTTATACGAGCAGCACCCAGAGCTATCCGTCGGTGACGGCGTTGAGTGAGGGTGGCTTTGTTGCCACCTGGCAATCCAGCAACCAGGATGGTTCGGGCTACGGTATTTATGGTCAGGTGTTCAATGCCACCGGTGCCGAGCAGGGCTCNGAGTTCCGGGTTAATAGTTATACGAGCCATGATCAGCAAGANCCGTCGGTGACGGCTCTCGACGATGGCAGCTTCGTNGTCACCTGGGAATCGAACTATCAGGATTACGGCAATACCTTTGGCATTTACGGCCAGCACTTCAACGCCGACGGCAGCAAGGCGACGGAAGCGAAGCTGATTGGCGGTTCGGCGGACGAGACACTGGTCTTCGATGCGGCCCAGAGCGGCGTCAGCATCGATCTTGGTGACGGTATCGACCGGGTCGACTTGGGCGATCAGGCAGATGCGATCACGGTCTCCAATGTCGAAGAAGTGAACCTCGGTGGTGGCGACGACCTGGCGGTTGTTAGCGGTGAGAGCTTCGCGCACCAGACGGACCGGATGACGATCAGCGGCACGGTTGCCGAGGGTGAAGACTTCACGGCGACCGTGAACGGCACGACGGTGACTTATACGGCTGCGGCCGGCGACGATGTCGCCGAGGTGCGCGCCGGCCTGATTGATGCCATCAACGGCGATGCCGATGTGTCGGCAGCGGTCACGGCGATGATCGGTGACGGCTCTGATGACATTATTGTGCGGGCCAATGAGGCCGGCGCCGGTGCGTTCCGGGTCAACAGCTACGTATCGAGCAGTCAGAACGATCCATCAAGCACAACGCTGAGCGATGGTAGCTACGTTGTTATTTGGCATGGGAGTGGTGCTCAAGATGGCAGCGGTGTCTTCGGTCAGCGCTACGATGCGGGCGGACAGGCGGTTGGCGATGAGTTCATGGTCAACAGCTATACAAGCAGCACTCAGTATTATGCATCGGTAGCCCCGCATGGTGACGGCTTCGTGGTGACGTGGCAGGACGACAGCGGTCACGGGGACGGCAGCAGCACAGATATCCGCGCCAAGATCTTCACGACGCACGACGGCGCAACGCCTGTTGATACGCCGATCACCCAGATCGATGAGTTCCTGGTCAACACGGCCGTCAGCGGCACGCAAAATGATCCTCAGATCACGGCGTTGCAGGACGGCGGGTTTGTCATCCTTTGGGGTGATAACGAAGGCAGCAATAATGCAGACCCAGGAAGTGGCACGGATGTGTACGGTCAGCGCTATGACGCGACGGGTACGGAAGTGGGTGCCGAGTTCCTGGTCAACAGCTACGCCGGCGGGACCCAGTACCACTCCTCGATAGCTGCGCACGGCGACGGCTTCGTGGTGACCTGGGAAGATTCAGACGGCAGTGCGGATGGTCGCGAGGGATCCAGTCACGATATTTTTGCCAAGACATTCACGACCACGGATGGCAGTAACGGCCCGGTAGACACACCGGTTGTGGGCATTGACGAGTTTTTGGTCAACGCCAGCGGCGACGGCGCAACGCAGAATAGCAACGGTACGGTCATCAATTCCAAATCGGGAACCCAGGAATACCCGTCGGTTGCCTCGCTTGATGACGGCGGTTTCGTTGTCACCTGGACCAGCCATTCGACCCATTCGAGCGTTGATGGCGGCTCCCATTACGGTGTCTTCGGTCAGCGCTACGACGCAACCGGGGCCCCGGACGGTGACGAGTTCCGGATCAATACCTCGATGGACATCCATATGGCATATCCCGAGGTTACGGCTACAGACGAGGGCTTTGCCGTTGCCTGGTATTACTGGAATGGAGACGTCTACGGCCAGGCCTTCTCGACCACGGATGCTAATGGTAATCCGGTCAGCGGCACCCCGCAGAAGGTCGGCGATGAGATTGTCGCCAACGATGAGCATCTTTCGGGGACGCAGAACGAGCAGACAATCAGTAGGCTTGACGACGGCGGCTTCCTGATTTCCTGGGCCGACCATGATGGCAGCGGCGGCGACCGTGGCGGTTCAAGCACAGATATCTACGCCCGTCGGTATGACGCCAATGGTGAGCCGCAGCAGTTCAGTCTGTCGGTGGATGCGACNGGNGCNGGCGCACTAAATGCGACCCAGGTNTTCAGCGCCGGTGATGCGCTTGGTGCGCGGGTTGACGGTGAAGCCGGGAACGATGCCCTTTACGGCGGCGACAGCGATGACATTCTCCAGGGCGGTGATGGTAACGACTTCGTCCGTGGTGGCGGCGGCGACGACACGGTGGTCGGCGGTGACGGCGACGATACCCTGATTGGTGGTGAAGGCCGTGACATCCTCTCTGGGGGTGCGGATGCCGACATCGCGATCTTCGGCGGGAGCTTCACGGACTACACAGTTACGGTCGAGGCCGGCGCCCTGACGGTAACGGATAGCGCCGGCGATGCCGATACGCTCTATGGCATTGAGACGCTTCGCTTCGATGATGGCGACTACGCGATTGGTGATGACGGCACTGATACGACCCTGACACACACGGCGGATAGTGCTGTGACGACGCTCAGCGGCTTGGTTACGGTGACCGATTATCAAGTATCGGCTCCCGATGCCGCGCTTTCGGCGAGCGGCGTTGCCGCACAACAGGGTGGCGCGGCGCAGGCGGGTGAAGCGGTTGATGCGGCTGCGGTTTCGGCGCAAGCGGACGCGGTAGATGCTCTGGCGGCGCAAGGTACGGGATCGGGCAGCGGTTCGACGACGA
>PBWE01000013.1 GCA_002728915.1 Micrococcales bacterium
GTCGGTCCGCCGATGGAGACCGATTCCTGCGAAGCACCGAAAAGACCGGGGAAGGAATCACTGGATAACAACTCGGTGTCGGTAGTCCCCTGCTCCCCGAAGGCGGAACCCTCTACCAGTGTTGCATCGAAGGCGTTGGTGACCTCAGGTCCATCAGCTAGGTGGAAGGAGAACCACTCGGCGTTTAACTCCCGAAGCCGATCGCCCTCGTCTACACCGCCGTCGTGTCCGCCAGCATGCCAGACCACTTTGACGGTCTCGTTGGCTGCCGAAATTTGCTCAGCGTTCGCGCTGGTCTGAGCCAGCGGGAACAAGGAATCGGACTGGCCCCCGCCAAGCAAGGTGGGCACCGAGATGCGATCGGTGATGCTGGCAGGCGACGATGCCGCCATCAATTCACGGGCCTTGTCAGTCAGGACTCCATCTGCTGCGGCGGTGGAATATGCAGCACACCAGTCTGGCGCGAAGCGTCCGCAATCAGTTACCTGACCGTCTTGGGTGACCAGTCCGGCACTAAAGAACAGCCCGCTCCACAACTGCTTGAAGACGCCTACCCCCCTGCTTGTGGGAGGGTTCCTCACCGACTGGCCGAACAACGAGGTCTGCAGATCGTTCCAGGTGATGTCCGCGGATACTGCATTCACTCGATTGTCGTAACCGGCAGCCATGAGAGACAACGCCCCGCCGTACGAGCCACCCGCGAAACCGACTCGGGGATCGCTGGCCCCGTCTTGGGTGACGGTGTCCAAGGTGGCGAGGTAGTCGATCACAGCCGAGGCGTCGGCGATCTCGAAGTCCGGTGAGTTCATGGAGATGGTTCCGGTGGACCCGCCGAATCCTCGTGCGGTGTAAGCCAAAACAACGAATCCACGATCGGCCAAGTACTCCGCATCAGTCGCGACCGAAGCCTTGCTGCCGCCGAAGCCGTGAGCGAGGACCACGGCGGGAGCGGGTGTGGTCGATGGCAAGTAGAGATCGGCGTCGAGTCGCACGGGCGTCGAGTCCATCGCGCTCGTCGGTCCCCCGGGCAAGGACAGGGCTTGCGCGGACGTATCCGCCCGGGCTTGGCCGCCCACGGTTGCGATCAGCCCCCAGAAAATCACCGCCGTGACGAAACCCGCGAATTGACGACGATTCACCACCCATTCAGCATACGTTTGCCGAAGCCGAAGCCGATCAAGAGCGAGTCGGCCAGTGCAACCAACTGTTTCGCCATCACGATCTATATACCGATTTGCCGCATGTAGATCTGGTTGTGCGGCCTATGGAGTTGGTGTGACCCAGCGGCACGGGCTACCGTGCAGCTTCAATTGATCGTATCGAGGCAAACGTGACACTTCCAAAGATCCAGGCCCGTTCGGAGGGGGTAGATTTTCCAGAAGGGGCACGGGTGCGCTATCACGGTTCAGTTTGAAGCGGGCACAGTCCCTTTGTCGGACGAGCGACAGAGCCATCTGGCATCAGTGTGTTACAAAAAATGGCTCCATCGGTAAGCACATTTGTTAAATCCGCTCCGGTGAGATCAGCGTCGCTCAGGTTCGCTCCTCGAAGATTCGCACTCGTGAAGTCTGCGCCAATGGCATTCGAATCGGACAAATTAACCCCAGACAAGTTTGCTCCCACCAGGCTCGCTCCCGAGAGGTCTCCAAATGCCAAATTGGCAGCAGTCATGTTGGCGCCATCAAGGTCGGCGAAGGAAAAGGCGGCGAAGGACAATTCGGCTTTCGTTAGATCGGCTTTCGTGAGATCGCTGAATCCGAAACCAGCGACTTGAAAATTACCCCCTGCACCACGAAGGCGAGTGGCCTTACTGAGAGGCGCATTCATGCTGGTCGCACCCACTCCTTCGAAATTCGCTCCACGAAGGTCCGAGAGCGACAACTCAACGTTTGACAGATTCTGAGCTGAGAGGTTGACGTAGGGGCATTTCGCCTTGACTTGCATGCGGCAACCATTGACAACGGTGCCGAAGGGCACCGCAGGTGTTGAGTCCTGCATCGCCTGAGCTCCGGGATATAAGGGATTTGCGGGGGTCATCACGATGGTTGCGTCGTGAGGGCCAAATGATGGTGCGCCCTCGCATCCCGTTGATGACGGATTAGCCAAGTTGCCGTTCGGTAAGACTGTGTTGCACAAAATGGCCCTGTCCAATGCACCATCGTCAATGCGAGCTCCAGCGAGGACAGAGCCACTCAGATCAGTCTGATCGAAGGAGACACCTCTCAGATCAGCAGATTCGAGAGAGACATTGCGCACTATGGCCCGATCCAATGTCACATTTCGTAAGTCGGCCTTGGTGAATGCTGAGTCTACGATTATGGCCTGCCGAAGATCCGCGTCACGCAGGACAGCGTGACTGTTGTCCATCAACACCATTTGTGCTCGCCGGAAATCAGCCCTTTTGGCATTTGCGCCAATCATTGTTGTTGCCGAAAGCTCTGCACCGCGAAAGGACGCTCCCACTACGTGTGCAAACGCTAACGAACCGGCTTTCAGGTTCGCGCGAGTGAAGTCTGCATTTCCAAGGCGGGCATACGAAAGAAAGGCACCTTGTAGGTACCTTCCCTTCAGTGACGCTTCTGGACAGCGCGCGTAGCTCTGGACAACACAAGTGCCGACGGTCGTCCCCGCCATCACCTGGCCCCGAGGATTCTCGTACGTCTCTTGCAGTAGGTAATACGGATTCGTACTTACGACAGTTACGGAATCAGCCCCGAGAGCTGGGGCCGGATAAGAGCCTGCGGCCAGGACTACCGAAAGGATCCCCATTTGAATGATTGAGCGCGTCCTCGGGATCTCCATGGGGAACAATGCTATTCGAGTGCGCGTGCGTTCATGTCCGCATTAGTGACATCTCGCACGACGGACGTGAATCTGGATGGCGCCTATTGTGATTTGGTACTCCTTCACGATGCGTCTTGCCCCATCCACGGCTTCCATCGAACGCACTTGGGTGGCGAAGGTGCGGCAGCACTTTGCGAGCTGTCTTGCAACGCGGACGTTGATGCGGGATCGGTGCCGAGGCTGTCCTTTTCCCCGTCCTCATCCGGCGCGTGGGGATTTGTCCGCGCACCCACCTGGGATATCGTCACGGTGCGAGGTTTCGGGACTTACGTGAGGAGAGATGAGTGAATGCAGCCACCTTACGGCGCGCGCTTCGGGTCATAATCGCCGCTGCCAGCGGTCTGGCCATCGCGGTGCCCCTTACCGTCGCAGCCCCGAGCGCTCAGGCTGCCGGCACGCTTACCGGCCCCTCTTCCGCCGGTGTTTCTCAGTCCGTGACAGTCACCCTGTCCAGCGCCTATGAGGGACTCGTCAACTTGATTGACATCGCCAACAACCAGCAGGTGTCTTCTGCGTCAGCGGGACTTGGCGCTCAGGACCTTTCCTTCGTCTTCACGACACCTTCTGCGCCCACAACGATGGTCCTTAGCGCCATTCAGAACGGCAAACCTCTTTCCAGCAATAACCTCACCCTGACCGTGGGAACAATCGGAACCACCACAACGATCAGCGCCCCCAACACGGCGAAGGTAGGAACGGCCACAAAAATCACCGTGACGGTAACTTCCTCCAATGGCAGCCAGTACAACCCCCCGGGTCAAGTAATTGTNAAGGACACCACNGGCGCNACCATCNNAACAATGGGCTTGACAGANGGTCCAGGAGCGGGNCAGTCATANGCCTACTGGCGTTGGACGCCGGCCACGGCTCAGACCTACACGTTNATTGCNACGTANGTNCCCGCGGCAGGTTCGCAAGCCGCTGCCAGTACTTCAGCTCAGGATGCGGTTGTCGCCAGTGCCTCTGGNGGAACAATCTCNCTAAAGGCGCCGCCGACNATGACCCANGGTGTACCGGTGACCTTGACGGCCTCCCTTGCTCCAGCCAGCACCCAAGGCACCGTCGGCTTCACGCAGAATGGCGCCCCGATTAGTGCGGCCATCCCGATCATCAACGGTGTTGCTACCTATCANTGGACTCCGAATGTGGCCGGGCAGATCACTTTGGGAGCGAATTACACGACGAACGCCGGAGGATCGGGCTCGACNACCGACGTCGTAACGATTTCGGNGGCCCCGGCTCAGAATGATCAGATTGCCTTGGTCCAGCCGGGCTGGGGTGCGTGGGCACCNAACNGTTCTTATCCGATGGGTAACGGCTCCAACTTCGCATTCCANGCGAGCACCTTGTCTGGGGCTCCGGTCACATTGGCGATCACCGGCCCATGTTCAGTAAGCGGCCTAACGATGGCAGTGAACCAAGGCAACGGTCAGTGCAATATGACTGCGTCNTCACCCGGTGGCAATGGCTATNCGCCCGTGACTTATCAGTACGCGATACCGCTGATTCCGGGNATCCAGACCCAGAACGNTNNTGNNTCNGCNCCCCCCTCAGGTCGCTTCAAGGTGGGCCGCGTCCTGGTTCTGGAGAGCCCCGGACAGGTGGACACTAATGCTGGGCAAAATATCCGGTGGANGATATTGAAGAGGGATCAGGGTCGCAAGCACTGCAAATTGCTGTATCCGAACAATGGTTCGGTCACCTTGCGCATTCGCAGCAAGGGTGAGTGCACCGTGGTCGGCACCGCACCTGCAGTTGCTGGTGAGTGGCAAAGATTCCGCACCGTTCGCAAATATCGGGGGCGTTAGTTCTAGCTGACCGTCCATTGCACGAGTAGTTCGTCATCGTTGTCCCAGACTGCAACGAATTGGTCTTGTGCGACCTTTACCATGAAGGCCGCTCGTCCACGTTTCTTGACTCGTATTTTCTTCTCAGACACGGTCGTGTACTCCTCGCAGTCTGCTGAATCACAGGTATAAACCTCAACCCAGAGGGGTTGCCCCTTGGAAAGACGTGTCCGAATCGCTGCTCGCATAAAGCTTTCGTCGTCAACACTTGCCCTCAAGACTCGTGTGCCGTAATAGCGATCTGGTTTTGAAATTTCCAACCCGGCGGGTGGTATCGACTCCTCCGAGTTATCGGATGAGACCTCTGACGAGCAGGGATTATTGAGGTACATCGTGTTGAGGCCAGCAATGTCACCTGAACTGAGATTGCCACGGTTGTTTGGGATAGCACCTTGGGGATACATGATCGACGTAAAGTCTTTGACGTGATCAAAGCCCATCGCGTGCATGACTTCATGAACAACAAGTGCCTCTCTCCCGGGCCCTTCTTTCCACGAATACCATCCTGGACCAAGGTCCGGCCGAGGCCATTCCAAGCGACGCCAGTCGCGCCCCTCCCACTTGTTNAGGGTCCAATCCACGCTGTTACTGAAGGCCACTGACCCCTCGCCATAGCCGTCCGGGCCACCAATCCCCGCGACATNGGACCCCCATCCCTCTGCGACTAAGTCCCCCCAACGGAAGTTCAGATCTGCGGAATCAGCGTTGTCGATTTCAACGAACTTCAATCCTGTGTGAGGTTCCAAGGTGGCCAATCCGCTTCGAATGTCATTGATCATGGTGTTCCGGTCCGGACCCTCCGAACCCCTGTCAAAATGCCANCGGACTTCCTGACACGGCCGATATGTTGCCCCCAACCCATCAAGTGGCTTCCACCCATCGTTAAACGCCTGACCCGGNGCCGGCATCCAACGATCGCCCTCCGCCGCCGACGACGGCGGGGCTGCTGTCAGCATCGTTGCAGTGATGGCTNCGAGCACAGTTACAGCAAAGCGCGGACGNGGGCACCTAAACANGTTTACCTCCTGCTCCCCAAGATATATCAAGAGTCCGCGGAGACTCCAAAGTTGCAAAAGTGTCTACATGGAAAGCGCGATGCGCGCACTCTCAATGACGCTACCGAGTACCGACGAATACCGGGAGGGGGTAGTTGAGCGCTTGAGATCCCTTGGGGTTTACCCGCTGAGCCTCCTAAGGCTGGCCTACTCGTGCACTTGGTGCCCTCGCGTCGGAGTAAGAGAGACAGCAGCTGAGGCAATCACGTCATTGTGGAAATTCGTCATTCTGCACGCCGGCGCGGTCACTCTTCGGATGAGAGTGCCGGTGATGTGATCCGTGTGAGTAGGAGGTCGATACCCCAGAAGATCAAACCGAGCACGATTCCGAAAGCAGCTACGCCAGCAATGTTCATGAGTACGGTCGGTAGACCGTAGGCAATGACATTTAAGAAAGGATAAGGGTAAGCCGCGATGAACTCCCCCCTGATCAATGTGTACAGCGCCCAAGTTATTGGCACCACGAGCGCAGTAAAGATGGAAGCAAAGGTGATTTGCCTGCGAGGGCCGAAGAAGAGCCAGATGATCACGGTCAGCGCGGGCACGATGTAGTGCTTCAATGCATTCACGATGATGTCGATGCCCTCTACTTGGGCGTCTGGAGCGAGCACTACTGCGTAGATCAAGCCCGTGATCGAAATCATGACGAGGGCATCCATATGGATGGCTGACCACAGTCTTCCCGATCTCTGTGGATTGCGTGCGAGCATTGTTGCGACGACTCCGACGATGATCAGGCTGAGGTTTGTGAAGTAACTAAAGGAATCGATTACACGTCCTGGCAACCCGGCTATCCCACTCGGATTGTCACCCAATGAGTTTGCGTAAAGGGCACCGACTGGATTTATGTTGAAGACAGTCAATACCAGACCTAGGGCGAGGCTGAACCAGGTGACGATTGCAAGGCCCGCATGAGCGCGCCGGCCGTATTCGACTCTAGACACGATCACAGCCTAGGAGGCGACACTAGGGATTGTGATTATGCCGTCGCAGGACTCAATCACGTAACGACGCGGTTTTCCCCTGAAGTCCTCACCGCTATGGATTGCTCCCCATCCATACGTCTGGAGGGGGTAGCAAACACAGTGCCTGTCGTCTTTGAATGCCAAGAAAATCCATGGCACCCCTCGTTTCCTTATGGCGTTGGCGGTCTTTCAATCCTGGGGTTAGGTGCGAATGCTTTGCGTACACCTGTGTCCAGCACTGTTTGACGTGGCGCTGCCCAATGTGCCCAGATAGGAGTGCAATCCGGTGTCTTTCAGATCCTTGATGAGACGCTTTACGTACCTTTGAGATGTCGCAGTGGTCCAACAGATTTCTGTCTTTCCCATGTCAAGGGGTAACGTTCCACTTAGGCTGTTGGGCAGGTCCGACACAACTGAGGAGTTCACATGGCTAGAAAATTTTTGATTTTGGGCAAATATACGCAGTCGGGTATGGCTGGCGCACTGGCTGACGGGTTCGAATCCCGACGTGAAGTCATGACCGACGCGATCACATCCATGGGTGGACGCCTCATTGATTACAGTTTTTGTATGGGTGAGTACGACTTCACAGTGTTGGCAGAGTATGAAGATGAATCAAAAGCCTTGGCTTTGACTCTGATACCTGTTGCGGCTGGAACGGTCATCGCGAATGTCATTCGACTGCTGACGATCGAAGAGATGGATCAAGCACGTGAGCATTTTGATTTAGTGCACTGGACACCGCCCGGCCAGAATTAAGGGTGAGCCCCTCTCGGAAAGAGTCAAGCCTGTCATCACAATGCGACGGCGGTGGCGCAAAATACGTAAAGTCTCTGAGGAACTCAACGTCTCATACAAGTGCGGTGATTGAAACACAAAATGACTGCGTCACACAAAAGGTCATGATCCAGACAAGTAGTTCTTGACTGGACGACGTGGCCGGATCTTGGGCTAGGCGGGTGTAGATCCGAACTCCTTCTTGTTGTACGTGAGCGGATTGTGCTCAATTATGCGAGAGAGAACCAACCAGGTGTCAACGCCAAAAGCACAAGGCCGCTCGTCAGGCCGAGAATGCTGACGCTGAGGAAACTAACCTGTATGGAGCGGCGTTGAATGATTGTGGTCAAGCCGGCGATGAACAAGACAACTGCGAAGAAAACGTTCGCCAAGTTGTAGCGATCACTAGTTGCTTCGGCCTCCTCAGCAGTGAGTCTGAGCTCGTCGGCCTCGTCCATGAGAGCGTCACCCTCGGACAAAAGTTCCTCACTGAATAGGTCGGCAACGTAGGGGTTGTCATCCGTAAAGGGAGTGGCGGGCCTGTCCTCGTCTGGGATGTCTGACCACCACAGAACAGCCTCGTACATGGCGTCATCCATGACCGTCAGCAAGTAGTCGGCTGCGTCCTCGTTGCCCGTGCCTGCTTCAATGGCGAATTGCAAAAAAAGTGACGTTTCGTATCCCGAGGTTTGATCCGCCTGACTGTACCGGTCATTGGCTCGTGCGATCGTTTCCTGCATTTGTGCGTAGGTGCGAATAACTTGATCGCTTGTGCTTGCTTCTCGATAAGCAGACCATGCCGTGAGGAGTGCGGAAAATCCGAGTAAGAATGCTGCCGTGACCGCAAGAGCACCTTGCGAGGGTACTCGGGAGCGGCTTGTTGTTACGCCGTCAACATTAGACATAACATTCTGTTCCTTTTACAACGATCGAATGCGTCCACAAAACGACCCAAAGGTCTTTAGACGTCTTCCTGCGGTACAACAAATGTGCGACCTCTGGTGCAGCACTCTACTTCGTCGCGGCGTTCGCACCCGTGTGCATGCGCTTTCCGGTTGTGGGCGTGACTCAGTGTGCAAATGCGCCTATGTGTTTTGCATGGGGAATAGGCGCATTGAGAGAGTCCAGAAAATCGACCTCTTTCTTGATGTCATCTAGCAGAGCACACGCAAGGCTACGGTTCATTCCGTTGCGCACGACAATTCGCTGAACTGTCTGATCTGCCATGTTGTCAGGTAACGGGTAAGCGGGAACTTGCCATCCGTGGATCCTAAGGCGGTTTTGCAGGTGGTAAAGCGTCCAATTCTTGGTGTGGCCCGGTGTCAGTTTCCAGGCAAAGACGGGGATGTCCGAACCATCGCTCCATAACGTGAAGGCTGGGATTTTCGCGATTTCGTCAGCTAGGAAGCGCGCGACATCCTGACTTTCTGCCTGGACTCGGCGGTATCCCTCGAAGCCAAGTCTGAGGAACATGTAGTACTGGAGGAGAACCTGCGACCCAGGTCGAGAAAAGTTGATGGCGAGGGTAGGCATGTTCCCACCCAAGTAACTGACATTGAATATGAGGTCTTCCGGTAGATCACTTTTTTCTCTCCAGACGACCCACCCAAGACCCGGATACACCAGCCCGTACTTGTGGCCAGAGGTGTTGATTGACTTGACTCGAGGCAGACGGAAATCCCAGACGATATCCGGCTGGAGAAAGGGCGCGATAAATCCACCAGAAGCAGCATCGACATGAATGGGAACATCCAAGCCCGTGGCCGCCTGATGGTCATCGAGAGCTTTGGCAATCTCTGCGACTGGCTCGTAAGAGCCGGTGTACGTAACGCCCATAATCGCCACGACTCCAATGGTGTTCTCGTCGATGTAGTCCGTGACTGTGGCCCCGTCCAGAGTTGGATGTTCCTCGGTAACGGGGACGTATCGCGGCTCAACATCCCAGTAGTTGCAAAACTTCTCCCAGACCACTTGAACGCCTGAACTCATCACCAGGTTGGGCGTGTTTGTGTCCTTGCCGGCTGCCGTGCGGGCCTGCTTCCACCTCCGCTTGAGCGCCAATCCACCCAGCATGCAGGCCTCACTGGATCCGATCGTTGAAACCCCGATCGTCGTCGTTGGACTGGGCGCGTTCCACAGAGTCGCCATCATCGTTGCGCAGCGCGCCTCAATCGCGGCGCTTGCTGGATACTCGTCTTTGTCGATCATGTTCTTGTCAGCGGAAGCCGCCATAATTTTGTTGGCGTTCTCGTCCATCCATGTCGTGACAAATGTCGCAAGATTTAAGCGGGCATTCCCGTCCAACATCGCCTCATCCATCACGATCTGATACGCCGCCTCACTGGGGAGCGGACTATCGTTGAGGCGATCTGTGGGTGGCTTAACGATTTCCGCATCATTGAAGAATTGAGGGTTAGTCATGTCTGCTCCCTGTTAGCTTGAGTGAATATCGGTGACGACAGGCTGCCGCGTTCATAGAGACGCCAACTCGGTAGCGAGTCGGCTTGGTGGCCACTCTTCAGACAGGGCTATAGCCACTAGGTCGGATTGTGCAGGGGGTGGCTCACTGCCGCTGGGGGGGTGTGAGTCGAGATCACCAGGGAAGGCGTAACCCTCCGCGCTTGCTGCGATGACGTTTTGCAGGTCGGCCTCGGAGGCACCGGAAGCCTTCCACTTCACCAGCGATGGGTAGATCGCTCGGATCATTCGAGCCCTGTCAATTGACTCCATCGCCCGACCGAACGCACTGGAAATTTGGAGCAGGTTGCCTAGGCGACGGACATCGTCCGAGACGTTCTCACCCGCACCGTGAAACAGCGCAGGATTAAAGAAGATTGCATCCCCTCGACCAAGCGGCACCTGGACTGCCCTTTCGTTTGAGTATTCCTGGAACTCGGGCAGGTGACTAGCGATGTATCCCGGGCCGTACTTCTGGGAGTTCGGAATCAGAAATGTTGGTCCGGTCTCCATGGGCATGTCTACGTGGGCAACAGCCCCTTGCAAGGTCAACATGGCAGACATCTGGTGAATGTGCCGGGGAAATGCCTGCGCAGATTGCATTGTCTGGAAACCCAGGTGGTAGTCACGGTGCGGACTTTGCGCTTTACCGCCGGGATTCACTTGGTTGAGTTGCGACGTCACCTGATAGCGCGGCCCTAGCCATGCTTCGCAAATCAACGCAAGCATGTCGTTGGCGTAGTAACGGAGGAATGCATTCGGATCTGCGACCGCGAACTTTTCGAGCGCATTCCAGACTCGATCATTGGCTCCCGGAGTGGCGAAATGGTCACCGGCCGCCGTTCCGGCTGCTTTCTCGGCCTCAATGATGCCGCGAAAAACGTCGGTTGCCGCGTCGAGAACACCATCGTCGCCGAAAGCACCGGACAGCACGAGCACTCCAGGACCCTCACTCAGCACGCGTACTAATTCCGCTTGGACTTCCAGTCGTCCGGGCGCCTCACTGATGCGAGACCGCAGAGACTTACTGTCGTAAACAACGACTCCCTGATCAATCCTGTCGGCCAACGGGAAGTCACCGAGGTCCACCGGCTGCTCAACAATCGTCGCGAAATCCGCCACGCGGCAATCCCCGAGTGAGTAGTACGCCGGGGTGCTGGTGTTGCCGCTCTTGCTCAATGTTGTCAACTCCATGATGCNTGCGGCAGTNGCCCNGTTAAACCTGACCTTGCCACACTCGATCGTGGTGGATCTTTCGGGGGCTACTCGAACGGGCGATTACGTGCACGGGCTCTTTCTCACTTTCGCGCCTGCTCCTTTTCCATGGCACATGGTGGGGCACCACATTGGTAATCGAAAAAACTATGACGTCGCAGGCTTCAATGTCCATCTCACGGTCATGTTTCCGGTGTTACGTCCGTTAGACGTAAACTCTATGTGAATGTCGAATTCCGGTCGCTCTCCCTCACCAAGGCGCGTGAGTATGTCTCCTCGCGTTGTCGACATCCTCGCGTCAGCGATCACCGGCCCCATGGCGACTGCACGGTATTGAATCTCAGCGGATACTGCGAGAGGAGTNACTGACTCGAGTTGATCAGCNAAGTTTGCTAGCACCAGTGCNCCNGAAGCGGACTCTCCGAGAGTGAACATCGCCCCNGCGTGCGGACCGCCGAGGTGATTGCGGAAAGCCGGCTGATCCGGCAGGGTCATNGTCGCATTGTCGGCNGTGAGATCAACGAACTCCAAACCGAGAGTCCCCACCATTGGTACCATCGACGCTAGCGAATCTTTGATTCCTTGCAAATTCATAGACATACTCGCAGCCTACGGTCTAGTCGGGGTTCTCATCTTGTTTTTGCAAGTCAAAGACACGTGACGGTGGTGTCGTGAGTTCGAACCACCTTGTCGTGATTCGTTCTCGTTGGCTGTAGCNCCACTCTCCGGCTCGTCTCGAAGTGACGATGTACGAGACTTGCTCCCTGGTCTTTTCTGCAGANATTCGCGCAACTTGGAAGCGCACCATCACATATCCAGGTTCTCGTACTCGTTGCACGTGAGTCCGTGTCTCTATTGGGTTGTCTCTCGGGATGCCCCAACTTTGGTGATTTCGACGAGATCCTTGTGGTGACCAGTGGCCGGCGGAATTTCCGCACCATCGGGATACGTATGCACCGACGTACTCCCCCTTTAGATCTCNGTTGGAGTCCGCATTTATGGAGCCNAGATCAAGCCACTCGCAGGGNTGCCCATAGTCGTCGAGGCGCACGACTGTCGGCATTAGAAGTTGAAAATTTAGGCGGTCTGGCAACTGGTGAGGTACGTCTCGAAAAGTCTTGCCCTCAGGCTGAAGCCACGTGGAATCTGGATCAAATTCATCAAACAAGGGTCACGCTCGCAAAGTCCACCGGTGAAATCCTCTCGCGCCTTNCAGNGTGTTCTTCTGTCTCCCTAGCAACCGCGGNCGATGCGATGGCCATGGCGACCGGTATGCGCGTGCCCTGACAGACTTAATGAGCCCGCCAAGTGTGGCGAAAGCGACATGTTCTGACTATGCCAAACAAGTGGTCGTGNTTCNCATCAAGACTCGTCAATGGCAAATCTGGCCAGATCTTCTGGCTGGCAGAGGCAGATCCAAAAGCATCCTGTTTGCAGTTAGGTAGGACAGGCGTAAGGCATCACTCGAGATGAAACCAACCAGTGGGTCATGCCACAGGNACNACGTCGCGCCCCCGGGTCGTTTGTTCANCTGGGGCGCAAGGCGCAGGTGAATCTGCAGAACTTGACNNTCGGCCACCTACTCGTCGATCGGGCCCNACGTTGGAAAAGCTTTGCACAACGTGACCGTCTGAGAGGTCAGGATCATCTGGAGGCATAGCTCGTTATAGGCCTGAGCGTCCGCGACACCCTTCTTGTTAAGGGCGCGAATTGCGGAATACGCTGCAANGTCTTGCAGTGGTGCCTTGTCAGGAGGTAAACCGCTGAGTATGAGGAGTTCTGGGTTTGTCCAGTAACCGTCAGTCGGAACCCCTTGGCGATTCTCTTGCAGCCATGACGCTGCTGCACGCTGCTCAGCAAGCATCCGAGAACCGGATTCGTCCATCCCGATTTGGATGGTGCGTCCGACAATCGAAATCAATAAAACTACGTACAGAGTTGATGCCAATGCAACAGAAATGCGATCTGACCGAGATCGATCCTGCNTAGCTATTGAAAAAGTAACTCCACATGATGCGATCGCGAGCCACAACACGGTGGGGAGCGCCGGGCGGGCACTGTANTGCTGAGAACGAAAGAACCACCACAGGAACATCATCGCTAGACCTGCACTCAGGGCAGCGATTACCCAACCGGTCGCGTGATCACGAGCGTCTCGCCTATTCTGAGAAGANCCCANNCGTAGTCGCGTCCAACGCCATGTCAAGGCNATCANGANGANGATGACCGTCAAGAGTGGAAGTGAAAACAATCGTAGGGTTCCTTCGAGATGTTCATCGATAAAGATGTACAACTGGTGCCACGGGATATCTTGATTTCCCAAGAAGTCACGAAGCGCATCGATATGACGCACGTACCCTTCGGGTCCCAGCGTGACAGTTTTGATCAACTCGAATGCAAGCAGTGGTGCTGCAACTCCACAAAAAGTTCGGAGAAGCAACTGCCAGGGGCCTGTGTGACGATTCCGCAACTCAAAGACGAAGAACGTGGCTATGAGGGCTGCAGCCGGGATGGCGAAGGTCAGCTTCGATAGCAGCATGAGTCCAAGGCATAGCCCTGACCAGAAGTACCGATGCTTCGATAACAAGAGCCCGGCCAGCATCAGTAGGGCAAGAGCGGGCAACTCACCAACAACACGACCAGGCATCAAGGAGGTGTTCTGCAGATCCGGAGCGACAGTAGGAACGAGAGCCAACCCGCCCACCGCCGCAAGACTNGCCCACCGGCCACTTAGGTTGCCGAACAGGCGCCATACGGAAAACACCAGAATGCCAAAAAAGATCAGCATGGTGAATCGAATGGCTAGGAGATCGCCGTCGAAGATCCACCACGTCAANGACACGGGAATGAGTACGGTAGGACCAGTCGAAATGACCGGTGAAAAGGGTTCACTAGTTGATAGGAAAGTTACTCCGTCGTCGACGTAGCCAGAACCCGAGGCAAGATTGNTTGCGACCCCCAATAGGTAGGACTCGTCAAACTCCAACCCGTACGTCAACTGCTTCACACACAGAATCGCANCCCACGANGCCACGGCAAGGAGCAGCACGATGTAGGCCACAGCGTCGAGTGTGTCGCTTGTGAACAAGCGCTTCCGAGTCATCGAGTGAAGAGGCTAGTCGGGGCCCGTGAGGCGATGTGNGAGCATCCTCTTTCAAAGCATTCACTTTTTTTTGGCGGGANCGTTCTGCGCNNGCCCNGTGNTGGTGCATACTGAAGTCGAGAGAGGACTCTTCCGACGTAGGAGAAAAAATGGNATTACGAAGGGCGCGTGTTTTCTCCGCCCTGGTGGGAGTAGGAATCCTNGGAGGCGCACTACTCACTGGATCGCCAGCGGCTTCGACGACTCTCACGACAGCACCTACCGTCATCGGAGGTCAGGCGGATCATCCGTGGAGCGGCGCCGCGGTGTACTTCGAAACATCATTCGGAGCTGACGGCTCATCATGCACCGGCGCGCTGTGGAAGCCACAGGTTGTTGTCACCGCTGGGCATTGCGTGATGGAGGAAGCGGGCGACCCGATCGTGTCTCCATCGGCGATCACGGTGTGGCCGGCGGGCGCGAATGTGGAAGCGGTTGCCCCGGCAGATGTCCAGGTGACGTTNATTNCGGCTGAGTGGANAGTNGAGGATAANGTTGACATTGCCTTCATGACGCTAGACAAGCCACTTGGGGCTACCCCGATTACTCGCCTCGCCAAGCCCCAGGAGGTAGCGACCCTGGCGAAGGCGGGAACTTCGATCACCTATGTCGGTTATGGATTGACCGTGCCTCGGGATGATCCGAGTCAAGCGAGCAGCTCTGTTCCGCTGTGGTTGTCCGAACCGCTGACAGACATGTACTACGAGTACGACAAAAAATCGGCCCTCCTCTCAAAATCCTTCACGGTGCTCGGAGACGGGGTCAGGTCGACCTGTGCTGGCGACAGCGGCGGTCCCTATATGCACGAGGTCGCGGGGGAACTGCTGCTGATCGGTCCTTTGTCGGGGGGTAGCGGGCCACCTTGCGAATCCGATGGCGGGGATGCAGAGGCGGGAGGGACTGTCGTNTCTGATTTCAAGGCAATGGCGAACGAGGCGCTGGCCTATGCGGGCTTGGAGCCTGACTCACAGACGATTAGCACTCTTACACTCAGTGAGCCAATTACCAAACGTGGAACCAAGGTCATCGCTGCCCAAATCGACTCGTCGGGACAGATGAAGGCTGCGGTGAAGACTCGCTTGGGCAGGAACAGTCTTGTGTGGGTTGGCGTGTATGCCTGGGACGAGGCTGCCAACGAATGGAGCACCGTCAGTGAAAAGAGAGTGCGGACGCGAAAGAACGGTCGCCTGTCGTTCACAACNCGGGCTGACCAAAATCAGAATGTCGCGCTCTATGACAAGAAGGACCGTCTCCTNGTCGAATGGGATGTCTTGTTTCAGTGATGCAGAANTAGAGACGCGAATATGGCGACAAGCATNCAACAACGCCTCTACCCCTTTTCCACCTGCTACGGATGCGGTCCGGCGAATAGCAAAGGGCTGCAGCTGCAGAGTTTCGAAGAAGNTGACGAGGTGGTGTGCACTTTCCACCCGGAGGAGCATCACAGCAACGGAATGGGAACACTCAGTGGCGGCGTGATCGCCACGCTCCTCGACTGCCACTCGGGTGCTGCTGTCTTCGTCGAATCTGCTCGACGGTCTGCCTCGGGTACCGAATTTCAACCGTGGGTGACAACTGGACTGGAGATTCGTTACCGGTTACCCACGCTCCTGGACACACCTAGCGAGTTGCGGGCCCGGATCATCGATGCAGAAGCCGACGTGATGGCCGTGCAGGCGAACCTTCGTATCGAAGGCAAAGTACGGGTGCAGGCTGAGTCCCGCTGGGTGCGGATAGATCGGAAATAGTGACCGCGAGATGCTCGTGATCGGAACGAAATGGGANGTANTCGCTGGCTAATCGTTCTATCCTCCGATGGTGGTCAGAGGAGGTCTCGACGCTCGGGTCGTGTGGACGAAGCCGAGCTATGGCGGCCTTGTAGGAGCGGCGCTCGGTTACTTTGCTGCGCTCACCCCCTCGCTTCTTCCCCGCGCCCTGCCGTTNATGATCGTGGTGACCGCCGTCGGTGTCGTTGCCGGATACGCGGCCGGGTCGGCCATCGAGTGGTTCGCACGGACGATCGCGAAGCTCGATGCCTGGTACCCGAACAAGAAAGTCACGACTGTCTCGTTNGTCGTCACGTGGGGTTTGGCGCTCGNGTTCACACCGATCGCCGTCGCGTGGCAGAAGACCCAGCAAGAGGCACTCAACATGCCGCAGGCTGTTCCCGGCTCCTTGGCACTCGCTGTTTCTGCGATTCTGCTCGGTGCGGTACTCGTGCTCATNGGCCGGTGTATTCGTGCGGTGACCCGACTGGTTGGCTCGCTCATCGGCCGGATTGGTCCCCTTCGCCGGTGGGTAGAGGCAAGTCGGGAAAGAATCCGTTGGATCCGGCTCGCCGTCGCTCTCGTTTTCGCGGTGCTGCTCTTCGCTGGGTTGAATGCCGGTTTCAGCTGGCTCACCGGTGTGTACGACACGACGAACTCTGACGCCAGTGGACAATCCGCATCCGACCTCGGCGTGAATAGCGGGTCGGAGACGAGCCCGCTGGCCTGGGAAACCCTGGGTAGAGAGGGCCGCTACTACGTCTCCAACACCATGTCCGCAGCATCCATCGCCGAGATCACCTCTCGGCCCGCCGAGCAGCCCGTTCGTTTGTACGTAGGAATGGAACAAGCTGATTCCTTCGACGAACGTGCCGCGATCGCCGTGGAAGAACTCGACCGAGTCGATGCATGGTCGCGGGAGTACCTCGTGATCTTCGGTGTGACCGGCACGGGCTGGGTAGACCCCGACGCCATCAATGCCCTCGAAGTGGTCACCGGCGGCGATGTCACTACGGTCGCCACCCAATACTCTGCGGTTCCCTCGTGGATCGGATTCATCATCGATTCCCAGACCACGATCAACCAGAACAAGGCGACCATCGACGCCGTTGTCGAGCGATGGAAACAGTTACCTGAAGATCAGCGCCCCACCCTGGTCCTTTTCGGAGAATCACTCGGCTCGATGGGAACACAGGGCGCCTGGACCGCCGACGCGACACCCGAAGAGGTCACCGAAGACATCAAGAGCATCATTTGGATTGGTCCACCCGCGGAGTCCACGTTGTGGAAGTCATGGCAGGCAGATCGCACGTCCGGCCCGGCATGGGATCCGGTGATCGGGGACGGAAAGATAACCCGGGTTCTCGTGGAAACCGAGGATCCCGATCGAGACGATGACATGCGACTCCCCGTCATCGTCTTCGCCGCCCACGCGAACGACCCCGTGGTCTACTGGCGCCCGGACTTGTTCTACCGNGAGGCGGACTGGACCATTCCGCCGCACGGTCCGGGAGTCATGTCGAGNCTTCGATGGTTCCCGTTCATCACCGGATTCCAAGTGGGAATGGACCTCATTAGTGGCGGAGCGCCACCGGAAGTCGGCCACAACTACAGCGCCGATATGGCCNCGGCTGTCGTCCTCGGTGTGGCGAACCCGGAGTGGACCACCCGTGACACCGTCCGACTTCAAGAAGCGCTACCGGATTTCCGCTACGAAACCGGGTGAGCCTTAGTCGCGGACGCTCTCCGGAACGCCGAGCACTCCCGACAAGCGATTCATCTCACGCTGAATCAGCGCGAAGTTGCAGTCCCGGACGGTCGGAAGATGGAAGCGGGCTTGGCAGTCAGGAGTCCCGAAGATGGGCGAAGGTAAGGAACGCCACTACNGCGGACAACGCGCCGGCCCCTACCAGGATCCACGCGAGAGCATCGAACCCGAGGGCGAACNCGCGGAACAGCCCGGCTCCGAGAAACATGACGACNGCGAAGANTTGCAAGAACAGGGAAAAGCGAACNCGGCCGCGATCGTCCATGCCCNAACGCTAGTCGACGNCGATGACAGGTTGGCCGTNCGTTGGACGTGAAGAACNGACTCGCCTGCCTCTACAGTGAGCCGGTGATTTCGGTTGTTGCGAACCTTGTTCGCGGTGCCCTCATCGGCGTGGCCGAAGTTATCCCCGGGGTTAGTGGCGGAACGATCGCTCTGATCGTCGGCATTTACCGAACGGTCATCGATGCGATCGCGGATGCAGTCCTTGCCTTCCGACAACTCCTCGGCCTCGCCGAGGGACGACCGTCCGGGTCCGCCTGTGTGCGGACGCTGCGCGGTTTGCCATGGCAGCTGTTGATCCCCGTGGGAATCGGCATGGTGGCAGCGGTTGTTTTAGGTGCGAGTTTCATCGAACCGCTTCTGGAGGAGTATCCGATCCAGATGCGTGCATTGTTCTTCGGACTCGTGCTCGCGGGAATCTGGGTCCCGGCACACATGGTGCGCAGGCGGGGTGGCTGGAGCGTGAGGTACATCGCGCTCGCGCTTGTTGCGGCGATGATCGTGTTCGTCATCACCGGGCTTCCGCCGGCGGTGGTCGACGATCCGAGTCCGGTCGTGGTTGCGCTTGCCGCCGCGGTGGCTAGTTGTGCGCTCGTACTTCCCGGAGTCTCTGGATCCTTCTTGCTGTTGTCGCTCGGCCTGTATGAATCGACGTTGCAAGCGGTCAACGAGCGAGACCTCGTCTATCTCGGGGCGTTCGCTGTCGGGGCCATCGTCGGGCTCGGCTCGTTCGTCACGCTCTTGACCTGGCTTTTGAACCACCGAGCGGCGGTGACACTCGCCGTGCTGACAGGACTGATGATTGGTTCCTTGAGGGCGCTATGGCCCTGGCAGACCGATGACCGCGATCTGTTGGCGCCGACGCAAGCCGTGGGGTCAGCTGTCGTGG
>PBWE01000014.1 GCA_002728915.1 Micrococcales bacterium
TGCTCATGGAGTTGCTCCCATTCAGCAACCCCGGTCTGCGCGCCTCGTGGTGGGCCCAACCGGACTCGAACCGATGACATCTTCCTTGTAAGGGAAGCGCTCTAGCCAACAAACCGGGCTGCTGTTGTCGTGTTCCTCGTATTTTACGTCGAGATCGCTGCGCAAGCCAGACACGCGACACACCACTTCTCGTCACGTGGCATGCACCACGGTCGACGTTCTCTAGCGCGAGCACGAAATGAGCGAGCCCGTGGATTCGACCCGGGGAATCATTCTGCGGGCAGCGCTAGGCATGCGTGTAGCGCCCGCGCGGAACTGCGCTTAATTGCCCCAAGGTCGCGCCGCATGGGTCGAGCATCCCCCTATGGCGCGACGGCCGCTTCGGCCTACCCGAGAGCCCTGCATCCAACTGAGAGACCGACTCAGGAGCTTCTCAGGGAATCCGGGGACGGCAGCAGAATTCTCGGCTCGCAGAAACAGTTCGGGTGAATCGGCGAATCTTCGAGAAAGACGCAATGGTGACCTCTTGCCGCACTAACATGACACGCGTCGGGATCGACGAACTCGCAGGCTCTTCCCGTGCCTTCTTGCGTGTGAAACGGATGAAAATATTGAGATAGGAGTTGTTGATGGAACCGAAAGATATTCAAGCGAGGCGCGACCTGAGCCTTTCCTTGAATTTTGGGATTATCTTTCTTGCTTTTGTAGTGGCGAACGCGTGGGTGCTGCAGATGAGCGCGTCATCGGACCTTGGAAGCGCGCAACAGGTCGCGATGACCGTTTTCGTTGTCGTCGTGAACTTCATGATTCTTCTCGGCTTCGACAACGCCGTCCAGTCCTGGAAAGCCGTAAGCGAGGATTTCGGCAACGACGAGTCGAAGTGGGCCGAGCTGCAGCGAAAAGGCCCCTACGGCCTATTCAGAGTCATCGTTGCGATCGTGCCTCTCGCCGTCACGATTACGACAGTTATCGCAATCTTTTCGTAGTCCACTTGAGGGGGAGTGGGTCAGGGATACCCAGTCCCCCTCAGGGGCCACCCGGTACCGCGAAAGCAGAGGGGTATCGCGACCGACAAACCTACCGAGCATTCGTGACCGCCTCTTTAGAATTGCGACCACTCTTGTTCCACGAGGCTTATTTCTGNATTGGAGTTTCCGAACCGGAACTCTCGGGCACACTCGTGGAAAAGNGANCCATCCATGACGGATTCNTGCGTNNTCATTCCCTTGTCAATCATNAGCAATAAAGCGGCGGCTCCCTTACGATCGGGCGCCTCTTCTCGGAGTCCGTCGCTTTCGTTCAATGATTGGCGGGCTTGTTCGTAGAGGACCTGTCGGGCCTTTTCTTGATCCAGGTCATTGACCAGCATCGTGGAGAAGTAGTGAGCTCCTCCTTCGACCATCCATCGCGTCGTGCTGTCTTCGGCATCTCCTGCGGTCCGGCACTCTCCTTCTTGCTCTAGATCCTGTTGAAATGCGTGATAGAGCTCGTGCAAAACAAGGAGTTCCGTTACTGAGGCAGGCTCTTCGTTGCGAAGACTGTCCGTGAGCCCGATTCCCACAACCCGCGTCTGAGGACACAAAGCCCGCATGTGGGACGCGTCGCCACCCTCTTCGAGGTAGCGCCGATAAATCATCGATTCCTCGGCACGGTACCCAGCATCTTGGGACATACATGCATCCGCTTCGAGCCATGCCTCGAAATCCGCCATGAGTGAATCAATTTGCCCATCATCAAGGACTCTCCCGTGCACGGAGGCTTCCGTCTCGGGAATCTCTTGGGGAGGTTCGATTGGCTCGCCAACGTCATACACGAGCATCAAGACGTTGGAGACTCGCGTGTCCATCTGCTGCTCAGCCAGGTCCACCCAACTCAAGAGCACGTCATCTTCAACGCTTGACGCGTTCAGAAGGGTGACTGATGGTGGCTGTTGGGGTTCCTTAGGTTCATCGACCACCATCTTCTCTTCGGGCTGGGTCGGCTCGCTTTCCCGCGTAGCAGTCACCTCATCCGGGGACGCCTGCGACGAAGCCTGATCCTCACTTTCATCGCTCGTAGTCTCCGTATCCGATCCGCAGGCGCACAGCAGCGCGATAATCATGGTCAAAGACATGGCTTGGACAACCCGTCTCATACGCGACATCGTAGGGATGCTCTCGTCATTGATCGATGCTTCTTCGACAACAACCCTGCGTGCCGTCGTGGTTCGTGACGGGGATCTCGTGCCACGGGATGTAAGCCAGTCGTCGATACACAGGTTGACCGCCAAGANTCGATCATCGGCCTCACAGGGGANAGAGCGCCGCGCNACCCTCTCGCNTGAGCCTTCTCGAAAATCTGATGATTGTTCACANACTCGTAACGCAAGTGACGCGACATGATCCTGNGAGGCTTGTACNTTNCNAGANNANACNTCAACGAAAGGCNTGGCATGAAAATCATCATCAANGTGCGAATTACGCAAGGATACGAGAAGTGGGTCGAGCTGTTCCATTCCGCGGACGCCGTGCGCGAGGAATACGGCGTGACCGTTTTGGCTTACGGCCACGACAAAGACGACGATTCCAACGTGTACCAGGTGATCGAAATTGAGTCTATGGAAAGAATGCAGGAAGCGATGAGCAACCCCGAACTACAGAAGATGCGGACAGACGCGGGAGTTGACCTGGACTCGCAGAAGATCACCTTCTTGGTGGAGTAGTCGTAGCACTCTGGCCGCATCGGCCAAGCACCGTTGATCGTCTAGTGCCAGGGACGATTTGCGACGTGTCGGTTACCTGCGCGTAATACGGCGCCGGCAGGCTTAGGCCTGTCTCCTTCTTCGGTTTGTGGACTGAGGCGCTTTCGTCCCCGCTCTGTTGGAGGAAACTTGTCCACCCTGGATCCCCTGCGCTGGAAAGCGCTCTTCGTTATCGCGATCGCGCAGTTGATGGTGATCTTGGACGCCACGATCGTCAACATCGCTCTTCCCTCCATCCAGGCTGATCTAGGCATCTCGGACGCCGACCGTCAATGGGTTGTCACCGCGTACACGCTCACCTTCGGTGGATTACTTCTCCTCGGCGGCCGCATTGCCGACTTCGCGGGCAGAAAACGAATGTTCATCGTCAGCCTTGTTGCGTTCGCTGCAGCGTCGGCCGTGGGTGGCCTCGCTGCGAACGCCGGGCTGCTCTACGCAGCTCGCGGCCTGCAGGGCGTTTCTGCTGCGGTCCTGGCCCCCGCTGCGTTGGCTTTGATCAGCGTTACCTTCACGGACTCGAAAGAGCGAGCGAAGGCCTTCGCTGTCTATGGCGCCCTGTCCGGCGGTGGAGCCGCGATCGGGCTCGTACTCGGTGGCGCGTTGACCGAGTTCGCGTCCTGGCGTTGGACCTTATGGATCAATGTCCCTATTGCCCTTCTGGCGATCGCTCTGGCTATTCCTTTTGTGAGGGAGTCCCGCACCGAGGCCCGGACTGGGTACGACGTTCCCGGTGCCGTCACGGTGACCCTCGGACTGTTGGCCATCATTTTTGGAATCACGCGCGCGGAAAGTGAAGGTTGGACCGGAACATCCACATTGGTCTTCCTCGGAGTCGGGCTCGTGTTGTTAGCGATCTTCGTTGTTATTGAGTCTCGCTCGCCCCATCCGCTGCTTCCATTGCGAATACTGGCGAATCGGAATCGTGGCGGTGCCTATCTCGCCTCATTTTTCATCGGCGTGGGGCTGTTCGCCATCTTCTTGTTCCTGTCCTACTTCTTCCAGGGTGTCTTGGGCTATTCACCGCTGGAGTCAGGCTTGTTGTTCCTCCCTCTGACCGCGGGAATCATCGTCAGTGCGGGAATCACCAGCCGGCTGCTCCCCATCATCGGGCCACGGTTCATCACCGGAGGTGGATTCGCTTTCACCATCGTCGGTCTTCTCCTGCTTCAGAGAATGAGCGAAAACAGCACCTACATAGGCGACATCCTCCCGTCCATGATCCTGGTGGGCCTGGGAATCGGCTTCGTGTTCGTCCCACTATCTGCTACTGCTCTCTTCGGTGTGGGCGATGCGGACGCAGGGGTTGCCTCGGCGGTGTTGAACGCGGCCCAGCAAGTTGGTGGATCGGTCGGCGTTGCATTCTTGAACACCATCGCCACATCGGCGACGACCGCATACATCGTGGCGAATCAACTCCCCGGGCCCAACGGCGCCGCATTGGTGGAGGGCTTCACCACCGGATTCTTGTGGAGCGCGGCCATCTTGCTGGTCGCAGGAGTGATTTGGCTTGTTTTGGTGACGATGACCGGCAAGGACATGGCTGACGATGAGGTGAACGCAGATCGCCAGCCGCCGATGTAGGGGCGCTCGTGCCGCTTCATGACACGGCCCCGGTCCGCGCGCCTCGTGGTGGGCCCAACCGGACTCGAACCGATGACATCTTCCTTGTAAGGGAAGCGCTCTAGCCAACTGAGCTATGGGCCCAGGCGGAGGCTACCGATGGTGACGACGAGTCAGACCGCTGGGTAGCCTGCGGCGATGACCACCACGGTGGAGCAGGTCGTTACTGCTCTCGAGCAGCGGTATCCGCCCGAGTTGGCGTCTGACTGGGACGCCGTCGGCNTGGTNTGTGGGGATCCCGCGGCATCGGTCCAGCAGGTGCTGTTCGCGGTGGATCCGGTGCTGTCGGTGGTCGACGAGGCACTGGCCGTGGGGGCCGACATGATCGTGGCCCATCACCCCCTGTTCCTGCACGGCGTCCACTCGGTGGCGTCCACCACCCCGAAGGGGCGCGTCGTGCACACGCTTATCAGTCACGGGATCGCGCTGTATTGCGCACACACGAACGCCGATCACGCCCGCCCCGGTGTCTCCGATGCCGTTGCGGAGGCCTGCGGCCTCGGCGCCACGACAGCGATCGATCCCGCCGGCGAGCAGGTCGGCACCGGTCGCGTAGGTGACCTCCCGGAGGCAACCACCGTGGGAGAACTCGGTGATCGCTTGGCGTCGGCTCTTCCGGCGACCGAGCACGGCATCCGTATCGCGGGTGATCTAGATGCACCGGTGCGCCGNNTNGCGGTGTGTGGGGGAGCGGGTGATTCGCTGCTGGAGTCCCTCGATCCTGCCGTCGATGTGTACGTCACGGGAGACCTTCGACATCACCGGGCGCAGGANTACCTGCTNGCGACGGGGAAGGCCTTGATCGATGTCCCGCACTGGGCAGCCGANTGGTTGTGGTTGCCGCAAGCNGCCGCGAGCCTGGACGAGGACCTGGGTGCCGGCGGCGCCGGTACNGTGACCACNTCGGTNTCGACCATCGACACCTCGCCGTGGTCGGCACACATCGGGAGGACGTCGTGAAGGCTCCGCACGCTGAGCAGCTGGTGTTGCTGGACGTCCAAGAGCACGACACGAGGCTGGCGCAGTTGCAGCACCGCCTGAACTCCCTGCCGCAGACCCAGGAATTGGCGGATCTGCGCGAGCGCCTCGCGCGACTGCGCAAAGAAGTTATTGCTGCCGAGACGATCGTGTCGGACCTCGAGCGTGAGCAACTGAAGGCAGACGCGGACGTGGACCTGGTGCGCGAGCGCAGCCGTAAAGACCGCGAACTCCTCGATTCTGGGTCGATCACGGACCCGAAGCAGTTGCAGAGCCTGGAATCAGAGATCCAGTCCCTGGCGGCGCGCCAGACGGCACTCGAAGACGTCGAACTCGAAGTTATGGAGCGTGTGGAAGGGGCGAAAGCCGCCGTCGAGCAGTTGACCTCGGACGTCGCGGCGGCCGAGTCACGCGAGCAGGAGCTCGCGGCGGAGGTCACCGGCATCGAATCGGACATCGACGCCCAGAAGGCAAGCATCGCTGCCGAGCGGGAACAGGCGGCCGCTGCGGTGTCCGCGGAACTGGTGGCGCTGTATGACAAGGTCCGCGCCGATCACGCAGGTGTGGGTGCGGCGCGCTTGTATCGGGGCCGGTGCGAAGGATGCCGGTTGGAGTTGCCGCCGACGGAGGTCGCGGCGTTGAAGGCGGCGGCCGAGGACGAAGTGCTTCGGTGCGAAGAATGCCGCTGCGTGCTGGTGCGCACGTCCGAGTCGGGGCTGTAATCGATCGTGTCGGCGCACTTCGTCGTGTCCGCGGACGGCGGATCCCGCGGCAACCCGGGCCCAGCCGCCTACGGGACTCTGGTCAGCGACTCCGCGGGCAACGGGATCGTGGAGATTGCCGAGTTCTTCGACCACGAGACGAATAACTTCGCNGAGTATCGCGGCGCTATCGCCGGGCTGGAGTATGTGCACGCGATCGATCCCGATGCCCGCATCGACGTACGTCTGGACTCCAAACTCGTCGTCGAGCAGATGTCCGGGCGATGGAAGATCAAGAGCGACGACATTCGCTCCCTTGCCCTGCGCGCCCGCNACGCCCACGATCCGACCCTGGTCACCTACACGTGGATCCCACGGGAAGAGAACACCACCGCAGACGCCCTCGTGAACGAGATGCTCGACTCGGCGCTGGACGGTGGTGATCGGAGCATTCGCCGAACCAGCGAGCGCCTCGACGGGGACATAGTGGGCGATGCTCCCGAAGATCAGGCTCGAGCCGAACTCGCAGAGTCAACCAAGGCCGCGCAGCCACCCCGGACGATGATCGGCTGGGCCGATGTTGGGAAGCCAACAGAGATTCTCCTGGTGCGCCACGGGGCAACAAAGCATTCGCTGGAGAAGAAATTCAGTGGCTCCGGCGGTGATGATCCACCGCTGATCGAATTGGGCATCGAGCAGGGGCGGTCCGTCGCCGCGGCACTCGCTGACAGTGCATCGCCGGCCGCGATTGTGTCGTCCCCCATGAAGCGCGCCCAGGAGACGGCGGCGTTCATCGCCGAGGCCACCGGGCTCGACGTCACGATCGATGAAGGGCTCGCCGAATGCTCCTTCGGCGTATGGGACGGACACACCTTCGCCGACGTTCATGCGACGTGGCCACACGAACTCGCCGAATGGCTGGCTTCGACGTCCGTGGCGCCACCGGAGGGTGAATCCTTCGACGACTGTCAAGTGCGGGTGCGAAAGGCGCGCGAGCGGCTAATCGAGCGTTACCCGGGGCAAACGATCGTCGTCGTCGCCCATGTGTCACCGATCAAGTTGATGATCACCGATGCCGTCGGTGCTCCCGTGGGCAGCATCTACCGCATGGAACTGCCACCCTGCTCGATCAGCAGGGTGGCGTGGTTCCCGGACGGGAATTCCTCCATGTTCAGCTTCGCCGACGTCGCCCACCTCACCGAACTGCGTGGGCCCGACGGGACGTAGCCGTGGGCGCTAGGCGCTGGCTCCGAAGGTCGTGACGTCGGCGTTCGCTGCGCCGCCGAACGCACTCCGCTCGCCGCGCTGACCGCGCTTGCCCTTCTTGCCCCGCTGGTCGCCCTTCTCGGCGATGCGGGCATCGATCGCGGTGGCGATCGCGTCGGCCTGCGATTGCGTCAACGTTCCGTCGGACACCAGCTCGGCGAGAACGGCGTCACGTGCGGCTTCCCGCTCAGCCTTCTTCGCGTCCCGGTTCTCTGCGCGGAAGTCTTGCATGGCAGCCCTCAACGCCCGCACGTCGTCGCGGTCAACAGTCCCGTCGCGGACAAGGTCGCGCAGACCGCGCTTGCCAGCGGCGACAATCGCGTCGGCCTGTGATTGGGTCAACGTTCCGTCGGACACCAGTCCGGCCAAGATTGAGGCTCGAGCGGCCTCGTGTTCGGCTTTCTTCTCATCGCGATTCTCCGTGCGCTGCGCGCGGAGCGCCTCCTTCACGGCTGTCAATTCATCGGAGGTCAAGGTGCCGTCGTCTTCCAACTGAGACAGGACGCTGCCCTTACCCTTGGACGCGCCTGAGGCGTCGTCCGCTGATGCGACGGTTCCCACGCCAACCAGGGCGGTGGCGACGGCGATCGCGGATGCTCCGGCAACGATTACGCGGGTCTTGTTCATATCGATTCCTTTCGTCTTCGAGACACTGTGCTGTGCGGTACCAGCATCCGTGAGACGTATGCGACGCCCTTATGGGACATGTTCAGGTTGTGTAAACGATGATGTCAAGGCCGCAAGGGTCGGTTGGCTTCTTCGGCTGGTGCACCTCGACCCGGAAGCCCAGGTCCTCCACGAAGCCCGGCAGGTCATCTGCCGACCGTGGGGCCTTGGACGCCCCCAGGATCTCCCGGACGAGGAGCCCCTTGGTCGCCTTGTTGTGGTGGCTCACCACGCTTCGCTTCCCGGCCTTCTCCAGCAGAATCCTTCCCACGAATCCTCGGTCGGCCGTTTCCGCGGGCAGCGGACCGAGTTTGACGTACGCGCCAGAGCGCAAATCCAGGATCGGTCCTGTCGTCGCCCGCAGCTCGGCTTGGACGCTGTCCCTCCACACCTCCGCGAGCGGCCCCAGTCCGGGGATCGTGGTGTCTGCGCTGAGTCGGTACTGAGGAATCAGATCGCCTGGTCGTAGGAGCCCGAACAGGGCCGAGGAGATCGCCACGCGGGTGGACGCCCGCTTCTTCGCGGTCGCCGGAAGCGTTGAGAAGTCCAACGCGTCGTACAAGACACCGGTGTAGATCTCTATGGCCGGCGCGGTGGGGGCCGTAGCCAGCCGCGCATTGATGTCCACGAGGTCTAACTGCTTGGGGCCGAGGCCCAGGACCGTGGCTGCTTGCTTCTTGTTGCCCGAGCACAGTGCAACGAGGGCGTCGAAGACGTGTGACCGGGATTCCGCGAGTCCAGGAAAGGACAGCGTCGATGGTTTCAACCGCGACCCGGACTCCGGTCCGGTTTTGCCCTCGCTGGGCGGTAGGAGAACGAGCACTTGCTTATTGTCCTGCGTGCCTCACGGGGCGATGGTCTTGACGGCCACCGCGCGGTTCNTCTTNTTTCCCAGGGCGCTGAGCAANCCTCCGTCTGCGTTTCCGCACAAGCCTGCGTCGCCTTTNCAGGGACCCATCTCCACTCCGTAGAAGAACTTCCCCTGGCGACCGAGATANGCGACCANCCCGAANGTGCNGTCGNTGTTCAANGTCGTGCACGCCTCATCGAGTGTTTGCCACGGCCATGANCCGTCCTCTTCCGGCGNGGTCTTGTATCGGGTGAGGCAGATGGTGTTCTCACCATCGGTCCACTGGGCCAGATTCTTCNGGGCCTGNTTGCTCAGCGAGCCGCGGAACGTTACGGGCTCCCCGGCTACTTCCTTTCGAGAATCCGTTCGCAGGCATGCGTAATCGGCCGGATCGGCACTACATGCAGATTTTCGAGGCTTGGGGGACTCGACAGCCCCGGCAGGAGCGGCGATCCCGATCACCGATATAACGACCGCGCAGGCAATCGTCATTCTCACTACAACTGACGTGGTTCCCATCATGCGCCTCCTGACATCTTGTCGAAGGTAACACCGACACAGGGCGAATCGTCGGAGCGGCGTACCCTGGGGGCCGGACGAGTCGGCCGGGTGATCGCGGCGCGCAAGCGTCGAGGAAAGTCCGGACTCCACAGGGCACGGTGGTGGGTAACGCCCACCCGGGGTGACCCGCGGGACAGTGCCACAGAGAGCAGACCGCCTCGAGTGATCGAGGTAAGGGTGAAAGGGCGGTGTAAGAGACCACCAGCGCGGCAGGTGACTGCCGTGGCTCGGCAAACCCCACCGGGAGCAAGGTCAAGTGGGCCGGTCCGCCGGCCTTGGTGGATGAGTGACCCGCTCACAATCCACTGGTAGACCGCATCAGGGTGCTGGCAACAGCACTCGCAGATGGATGATCACCGAATCGTCACCGTGAGGTGGCGAGGAACAGAATCCGGCTTACAGGCCGACTCGTCCCTTCCCCTCCTGGAAACAGGAAATGTCGAATGCACGCCAAAACAGGTCACAGACAGGACGTGTCCCTGACTTCAAGGTTGCGGCCCCTCTGAGCAGTGAGACAGCCGTCAACTAATGGAGTTCATCCATGTTCTTCAGTCAGTAACTATCAGCAGCGTTGTCGTATCGATTTAGGAGTATCTGCGCGCCCGCAGGATTGCCACCTTGAATATTGCCGATCGTCGAGCGACATGCAGAAAACACCATAAAGAGGTCACACTCCGCATAGAGCTCGACGTAGTCACCGGCTGTCGCACTGGTTGTTCCATCGTGGATCAACCCATCCTCATCAGCGAACGATTTCTCAAAAAGATTCCAGGGGGGCGGAGTAATCTGGATGGCGATGCCGGCATCGTGCAGCGCTTTTTGCAGATTGTCCTCGCAGTTTGGATGCTGTTGGTCACTGCCAAATAGCGCGTAGCTCTGCGCCGAACAGGCTGCATGAAAGGAGTCATGAAATCCGTCTGTCGTGTCGTCAGTAAAGCGGAGCAGATTCTTGAACCGGTTACTGACTAGCACATGGCCCGCTTGAAACCGAGTGGAGTAGTGCGCGGTCCGATTGTGTGCCATCGACAGATACTCAGTCGGATCTGATGCAACAAACGCCCATAGATCAACGATCTGATGGCCCTTGGGATTCACTACGTGCACCGTTGTGCCTGTGGTGACACAGCACCCCACTGACTCTCCCGGCGCGAGTGGATAGACGGTTTCGATGATTAGCCCCCTGGGAACCCTTGTGTATGTCAAATGTATGCCAACCATGTGGCGCTCGACGTAACTCACCGGCTCCATTCCCGCCTGGAAATGACCGAAAACGATGCAACGTCATGGAGGGGTCTCTCTCCGGCCCAAAGGTCGACTCGTTCCCCATGCGTCGAATCCCGGGGAGCCCTGATCACACGGGGGCAGGAGGGTACGGATGATCGGGGTCTCGGCCGGTGACGAATTTCGCCACGCCGTAGAGGGCGGCGGCAATCGGAACGGCGATCAGCGCACCGACGATGCCCAGGGTGACGCTGCCAATGGCGAGAACGACGATGATCGCCAGTGGATGCAAGTNCTCNGCCNTGCCCATGANNAGTGGCTGCAGNATGTGCCCATCGGCTGACCCGACCACCACGGTGAGGGCGATGACAAGTAGGGCGACCACTGGTCCGCGCTCAGCTAGAGCCACGATGGCGGCGAAGAATGTCGCGATCGGTGCGCCGATCACAGGGATGAAGGCACCGAGGAATACGACGGCCGCGAGCGCTGGAGCAAGCGGCACTTGGAGAATCGTTAAGCCGATGAAGACCAATGCCGCATCGGCCAGGGCGATCACGACAATTCCTTTGGTGTAGCTCGAAATCGAATGCCAGAAGATCCGCCCCGACGTGTCCACCGTCGCCTTACTCGAACTCGGGAGCCAACTGACCACCCAGCCCCAGATCTTGTCCGGCGACAGTAGGAAGAAGATCACACCGAAGAAGAAGACCGAACCTCCGATGATGAGGGTGCCGAGACTTCCGAGTTCACCCGCAGCAGCGCTCAAGGCACCTTCGGCAGCGGTCTTGCCCCATGCTTCGGCTTGGGTCACCAAGCCGTCGACACTCTCGTCTGTCAGCCCCAGGGGTCCGTCTTTGAGCCATGAGCGGATTTCTGTCAGTCCCGATTGCAGACTGGCGACCAGCTTTGAGCTTTCGGCGATCGTTGACCGAACGACGATGAACAGGATCGACACGATGGCGGTCAAGATGATCACCAAAGACAGCACCATTGCGAGCACCCTGGGCATGAATCTGCCCAGCAGATTCATCACGGGTGAGGCAAGAGCGGTCACCAGGAGGCTCAGGAAGAGGGCGAGAGCCACCGGGAAGATGAGATTCAGGAAGTAACCGACCACCACGAGCCCGGCGAGCAGGATGAGAACCCGCCACGTGATGCCCGCGGCCCGCGTGAGCGTAGGGGGAATCTGCGACGACGCGCCGTCGTCGGCCATGGGCGCTCCCTGAGTGTGGATTCGAGGAGGCAAACGCTAGTGGCCCGTGCAAGCGCGCGCCCAGGCCTTGGATGTTTTCTCCGAAGGGTGGCTCGGGAACGTCCTCAAAGACTATTGTCGAAAAATGACGTCTCGCATTGTTCGAATCCTTGCCCCGGTGGCCGCTGTGAGTTTGCTCGTCGCGTCCGCCCCCGCCGCTGGCGCGGCCTCCTACGACCTGTCGAAGGGCTCTGCCACCGGCATGTCCGGCGTGAGTCCGTTCGCCATGGAGATCGATGGCAATACCGACCGGGTCTTTCACAGCGCCGGTGAGGCAGGCGGATGGTTGATGAGCGTGTGCACCGTGGGAGGTAACTGCACACAAACCTCCCTGCCTCCTGATTTCGGTACGGATTTCACGCAGGTGACCTTGGCCGACGGCAGCCAGCGCGCCTACTTCGTTATTCCCGAGGTGGACGGAAGCAAAGAGATCGCCACCGCGCCCGTGACCTACATCGACGGCACGCCAACGCTCGGGGATATCACTCGCCTCGGATTCACCGCGACAGCCAACGAGCGCGCGTGGGGAGTCCCGGACTCGGTCGTCACCCCGGACGGGCTCGTCCGGCTGTATTGGGTCGCCGAGGGTAAGGATCGGCAAGGCGGCGAGGAACCAAAGAATTTCGAGCCNACNCGCGCCCAGCAGATGTGCATGATGCAGTACATCAATCGAGGGACCTTGGAGGCGATGGCCTCGGGCAAGAAGAAGGTGACCTCCAAGGCAAAAAAGGCTGCGAAAAAGTGTGGGCTGCCGGCGTCGGCCTTCGGCTCGAAGTCAAACAAGGGACGGGGGTCTCGTTCGGACGAGGTCATCGTNAGCGCCACGTCCACCGACGCGAGTGGAACGTCCTTCACCCAAGACGCCGGCTATCGCACCACGGGTGGCTATGTCGACTCCGACGTCATCCAGGCGAAGAACGGCGACTGGCTGATGCTGCTGTCCACCGGCCCGGGTGATCCTCCCCAGCGCCTGTTCGTCGCGACAAGTCGTGATGGCCTGAAGTGGAAGGTGAACGCGAAGCCGTTGACGTCGGCGTCGTTCAACGCACTCGACCCAACCGCTGTGCAGCTTGGCCCCAACAAGTGGCGGGTGTACTACGCGAAATCACCGAAGAAGACACCGTTCTCGAACCACCGCATAGTGGTCGGTGAGCTGACCCGGTAGAGCCCTCAGGGCGACGTGGACGCCGGTTGGAGCGGGCCGGCCGCCGTCACTCCTGCTCGGAGGCCTGCAGGTGCTCGGCGATGGTGGTGCACGCATTGCCGAGGGATGCGAAGTCCTTCGGTCCGAGAACGTCCACCAAGTGCTCGCGAACGCTGTCGACATGGTCGGGGGCGGCGGTCTCGATCGCAGTCCAGCCCTCGCTGGTCAGAGCTGCGAAGGAGCCCCTCTTGTCGATGTCGCATTCTTGGCGCTGGACGAAGCCTCGCTTGACGAGCCGATCGACTTGGTGACTCAGCCGACTTCGTGACACCAGTGTCGCCTCGGCGAGTTCGCTCATGCGCATCCGGCGCTCGGAGTGCTCCGACAGGTGCACCAGAATCTCGTAGTCGGCCAGTGTCAGATCGTGCAAGCGCTGCAGATCCGCACTCAGGCGCTGATTCAGCAAGATTGAGGCTTCTATCCAGGCGCGCCAGGCTCGCTGCTCGTCGTCGGTCAGCCAGCGTGTCATGCGGGCAGTGTAAGTGTCGGGACGTTATCCGCGGCGCTGGGCGGTTGCGTCGACCATGTCCCACAGGCGCACTCCGCCGATCACGCCCGCTGCGTTGGAGACGATCTCACCCTTGGGGCCGATGTCGCCGATCTCGAGGTGTTTGGCGTTCCCGCCGCCGACGTAGATGCGATCGAAGTGAATGACGGCATCGAACGCCTCGATGGCCGTTGACACTCGCTTTCGCCAACGTTTGCGTCCGATCTTCTTCCGCTCGACGTTCCCNAGAGCNCGGTCGACGTCCTTGCCGTCGCGNAAGGGCCCATGGGACAGCTCGAGGTGGGGGAGCAGGGTGCCGTGATGGAACAGGCCGGTGCCGATTCCGGTGCCCAGGGTGATGACGAATTCCATCCCCTCGCCNCNGATGACCGCGCAGCCCTGCATGTCGGCGTCGTTCACGATCAGGGTGGGTATGTCCATGACCTCCGCCAGGGCGCTACCGAGGTCGAATTTCTCCCACTGGGCGGCGAGGTCGGGATCGTGGGGTCCGTCGTAGGTGGCACGGGACAAAGACGGAATTGTGAAGACTCGTCCATCGCGAACCAGGACGGGAAAGCCGATCGACGCTCGGTGGGCATTGGGGAGATCGCCGGCGAGGCTGACGAGAGTGGCCACCAGTCGCTCGGGCGGGCAGGGGTAGGGGGTGTCGACTCGGACGCGGTCCACGAGAAGGGACCCGTGGGGATCGAGGACCGAAGCCTTGATCCCGCTACCGCCGATATCGATCGCGAGGGTGCGAACGTCGTCGGGCCAGGACGACTGTGTGCCTGCGTGCGTCACAAGCCGGCGTTGTCGCTGGGCAACGTGAGAATCTCGGCGCCGTCGGATGTCACCACGATGGTGTGCTCGAACTGCGCGGTCCACCGGCGATCCCGGGTGACGGCTGTCCAACCGTCATCCCACATCTCGTGCTGGTAGGTCCCGAGCGTCAACATCGGCTCGATGGTGAAGGTCATTCCCTCGCGCAATTCGACGTCTATCCGAGGGTCGTCGTAATGGGGGACGATCAAACCGCTGTGGAAGGACGTGCTGATGCCATGCCCGGTGAAGTCTCGCACCACGCCGTAGTCGAAACGCTTCGCGTAGGACTCGATCACCCGACCGACGACACTCAACGGGCGCCCCGGCCGGACCGCTCGGATAGCGCGCATGGTCGCTTCGTGTGTGCGCTCGACGAGCAGGCGCGCCTCCTCGCGCACATCCCCCGCGAGGAAAGTCGCGTTCGTGTCGCCGTGGACGCCTCCGATGAAGGCGGTGATGTCGATATTGCAAATGTCGCCGTCGACTAGCTCCGTGGAATCGGGGATGCCGTGGCAAATGACCTCGTTCAGGCTCGAGCACAAGGATTTGGGGTAACCGCGATAACCGAGGGTCGATGGGTACGCGCCATGGTCGATGAGGAAGTCGTGGCCGATTCGGTCGAGCTCATCGGTCGAGATTCCTGGACGAACGCTGCGGCCGATCTCCACCAGGGCGTCCGCGGCGATCCGTCCGGCGATCCGCATTGCCTCGATGGTCTCGGCCGATTGCACGTCAGATCCTTCGAAAGGCGCCGGCGCGGGACGGTCGACGTATTCCGGGCGGGTGATCGAGGCTGGCACCGAGCGTCGGGGGGAGAGGCGACCGGGAACCAGGGGATCTCGAATGGCCGTGTCCATACCGATGATTCTAGGCGCGCACTAGATTTATTGCCGTCGGTGACCTCGCGAGGAGAATCCCTCGCGCGTAGCCGAGGATCGGCATGAGGAAGGGGTATCGCATGCGATGGTATTTCTGTCTGGAGGATCAGCGGGTAGAGCCGGAGGACGGCTGCGCCAACGCTGAACGTCTCGGCCCCTACGAGAGCGAGCAGGCCGCTCGTCAGGCGCTCGAGCGCGCAGCTGAGCGCAACGCTGCCTTCGACGATGATGATGACTGAACGTCGGTAGTTTTCGAGCTGGTCGCTGCGAGGTAAGCAGCAAAGCCCAGAACATACGAAGGCCCGCACCAGATGGTGCGGGCCTTCGTGATTGCTGTGCGATCTAGCGGCGGCGCGCTGCTTTCTTTGCAGGGCGCTTCTTGGCTGCCTTCTTTGCGGTGCGCTTTGCTGGGCGCTTCTTGGCTGCCTTCTTTGCGGTGCGCTTTGCTGGGCGCTTCTTGG
>PBWE01000043.1 GCA_002728915.1 Micrococcales bacterium
CATCTTGTCGTGGGTTGCGGCCGGCGGCGTCTGGGCCGTCGCATGCCTGCGTGGAGGCGGTGACGAGGGTGAGCAATGGCATCGCGACGGCATGCTCGACAAAAAGCAGAACGTTTTCGACGACTTTCACGCAGCAGCGCGGTACCTGAGCGCCGAAGGGTGGACGACCCCTCAGCAACTAGGTATCTACGGGGGTTCCAACGGCGGTCTGCTCGTCGGTGCCGCCCTGACGCAGGAACCGGAGCTGTTCAACGCCGTCGTGTGTGTCGCCCCCTTGTTGGACATGATCCGCTACACGACTAGCGAACTCGGCCCGACGTGGACGGTCGAGTACGGAGACCCCGAAGACCCCGAACAATTCGGTTGGTTGCATGCCTATTCGCCCTACCACCGCGTAGTCGACGGCACCGACTATCCGGCCACGATGTTCGCCGTGTTCGATAACGACACTCGCACCGATCCCATGCACGGCCGCAAAATGTGTGCGGCGGTGCAGAGCGCCACATCCGGATCACGACCGATTCTGTTGCGCTCGGAGGGCAACGTCGGCCATGGTGCGCGCAAACTCGATGCGGCGGTGGAAGAAACGGCAGACACGCTGGCATTTCTCGCCCACTGGACAGGCATGGAAGGCTAGGGCCCGACAACCATTCAGGCCGCAGGTGGGGACGACATGAGCGATATTCAGGAGTTGATCGAGGACATCTTCTCAGCTGGTCTGACCGGGGCGGCCCTTCGGATCGTGATCATCCTCGTCATGGCGTTTGTCGCGCAATGGATCGGTGGCCGCGCCATTCGTCGATCTGTTCTTGCCGTCGCCAGCCGCGCGCCAAAAAGGCGCGCGGGTCAGTTGCGTGGCGCGGACGATGATGAACTCGCGACCACACTCATGGAGGACCGACAGGGCCAACGGGCTCACGCGCTCGGGTCACTGGCGAAGAACGCCCTGACCATCACCATCTGGGTGATCGCCGTGATGATGATTCTGAGCACGCTCGGCGTGAACATCGCTCCCCTCATCGCCAGCGGCGCCGTCATCTCCGCCGTCCTCGGCTTCGGAGCCCAGACCTACATCGCGGACTACCTGAACGGCATCTCGATGATCTTTGAGGATCAGATGGGAATCGGAGACACGGTGGAACTCGGCGGAATCGTGCTCGGGGAGGTGGAAGAGACCGCCCTGCGGTACACGCGTATTCGCGACTTTATGGGGGTGGTCTGGTACATCCGCAACGGCCAGATCCAATCGGTGGCGAACCAGTCGCAAGGGTGGACCTACTCACTCATCGAGATTCCCGTTCCCTACGACGAGGACCTGACGAAGGTGCAACAGGTCGTGGATGCTGTCGGTAAGGACATGGGTGAGGATCCCCAATACAACGGCGTCTTGCTGGGCGCTCCCTACTACTCCAACGTCACCGAACTCACCGCCACATCCGTCGTGGTTCGGGTTAACACCAAGATCGTCCCGAACGGCAACCAGTGGTACGCAGGTCGGGTCATCCGACAACGCATGAAGGAGGGGCTGGACGCAGCCGGTATCCGGATTCCGTACGACGCCATTCAAGTCCGCACTTTCCAAGCCGGAGTGCAAGAAGTTCCCCCCAAGCCCCCGGGCGATTCCAGTCGCTCGACTCCACAAGCGACCGGAGAACAGCGCAACGCCGGTGACAACCCTGGGGCGGCTCGCCCCTGATTCGCGTCCCTGCACGATTGCCGGGAAACTACTCCCATGACGTTGCGATGCTTGGTCACCGGCGCCACCGGGTACGTGGGTGGACGGCTCGTGCGTGAGCTCGTCGGGCGCGGGCACAGTGTGCGCGTTCTGGTGCGAAGCCCGGAGAAAATGCGTGACTTCCCATGGGCGGATCAGATCGAGGTCATCGCCGGAGACGCGAACGACAGCGACGACCTCACCCGCGCGATGGAGAACATTGACGTCGCGTACTACTTGATGCACTCGCTGCAGGAGGGATCGAACCTCGAAGAGGCAGAAACCCAGATGGCGCGCACGTTCGCCGCGGCCGCGGGTGAGAGTTCTCTTCGCCGGATCGTCTACCTCGGTGGACTGGCGCCGGACGTCCCCGAACGTGACATGTCCCCGCACATGCGCTCGCGCGTTCGGGTGGGCCAGATTCTGCGCGCATCGGGGGTCCCCACCGCGGAGTTTCGTGCCGCAGTCATTATTGGTTCGGGATCAGCGTCCTTCGAGATGCTGCGCTATCTCACCGAACGCCTACCCGCCATGATCACGCCCCGGTGGGTTCGCACGAAGACGCAACCGATCGCCGTACGCGACGTTCTTCGCTATCTCGTGATGGCCGCCGACCTACCACCGAGCGTCAACCGCGAGTTCGATATCGGTGGGCCGGATGTCCTGACGTACGAGCAGATGATGCATCGGTACGCGGCCGTCGCCGGCCTGCGCAAACGCATCATCCTGCCGATCAACATGCTCAGCCCCCAGCTGTCCAGCCACTGGGTGGGACTGGTCACTCCGGTTCCGCGCTCCATCGCTCGACCCCTGGTTCGCTCACTCAAGCACCCGGCCATCTGCCGCAACCACGACATCGCAGAATTCATTCCCGATCCGCCCGACGGTCTGATCAACTTCGATCGCGCCGTCGAGCTGGCCCTCACTCGCATCCGCGAAGCCAACGTGGCCACCCGGTGGACGGGGGCCTCAACGCCTGGCGCTCCAAGCGAGCCGCTTCCCGGTGACCCCCAATGGGCCGGCGGGTCGCTGCACACGGACGTCCGCGAGGTCCCTACCCAGGCATCCCCCGAGGATCTATGGGCGGCCGTCGAGTGCATTGGCGGCCACAACGGCTGGTATTCGTCGAACATTCTTTGGGAGGCACGCGGGTTGATCGACCGAGCCGTCGGTGGCGTCGGCCTTCGGCGCGGACGCCGAGACCCCAAGAAATTGATGGTCGGAGAGGCGGTGGACTTCTGGCGCGTTGAAGAGCGGCTACCTCCGCGTCTGCTGCGGCTTCGCGCGGAGATGAAGATGCCCGGACGGGCCTGGCTGGAGTTCTCGGTCCACCCGGACGGCGCTGGTGGCTCCGTCCTCAAACAAAGAGCGGTGTATTGGCCGCGTGGTATCGCCGGTCACGCGTACTGGTGGTCGGTGGCGCCCTTCCACGCATTCGTGTTCCCACCAATGGCCCGTCACATCGTGGAGCGCGCCGAGTCGATGAGCCACTCGCCATCACTCGAGCACGCATCCGACACAATCGAGGCGTGAACGCACCCGTCGAGCCGACCCCGTACGAAATGTTCGGTGGACAGGACTTCTTTACGCGCCTGGTGGCCGCCTTCTACTCGCGCGTGGCCAACGATGACGTTCTTCGCCCGATGTATCCGCCCGGCTCCCTCGATGCCGCCGAATGGCGCCTTCGGTCGTTCCTCGAGCAGTACTGGGGTGGCCCGACCGACTACAGCGATCAACGAGGTCACCCCCGCCTGCGCATGCGCCACGCGGGGTTCTCCATCGACTCCACGGCTCGGGATCGGTGGCTCACCCATATGCGAGCGGCCGTGGACGAGCAAGAGCTTCCCCCTGATCAGGAGCGAATCTTGTGGCAATATCTGCAAGGGGCCGCGTTCGCCATGCAGAATGTGGCCGACGAGCCCCCCGCCGGTGATGTGTTCACCGCGCACCCCACGACCTGACGCGACCCACCACCTGACCCCCCAACCCCGGAGAAATCCCATGATGACGCGCCAGGATGTATGCGCTTACAGGCGTGATCGTGAGTGGTGGCAGGACGCGGTCGTGTACCAGGTCTACCCCCGCAGTTTCGCCGACTCCACCGGTGACGGCATCGGCGATCTACCGGGGATTCTCGATCGGCTGGACTACCTGGTCGACCTCGGCATCGACGCCTTGTGGATTTCACCCTTCTACACATCGCCACTGCGGGATGGCGGCTACGACGTCGCCGACTACCGCGATGTCGATGAGCGTCTCGGCACTCTGGCCGACATCGATCGATTGATCGCCGCCTGTCACGAACGCGAATTGCGCATCATCATGGACATCGTTCCCAACCACACCAGCAGCGATCACCGCTGGTGGCGCGAGGTGCTGACGAGCGAGCCCGGCTCCCCCGCGTGGGCCCGCTACATGATTCGCCCCGGACGCGGGGAGTCGGCCAACGAGCCGCCGAGCAACTGGCGCAGCGTCTTTCACGGCCCCGGATGGTCGCGTTTGATTCTTGATGATGGGACAACTACGGACTACTGGTACCTGCACCTGTTCGACAGCACTCAGCCCGACCTGGACTGGTCGAATCCGGAGGTTCGCTCCGAGTTTCGCGACATCTTGCGCTTCTGGCTCGATCGGGGCATCGATGGTTTTCGCATCGATGTCGCCCATGGCCTAGTCAAGGACCCGGACCTGCCAGATATGGACTACGGCTCCATCGCCGAGACGGACATCCTCGGCGTCGCGTCCGCCGTCACCCCTTTCTGGGATCAAGACGGTGTGCATGACATCTGGCGTGAGTGGCGAGTGGTGGCTGACTCGTACAACCCCCCGCGGATCTTGTGCGGCGAGGCGTGGGCGCCAACACCAGAGCGACTGGCTCGCTATCAGCGACCCGATGAGTTACACACGTCATTCAGTTTCGACTACCTCGAGGCCGGATGGGACTACACGCGCATGCGAGAGTCCATCGATGCGACCGTTGCCAATCACGCCAAAGTAGGTGCCCCACCGACGTGGGTGCTCAGCAATCACGACGTTATTCGGCATGCGACCCGATTTGGACCGACCGAAGACGCATCTCCGGTCACCAAGCCGACGGTCGTCGATGACAAGCGCGGACGACGCCGAGCACTGGCCGCCACCATGTTTCTTCTCGGGCTGCCTGGCTCGGCGTACCTCTACCAGGGTGAGGAACTCGGGCTGCCGGAGGTTTTCGATCTTCCCGACGACGCTCGCCAAGATCCTGTGTGGTTTCGGAGCAAGGGGACCGACACCGGTCGTGACGGATGTCGTGTTCCCCTGCCGTGGAAGGCGAATGAGCCGAGTTACGGCTTTAGCCCTCAGGGGCGGTCGTGGCTTCCCCAGCCGGATGTGTGGCGGGACTTCGCTGTTGATCAGCAACAAGACGATGATGCTTCGCCGCTTGCGCTCTACCGACGAGCCTTAGCGCAGCGGCGTATCGAACCTGCTCTCGGACAAGGCCCGATGGAGTGGATTGACGGAGCACCCGAGGGCGTTCTCGCCATGCGACGTTTCACCGCCGAGCCTGGGCACCCGTCTCTCGCCATCGTCATCAACATGACAGAAGCGACGGCTCATCTGCCGTCGAGCTGGGGTGCCGACGTCGTCCTGGCGTCCGACCCGGACATTGCGACTGTGAGTGAAGTTGAGTCGTCGCACCTGGTGATGGGGCCCGAGACGGCCGTGTGGATTCGTCGCTGAGGTCTGTAGTCAGCCTACAACGCGAAGCCCGAGACGGGCTTCGATACCGGCGGTGTACGAGAAGACTTGACCGCGTGGCGTCGACAGGCGCTTCCACGGGCCGCAGGTTGCGGCGGTTACCCGCAACGGTTCATCGGTCATGAGCCGCAATCGTCTCGCGGCGTGCAGCACGCGCATCGGCAGGCCTGCCCACGCAGCACGCGACCAGATCTCCTCCGCGACAGGAGCGACCTGGTCTTCGGGCATTCCCTTCGTTCGCTCGCGGAACTCCTCGATCGCTTCGCGGATCTGGGGAGTGATGTCACTGGAGACTCCGTGGATGGGCATCTGCCATCCGTCGGCAGGCGGAAGGCTCGCCAGCGTCAAACCGTGACCGACCGAGGCGGTCAACTGCGGGAGTGACGCCGTATCGAAACGCACCGGCTGCTTCGCGGCGACGGCATCACTCACGCCGCGAACGAACGTCGCCAGCGAGGTTGTGACGTCGTCGCCGATAGCGTCCTCGTCCACCTGTGCCGGCACCGCAAGCGCGACCATCACGTCCATAGGAAGAACGGCGTAAATAGCGAGCGCGGAGTCTGCGACGATGACGCGCGCGGTCATTCCGGAGTCCCACTCCGTGAGTCGAGTGCCCACCAGGGACAGGACCCGAGCTTCTCGCTCGTTCAGCAGGATGGCATGCGTCGTGGTCTCCACGGGGCCTCCCTGGGTCAGTTTTCGAGGTGCTCCTCGACGAGCAGCCGGAATTCGGGTGGAATCGGACGGGAAGAACTTGACACTTTATCGAAACACACCATGACGGATTTCGCATCCGCAGCCAGCTGCCCCTCGTCGATCAACTGCGTCTCCATGGTGAACGAGGAGGTGCCGATGTGGGAGAACCACGTTCGCGTCATGAGGGGCTCTATCGAGAACCGGATGGGGCGCAGATAGTTGATTTCCTGACGGACCACCACTTGCCCTACCACCCCTCGGTCGTACATTCCGAGGGCGCGATAGACGCGCACGCGTGCTTCCATCACGTAGTCCAGGAAGGTCGCATTGCTTACGTGATCGTAGGGATCTAGGTCCTTAAAGCGCTTCGCGACTTCGATGTCGAAAACGGTCATCAGTCGCGCGTCAGTTTGCGGTAGGTGGCCCGGTGTGGCCGAGCGGCTTCCTCGCCCAGGCGCTCGATCTTGTTCTTCTCGTACGCGTCGAAGTTTCCTTCGAACCAGAACCATTGCGAGTCACCCTCGTACGCGAGGATGTGTGTGGCAATCCGGTCCAGGAACCAGCGGTCGTGCGACGTGATCACCGCGCACCCTGGGAACTCCAGAAGTGCATTCTCCAGCGACCCAAGAGTTTCGACGTCCAAATCATTCGTCGGCTCGTCGAGCAGCAGCAGGTTGCCGCCCATCTTCAACGTGAGCGCGAGATTTAGTCGGTTGCGCTCGCCACCGGACAGCACCTTGGCGGGCTTTTGCTGGTCGGGCCCTTTGAAGCCGAATGCCGAGACATACGCCCGGGACGGCAGTTCAACATTGCCCACCTTGATCCAATCCAGGCCATCGCTGACGACTTCCCACACGTTCTTGGCAGGATCGAGGCCGGCCCGTGACTGATCTACGTACGATAGGGAGACGGTTTCTCCAACCTTGATCTCACCCATGGTGGGGAGTTCGTCTTTGTTCTCCGTTTCCCCTATCGCGGCCGCCACCAGCATGGTGAACAACGTCGTCTTGCCCACGCCGTTGGGTCCGATCACACCGACGATCCCATTTCGCGGTAGAGAGAACGAGAGATCATCGATCAAGATGCGGTCCCCGAAAGCCTTCGTCAAGTGCTCTACTTCGACGACGACGTTGCCCAGGCGTGGACCCGGAGGAATCTGAATCTCCTCCATATCCAACTTGCGGGTTTTTTCGGCCTCGGCGGCCATTTCTTCGTATCGCTGCAGTCGCGATCGGGACTTGGTCTGTCGCGCCTTGGCGTTGGATCGCACCCACTCCAACTCCTCGGTTAGGCGCTTTTGCAGCTTCGCGTCCTTCTGACCTTCCACTTTCATGCGGGCGGCCTTGGTCTCGAGATACGTCGAGTAGTTGCCTTGATACGGATAGGCACGTCCGCGATCGAGTTCGAGGATCCATTCGGCAACGTTGTCCAGGAAGTAGCGATCGTGGGTGATCGCGACGACGGTTCCCGGATAACGCTCGAGGTACTGCTCGAGCCAGTTCACGCTCTCGGCATCAAGGTGGTTGGTCGGCTCATCTAGCAGCAGTAGATCCGGTGCCTGCAGCAGCAATTTGCACAACGCCACTCGACGCTTCTCGCCACCGGACAGCACCGTGACGTCCGCGTCGCCGTCGGGACACCGCAGCGCGTCCATGGCCTGGTCCAACTGAGCGTCGAGGTCCCAGGCGTTCTTGTGATCGATCGCCTCTTGGAGTTTGCCCATCTCCGCGAGCAGCGTGTCGTAGTCGGCGTCGGGATCGGCAAGTTCGGTAGAGATCTCGTTGAAGCGATCCACCATCGCCTTGGTTTCGGCAACCCCGTCTTGCACGTTCTCCAACACTGTCTTCGACTCATCGAGTTGCGGCTCCTGCATCAGGATGCCGACCGTGAACCCGTCCATGAGTTTGGCTTCGCCATTGGACACGTCGTCCACACCAGCCATGATCTTCAGCAAACTCGACTTACCCGCTCCATTGGGGCCGACGACCCCGATCTTGGCGGCGGGCAGGAAAGCGAGCGTGACGTCGTCCAGGACGACCTTGTCACCGTGCGCCTTGCGCGCCTTCTGCAGTGTGTAGATGAACTCGGCCATGGGCACCCTTCCGTCAAGCACGGAAGCCTAGTTGCCTTCCGTGCCTCGGAATTCGTGCCGGGGCCCACGGCCCGAGCAATCCCACGACACAGTCCCGCGACGAGGGTGGGAGCGGATTCACGCTGACGCGAGGGCCTGCCCATCTCGCATGTCACCACTGATGTCGTCACCGTCTTCCTCGGCGATGGCGGCCGCAGCCATCACATCGGCGATCACTCGGGTCTCGTTCTCCGCGACCGAGGCGCTCTTGACGCGCGTGAAGTCCGCGGTGCCGCGTGCGAGATCTGGGCCGACCGCGTATGCCTCGATGTCCTGGTAGCGCACCGTGTGCGAGCCATCTCCGCACGGACGCTCCACCTCACGACTACGCATCCGCCCGTACACCACGACCGGCATTCCTTTCTTTATCGAGTTCGCTACGTTCGTCGCGAGCGTGCGCCAGCACGTCACGGACAGATAGTGCGTATCGCCTTCAATCCACCGCTCGCTGTCTCGGTCGAAGCGGCGAGTGTTGGAAGCGACACGAAACGACGCCACCGGGTCTCCATTTCCGGTGAAGCGCAGATCGACGTCTCGAATCACATTTCCCACCACCGTCATCATCAGGTCGTTCATTGCTCATCACTCCTTCGCTGGTCATTTCTCCTGCGCCAAGCGTTGATGCCGCTGCCCTCGTCGTGAAGAGTGCGGGGCATCGTGTGGATGACATGGCGCGCCCAACGTGCGCTGTGGATGGGACTTCGAGCGAACGGCGTCCGTATGCTCCGCCCGTGGCTCGTTTTCACCGCGCGTGGCTGGTAGCCGCCGTCACCTTCCTGGTGTTGATGACCTCTGCCGCGTTCCGGTCGTCGGTCGGGGTGCTCGTCGTGCCTCTCGAGGACGATTTCGGCTGGTCTCGATCCGTCACCTCCATCGCGGTCGCGGTCAACCTGATTCTTTACGGACTCACCGCGCCCTTCGCCGCTGCCTTGATGGGCCGCTTCGGTGTGCGCAATATCGCTGCGGGTGCGTTGGCTCTGATCGCGATCGGCACCGGCCTGACCACCGTGATGACCGACCCATGGCATCTGGTGATTTTGTGGGGCGTCATCGTCGGACTCGGTGTCGGAGCCACGGCGCTCATTTTCGGCTCCTTGGTCGTCAACCGTTGGTTCGCCAAGCGCCGCGGGCTGATGCTCGGCGTGATGGGTGCTGCCTGGGCGACGGGCCAACTCGTCTTCCTCCCCCTGATCGCGAACGTCATTGAGGCCACCGGATGGCGAACGGCCTCTTGGGGTATCGCCATCGCAGCGCTCGCGCTGATACCCGTCATCTGGTTCGTCCTCGTCGATCGGCCGAGTGATGTTGGCCTTCTTCCCTACGGCGCCGATCCGAACAATCCGCCGGTCGAGGAACACAACACCGAGGGCAGCGCAGCGACGGCGGTGCGCACGACCATTCGCACGCTGATCGAGGTCGCTCGCCACCGCACCTTCTGGATTTTGGCGGGGACTTTCTTTGTCTGCGGCTGGACCACCAACGGGATCGTCTCCACGCACTTCATCCCCGCCGCTCACGACGAAGGAATGCACGCGACCGCGGCTGCTGGCCTTCTCGCCGTGGTGGGGCTCTTCGACTTGATCGGGACGCTGGGCTCGGGTTGGCTCACCGACCGATTCGACCCCCGCAAGCTTCTTGCCATCTACTACGGATTTCGAAGCCTCGCCTTGTTCGCTCTGCCCGCGATTCTCGGGCCATCGGTCGAACCCCCGATTCTGGTGATCATGGTGGTGTTCGGCCTGGACTGGGTGGCCACCGTCCCACCGACCGCGATCTTGTGCACCAGGGCGTTCGGGCGGGAGAGAGGAACGATCGTCTTCGGATGGGTCTTCGCCGCGCACATGATCGGCGCCGCAGCAGCCGCCACCACGAGTGGGGTGCTCAGAGACGTCACCGGGGACTATCTACTCGCGTGGCTGCTCGCCGGCCTCCTCGCCCTCGGCGCGTGCGCAGCCTCCCTCACCCTGCCGCGTTCACTCCGCAGANCAACATCGGACGAAACCAACCCCGAGCATCCACACCCGTGAAAGACTGACGGCACATCAGCGACACGTGGAAGGTGTGTATGTCCTGGGTAGCCATCNTCATCATCGTTCTCATCNTCCTGCTTCTCATCGTCGGTGTNCTTCAGTTCAACAGGTTGCGCCGACTCAACGTTCAGGTGGATGGAGCCTTCGCNGGCATCGACACNCTCCTGACNAAGCGNGCAGACNTGATTCCCAATCTGGTGGAAACAGTCAAGGGNGCCGCGGACTTCGAGCAGAGCACCNTGCAGGCGGTTACCGANGCNCGAACATCGATCGGTCAAGCNACNACCGTGGAAGAAACCGCCGCCGCGGACAACNTGCTCACCGAGGCNCTCGGCAGACTGTTCGCCGTCGCNGAGGCNTANCCNCAGCTGACNGCCACCCAGGGATACATCGANCTTCAGCGCCAACTCCAGCAGGTCGAGGGCGAACTGCANTTCGCTCGCCAGTTCTATAACGAGGCNGTCGTGCAGTTGAACACCGCGCTCACCACCGTTCCNGGNATGTGGTTCGCAGGAGTNGCGAAGGTGACCCAGCGAGANATGTACTCCGANCCCGACGAGGATCGACGAGACGCACCCAGCGTGGAATTCTGATGCGTCGCNNGCTGACGTGGGCGCTTGCCGGCNCCGCNGCNACCTCTATCGCGCTCGCACCNGGTGCNTACGCCGAGGAGATCTCNTCNTTCGACGTCGATGTGACCATCGGCGCGGACACCGTGATGGANATNTCCGAGACCATCGTGTACGACTTCGAAAGCGNAGANCGCCGCGGCATATTCCGCGACATTCCCGTNCGTGANTACCTCGANGANGGAAGCGCTCGCGCNTANGAAATCGACGTCCTTTCGGTCACCCGAGACGGCTCNTCGGAGCCCTANGAANTTNNCGANGANGGNGATTACCTTCGCGTGCGCATCGGTGATCCCGACGTCACCATCACCGGAGCCCACAACTACCAAATTCAATACACCGTCGCNAACGNNCTGACCCAGTACACACAAGAACAAGTCGATGCCATCGGTATCGCTGAGCTCGAGCCGGGCGACGTCGAGGTGTATTGGGACTTCATCGGCGGCGAATGGGAGGCGCCGATCGATCAGGCGCGGGTGAGAGTTGAAGGGCCGGGCCCGATCCTCGCCTACGAGTGTTTTGTCGGATCTACGGGCTCGAGGATTCCGTGCGATGTGGAAATCGGCACCGAATCCGCGGTCTTCTCCTCCGCACGCCTCTACACCGGCGACAGCCTGACGGGGATTCTTGCGTTCCCCCAGGAAGCCTTCACCGCACCCGTCGAGGAAGTCATCGAGGCGCCGAAGGCCGATCGACTGGTGCTCGGGCTCCTCATCGGCTTCGTCATCGCCGCTATCGCGATCGTCGTGCCGACCATCGTGGCTATCGCGACGCGTAACAAGAACAAGGGCGCAGCGATCCCGTTGGCTCCTCCGCAGTACTCGCCTCCCGACGGCCTCACTGCCGCAGAGATGGCAGTGGCGTGGAAGGGCGATGACAGCGATGTGCGATCGCGCGCCATCGTCGCGACGCTCGTCGACCTCGCGGCCCGCCGCTGGGTGGATCTTGGTCAAGATGGCAAGAAGCTCACCGTCACGAAACTCGCGTCGGGGACTGATCCCATCCGACCCTGGGAAGAGGCACTGGTCGATTCGATCGTTTCCGACTCCGGGAGCGGAGTCATCGATGATTACGACTCCGCGCTCGCCACCACCTGGACCGAGGCCTACAAGGGCCTGCTCGAGGAAGCCAGAAAATCCGGTCGACGAAATGCGGAGGGTGGCAAGCCCGATCAGAAGTGGAACTTCCTGGCCTTCACCGGCATCTCGATGTTCGGGCTCGGAGTCCTTATCGGGGTGTTTGGCTCGGCCAACATCACCGCGGTACTGATCCCTGCGGGCCTGGGGTGCCTGATCGGATTCGGATTGGCCCGTCTCATTACTCCTCGCACTGAGACGGTGCAATCTGCTCAATTCCTCGCTAAGGTCGAGGGCCTAAAGAAGGTTCTCGGAACCGACACATCCGAATCGCGTCGAGAGTTCGCGCACAAGTTGGGGCTTCCCGAC
>PBWE01000044.1 GCA_002728915.1 Micrococcales bacterium
ACCGAACCACTACGCCATCGCGATTCTCGCGGCGGTCGTGGGTTGTGCCGCGAGCGGACGGCAGATACTGGACCACGCGACCGGTGATCTCACGTTGGACCCGAACGAAGTCGTCTTCGGTCGCCCCATGTTCGAGTGGGCCTTCGCAATCTTCCTCGCAGTNGTTTTGGCGTGCGCCGCCATGCTGCTGTGGACGTCGTCGTGGCGGGCAGTGGACCGAGGCCTATTCCATCACCGTGGTGCCGCCCGGGCCTTCACCTTCTCCACCATCATCTGGCTGTTCGTATACGTCGTGCTGAGCTTGGTGCAGGTTGTCGCCAATTGCGGCATCACCATGTGTCCCGCGGACCCCTCCAGCACCGGAGCGCAGTCTTTCGAATTTACCTTTTCGGTCGCGGGATCAGGCGGNGTCGAGGCATCTATCTCAATCCCAGGTTTCGTGACCGTGATGCTCGGTATCGGACTCATCTCGTTCATTGCCGGAGCCATCATTAACGGGAGAGTGCTTCGCGAATCTCAACGACGATCTCCGAAGGGGGCATGACAGATAGTCATGAAGAATCTGGTGTCTGNCGCTCAAGGTCTGTCGCTATCGTCCGGAAGAATCACTNGGTGAGGCGATAGATCATGCCTGTTNCAGATTCAATAACTCATGATGAGGAACGTCGGGATGCGGTCGCGCTTGATAACACTCGAACCGGTGACGCGAATGCGAGTCAGCCGACGAGACCGGTCACAAGGCTAGAATCTGATGATAAGCAGCGTCTGCAACAGGAGTATCTCGAGTGGCGCAAGTCGCGTCGACCTCAAGTGTTGACGGATGAAGAGCGGGAAACCCGGGCTGCTGAACACCTCAAGAAAGCCCAACGCGCACACGTATTGGATCAGGCTGCAAAGACACAGCAGCGAATGAATGCAAATCCTGACGCTGAGCGTTCGCGCGTCGAAGAAATGATTAAGGCTAAAGATCGACAGGCAATGAGCCAGACAGGCTCGACAAGTAGCGTTCGTAATGCTCAAGCGGTTTCTCGTTTCGGAGAGTCAGCTTACGAACACGGAAATAAAGTCAGTCAGGCTTTAGATGGTGTCGGACTNCTACCAGAAGGTTCCTCCGATTCTGTCAGNGGCATTGTCAAGGGCGTTGGATTGGCAGTCCAAGCCCAAGGCATGATTTCNGCNAAGCAAGATCAGTTTCGACAGGATGAAGCGCGCCGAACTAAAGGTCTTGCTCGTGANGCGGTNGAGGCAAATAGCGACGCGATAGACGCCATGCGTTCGACGAAAACAGGAGAAGGCGCCTTTCAAAAAGGGCGAGCGCTAGACGCTTTCAGGACTTCTGTGAAAGCGGTGATGGCTCATCAAAAGGCGGCCAGAGCCGCTAAAGCAGCTGGCCGCGAAACNGTGGCGACCATGAGTGTGGAAAACACCCTGGGTGAATCTGTGCCCGTCAATAGATTCGATGCGGGGGTAGTGTCCGACGGCGCAGTAGTTGATGACAGTCTCACGCATCGAACCCGTGAGTGGAAAGANCAGCGCAAGCAGGAATTGGCANCTGCCAAGAAAGACCTGAAAGAAAGCNCAGGGGAACGTCGAGGCGGAGATGATGATGAATGGAACCAGCGACTGGAGCGCAATAGGCAAGAGAAGCAGTCGTTGGAGGCAGAAAATTCGGACTTGAAGNACTCNAGTAGGGAGCGAANGTCACTCGGCGCTACGGACNTACGCAAGGGTTACAGGTTCGCCTTACATGATGATGAAGCTGAGGAATACCACTCGGCTCGGGAAGCCCACCGTTCCGCCAGTGAAACGATCGAGGGACAACATGAAGACCATGTTCGGGAGATTGAGTCACGNTTNGCTGCACTCAATAAGCAGGGTGAAGNACAAAAGACAGCAGATCGCTACCGGAGTGGCAAAACGGGGTTTGGGGGACGAAAAATCAGGGAGAAGTTTTCGAAGAAGGATGAACTTCAGACCCACGAGGACACCATCAAAGAATTGCGAGACAAACAAAAGATTAGTATCCAGGACAAAATTAAGGATTTGCAGGAGAGACGTCGGGGGATGACGTCAAAGAAGGATCAGCAGGCCATTGACGATCAAATAAAGCACCACAAGGCAATCGCCAAACAAGCAAAAAATGATAAATCCTTTATCGGCTCTGACTATCTTGATGAGAATCACCAAAGTGCGCTTGCTTCGGCTTTAAACAGTGCCAGTGTTTTGCGAAGAGAAAAAGACACAGGTCTTACGAAGGACCAACAAGATGAGCACGATGCATTGCGAAAAAAGCTGGATGCGGCCAAAGCTGATGCTGACAGCGGTGCCGATGAAGAAGCTATCGCGGCGAGGAATCGGCACCAGGANACCGTTGATAAATTCCGCTTCGTTAAGAAGCATGGAATGTTGCCCGAAGAACACGACGCAAAGCTTGCCCGCGAGCAACGTCTCATCGAATTGAAGAAAGAGAAAAAGACTGGATTGACTACCGAAGAGGCAGCAAAGCTCGCTGCGATACGGAAAGAACGGTCCGACATGAAAGGGCTGGTCAAAAGGACGCGCGCTTACGTCCAGAAGCACGAGGGCGAAACCGTCAAATACGGTAGAGCAGGTGGAGTGGGCACGTCGTACAACGAAGATCGAGCGGTAACGAGTGCAAAGGATGAGCGACTCGCTGCGCTCAACAGCACGGCAAGGCAGATGCATAGATCCGGTGAAACGTTGGAGGGCAATTTAGAGACTGCCCATAAGGCACTGGAAAGCAACGATCTTGAGCACGCAAGGAATATTGCTGTGTCACACACCGCGCAAAATGTTGGCGCGATGACTGCAAACGTCCTTGGTGTAGACGGAGACGTTGTGAGAACGGCTGTTCAGACCACCGGAAAGGGTCTTCAGGTGGCTGGTCAGATGGCAGGCGGTCTTTCTTCGGAGGGAGCCAACAGGGCGCGCTTCGCTAGAGATGCGCGGTCTATGGAGCAGGGAGACGGACGAAACACCATCCGAGGCGAGCAAATACGAGATCAGGTCATCGATTTCAATGCATCGCCACAAGAATCTTTCGGAAGTGTCAAGCAAGGTGCGCAGATGGGTTTGGGGATGCTTCGCGAGGGTGGTGTTTTTGAACCAGTCAACGAAATGGCCAGTGATGCGGCAAAAAATGCTGCTGCGCCGATTGCATCCGCTGCAAGTGAAATGGTGAAAGCCAGCGGAGGACCTGTAAAAGAATTGGCAGATAACGCCATCTCGTCGACCCAAGAGATCGCGGAATCTGCCGGGAACAGCCTTGAGTCCACGATCGGCGGGGCTCCTGAGTTGGACTCGGCAGGATTAAGTGAGGCTGCATCAGGGGGAATCGCGGGTGCTGCAAACGCGGCTAGGGAAGCTGTCGACGAAAATCTTGACAGTGAACAAGTGCGGGACAAGATCGTCGACGCAGCGGGCGAAAAGGGGGGAGAAGCGGTAGACGGAGCGTTAGACAAAGTTCACGACGCCTTGAACGAAAAGGCTAAGGACACGGGGCCCATTGGAGCCCCCGTCGCAAAACGCTCGGGAAAAACGGAAGGCCACGACAGTGCATCCAAATCACTTGCGGAAAGGCGGGCAAGTGCGGACCGACTTATGGGGCAGCCCCGATTGACCTGGTGGCAACGCTTGAAAAAGCGGGCGTCTTCAATGTGGAGGAGCGTAAAGAGAGGGGCGTCTTCAATGTGGGGAAAGGCGAAAAAGAGGTTCTCTTCGATGTGGGGAAGGGCGAAGAGATGAAAGTCATGAGGATTCGGACTGCAGCCATGTAGGGAAACCTTTTCCTTCAGCGGAACGCACTACTCCAGTTGTTTCTCCTGTGTGAGCCGTCGCAAAGTGGCGCGTCTTGGCTGAACCCGCACCGGCACAGATAGACGGTCGATGCTTCCTTGATGACGTTCCCGTCGGGGTCTTGCACGACCACCCCACCGGCAACTTGATTGGGGCCATCCTTCAATGGCGTGATGACCACGCGCTCGTCGCTCATAACGTGAGTATTTCAGTGCAGCGGTGATGGCGCTTGCTAGAGCAGGCCGTCTTTGGTCAGTTTCGTGAATGCCCAGTAGCCGGGGACGGTGGGTGCCCAGAAAGTGATCAGTCGGTAGAGCAGGACAGCGGAGACGGCGGTGCCGGCGTCTAGCCCTGCTGCCGTGAGTCCAGCCGCGAGCGCAGCCTCCACAGCGCCGAGACCACCGGGGGTGGGAGCGGCCTGCCCGATCGTGGCGCCGGCTAGGTAGACGACCGCCACGAGGGCGATGTTGAGTGACCCGCCGAATGCGGCGATGCAGGCGAACAAGACGGCGATGTAGGCAAGGTTCAGCAGGAGAATCCCCCCAATTCCCTCGAGTAGCTTGAGGGGGCGTTGGGCCACGGTCACCAGCCGCGGGATTACCTCGGCAAGCAGGGGGCGAATCCTTCGGGTGATCTCTCTGCGGACCCGAGGAACAGCGAGTAGTCCCAGAGCGAGAACGGCGAGACCGGAAACTATGATCACGGCGGCCCGAGGCGGATCAAACGTGAAGTCGGTGGCGGTGCCCGCCGCCACACCGAAGCCCAAGAGGAGCAGTATGTGTATGCCGAAAGTCACGACGCCGGAGACGCCGACCGACGCTGCGGCAAGGGCCGGATGCAGTCCGGACTTCTGCAGGTAACGCACGTTGATCGCGATAGACCCCAACGTCGGCGGGGAGACCAGCGTCGCGAAATCTCCCGCTATCTGTGCCATTAGCGTGCGCGTCAAGCGCAGCTTCTCCGGGACGAATCCCGTCAACGACCAGGCTGAACCGAAATATGTGATCAAACTAAAGAGAGCGGCCGCGGCGATCCAACGCCAATCGGCATTCCGGATGAGTCCGACCAGATCCACCTGAGCCAGTTGGGACAGCAGGACGTACCCGGCGATGGTCCCGGCCACCACCATGATGAGGGTCTTGGGCTTAATCCGCTCAAATTGGATCGTTTCTTTGTCTGCTCCTGGTCGTATCTCCACCAAGCGATCGCGCAGCAAGACGATGAGCCCCTTGTGCTTGCGCAGTTCCTTTCGCGTGCCTCGAGATAAGGCGACCGGTTGCAAGGCGGGTAGTGCTCGTCCGATGCCGTCTACTCCCAAAATCTCCACACCCGTGCTGACAGCACGGTCGACGTCGGTGAGCATCGCGAGAGTGCACAGCAACTCGGCGACGTCGATGCGCATGGCAACGTCACTAGAGGCGACACTGCCGGAGTCCTGGCCGATAACTCGTACGGTGCCGTCGGGGGAGCGCACCAGGTGATCGTCGTTCAGCGATCGATGCGTGATCTGGTGTTCGTGCATGGTTTTCACGGCCTGCCATGCGCCGCGGAGGTCATCGTCGTTGAGGTCGCTGATCTGAGCGAAGGGTGTGCCGTCGATGTTCTCGTAGGCCAGGACGCAGGAGTCGGGGCCCACCTCGGATGCCAGAAGCAAGCGAGGCTCGGGAACGCCGGCGGATTCCCCTGCGTAGGACACCAACGCTGCGTGCTCGAGCGAACGACGCATGTTGAAGGACGAGTTACGGGGCTCCTCTCGTAGGCGAAGCGACGTCCAGATGGCTCGAAGGAGCCCAGCTCCTTCGAGGTCGCGGTCGAGAACCGTCACGTTGAGCGACTGGCCAGACCGTCCCGTGGCGAGGTAGCGGCGACCTCGTGAGGTTGACTCTTGCGCTCGGAGCATCGTGATGGGTAAGCCGCCGCGGTCCAATGCGTCGGCCACTTCCGCGCCACTGGGGCGCGTGGTTTGAATCCCCAGGATGTAACGAACGGCGAGACCGATGGCCCAACCGATCATCAAGGATGCAGCCAAGCCGGCAACAGCAATGGATGCGCTGAGTATGGCGACGATCACCAGTGAGCCCATGACCACGAGGGTGAGCACGTTCCACGGGCGACGACTGATCAACCGCGACGCGGTGATGAACGCGAGGAGACCGCCGAGGATCGGAGATGTTGCCGCGTTCGATGGATCGTTTGATCCGGTGAGTGCGACGAGCAGCCGCGGATCGGCGATCTCGGAGACGAGGATGGACAGCCCCGACAAGGCAACAACGGCGATGAGTAAAGCGACGAGCGCGTCGAAGAGTTGACGAACCCGTCTGCGGACGATCAGCGCGATAGCTCCGGCGATGGGGAGGGCGAGCGTTCCAATGCCACCGATGATGTTGATGATCAATACGACCGGGTCGGGCAGAAGTCGTGCCCCTTCCACGAGGTCGTCTTCCAGACCACTTGTTGTCCCGGTCGCGAACCAGCCGAGGGCGACGGCGGCGGCCGCGAGAAGCAGGGCGAGCGCGAATCGTGCGAGATCCAGGGGGCGACGCAGTCGCTTGGGGATGACGCCGTCCTCGATGACGATGGTGCCGGACTCGGTGACCCCGTCGGACCCGGGAACGTAGGAACCGGCGTCGGCGAGCGCATCAGCTCGCAAGTCCGCCATCTCGCCACGTGTGCCGTTCTCGGGGGGTGCGTTCGTGCTGCTGGTCGGCGGACCGGCAGAGGGGGTGTCGAGCGTCGATTCGGAGCCGGCTGCGCCGCCCGTCCGCGTGTCGTCGCTCACCGACCGATGGTGTCACATGGCGGTGGTATTTATGGGTGGTGCGCACCCGATTGGACTTATCGCCCCTACCGCGGGCGCAGTCTCCCGAGCTGGACGCTCGCCAGCAGGCCGTGGTGGATCACTGCGACGGGCCGCTCCTGGTGCTCGCTGGTCCGGGCACGGGCAAGACCACCACGATCGTCGAATCTGTTGTGGGGCGCTTGACCGCTGGGCAGTCCGCAGAGGAAGTCCTGGTGCTGACCTTTGGTCGGCGAGCGGCCGGTGAGGTTCGGGACCGGATCGCAGCGCGCATCGGCGGTGGACTGCTCCCCACGGTTGCCACCTTCCATTCGTTCGCCTACGGCCTGGTTCGTGCGCACGCCGGCGCTGAGCAATACGTCGATCCGCCACGCTTGTTGTCCGGAGCCGAGGAGGATCAACGGATCCGTGAACTGATCATGGGGAGCCTGGAAGACGGCACCATCACATGGCCGCAGGAACTGCAGGAAGCCATCGCTACGCAGGGGTTTGCCGCCGAGGTGCGCGCCCTCATCGCACGAATGCGCGAGCGAGACATCACTCCTGCCCGGTTACGAGCACTGGCCGCGGAGCACGCTCGTCCGGAGTGGAACGCCGTCGCGGACATCGCGGAGCAGGAAGAGGACGTGATGGTCCTCCACAACGTCATGGACTACGCCGAGTTGATGCGTAGAGCCGTGCTCCTGGCCGGCGATGAATCAGTGCGCCGGCAACTACACGAGCGCATCACCGCGATCTACGTCGACGAGTTCCAAGACACCGACCCTCTCCAGGTCGAGTTTCTGCGTCGCATAGCCGGACCGGGATGCTCGGTGGTGGCTGTCGGTGACCCGGATCAGGCGATCTACGCGTTCCGCGGAGCCCAGGTGCAGGGATTCCTCGACTTCCCGGACACGTTTCGACAGCCGGGGGGACAGCCTGCGCCGGTGATCGCGCTACGCACCGTGCGCCGCTACGGAACGGTGATCGCCGACGCGGCGCGGGCTGCCCTGGCACCACGAACGCTCGGCACCTTGCCGGTCGACGCGCAGCGCGACCATCGCACCCCCGAATTCGTCGACGACGACCCGTTGATGCAGGGGGCTGTTCGTGTTCTGTCGTGTCCCACGCACTCCTCCCGTGATGCACACATCGCCGAACAGATTCGCTCGGCCCACGTGCACGACCGGCTCGGGTGGCAGGACATGGCGGTTCTCGTTCGATCCGCGGACGATCTTGCTCGCGTCGAGCGCGCTTTGTCGGTGGCCGGAGTTCCTGCGTCCATCACCGCAGACGAGTTGCCGCTGCACGAGGAGCCGGCGGTTGCGGTGCTGCTGACCCTGATCGAGATCGCCGCTCGGCCTCGAACAGCGACTCCGGAGAGGATCGAGGATCTGCTGCTCGGCCCCATCGGTCGTATGGATGTCTCGGACCTTCGACGACTGGGCAGGGCGCTGCGCGCGCAGCGTCGCGATGCGGGCGATCCTGTGCTGCCGGCGCGAGAGCTCGTCGCGGACCTTGTACTCGGTCGTGACGCTCCTCCTGCCGGCGTCGATTCCGCCTCCGCTGTGGCGGCGAGCGTCGATCGAGTGCGAGACGTTCTCGCTGCCGTGCGTGAGGGTGTGTCTCGCGGGGCATCGATTGGTGAGGTGCTGTGGGTCGCGTGGACCGGTGGCTCGAGCCCGCACGGCTGGCCGGATCGCCTGCGCGCCGCGGCCCTGGGTGGCTCGGGGAGCGCCCATCACGATCTCGACGCCGTCATGGCGCTGTTCGCTTCGGCCGAGCGTTTGAGTGAGCGCTATCGCGGCGTCTATGCGGTCACGACCTTCCTTGACACGTTGCGCGATCAGGCCATCGCGTCGGAGTCGATCACCGAGTCCTCGCACGCTCGGGTGGAGCGAGAGTCGATGGTCCAGATCATGACCGTGCACCGCGCCAAGGGGCTGGAGTGGAAACGGGTGTGGATCACCGGACTCGAAGAAGGTCGGTGGCCGAACGTGCAACCGCGCGGATCCTTACTCGGGGTCGAGGAACTCGCCTCGGCAGACCAGGTGGCCCCGGATCTCATGCGCGAGGAGCGCAACCTGCTTTTCGTGGCGATGACCCGTGCCCGCGAGCAAGTGACCCTGCTCCCCGTTGACTCGGCAGACGAGGGAGCGGATCGACCGAGCCGGTTCATCGCCGACGTGATCGGCATGAGTCTGGGCAATCCGCGCCACATGGACGGGGAGTACTCGCCAGGGATCACCGTCGAAGCCCTGCCGCACCGCGGTGACGTGATCACCAGTTGGAGCCAACTGGTGATCGACTGCCGGCGCGCGTTGATGGATGCCGAGAGCTCGGCCGATACGCGACGGCACGCAGCATCGCTCCTGGCTCGCATCGCCACCCTTCGTGACCGATCGGGCGCGTCTTTGATCCCTGCCGCGGATCCGGCCCATTGGTGGGGCATGAACGATGTCAGCGAGGGGCCTCGTCCGCTGCGGGCCCCCGATGCGCCCATTGCGCTGTCCGGGTCTTCGTTGGATGCGATCCGGCAGTGCTCGATGAAGTGGTTCCTCGACCACGAAGCGCACGCCGATGTTGTTCGCTCGAGCGCGACGGCATTCGGAAGCATCGTGCACGCGATTGCCGACCACGTCGCGCGTGGAGAGATCCCCGAAGACCTGCGCTCCATGGGGGCTTTCGTTGATCGGGTGTGGAGCGAGGTCGACTTCGACGCACCGTGGCGTTCGGTGTCCGAACGAACCGAAGCCCGTCACGCACTCGAGCGCTTCCTGATCTACCACCAGGCGCGCGAGAGAACCTTCATCGACAGCGAGCGTTACATCGCCTCTGACCTTGACGTCCCCACCCCCGCAGGAGCCCCGGAGTCGGTGCACCTGCGGGGCTACCTCGATCGCATCGAAGAGGACGACGACGGTCGACTGGTGGCGATCGACTTCAAGACATCCTCGTCCAGTCCCACGAAGAAGGAGACACAAGAACACGGACAGTTGGGGGTGTATCAACTTCTGCTGCGGGACGCGTACGAGGCAGCAGACGGCGCCCATCACGATGTGGGCGGTGCTGCCCTTGTTCAGCTGCGCATGGACGCTGGGGCGAAGGATCCAGGCCCGAAACAGCAGATGCAGCTGCCGCTGACCACCGACGCCACCGTTGGCCCTGGTGGGCGCGACGGACTGGACGGGCCGGACGGGCTGGACGGACCCGAAAGCATCAACGGTGTCACGTGGATCGAGCGTTCTCTGGGGGAGGCAGCGGACACCGTTCGACGTGAACGCATCGAGGCGCGTCCTGGCAAACACTGCACCTTTTGTGATTTCGCTGGCCTGTGCCCGGCCAAGACCCCCGAGGTTTCTGTCATCGACCTGGTGGGGGATGTCAACGACGTTTTGGACGTTGGCGGTGACGACGAATGAGCGGCGACAACGTGAGCGACACGAACGTGAATAGCGCCTCGGCGAATCACGCCGTGCCCTCGGAGATGGACCGAGGCGGGCTCGATGCGGTCCTCGGTTTCCACCTGAGCGATAGTCAATGGGAAGCCGTCAGCGCGCCGCTCGCTCCAGGAGTGATCGTCGCGGGGGCTGGCACCGGAAAGACAACGTCCATGTCGGCGCGCGTTGCTTATCTGAGTGCGATCGGCGCGGTTGATCCCGATCGCGTCCTAGGTCTGACCTTCACGAACAAGGCTGCGTCCGCACTCGTTGCGGCCATCCGGTCACACGTCGCCTCCGTCGGCTTTGCCGAGGCGGAGCCTTCGGTCTTCACCTACAACGCGTTCGCCTCGCGGGTGGTGACGGATTACGGATTGCGCATCGGACACGAGCCGAAAGCCACGTTGTTGACCGACGGTCTTCGCTACCAGCACGCCTACCGGATGGTGTGTTCACTTCATGACGACGAGGTGGGTGAGGGTCTGGCTCGTATGGGTCGCCGCCCGATGGATGTCACCGATCTCATGCTCCGCCTCGATAGTGAGTTGAGTGAACTCGCCATCGAGCCCCACCGCGTCGTCGAACACGATCGCGCGCTTATCGCGCAGCTCGATGTGCTCGGTTCTGGGCGCGGAAAAGCTCGGGAGATCGCCGAGAAGGCGCACGACCGAATGATGCTGGCCGTGCTCATCGAGCGGTGGCGCGACTACAAGACCACCCACGATCTGTGGGAGTACATCGATCAGGTCCGGCTCGCTCAACGCATCGTCGACCGATTTCCCGACACCATCACAGACATCCGTTCTCGCTTGGACATCGTGCTGTTGGACGAGTACCAAGACACATCCATCGCGCAACGACAGTTGCTACAGACGTTGTTCGGGGCCGGATTTCCGGTCACCGCGGTCGGAGATCCGTGTCAGGCCATCTACTCCTGGCGTGGAGCCAGCGTGGACAACATCGAGTCCTTCCCACAGCACTTCCCGCGCACCGACCAGCGCCCCGCTTCGCGGTACTCGCTCGCCGAGAACCGACGCTCGGGACCCGCTGTCCTGCATGTGGCCAACGAGATCGCCACCGAGCTTCGCGCCGAACACGCGGGAGCCGATCCGCTCATCCCGCCGGGTGAGGCGTCGCCGGCGCGGGTGGACGTCGGATTGTTCGACACCGTCGAGACCGAGGTGGAGTTCCTCGCGACGCGTGTGGGTGAGGTGCACGGCGCGGTGGAGAAGCGACGGACGTCGGCCGGCGACTCCGACGAGTCGATCGCGGTCTTGTGCACCACGGGGAAGAACATCCGGCGCGTGGATCGGGCGCTGCGAGCGCGGGGTATTCCTACCCGGGTGACCGGAGCGGCCGCCCTGCTGGCGGATCCTGCGGTCGCTGACACACGGGCGCTGCTCGAAGTGGTGCACGAGCCGACGGCGAACACATCGCTGGTGCGCCTGTTAGCGGGGGCCCGCTGGCGGGTGGGCGCTCGGGACCTCGCGGTGTTGGGTGAGCGCGCGTACGCGCTCGCCGGTGGGCATGGTCGACGCGACACCGACTCCATCGATGACGATCTCAACGATGCCGTTGCCGGGAGCGACGCGGTGGATGTGACCGCGCTCGCCGATGCGCTCAGCGATCCCGGGCCGACCGAGCATTACTCGCCGCGCGCCATCGAAGCGTTCGTGGAGGTGTCGGATCTGGTGACGCGGATGCGTGCGCACACCAGCGAGCCGATCAGCGATTTCATCGCCCGCGCTGTTCGTGAACTCGGAGTCGACGTTGAGGCCGCGCTTGCCGACCCGAGTGGAACATCGACCTCGGCGCTTGACGACTTCCACGCTCTGGCGGCGTCCGTGACGGAAATCGACGGCCGCGTGAGCCTGGGAGGGTTTCTCACCTGGCTGCGTGACGCTGAACGGTTCAACGTCACCATTCCCCACACCCGACCGCGGGTCCCGGGGGCGGTCGAGTTGATGACCGTATTCGCCGCCAAGGGGCTGGAGTTCACCCACGTGTTCGTCCCGTTCGTCTCGGAGAAGGCTTTCCCCGGGGGTAGGTCCCGCGGCCGCTGGCTCACTAGCCCGGGGGTAGTTCCGTGGCCGTTGCGACACGACGTTCCCCCGCACCTCGCCGTCTTCCCCGACGCTGATGGGGAATCAATCAGCAAGCAAAGCGATAAGTACGCCGATGATCTTCGTGCTCTGGAGGAGCGCAATAACGAGCGCCTCGCGTACGTCGCACTCACGCGTGCCGAGGAGTCACTGACCGTCACCGGGCATTGGTGGGGCGCCGGGCACAGTACACCCCGCGGGCCGCATCGCTTCCTGCAGCAGATCCGAACCGCGGTCGAATCCGCCGATCCGGACCTGTGCCGGGTAGTGATGTGGGCGCCGGCGCCACCCGACGGCGCCGACAACCCGATCACCGGTAGTGGGGGCGTGCCCTGGCCGCAGCCGGTCGTCCCCTCGCTGCGCGCGGAGCTGGCGCAGGCTGCGGCGGCGGTGCAGGCCGCGAACACCACCGAACCGATCGCCATGGCCGAATCGCTGTCCCTGAATGAATCCAGTGGCGGTGGCGAAACCACGGAGGAGCAGCGGGTGCGCGTGTGGCATGAGACCTACGAAGCGTTGATGGAGGATCACCGGCTCGACCAGGTCGACGAACACGTCGTTCGGCTCGGTGAGCACGTTGGCGCGACGACGTTCCTGCGCGCAATGCACGATCCGGATGCCGTCGCCCTTGATCTGCTGCGGCCGATGCCTCATCAACCATCTCGGGCTGCCGCGCGGGGCGTCGCATGGCACGCGTGGGTCGAAACCATGTTCGGCCAGCAGTCGCTGATGGCCGTCGATGATCTCCCCGGGGCCGCCGACGAAGACATCGTTTCGGACGAGCAGTTGGAGAAGTTGAAGAAGGCCTTCGCGAACACGCGGTACGCAGGGCGCGAGCCGGTAGGCGTCGAGCGTGGCTTCTCGGTGGTCCTCGGCGGCCGGGTTATCAACGGCCGTATCGACGCCGTCTTCGCCGAGGGAGACCGGTTTGAGGTAGTGGATTGGAAAACGGGAGGAACCGCATCAATCGACCCCCGCCAGTTGGCCATCTACCGACTCGCGTGGGCCCAGATCGCAGGCGTCTCGTGGCGAGACGTCGATGCAGCGTTCGTGATGGTGGCGACAGGGGATGAGATTCGCCCGGACACCGACGCGGAGGTCGAGTCCCTCCTCGCGCTCGACTAACGCTCGACTAGCGCTCGTCAGTCTCCGGGATCGCCACCGGATCGATTGGCGCACCACGCGTGGGCTGTCCCTGCGTTGCACCCTCGATGATTTCCTCGCCCGCCTCCTCGGTGGGAGTGCGACGCGTACCCACGAGACCTCGCATCCACTCACGGGCCGGCTCTTCGACCACCTTCCACATCAGCCATGCGATGACGAGGGCACCAACGATCAGCACCACGACCCCGGCGGCATACAACGCGCCCGACTCGATCCCGGCAGCGTTCATCCCCGCCCGCCATAACCCCATCCACACCAGGTGGGTCATGTAGAGGGAGTAGGAGACGAAGCCACCGAGCACCAGGGTGCGGGTCGATAGAGCCCGCGCCACACCGGAGCGAGCAAGAGCCAAGGCCCCGATCCACGCCACCAGCAGCGGCACGAGGGCGAGATGGAAATACGGCGGCAGGGGTTCTGCGTCCGGGTTGACGGCGTTCGCCGGCGGTTGGGCCGCCGGAAGCCACGCGAGGAACACCGCCCCCGCGACGACCAGCGCGGGGAGTATGGCGGACAACCACGCGGCGGGGGTGTGCATGCGTTCGCGCTCCGACAGCCGCTGGACGATGAGATACGTAATGGCTCCGGCGGTGAATTCCGTGGCGATGCGGTAGGTCGAACCCCAGTTGTTCGTGTAGTAGGGATCGGACGTCCCCAACCCGTAACCCACGAGCGGTGCGAGGACTGCGAACCACGCGATCACCAAGACGAACGTGGGAACTTTCTTGTGCATCCTCCACAAGATCAGCACCAGCACGGGGAACACGAGATAGGCAAGCCACTCCATGGACAACGACCATGCGACGAAATTCCACCCGCGTTCGGGGTTGGGTCCCCACTCTTGAATCAACAGAAGGTTCTTGATGAAGTCGATCGGGTTCCACCAGTCACGATCGATGTCCTCACCCAGAATGCGGGCCTGCGCGAAAACCGCGAGGCCGGCGACGACGAGCATCACCAGGTGCACGGGGTAGATCCGGGCCAGGCGCAGCCACCAAAAGCGCAGCGTGGCGCTCCCGCGAATCGATGAACCCATGCGCGTGAGATACGTGTGGGTCAGGATGAAGCCGGACAGCGCGAAGAACAGGTCCACGCCGAGGCGACCAACCCGCATGACGTCGCCCATGACCGGTATCGACAACAGGCCGAGAATGTTGAACGGCCCCTGCAAGTGGTAGGCGAACACCCAGAACGCGGCCACGAAGCGGATTCCCGTCAACTGGCGGATGAACACGCTCACGCCGACACCCTAGGCTCGCCTCCATCGTTAGTGGGGAGATCTCGTGCGAATGTCGGATCCGCAGTGGTGGCTGCTGGACGGTCTCGTGCTCGCCCGCTCCGCGATCGACCGGGCTGCTGAGCGACGCGCAGACCAGGCATGGGTAGAAGGCGCCCGCGTTGACCCATCGAGTCGATTCGTCCGCGTGCACCAGGGCACCGCGGCCATCGACGGGGATCGACTCGCCCTCGATGTTTCGGTTCCCGAGCATGTCCCGACGTCGCTGCTGGGGATCGACGACGACGGAGTCGCCTATTTCTGCGCGCACTACGACGAGGCTCCCGCGCTAGCCGACTCTCACCAGTGGGCGGACCTTCGCATGTCGGGCTCCCGCCTCGATGCCATGGATGCCGGATTGATGGTGGCGTCGGTGGCGCTGGATAACTGGTCGCGTAACCATCGGCACTGTCCCCAGTGCGGAGGGGGTTTGTCGTGGCGCGATGCAGGCTGGTCGCGGCATTGCTCCGTCGATGATTCGTCGCACTTTCCGCGCACCGACCCTGCCGTGATTGTCCTCGTTCGCGACGACGATGATCGCGCTCTCCTCGGCCGCCAGGTCCGCTGGGAGCCGACGTGGTTCTCCACGCTCGCGGGATTTGTCGAGGCGGGAGAGTCCGCCGAAGCGGCGGTCCGACGCGAGGTGGAGGAGGAGTCGGGTGTGCGCATCGGTACCCGGCCGGAGGATCTGCAGTACCTCGGCAGCCAGCCCTGGCCTTTCCCCGCCTCGCTGATGCTCGGCTATCACGCGTTCGCTGCTGATCCATCAATCGATGTCGATGGGGAGGAGATCGCCGAGGCTCGGTGGCTATCGCGAGCCGAGTTGGCACACGCCTGCGCCACCGGCGAGGTATCGCTTCCTCCGGCGGTCAGCATCGCCCGCAAACTCATCGAGCGCTGGTACGGCGAGCCGTTACCGGGTGATTGGAGCCGTCCGTTGACAAAGCCGAGCAGTTAGAGCGGCCAATGTTTTTTGCCGGTCGCCTCTACGACACGACGCCTCTACGACACGACGGCGTGCCCGGCGCGGAGCAGGCCCGAAGGGCGACACCCTGGCCACGAGTCACGAGAGCCTGGACGTCACATCCGCCAGCGACGGGTTCGTTGCGGTTGATCCGTCGGGGAAGACGACGGTCGGCACCGTTTGGTTGCCGTCGTTCTTGCTTTCGACGAAGAGCGCGGCTTCTGGTGTCTGCTCGATGTCCACTTCTGTGAAGGGAATTTCGTCGTCGGTGAGTTGTCGCTTCAGTCTGACGCAGAACCCACACCAGGGTGTGGTGAACATCGTCACGGTCCCGCCCGCGGGAGTCCAGGGGGTGACGTCCATGCGATCAAGGTAAAGGAATGGACATGGCATGCCCTACGACCCCGGCGGACTAGACGAAGGTGGCTGCGACGCACGCGAGTGCGGCGCCGCTGAAGCGGATGGCATCCGCTCGCCGTAGGCGACGCTTGAGCTGGGCAGTCGGGCCGTCCCTCGCCAATGTCTTGTGGAGAGGTGCTGCAACGAGTCCGGTTGTTAACAAGACCAACAAGGTCGCGCAGATTGCCACGACAAGGGCCGGCGACCAACCCATCGAGGAAAGGGACCAGGTGAGAGCCGAAATGACAGCGACGTACATGGGGACAACGACGAACGCGATTCGCTTGGAATGGGCGGTGTGGCGGCGTTGCCAGTCAGCCGGCGAGACCTCAAGAAGGGTCGGGTAGACAACGACAGTGACGACGGCCTGAAAGCCGAGATGCGCACCCAACGAAAGCAACAGGGCCTGCTGAGCCGAATTCATGCTCCAAGTTTAGGTAGCCCCGTGCGGCTGGCTCGGCATGCAGAAAGCACAGCAGGGTGTGGTGAGTAACGTCACGGTCCCCGCGAGAGGAACCCACGGCGGATCAATCATGTATCTCAGGCCGGAGGAGACCCGTACTGGTTGTCCGCTTCCGACCCTGCCTGCGCCCAGAGGACGTACAGGACGATCGCGCCCGCGCAGGGAATCAGCACGAGAAGCTGGAGCCAACCGCTCTTTCCTGTGTCGTGCAGGCGCCGGGCGCCCGCTGCGTAGAAGGGGATAAGTAGGACTATCCCGAAGATGCTGGAGGCAATGACGGCGAATGCGGTGCTGTCTAAGAAGCCATCGGGCGCGAAAGCGAGCAAGACTTGAACGACGAACAGGATGACCGAGCTGAAGAGGAAGAACCACCAGAACTCCGAGCGCCGGGCTCGTCCTTGGAAGTTCGCGAAGTTTGAGAAACAGGTCGATATCGATTGCCCGAATGTCATGTGTGATCTCCGAACTCATTCCTACGGGGGAGAGCCTGCCGTCTCCCAGATGTTGCCCATTGTGTCGAAAATGCAGGTGACTGTGGCGGGCTTAGCGATTTTCGTGGGGCGCTGTCGGGTGTCCATCACCGGTGGCGGGTGACGCGAACTGCCCTGACACTAGGGGTATGGGGAATACCAGGTCAGAAATGCCGGCGTCTATTCGCGAGATCGTGGGGGTGTATCACGCGGATGGGGGAGTCATGGGCGAGCTGCGGTACGTCCTGGGCAAAGCGCGCGGCACCGCGCACTGCGCCCTGTGTGACATCACCCACTCGACTGTGCGACGAAAAGCCGCCTGGGACGAGGCCTGTCGCACTTTCCCTCACCCGATTCGCCTCGTGCACCTGAACGAGCGCTCACCGGAGGAAGTGGCGGCCTGCACCCTCGGCACTCCGACCGTGTTGGTGTCCTTCGCTGATGGCACCTACCGAGCGGTTATGGGTCCGGATGATCTCGAACTGGATGGATCCGTGTCCGGGTTCTTCGATGATCTGGACCGCGCAGTAAGCCGAATCCTGTCTTCGCATGAAGGACTCGGCGCGCCTGGTGTGAGCGCTGGGTAGTCGACGGTGACCGATCTAGGATCGGGGGTGTGAAGATCACCGGACGCCTGCAGACCTTCGACCGCGCCACCGGCGCTCGGCTTAGCGACAAGAAAGTCGACCTGACCAAGAAGAATAGGATCCCCGTTCTTGCGACCGGCCGACGCACCTACACGATCGCCGACGTGAAGGTGAAGTACGAGATCTTCGGTCGACGAGAGCGGCTCCCGGAGTTGGAGTTTGAGCGTTCCGAATGGGAGTACTTCCAATCCTTGTGTATGAAGGCTGTTGCGGACCCCAGCGCGTTGGANGAATTGCGGAGCCGCTTCGCCCGCTAGGAAGGACTGCGANGACAGGCAGNGCTGAACAGGTGTTAGTTGTTGCTGCCGCGNGNGCGAGANCGAGCCAAAANCGCGGCGATAACGAGAATCACGAGCGCAGCCAGCCCCACCGTGGTGGGTGAGGACANGTAGTCCACGGACGCACCCCACAGCAGCATGCCGATGGGTGAAGCAATGGTGCCGATGAGNACGAGCACCGCCACCGCGGAAATGTCCTTACCCGGGGGACCCGCGTCGGCGGCGGCACCGATNGTCAGGGCCCGCGCGGTGAAGCGACTTGCTCCGAGCCCAACACCGATGAGCGTCCATACGACGAGATCGACGCTGATGACGGATATCAGGGTGCTGACGGCGAACACGATCATGAAGCCGCTTGCCCAGGTAAACGCTCTAATGGCCCCGGAGAATTGGGACTGCGTGCTCAAGGTCCGCCGCACGAGCATTGGCACGAAGAACCGNCCCGCTGCGACGCCGGTGAGCATGAAGCCNGCGCCGGAAGGAAGAGGAGACGTGTCAAGGTCGTTGAGAATCGGAACGATCATGCCGAACATGGGCACGAGGCAGATCATGAGGCTCGCGGTCAAAAAGCCGACCCGACGGAGTTGAGGANTGGACCGCAGCAATTCCACGAGATCCCGAGCGGAGTTCTGCGTGCTCGGTCGATCGCCTTGTGTTTGTGCCGGGGGACGGGCGAGAAGAAACACGGCGAGGGGAATGGTCAGCAGGCCGTTCGCGAGGATTCCCACTCCGGGGTCGGTGGCGTGAATGAGTACTCCGCCGAGCGACGCACCGAACATCGCCCCGACGCCGGCGGCGATGTTCCGGCGAGCCATCGACACTGTGAGAGAGGTCTGAGATAGGTAAGCGTGGGTCACGAAGGGAGACACGATCGTCGTGACGCCGAAGAGCACCCCGAGAACGGGGGCGGCTAGCCACATCACGAGCAGGCTCTCGCTGGTGATGATCTCCACAACGCCGAGGATGGACCACGACACGGCAACGCCGACCTGTGCTGTTGAGAACACTCGTAGTCGTCCCCAGCGATGGGTGATCCGTCCCACGTACGCCGTGGAGAGCGCTGCGAATACCAGCAAGATGGCGAGGTAGATGCCGGTCTCTACTCCGCCGCTGCCGTTGGCAGCGTAGGTGGTGGCGGANGTAGCGCCGAGCTGACCGACCAGGGTGCCGGCAATTGCCAGACCGCTGACGATCAGATATCCCGTCGACACGGGGATGGACAGTCGTTGCGCCACANCGCANATTATGGCCCCCGAACGGCCGGTGAGGTCGTGGGCGGAAGAGCAATACCCAACGGGCCCCTCACCGGAGGCTCGTAGGTGAGGGACCCGTCGTCGAAGGGAATGAGAGGCGAGGAAAGAGTCCCTCAGGTCGGTGACGTCACGATTGCCCGCGCGTGAACAGCGTGTTTCGATATTCGCGCAAGAATGAAACCGCGCAGCCGGCAGGAATTACGGGCTAGTGGACACCGAGCAGGTCGGCCCGTCGCCGGTGGTCAAGCGCTGCTGCCGCTCATCAAAGCCACCCCCGGTGATGATCGCCGTGCAACTAGCGCCCTCACCGTCGATATCCCGCACNTTGATCTCGTAAGTCGCCATGACCTCGGGATCCACCTCGAAGCGAACGGACTTGCGTCCGGCGAGCGCCTCGAAGACATCGGTGCCACCTTCGGCGTTGCTGAGGCGGTAATCGCACGTGCCGGTCTCGCATGAGCCCACCAGAGAAACGAAAACTCCTGCCGAATCTGAGGCATCGTCCGACTGACCGTCCGACTGACCGGACAATTCGCCGGATGTGTCAGCCGCCGTGTCGCTGATGACCGTTTCGGTGTCAGTCGTGGCATTCGGTTGGTCTGAACCGCCGCAGCCGGTGAGGGCGAGCAGGATCGCCGGAACAGCCAAGATCACCGGCAGCCGACGCATGGCGTCAGGTTAACGGTGTTTCCGACTGACGCTCGGTCGAGCGTCGGTCGGAAACCAATCAGCCGAACAGTGCGTAGAGCTCTGAGCCCGCTGTTGCGAGCGCTATCACGACCACGATGCCGCGGTAGAAGGCCCAGGGAGCTTTCTTGAACTCTTGCGCGATGGCGGTCTCGGCATCATCACCGGTGATGTCCTTCGATCCGGCCTGCACATCCTTGATTCCTGCGTCGTTCCAGAGCCACACCAGGAAGTTGGACAGCACCGCGAAGATCGCCAGTGCTACCTGACCGCTGGAGGAAATATCGCTGGCCAGGATGATGATGGCGAACAGCGCGGAGTTCAATCCAATGAAGATGGCGAGGCCGCCGAGGATGTCGCGTTGGCGCATGGCGCCCCAGAAAATGGAGTTGGCGTTGGTCATGTGTGTCTCCTCGTGATGAGCGAAGTGGTAAGTGGTCACGACAATCATGGCGCTCATCGCCGGCGCAGGGGCACGAAACACGTGAATTCTCGGTTACATCTGCTCGGCTACTTCTGCTGGGTAANGGCGCGGCGAGCGGTGGACGTTGGTGACGGCGATGAATGTGGTTTTTCGGCTGACGTGCGGGGCCGTGGTGCCGTAGCGTCGCCGGCAGCGCTGCCCCCACCGAACTCGCGACACGAGTCCCGTCCGGCGCACGACCTCACACCAGCGAAAGGATTCTCAGATGGACAACAAGGAAATACTGGGGTGGTTCAACCACCGCGTGTATCCCACGATGGCGGTTTTCATCGGCTACTTCATATTCTTCGCCCCGGTGTTGGCCTTCATCGGCTTGCAGCAGTCGGACTACGCGACGGCGCTCATGATCGTCTCCGTCGTCGTGGGCCTGTTCACGCTGCTGATGACGTGGGGGCTGATCGGCGACATGAAGACACTGGCATCGTGCATGTCTCCTGAGCTGGCCGAGTCGCCATGGGGCAAGTCGTTCAAGGGGTTCGCCGCCTTCGGCATCATCTTCACGTTGTTCATCGTGGGCGTCGTCATCGCTCACGCGATGATCTTGTTCGGCTAAAGACGAAGGATTGTCAAAGAAGGGTGGATCACATGGCTCGGACACGAGGAGTAGTGGCGGCGGGAGCAGCGGCGATCATGGTCGCCGTGGGACTGGCAGCCGCAC